>CAJJOP010000009.1:0-98475 GCA_905193415.1 uncultured Roseburia sp.
CTTCGGTAATAGAGCCAACTTCTGCTACCTTCAAAATATATTTTAATTGTTGAACCCTCATTTCTTTATCCTTTTTATTCTTACAAATTCTGATTTGATAGTCTCTTGAACAAGGCTGCCATATGAGTAATTTTACCATATATTCATCCATAAGGTATCTAAAATTTTCACGATTGATTTATCACACATCTAAACAATCTTCTGCATCCACCCATGCCTGCATATCGCCTGCCAAAGCCAACCGAGCATACTCTATAGGGTTGTCAATGGCAAGGGCATTCAATGCATACTGTGAATTAGGTGGGGTTTTCAATCCGTCCTCTGCTTTTCTTGTATCGGAACGCTTTGGTCACGAAAACGTGTCTACAACACAGGATATATACTCCCATCTGTTCCCTTCAAAACAGAGCGAGGTATCTGACAAACTTGAACGGCTTTATCAGAAAGATTATAAATAATAGTACCATTTTAGTACCACAGCAAAGAAAAAAAGACGGAAAACCCTGTATTTACAAGGCTTTCCGTCTTTTTCTATGCGGATAACAGGACTTGAACCTGCACGGTCTCCCACCAGAACCTAAATCTGGCGCGTCTGCCAATTCCGCCATATCCGCAAAAACAAGATTTATCTTATCATTTCAGATAAATCTTGTCAACAAATTTACTCATCCCAGAGTACAACTTCTCCCTGTTCTTCCGACTTTCTCAGGTCAATCAGCCGCTGGTTCTCGGAACCACGGAATTTCAGGGAAATATTTTTCTGTTCCAATACAAATTCTCCGTCTACCAGAACATCAATCAGGGACAACATCTCATCTGTAACTTCGCATCTTGCTCTGCCGCTTCCTGTCTCTTTTCCAGTCAGTTCATCCCAGAGATAACCACTGTAACACCAGATGTCTTTTTTCGGACAGGCTTCTCTTACTTTTTTCAGGAATGGAACCAGAACTCTCTGATTTTCCGGTTCAAAAGGTTCACCGCCAAGCAGTGTCAGTCCACGGATATAATCTGGATTCAGACAATCCAACAATTCCTGTTCCACGGATTCATCAAACAGCTTTCCAAAGGAAAAATTCCATGTCTCTGGCTGAAAGCATCCCATACAATGGTGGGTGCAGCCGGAGACGAACAAAGTTACCCTCACTCCCGGTCCATCAGCAATATCACATTTTTTAATTACACTATAGTTCATACTATACCCCTTTATAAATACTCTCAATATCTTCCTTATATCATGAACAAAAACGGTTCATGGCCGGCATTCGCCGTTCGTCAATCATACGAGTATGTTGACTCTCTTGCGCTCATTATATCATACATTATCTGTCAAATGATATATTTTCTGTTTTATCTTGCGCTCTGCCAGTTTTAATACCGCATTGGCTCCCAGCACCAGTGCGACGGACAGCACCGTTCCCCATACAATCTTTACCGCATTCTGTGTCCGCATGCCATCAAACAGGATGGATCCCAGCCCGCCGGCTCCGATGGTCGCCCCAATGGTTGCGATTCCGATTGTTGAAATGATTGCGATATGAATTCCCGCTGCCATAGCATCTAACGCCAGCGGCAGCCGTACTTTCGTAAAAATCTGCCATTTTGTCATTCCCATTCCTTCTGCCGCTTCCAAAACCGCCGGTTCCATACCGCACAATCCCTGGGTAAAACTTCTTACCAGTATATATTGATTATAAATGACCAGCACCAGAATCGCCGTCTTCATGCCAAGCCCGGTTACCGGTATTAATAGCGCAAATAATGCCAGACTGGGAATGGCATAGACCATGCTCCATGCCCGGATAATCCACTCCGTCAGTTTTTTCCGTTCCATGATCAGCAACGAAATGACCAGTGCCAATGCGACAGAGATCAACAATGTAATTCCCACCATTTCCAGATGCTGTAATAATGCACGGATCAGTTTGTCATAATGTCTGGATGTGTATATAATAAATCTGCTCATTGAAAAAAGCTCAATCCTTCCATGACTGATTTTAAAAGGGACTCTACATAGTCATTGGCCGGATGTTGTAAAATATTCTGCGGTGTATCAAACTGCTGTATCTTTCCCTGATTCATAATCAGGATACGAGTGCCCAGTTTTAACGCTTCCGTCACATCATGAGTAACGAACAGGCAGGTCAACCCGCCTTTTTTATGAATCTCCGAAAGCTCATCCTGCAGCTTTGTCCGGTTAATGGCATCAATGGCTCCAAACGGCTCGTCCAGAAGCATGATGGATGGATGCGCTGCCAGAGCACGGGCAAGTCCGACACGCTGCTGCTGTCCTCCGGACAACTGCGATGGGTATCTCTTTCGATAGGTCGCCGGTTCCAGATTGACCAGTGTCAGAAGCTCTGTGACACGCTCTGAGATTTTCTCTGCCTCCCATCCAAGGATTTCCGGAACGACTGCAATATTTTTTTCGACCGTCATATGCGGAAACAATCCGACCTGCTGGATCACATAACCAATCTTTCTGCGCAGATTGACCGCATCCGTCTGCATGATATCTTCCCCAAACACCCGGATTGTTCCTGATGTTGGTTCGTACAGCCGATTTACCATTTTCATTAATGTGGTTTTACCACAACCGGAAGTACCCAATATCGTGATCAGCTCGCCCTCTTTTACCTGAAAACTTACATGATCCACTGCATTTTCCTCTGCGCCGGGAAATCTTTTTACTACATCGCAAAACTCTACGGCTACTCCCATTCTTTTTCCCTCTTTTCCACAGATAATGCATCCGTTGGACAGACCGTTGCACACAGTCCACATCCCACACAGGTATGGTTTCTTGTATCTGCCACGATTTTTTCTCCGTCACTGCCCAAGACAGAAAATCTGCATCGGCCGATGCATGCTTTACAGTTCACGCACTTCTCACTATCTACCTGAACCTGATAAGTGACCGCCGGCCAGACTCCCACACTATCCCTTGACTGCGCTGCCCGGAACAGATAACAGCAATCCGTGCAGCAGCTGCAGATACCGCCGGAATTAACTGTATGGATCAGCCCCTGTCTATCAGCCCGGCGAACCACTTCCTTCACCTCTTCTTTTGTGATCGGTTTCAAAAGTCCACGTTTCACAAAGGAATTCGGCGCCGTCCGATAAGTAATGCAGGTATTGACCGGATTGTCACAGTTCTGAATCAGCCTGCGGCAGTCACAATCTGCCAGATATGGCGTATCCTCTCTCCTGTCGATCCAGTCCAGCACCTCATCCAGCGGAAGTACCTCATCATCTGTAGGATGCTCTGCATCCAGACTGTTGATCCAGTCCAGATATGCACCAAAATACCATTCGTCCAGTCGTTCCTTCTGTTCTCGGGAAAGCCTGTCATAAGCCTCCACCTCATCTGTGGCAAAAATATCCAGTCTTCCGTAAAACGTTCCGGTACAAAAATCTTCGCCATCCGCCGTCCGGTTCAACACACCTCTGCGAAACAATTCTCTGACGACAGACTCTGCTTCCTTCGCGTTTTCCGTAAAATCATTTTGGGTCAGCATATTTTGCAATTCACTATTGCTGTAGCTTCCCGATTTATCCAGCAGAAGCAGGATCTCCTGCTCCTGTGGTGTCAGAATCTGATCTATGATCTCCACACCGATCTCCGGGATTTCGAAAATACGGATCAGCTCTTTCCGTCTTTTATTCACACAATTTTCTGTCTTCTTCTCTTCCAATCTGTTTCCTCAAATTAATTTGTTTTAATATTCCTTCTTTTAAATTTTAACTTTGCAACACAAAAAACAGATATTTCTCCCTTCTATACAAATCTGATTACTTCCATATAAAATATCTGTTAATCATTTATCCTGATATATTGAAAATTTATTCGTAATTGGCAAACTGTAAAAACATCAACGTTTCTCTATACACACCAAACATAAAATATCAAAAATCCACTTTCCAGAATTTCTTTTATTTTATATTTTCCTCATAAAAATCCTCTGCCACATCGTCATACTCTTCTTTATCAATATCTACTTTTGCATTCAGCTCAGTCATCGTCGCCGTATCCAGTTTTGCACTGATTGCATTGATGATCTCTGCCACTTCCGGATACTGGTCAATGATCTCCTGGCGAACAACCGGAATAATATTATATGGCGGCCAGAGCTGCTTATCATCTTCCAGAAGCACAAATTCATCACTGCTCAGCTGTGCATCGGTAGTATAACCCGGAACACAATCCACTTCATCGCTGCTCATAACCTGATATTTTAAAGCATTATCAAAACTGTTTGTGCTTTTAAAATCAAATTTGCCATAGACACGTTCCAGCCCGATCATGCCGTCCTCACGTTCCATAAAATCAGAAGTACTTCCAAAACGGATATCAGAAGCATGCTGTTGCAGGTCTGAAATTGTCTTGATGCCGTATTTTTCTGCTACATCAGCACGAATTGCAAGACCATTTCCATCACTTGCCTGACACATATTGAGAACATTCAGGTTATATTTCTGTGCATACATATCTTTCACGGTTGTGTATACTTCCTCCGGATCTGTCTGCATCGGCTGTTCCAGAATCGTCATCAACGCAACACCTGTGTATTCCGGATACAGATCGATCTCGCCCTCGCACAGAGACTCATGAATGACCGCATTGGACACCTCGAACTGTCTATCCACTTTATAGCCTGCGTCTTCCAGAGCCAGCGCATACAGTTCACTTAAGATCAGGTTCTCGGTAAAACCTTTGGAACCAACAATGATCGTTCCTTTATCAGAACCTTTTTTACTGCTGTTGGATTCTGCCTCCTGACTGCTGCTTCCATTGTTTTTAGTTCCTTTTCCCTGACAGCCGGTCATTCCTACCAGTCCTGTCACGGATACTGCAGCAAGAAGCAGCGCTAACATTTTCTTTTTCATTTGAAAATCCTCCATTTTTTATCTAACCATACTTTCGAATAATCTGTTAAAAAGATTCCGAAAATACATTTTACCTTCAAACAGCTCGCAACATAATTGCATTTTTTCCTTCATAAAACAACGGCACTATAAACACTTACTACCGAAACGAATATTTCCTCTCTATTTTTCCAAGGATCAGATTACACACCAGCGTAAGCGCCGCCACAGAACCACCGCCGATGACCAGATATTCCGTCTTCATCAGACTGATGCCGTTATAGATCAGCACGCCCAGACCACCACTGCCAATATATGCCGCCAGTGCCGCGCTGGCAATGACTTCCGATGCCGCCATTTTAATGCCTCCCATTATATAAGGAAAGGCAAGGGGAAACTGCACCTGATAAAATGCTCTTTTCTCATCCATTCCCATGGCTGCCGCCACTTCCATCATAAAAGACGGCACTTTTGAAAATCCAAGGGTTGTCTGTATCAGCACTGGCGGCACCGCCAGTACCACAAGAGCTGTAAGCGCCGGTTTAACACCGATTCCCATAATCGGGATCAATATTACAAGGATTGCCAAACTGGGAATGATCCTCAATGTACTGAAAAATGTATTGATAAACTTTTTGATCTTTGGCTGTTTCAGGCACAAAAGGCCGCAGGGAACGCCAATCGCCACAGCGATGACTACCGCAAAGGCGCTGATATATATATGCTGCCAGAACAACAGCAGATAATCCTGCCAGTGCCCGGTAAAATAATCAATATAAACCTGCAAATTCTCTACTCTCCTTTGTATTTGTCCAGTTTAACACGAATTTTATATTTTGCAAAGGGCATGATTTGTATACCTTTTTCCCTTGATTTCCACAAATTTGGTATTATTTGCAAATTTTTTTATAAATCGCGCATGATTTTCTTATAATTTACCTATTTTTAATATTTATTTAACATTTTAAAGACAAACAGAAAAAATACTGGTATGATAGAACTGTATGTGAGCTATATCTTTTTAACAACGGAGGAAAAAACATATGTCTATAGTGGAAGTTTTTTCGTTGCTGGGAGGCGTAGGCCTCTTTCTTTTTGGTATGACAATTATGTCTTCCGGACTTAAAAATGCCTGTGGAGACAATCTCCAGGTTATTTTGGAGCACGCAACGAAAAATAAGATAGTCGCCGTTCTGGTTGGTCTCGGCATGACAATGCTTGTACAGAGTTCATCTGCCACCGATGTCATGGTAATCGGTTTCGTCAACTCAGGTCTGATGAAGCTTACCCAGGCGATCGGCGTTATCATGGGTGCCAATATCGGTACCACGATCACAGCACAGATCACAGCATTCAATCTGAGTGCTTTCACGCCACTGTTGCTCTTTGGCGGTGCTGTCATGTATCTATTTATCAAACAGAATTTAATCAAGCATGTCGGATCTGTCATCATGGGATTTGGTATGCTGTTCCAGGGAATTACCATGATGAAAACTGCCATCCAGCCACTGTCCCAGAGTGAGGGATTTACCACCTTCCTCGGAACATTAAGTAACCCGGCGCTGGCTGTATTGTTCGGTATCGCCTTTACTGCCCTGCTGCAGAGTTCTTCTTCTGCAACGGTTATTTTTCAGGCATTTGCCGTACAGGGAATCTTATCCTACAACGTAGCTGTATATCTTGTAATTGGTGCAGCAATCGGTTCCGTAACTCCGAACCTTCTGGCTGGACTGACTGCTAACAGAAATGGTAAACGTTCTGCTTTACTGAACCTACTGTTTAACTTGTTCCGTGCCGGAATCCTGATTGCGCTGATCAACATCTTCCCAATAATCCTGACATTGATCCAGAACCTGTCTCCTGGGGATGTCGGTCGTCAGATCGCCAATACACATACCATTTTTGCAATTGCAGCTGTTCTGATTGAACTTCCATTTGCAAATAAACTTGTAAAATTAACAGAGATTATCATTCCGATCCGCCCGGAGGAGAATCAGCAGATCAAAGACCGCTCTCTTGCTTACATGACACAGCTTACCAAAGTACCGGCAAGCGTTGCTTTGAGCCAGACCCACAGAGAGATCTGTCGCATGGGACGTATCGCTGCTGATAATGTAAAACGCGGATTAGACTGTTTCTTTGATTACAGTTCTGCCAAAGCAGAATCTGTACGTTCCCATGAAGAAAGCGTCAATATCCTGAACCACTCCATCGCTGAAGCTATGGTTCAGCTGCGTTCTCTGGATCTCTCCCCGGAAAATATGCGAAGGGTATCTATGATGACCATTGCTGTTACCGATATCGAACGACTCTCCGACCATGCTGAAAATATGGTGGAATATGTGGAACAGATGAATACAAAAAAAGCAGAAATGACCGATGTTGCCACACGGGAATTAAAGGATATGGCAGATGATACTGTCAAAGCCGTGTATCTGGCACTGGAAATCTTCGAGACCGAGGATTACAGCAAACTGGACGACATTGAACTTCTGGAGCAGCATGTGGATGACCATGAGAAGTCACTGATCAATAATCATGTAGAACGAATCATGAATTCCTTCTGCAACCCACTCAGCGGTGTTATCTTCTCGGATATGGTAACTGATCTGGAGCGCTGTTCCGATCATGCCATCAACCTTGCTTATGCATTAAAAGAGCGTCCTGCAGAGCTGGATCAGCCACATTATGACATTTAATAGTTATCTTTCATAAAATCTATCCATGAAAATTTCCATACAAAAATCCCAGTACAGACATTTTCCAATATCTGTACTGGGATTTTATCTTTCATATAGTCTGTCCATCCGATTTTACTTTATGACGGAAGCAGATTCTGCATACTCTTCAGTCCGATCAGCAATGTTGATGTATTGTGGAACAATGCAGATGTTGTCGGCTGTATAATGCCGCACACACCGAGTACGATCAGCGCGGTGTTAAATCCTACGATAAAACGATAATTTCCATGGATGCGCTTCATCAAATGATCACTCAGATTCTTCAGAATCAAGATCTCATTGAGATCTTCTGCGCTGATAGTAATATCAGCGATCTCTCTTGCAATCTCAGCGCCATCACTGATGGCAATACCTACATCTGCTGCTGACAATGCAGGGGAATCATTGATGCCATCACCAATCATAATAACTTTTCTTCCTGCCTGACGTTCTGCATCCACGAAGTTTGCCTTATCCTCCGGAAGTACTTCTGAATAATACTCATCAACGCCTACCCTTGCAGCAATCGCTTTTGCAGTTCTGTCACTGTCGCCGGTCATCATGACCACTTTTCCGATACCAGCCTGTTTCAACGCTTTTACTACGTCTGCGGCTTCTTTACGAAGCGGATCTTCTACACATATAACAGCGGCAAGCTGATTTTCAATGGCCAGATACAGATGTGAGCACTCTTCCGGAAGCTGGTTGAATTTCTCTTCCATACCATCCGGGATTGCACAGTTCTCATCTTCAAATACAAAGTGATAACTTCCGATAATCGCACGTTTTCCTTCTACGGTTGTAGAAATGCCGTGTGCTACGATATATTCTACTTTTGTATGCATTTCCTCGTGTTTCAGGCCTTTTTCCTTTGCTGCATTTACAACAGCCTTGGCCATTGAATGAGGGAAATGTTCTTCCAGACAAGCTGCCACACGAAGCATATCATCGGCACTGCGGTCAATGAACGGAACAACATCCACAACTGTCGGTTTTGCCTCGGTCAGTGTACCTGTCTTATCAAATACGATCGTATCTGCTTCTGCAATTGCTTCCAGGAACCTTCCGCCCTTTACTGTAATCTGGTAAGTACTTGCCTCACGGATCGCAGATAATACAGAGATTGGCATAGCTAGTTTCATCGCACAGGAGAAATCAACCATAAGCACGGAAAGCGCTTTGGTTACATTTCTCGTAAACAACCATGTCAGGCCTGTTCCCAGTAATGTATACGGTACCAGACGGTCTGCAAGGTGCTCTGCCTTGCTTTCCAGTGCAGATTTGAACTGCTCAGATTCTTCGATCATCTTCACGATCTTCTCATATCTGCTGGAGCCGGAGGACTGTTTTACAAGAATTGTAATCTCACCCTCTTCTACAACAGTACCCGCATATACAGCACTCTCTTCTGCTTTCCTTACCGGTACAGATTCACCTGTAAGACTTGCCTGATTTACCATCGCCTCGCCAGAAGATACGATACCATCAAACGGAATCATGTTGCCCATTGTAACAACAATCTGATCGCCATCTTTTACTTCTGAAACCGGAACCTGAATATTCTGCCCGTCACTTACAACCCATACTTTGCTTACATTCAAGGCCATTGTCCTTGCAAGATCATCTACTGATTTTTTATGGGTCCACTCTTCCAGAATCTCTCCAATGCCAAGCAGGAACATTACAGATCCTGCGGTATTAAAGTCTCCGCGGAAGACAGATACGCCAATGGATGTAGCATCCAGTACAGATACGTCAAGCTTGCCTTTACACAACGTCTTAATACCCTTCCAGATATATTTTACCGCTGAAACCGTGGTCAGCACTGC
Organism: uncultured Roseburia sp.; assembly: GCA_905193415.1. GTDB lineage: Bacteria > Bacillota > Clostridia > Lachnospirales > Lachnospiraceae > Brotonthovivens. Next base: position 9,413 of record CAJJOP010000009.1, read on the forward strand.
CCGTATCGGAGCCGGCACAAAAAGTTTCTTGGTATAACGCCATACCACTTTCATTACCAGCTTTTCCTGATAATACGCATTCATTTCTCTTCCGGAATTAGAAAGCACTTCAGCTGGAACATCTACGTTCTCATACCGAAATGCGCTCAGTGCAGCAATCAGCGTTTCCCGGGACTCCGTATAACTGATCACTGCGTCCGCTGTACGTTCATAGACCTTTGCCTGTTTTACACCATCCAGACAATCCAGAAAATACTGGAGCGTATCTGCCTGTTCAAAAGTCATACGCTCCTGCATAAAATGAATACGAATACGTCCCGGAATATCATGCTTAATAGAAAAACGCATAGTTATCCTTCCTGACTTTTATTCATTTGTTTTTATAATATTTTAATATTAATAACCATTTCGCTGCCCTCGGCTGGCGACATAAATAGCTTTAAAAATATATTTTCATGCTATCTTCCTGCCATTTAACGAAAGTAATATCAATATTATTTAGAAAACCTGTTATCTTATAAAATCGACTTACTCTTCTGTTGCTTCCTCAACAGTCTCTTCTGCAGTATCTTCTACAACTTCTGCTGCTTTTGCTGCTCTCTCTTCATTAATATGTTTTGCTTCTGCAAGGATATCACCAGCGTTTTCCTGAACAGTATTAACACCTTTCATAATGCAGTCTTTTGCTCTCAGAGCTGCTGCTGTACATCCTGTGTAAACTTTCTTCGCATCTTTGCTGGACAGAAGTTTGATACCTGCAGTACCTGCTAAAAATCCTGCTGCTACCAGACCCACTTTACCTGCTGCTGCTCTGTTAAAGTTAAATTTTCTTGTTGCCATAATAATATTCCTCCTTATTATCAATATTTATTTTTGTATAATGATTATTTCCCTGCATAACATACTATTCTGCCATGCTGGTAACAAAGATTATATACCTTTTTTTTTAACAATTCTATAAAAATCTCTTAATTGATATTTTTTATCGCAACTGATATTTTTTATCAACTAACCTGAGTAATCATACACAAACTGAAGTAAATCTGCCTTAATATATAAGATATACAAGTTTTTTAACTGGCATCATATCTGTTTAACCTTTGTTACATCAATATCATTTTTTTAAGAAAGGATATTTCCGTGAAAATGAAAAAATGGCAGCCATCGTTCAGCTGCCATTTTAAGGAGAAGGTATTTTTTACTATGGGGTGTAGCAAAAAACTATATAATGTATTGGGGGTTTTTACAGTTGTTATTATATGCGATATCAACAGAAAAGTGTGTACAAAGTTGCATAAAATTTTGTTGTATTTATTATGCATATTTTACACTTTGTTTTTCTATATGATTTTTTATAGAAAAAATGTGCACAATTTATATTTTTATCTTTATCAATTTCTTATATGATACCGTTCTCATTTGTCGAAATCTTCTGTTTATTTGTCCTTTTCTGTATATATTTCAGTTTTTATAGCTATATTTTTTATTTCATAAATGGGGTATTTCATCACAGCAGTCAGATTTCTGTCCACCGGCTTTCTATAATTATATATGCTGTCCAATACCTACTGAAGAATTTTTATCGTTTCTGTCACGGGGCAATCCGGTACCTGCGTATTGGCTATAATATTCTGGGTCCATGTGCCAAATCTATAATCCCACTGACCGGTTATAAGTTTCTGCTCCGAATAATGTCTTTCATTAAAGGAGATATTTCCTATAATAGTATCTACGTCCAGAGCATCTGCAGCCGCACACAGTTTGCGGATATCCAGAGACCCTGCACTTTTCAGAACCTGATACAGAATTTCCACATTTGCGTAATCATATCCAGCCAATGCCGGCGCATAATCATCCTTTGTTAATTCTATCCATGCCATACCGATCTCTTTACAATTCTGACCACTGATAGAAGAATAATATGGATGCTCTACTGTCCACCACACTTCTGAACAAAGTCCGTCAGCCACTCCATCCATACCTATCGCATTTACATCTTCCTCAAAAAGCGCTGCTTTTGCTATGGTACATACCTTTGGCAGATACTCAGACTTTTTCATCTGTGAGTAAAAGATTCGCAGATCATGGCTGATCATAACGCCTGCCAGACCATCACAATTTTCTGCCTCAAGTTTTCTGATCAGTTCTTTGTAATCATTGGAACCTGCTTCATAGGCACCCGGATCGTATACCTGATATCCGTTTTTCTGTGCAAATTCTGTCATAGCCTCTGCCATCGTCTGTCCCTCCAGATCATCAGCGTGCAGCAGACCGATCTTGCCACCGGAAATCCCGGCAAGATCCCAGGCATCCTTAAAGCAGAGCAGCTCATTTTCCGTACTGAACCCGGCATGATAACAATAGTTATAATCATGGACCGCCCATGCCTCATCCGGTGTATCTACAGACAGACACATGATCCCTTCCTTCTCACAGGTCTCCGCCACCGGGACGGTCGTCTGAGCAGTATGAGATGTCAGCATAATATCCACGTTTTCATTTTCTATCAGATTTTTTGCCGCAGCTCCAGCCTGCTCTTCTTTTGACTGAGAATCAGCCACTACAAGAGAAAGTTTTTTATTCGTTCCGTCAATCTCTATACCGCCCTTTTCATTGATCTGTTCAATGGCATAACGGGTCATTTCTTCTGTTCCGTATCCAAATGCTGCCAATTCTCCGCTTTGTGGAATGACAATACCAACTCTGACTGTATCCTTATCAGATTTTTTATCTGCAACTGAGCTTTCCTGTCCTGTTCTGCAGGCGGTCAGGCTTCCTGCTATTACCATCGTTATCGCAAGGCATACTGCTTTTCGAACCCATTTTTTCACTTTTCATAAACCTCCATGATACCTTTCTCCCCAGCTTCCTGCATTGATATATTACAACACATGATCCGTAAATCAGAATATATCAGCATATGCAGCTATATTCATAGCCTTTGTTTCAATGTTTTTCATCATTTTGTGGCATTGCTGACTAATTACATATAAATATATCATATTACAAATACATTAATAATCCTGTTTTCTGCGTTATTTATGCATACCATATATAAATCCTTTTACTATGAAATTAAACAGCCCATATTCTACTTTATCACTCTGATGAGAAAGATATTTTGACAATGTAAAAAAAGGATTTCCACATATATGGAAATCCTTTTTCAGGGGATTTTGTTTTTCTTTTAAGGTTTTAGAACAACTTTATGATTAAGATTAAGGTTCTCGTATTTTATTTGTTTGTTACTTTAACAGTCTCAACTGCTCCGATAACTTCTTCGCCTTTTGCTTCCTGCTCAGCGATCCAGTCTCTGTTGTATTTATGATCTTTTACAAAAAGAACGATAAGCAGTACGTTTACAAGAGCAAGGCAGGCATCAATGATGTAAGCGTAACGAACATTTCCACCTGTCATGTTCATAACTGCGCCATTGATGGCAAATGTAAGAGCTGTGATGATACCCTGGATTGGGAACAGTACAGAGTTTACTTTGTCAAATCCCTGACGACCGAATACGGAAGCCGGAAGAGATGTTGTAAAGTTTGCGCTTCCTCCAATACCGATACCGATCATTACGATAGAAATCCAGAAACCAGCCATTGTGTTTGTAAAGTTAAAGAGTAATGCACATGCATACCAGCATCCGAAAAGGATCATGGCTTTCTTTGTGCCAAGTTTCTGATCCAGTACACCGATCATGAAAGATCCTGCTACACCTACCACTGCGCATACAGACATGATTGTTGCTGCTACCGTCATTGAAAAACCGAATCCGTTTGTTGTACGGTTAATCATCTGAGACATTGTTCCTACAGAACAGATCTGGAAAATACCGGTTACGATCGCTACAATCCATACCTGATCACATTTTAACAGTTTGCCAATCGTCCAGCCACCGTCTTTTTCACCTGCTGCAGAATCATCTACAGTATCATAAAATTCATCATATACTTCTTTGGAAACATTGTCCGGATAATAATTGCGTTCAAATGGCGTATTGCGGACAAAGAGAATACCTACAATACCAAGTGCAATACATCCGATGGAGATCGGGTAACATGCATGTGTTACACCAAATTTTCCTACGAGGAAAAGGATCAGTGGTACATAGATTGCAGTTGCAAGGTTATGACCCATTGTGGTATATCCCATTACGATACCTTTTTTCTTCGGGAACCAGTTTGCAACCAGAACACCACCGCAAAGATAACCGGCAGACATAATCGTTCCACATGTGATAGCCATCATGATAGTATAAACGGTTGTATTCGGAGCATTTAAAACACCGATGTAAGTGATACCTGCGATAATGCAGTTGATACCTGACATATATCTGGCACCAATCTTACGGTTGATCACGCCGATAACGATAAACAGGATAACGCCTAAAATACCTGCAATAGAGTTACATGTTGAAATGGTACCTGCCATCTTGGCGCTTCCCAGCATGTTCTGAGCGATATTACCTGCAATGTTATTGCTTCCGTCATTGATCATTCCTACATAAAACCAGAACATCAACAACATGTAGATAATATGGAACCAGCCCTGGGCTCCAAAGGCAACTACCGAGTTTCGATTGTCTTTCTTCATCTTCGATTTTCCTCCCTATTCCAAACCTGTGAAACTACATCCGCATCTGTCTCAACCCTTAAAAGACATTTGCTGTTTCAAACTGTATGGTTATTATACAGAAAATAAAAATGAAAAATATTAAGGAAATTTCGGAAAATATTAAATATATTTCGGTCTTATTTTTCATATTTTCAACATGCACAAATTCTGTTTTCTATTTTTGTGAAATATTACTACATGGTAACCAGATACCGTTCTGTAACCAGTCATCTGGCAATAGGTTATTTATGCTTATTGCAAAATTGCAATTCTTCTTTTATCAGTTTTCTATCCTTATGCCTTCTAAGAAGTGTATATACATCCCGGCTATTTTTCCAGAAATTTCAAATACTGTGGCGCTGTCTCAATAAATTCCCGCTTCGTAATGGCGCCCCCAAGCAATTTCTGTGTCAGGTTCCGCCAGTTATCGCCATCCTCCTTGTCCAGCACCGCATACCACAGTGGCGTATATTTTTTCGCCTGATCGAGCATCGTATGGAACTGTGTAACTGGAAGCGGGCTGTCCTTCGGCACAGTAAGACCACTGTCTTTGACCATATCAAAATAATCATACTGCGTTACATTTTTCTCATTTACCTGCTGAGCAAATTCAAGACAAAGTTCCGCCGCTTCTTTTTCATACTGCGTCTTGGAACTGATGCAAAGCCCCGGCGTCAGCGTATGATTGATATCCACCATATAAGTCGCATAGGTATCATCATACTCCGAATTGCAGCTTGGAAACTGTTCCATGGAAAAGGCATCTTTCCCCATTTCATCCATTAAATGATACATGATGGTAGACTGATGCGGAAACAGCACTGCTTTTCCATCTGCAAAATTCTGCACCGCTTCCACTTCTCCAGTTTCCAGAAAATTATCGGGAAATGCTCCCATATCAGCCAGCTGCATCAGTTTATCTGCCGCATCTGTAAATACCGGATCTGAAAAATCAATCTCGCCCGATGCCAGTTTATCCTGCGCATAAGGATCGATACGGTTGGTAATCACCGTGTAGAGCAGTTCTCCCAGCCAGCTATCTTTATCGCCCAGTTCAATAGCAGCATACTCTGTTCCATGGGCAGCATTGTACTGGTTGACCTGATCCACCAGCGCCGTCAGCTCATCCCATGTTTTCGGCACCGTCAGCCCCATCTCCTTCAATAGATCCTGATTGCAGTAAGTTACAGCATAGGCTTCCACCAAACAGGGGATAATATAGTTATGTCCATTCCGATAAGGCACAACATAGGAATCTTTAAACTGAACCTCTGCCTGTTCCAGATAATCCTCCACCGGCACACATGCCCCCGCATCAAACAGGAAGTCCGGATAACTGCCACCCCATACGGCAAAAATGTCCGGCAGTTCCTTACAGACAAGGGCAATTTTTAATTTATCTTTGATCTGCTCTGTAGAATAAGTTTTGACTTCTACCTGATAGCCAAGCTTTGCAGCAAGTCCCTTCCACAGATCGATATAATAGGTTCCCGGTGTGTTTTCATCAAAAAAGATCCATACAGAAAGAGTCGGCTTCTCTGTGCTGACAGTCTCAGGCTTTGTTGTATTCTCTTTTCCGGTTCTGCTGCACCCGCCTGCAATAAATGTGAACAACAGTATTACCGCCAGCAACAGGCAGACATGCCGTTTTCTTTTTCTGACATTCTTATGAAAACATTTCTTATCATGCCATTCGGAATATATGGCTGTTTCCTCTCTGTATGGAAGCTTTTCATGATATAAATATTTTTTATGATATAAAGATTCCCTGTTTCCAGTCTTTTTCTTTTCCAAAGTTTTCTTACCTTTTCCGGATGTTCTTTTATTCTATCCTATAATATTTCCTTATTAATTTCCAATTCCGCCATCTTTCAGACAACAACGCAAATAGCTGCCGGACTATATTTTACATACTTTCTGGTATCGCTTATCTTTGCGCTTTTATTTACTGTAATAGAATTAACGGTTTTTTGCAAATTGTTTTTTCTGTTCCTGTAGCGATTTTTTTTAATCCGTGATAGAATACCTGCAAAAGTAAGAAGGATATGAACCATAAATATATTGCGACAGAAAGGAACCAATATGAGTCAGCAGAATGCTTTAAAACAACATACATCCGATTACCGGCGAAAATTATTGCTTTCCATTCTTCGGATCGCAGCGCCGGTCATCGCTATTATCTGCGGTATCTCGCTGCTCCTGCTCTCTTTTAGTTCCAGACAGACTGCATTAAAATCCCAATCTGCAGCAGCTGAAAAGATCAGCAGTGACCTGTCCCACATCATTACCAATACCGAAACTCTGTCTCAGGATATGATCTTTAATAATGAGATCCAACAGCTTCTGGCTACAAGCACTGCCGGCGAACAATTCCCACAGAATGCCAATGCCGCTTATCACATTAATGGTTTTATCGCCAACCGTGATTATATCAATTGCGTTGTTCTGACCGGAAACAACCAGACATTGTATTCTACAGAAAAAGCTTTTACCAACATTACAGATTTTAATACGATACAGCAGTCCCGATGGTTTGCCGAGCTTCAGAATACGTCCAGTCCATACCTGTGGTTTACTGATCCTGATTTTTTACCAGTAGCTACCGATACTGATAACAATTCAGCTGACTCCAGGACTGCCCTGTCTTCTTCCAACAACACAGATTCTATATCTGAAGGCTCTGCTGCATCCAATGATAACCATCTTTCTGACGACACAATCTTTACTGGTAACAGTACTTCAGAAACTACAGCATCTTCGGAAAATGCCAGCGAAACATCTCAATCAATTCCACATTTTATGATGGCACGACCAGTCTACAGCATGGAAAATTACACTACCTGTATCGGTTATCTGATGCTGTATCTGGATAACAGTTTTCTCAGTAACACGCTGAATTCCTTTGACTTTGGACGGACGACCAATGCGATTCTGACGGATCACGATGGAAATTTCCTGCTCCGCAATCCGGCTACGGCGGACTACCGTTCTATACTGGAGGACATCTCTCCAGCGGAAAGCAGCCAGATCCTGTTATCCTACGGAAGACAGTTTGCCATCAATGTCAAACCGGTGTCCGGAAGCGACTGTTATGTATACATCATCACGCCATTACAGGAGATTAACTCCAACCTGCATATTTTCCTTGCACAGACCGTCCTGCTGGCGCTGGCAACCATTGCTTTCCTGTTCTTCCTTGCATTCCGGACAGCGTCCACACTATCCAGCCCGATCATCCGACTGGCGGAAGTCATGGATTCTTACAGAAATAGAAATGTGGAGGCAGTCCTTCCACCGGAAGAAGATTTTGAAAGTCTGCCGGAAGAAATCTCCCGTATCTATCAGTCCTATCAGCAGATGGTTGAACGTATGGACACCCTGATCCGGGACAATTTTATTAAAAATCTGGAAAAAAAAGATGCGGAACTGGCTCTGCTGCAAAGTCAGATCAATCCTCATTTCCTCTATAATACACTGGATTCTATCAACTGGATGGCAATCGCAAATGACGAAGACGAGATCAGTGAAATGGTAACCGCTCTCTCCGACATGTTCCGTCTGAGCCTGACGAAAAGCCACAGCTCCTACATCCCTCTGGGAACGGAGATAGAATATGTCCAGAGCTTCCTTACATTGCAGCAATTCCGCTATCAGGACTGTCTGGATGCAACTGTACATATTGACCCGGAACATGAAGCACTTCTGGTGCCCCGTTTTACCTTACAGCCACTGGTAGAAAATGCCATCAAACATGGCATGATATCTCCGGATGATCCATTCTCTATCGATATCAATGTTCAGTTGAAGCAAGATGCGCTCTATATTATCATCGGAAACGACGGCGTCCGTATCCATCTGGAACAGATGCAGAAACTTCTTGATTTCAATATTGAACAGCAAGAAATCCTGGATTTTGATCAGAACAGCTACGGTGTCCAGAACATCCATCGACGCATCTGCATCCTCTGCGGAGCAGAATACGGTCTGTCCTATGAGATTCGGGACGAACGCACATACTGTATCGTTCGATTACCGGTAAAGACGACGGAATAGACCCGTGCAAAGGAAAATTTAAGAAATGAGGACGGAGAAAACATTTTCTCCGTCCTCATTTCTTTATCTTTTCAACTGTTTTTTTCTGAATTCAGACAACGTACATCCCGTATATCTTTTAAAAATCTGTGAAAAATATGTATAATCATTATATCCTACTTCCACAGAGATCTCATACATTTTCATATTCGTAGATACTAACAGCTCTTTTGCCCTTTCCATGCGCAGTTTTGTCAGATAATTGACGATCGTGCTGTTCTGTTCCTTCTTAAACTGATCACAGAGGTAACTCTTGCTCACATTGATACTTTCTGCAATATCTGCTACAGAAATATTTTCATTATAATGGCGTTTGATATAGACCAACGCATCCCGCACAATCTTTGTTGATGTCGCACCGTTGGCATCTGCCACCATTCCCGGTTTCAGAACGGTATAAGGTTGCGTATTTTCTGTCTGCGGAATCGTAGATACTGCATTCCGCATCTCTTCTTCATTTACCAGCCCTTTCGCATAACCATCCAACACCTGATAATATGCTGCCTGATCGCTCTTCGCCTCGATCTTCTGATACATCGTATGCAGCATTTCCGCAAAATTCGCTTTTTTGATCGGTTTGAGCAGATAGTCACTGACACCGATCTTAACAGCCGTCTGTGCATAGGAGAAATCCCGATAACCGGATAAAATCACGATTTCTGTCTCAGGCAAGATCTGTTTTGCTTTCTCTGCAAACTGTAATCCATCCATCTGCGGCATCCGCACATCCGTAATGATCAGCTGCGGACGAAGTTCCGGCAATGCATCTAACGCTTTCAACGGATCACAAAATGCGCCTTTGACCTCAAATCCGAAATCTTCTTTTTCACAAACTTTCTGGATTCCCTGAAGAACAATCTTCTCATCATCCAGCAGTACCATAGAAAACATGTGACTGCCCCCTTATCTACTGTATATACTCTCAAAATTTTTCATTTTTGAGAATGTCTCTGTTATAAAACATAATTCTGAAAAATATTCTTATAATATGTTTTTCTGGCAAACTTCCACAAGTATATTATAATTCAACAGAAAAAAGAAATAAACCGTCTGTCTGTTATTTTTTATACAAACAAGTGGTTTTCTTTTTACCGCACTATGACTGTTCACTTCCTGTAACAGTAGTTTGGGCAACATTCTACTTTACATATCTCGCAATCGTCTGAATGACCAGAGTGGTATCCAATGGTTTTGCCAGATGGTCATTCATACCGGCTCTTTTTACGGTAAGGATATCTTCGGTAAAAGCATTCGCTGTCATGGCAAGAATTGGTATTTTACTTGCATCTGGCCGGGACAAGTTTCGAATGGTTCTCGTCGCTTCCAGTCCATCCATGACCGGCATCATCACATCCATAAGGATCACGTCGATCTCTCCCGGTCGGGAATCTGAAAACATATCCACAGCTTCCTGACCATTTACTGCTTTGATCACTTTTGCCCCTGCTGTTTCCAAAACAAAACATGCAATTTCCTGATTCAGCTCATTATCTTCTGCCAAAAGGATTGTCACATTTTCGATAGAAACCTGCTCTAATTTATCTGTTTCCTGCATAACTGTTTTTTCTGAGGTATCTATAACAAATGGAACGCAAACTATATAGGTCGTACCCTCTCCCTGTTCACTTTCTACATGAATGGTTCCTCCCATTTTTTCAATCAGGCTTTTTGTAATCGACATCCCAAGTCCGCTGCCGCCATATGCCGAGCGTGCCCCATTTTCTTCCTGCGTAAACGGTTCAAACAGATGTTCTAAAAATTCTTTGCTCATTCCGATGCCCGTATCCTTACATGTAAATTCAATCCAGATTCTGCGAAACATTTGCTCCTGTCTGTTCTTTTCTGAATCTTTCGCGTAATTTTGAATGTCTTTCAATACATTATCCAATACAAAACAATCCTGCTCCGCTTCTGGTACACAGACATTTTCCAGAAACTCCGAAGCCGGAAGCTCCCGACACCCAAGCCAGATTGTACCATTTTCTTTATTATATTTTACAGCATTGCTCATGATATTCATCAGCATTCTTTTTACATGTCTCGGACTGCCAATCAAATGCATGTGTGAAATCTGATACTCTTTCCGTATGATCTGAATTCCGCGCTCTGCTGCCTGCTTTTCAATAACTGTCTGAAGTTCATCTAAAATCTCATTCAAGCAAAAACTCCGTTCTTCCAAAACGACTTCTCCGGATTCCAGTTTTCCCATATCCAACACTTCATTAATTAGTTCCAGCAGCAAGTGAGACGCCTCCTTGATCTTCCGTCGGCACTCCGCCTGTTTTTCAACATTGTCCTTGTAATGTTCTGCCACTTCCACCATGCCGCAGATTCCATTGATTGGCGTGCGGATATCGTGGCTCATCCGCTGAAGGAATTCTGTTTTGGCAACATTCGCACTTTCCGCTTTCTTTGCCGCCTCTTTCAGCTGCTCCTGCATATTCTGTTCCTGCATCCGCTGGATCAGCAAAAATCTCTGTTCCTCACGATAGGTCAACATCTGTATCACAATTACCATAAGAATGTATGCAACAAGAACCGCCAGCACATTTCTTGGCACATTATGGAATACACTGTTCATTGGCATATACATATAAATATAATACTGACGTCCTTTATCCATACTCCCATAATAGGTTCTGACATTGTTTTTCACACGTATCATTTCTTTCAGATGTCCATGTTGACAGAGCTGATGTAGAATCTCTCTTCCCTCCATCGTTTCATCCATGTCATCCGAAAGGAGCGTTTCATCGTTTGATGCTACGATATCTGTTCCATTGGTAACAACGATCGTTCCGTCATTGACCGTTTCATACCCGGAAAGCAGACTCTGGAGCGTCAGTGTATAATTCTTGGCATATTCTGTTTCCGTATGTGTATATACCACAACAATGCCATTGTTATCGGTTCGTCCACAGGCTGCCAGATCAATATGAGAACCGTCTTCGCAAGTCACACGATTAGCATATGTTTTTTCCGGATAACAGGAAACATCCAGCACATTTTCTCTCATCAGATGTTCCCTGAGACCATCTGCGCCGATTCCATCTGTATTGTATTCGCATTCTACATTTCCATGTTCATCCAATAAAATGATACCGGACAACCGCCTCTCTTTTACATACACTGAAAGATCTTCTTCATCTGGATTGACTGAATCAATTTTCTTATCGTATTTCAGGTTTCGATCAATCTGACGATCCTCTCCAACAATGTACATCAGACTTTTTGCCACCGATGCTTCATTAAACTGAATATAATTAGCACACTGCGTCTTCACATAACGGATCGTTCTGTTTAACTGCTGATGAGCCTGCTTCTCCGCATACTGAATGGAATACCCAAAGACCACCAACAATAAGGCAAGTCCGATGAAACATGTGATCAGAATGTTTTTTCTGCGTTTTTTAGATATCCGCCGTTCTTCGCGGAGCAGTTTTCTGGCGCCGGAGGATTCTGATCCTTCTGGATTCGGATTGTCTGCTTTTATGTTCTCTGTTTCCATGTTATCGGTTTCTGCATTACTGCCTTCCATGTTAGCAGTTTCTGTATGAATGATTTTTATGTATTTTGTTTCGATATCGCCTGTTTCATTTTGGGATTCCTGTTCGGAAGATGATTTGTAAGATTTATCTTTTAAATCTTTTTTTACTTTTGGATCCAATCTTCTGGTTTGACGAAAAAGTTGCTTATTATTTTTCAAGCTTTTCCACCTCCAGATATTTATCTGCATCTGACAGGTATTTTGCCAGAATCTTCTTCTCCGTTCCATCCTGACGCATCTCATCCAATACCTCTGTCAGTTCTTCTGCAATCCCACGGTCATCCTGTTTTGCAAAAGCGACGCCCAATCCTGTCGTCAGAATGTTCTCATCCAGAATCCGATAGGTCGTTTCGTAATCTTTCATATATTGTAAGATCGCCGTCTCATGCATAGCGATCGCATCTACATATCCTTTGTCCAGGGAAATATACATCAACTCCCGTTCTTCCATGCTGTAAACATTTTCCACCTGTGGAATCCGTGCATCTTTATGACTCAGGAAAATGCTTTCCGGCTTGCCGGTAGACTGAACGGAAATCGTCTTCCCTTCCAGGTCTGACAATTGATAAATATCGCTGTTTTCATTAACTGCAACAACCTGATTACTAACCATGTAAGGTCCCGCCCACTGATATTCCGCAGATCTTCCCTCCATGGAAAAGCATCCCCAGATACAGTCAATTTCGCCTTCTTCCAGCAATGTCTTTTTCATTTCCCAATCTATGTTCTGGAAAACCGCTTCGTATCCCATTCTGCGAAATGCTTCTATAGCAAGTTCCACATCAATTCCAGTGGCATTACCATTTTCGTCCAGATAATTGTAAGGGGGATAACTGTCACTGCCGATAATAATCTGCTCCAAATGTTCTTCAGCATGTTCTGACTGCATCTGTTCATGGTTTGTTCCACATCCACAGAACAATGCCGCCATGAGACCGACTGCTGCCACTCCTGTCATCGCCTTTTTCAAATACATGTTGTAACCTCTCCTTAATGTATTTTTCGCCTTTGTTTTCCTGTTAAATCTGTATGTTTGAATCCATATGTTACCTGAATAGCTATTTTCCCAGAACAATTATTTTCCAGAATAACTAAATCAGATATTGCCAAAAATCTGTTTATGACTATTTTTACCATCCACTAAAATAATGGTATTCAAGAATCTAAATGATCCGTCTTTTTCTCAGCTTTAATTATTACCTTTATATTTACAAATATAGTTCTCACAAGCACATTGTATCATTTATTTTTTTAGTCTGTCAATTATGCAAAACTACTTTTTATGTTTTAAATTTATATTTCGACAAAATTTGACAAACTATGTGGAAATACAAAAAAAGAAAACACAATCATACGATAAAATGTTTTCTTTGAAAGTGGATTTTAGAATCAAACTCATTTCAAAATTTGATTAAAATTCATATTATCCACTGTTTATAAAAACTTTTTCGTTGTATGATTGCGTTTTCTATTTTACTGCTTTGCCTTTAAAGTATGAATAATTATAACACTATGTCCATGCCACCCATTTTTCCATGACATAAATTATCAAATATCTTTTTATTATGCAAGATCATTGTCGCAAATATATTTCAACAGTCCCTGACATCCTTCCAGTACATCATCATAGGTTTCATCAAAATTTCCCGTATACCACGGATCTGCAATATCGCCTTTTCTGTCCGTAAAGTCCAGCAACAGATGCACTTTCTGATCCGGATCTCCGTAACAGAAACGCTCCATGTTTCGCAGGTTGTACTGCTCCATAGCAACAATATAATCATAATAACGGTAATCCGCTCCTGTCATCTGAACCGCATGTTTGCCTGCAACAGAAATACCGTATTGCTTTAATTTTTCTCTGGTACCCCGGTGTACCGGATTACCGATCTCCTCTCTGCTGGTAGCAGCGGATGCAATCTCAAACTGATCTGAAAGATCTGCTTTCTGTACCAGATCTTTCATTACAAATTCCGCCATGGGGGAACGGCAGATATTGCCGTGGCAGATGAAAAGTACTTTAATCATAGTTTTGTTTCTCCTTGTTTTGCACCGGAATGCCCTTGTTTGCAAGGGATTTCGGGAATTTTGCAATGTTCTTGATTTTGCTCTAAAATTACAGATTGTGGCAAATCAGAGCAAAATTGAGCATGTTGTTACTACCTGTTAGTAGTAAAATTAGTAGTAAAAAGGGAATTTCTACTACTAACGATTTATATTATTTTTCAGAACAATTTTTTATCACTTCATAAGCCAAATATTTAACTAACGGTATTTCCGCTGCAATTATTTTTCTACTAATGTTGGGAATCGCAATATATTCTTCAACATCACCTTTTGCATGAGCGATGGAACATCTATATCCATATACTCTTTCTACTATATTAGAAATAATTTTTTTGTCTTCTTTTGAAAGATCGATTTTATAGCCTTGTGATCTACAGTAAATATCAAAATGCTCTGAATTTGAATTTATCCATGTTTTAAATTTAGGGATATCGATTGCTCTCTTTAAAACAAGTTTTAATGCTTCACGTTCATTTGTTACTTTTTTATAATTTGCTAAAATTTTTCTTAATTCATTGTGATTAACATTATTCATATCAATAGATTTCAGTTCTTCCAAAAAGTAGTAATTTTGTGCTCGAACAAAGAAATACTCTATTACTTGATAATAACTTAAAAATTTGAATCGCTCATCATTCGTATTGTTAGCATTTGATAAATAGAACATAGGGACTTCTTCAAATCCAGTCGGAGTGTATTCTACCCGTAGTATAGGAGTCTCTCCTTCACATTTAATCAACGAATCAACTTCAAACACCTTAAAGTCCATATCATATACCATAGATACATGCAATAAAATTTCATTTACACGTGCAACAATCTCTTCCTTAGATAAGGCTTCAACATTAAAAAGCTGAATTGATAGGTACTTTTCATGGTATGAATAAACATGATCTATACTACCATCCCCGTTTTCATTTACAAAATACCCATAGAATACCTCCCATATCAAATCACTCTTTTCTCCAATCGATGCAACTGCATTTCCAGCAGAATCTTTCATATGTATAGCACCAATATCAAGATAATCAAAGCCTTTAATTATCTTTTTATATGTTTTTAAATTACTCGGTTCAATTAAACATTCATAAAAATCCCCCATTCTTATCGAACTATTATCCAATCTAATAAATGCATTATAAAACGCATGACTTATAATTCCTTCATACTTTCTCCAATCATCACCTTCATGCATTCTATTAATACATTCAGAAAAACCTTGTAGCTGAAGTTCTAACATTTCTTTTGTTTCATCTTTAATTTCAAGGTTGTAACCTCCAACATCAACAGACTGTATTTCATCCACACTTAGTGAATTTACCCACCTTTTCAGTGAATTGATATTAATATAAGTATGCCCATACAAAGACATTCCCACACCTCTTTCTAATTTTAAGTCCATATAAGAAATACCGCAAATAAGACTTTTACATCTGTATTAACTACATCAAGCAGCTTAAGCTACTATGAATTCTCTGGTAATTAAACCCACACTCGATATATGCAAAGATACACTTATATGAGATGTTTCAATCTTTATAAATTCTGTAATAAACATCTTCATTTTTAAGTAACTAAAACGATTCTATGCACGAATTATAGTAAGGACATTCCTTAAAACTAACAAGTGTGTTTTTCTACTGCAATCAGGAGCTATTTTGTCAAATGCAAAAATTCCAACACATATTCATATTATTGATACTCCTTCATTATCTCGATTAATCTCTCTAACGATTGAATTGCATAACATGTTTTTGAATAATTTGAATCAAAATTCTTTGATATATCTTCGTTTTCCCTCAATGATATTTCTGTTTCAAATGCTTTTATTTCATCTTCTACAATACCAATTGTCTCTTGTATTTTTTCTTTAGAATCAAGGTCTTCTTGCCTATAAACAACATCACCACTTACATAATCCTTGATTAAAGTTTGTAACTCACATAGATCCTTTTGAGCTTTTTCTTTACATTTTTTCAAATGTAGCAATATTTGTTCATTATCATTCACAAGAATATTTTTGAACATCTCTATAAATTCAAACGGTTTAGGTGCCTGATACTTTTCTACTTTGCAATCAACATATTCCAAATTGTGTAGGAAAAGATATTGGGTCATATAATAAAATGCATTAACAAATCTTTTTCGCGGATTTTTTTCATCATTTGGATTATACGTTTTGTCACACTCGCCAAGACTACCAGTAAAAAGTTCAATTGGAATATACATTCCTTGCGGAATCTCTAAATTAAGACACATATTATTTATGGAATCTGATACGCTCCCAGACAAAATACTAATTTCATGTGCTGCTTTATTTCTAATTTTTCGAATGCAATCCAAAGTCTTTCGTTCATGCTCAGATATTAATCCCAAATAGTATGCAAAGGTAATTTTTGAACTGAATGTTGAGAGTATTGCATTTCCTCCCTCAAAAATATCACCATCTGTATTCTTTTCTTGTAATAATATATTTTTTATCAGTTTCTCAAGCTGTGCATCTAATGTAGCCGCACATATTATAATCGTAGAACGCATACTTTTTTCCTGTAACTCGCTTTGCACAGTCTGCATCCACATATTAAACTCATTCACAAAATTTTCCATTGGCACTTCAATCATCTCCTCCCAAATTTGCTTTTTTCATATCGCTTATTATAGCAAAATTTCATCCTTATAGCTACTCGCTTTCTATCCTCAAATCAAAAGCTCCACCAAAGCACATTGTATCTGTACTTTAGCAGAGCACCATTGTATTCTTCTATATTAAATTGCCTTAAACATCCTCTGTGTCATCGGTTTCTCCTTCTTCTGGTCAACCTCCGCCTGTGCCTTCCTAAACTCTTCCATTCGTTTCAGTTCTTCCTCAGCATCGTCAAATCCGATATGCGTGTACACATTCATCGTGACTGATATATCCGAATGCCCCATGAGGTACTGTAGTGTCTTAGGATTCATTCCCGATTTTGCCATATTCGAGCAATAGGTGTGTCTGCATACATGAGGTGTAATATTTGGCATCTGTACTCGGTAAATGTCATTGTATCTGCCGACCATATGATTAAAGCGGTGTTGCCAATGCATTGCAACAAGTGGCATTCCATTATCATCGAAAAATAGAAATCCGCTATATCCGTCTATAGATTTCTCCACTTTCGGTGCATTTCTATCCTCAATGATTGCCTGAAACATCTGTGCCACATCCTCCGTGATTGGCAATACTCTTGTTCCTGCATCCGTCTTTGTGGTTTCTATGATATATCGCATATCTGATGTTCTCTGCAACTGATGGTCGATATTCACAGTTCTGTTCTCAAAATCAATATCCTTTAGTGTCAGTCCACAAAATTCCGATATTCGCATTCCCGTATGAAAGAGTATGTACACCACTTCATAGTATTTACAGTACACCACATCGTCATGCACAAACTTTAGGAACTTTCTCATCTGGTCTTTGGAAATTGCCTCTCTTGTGACTGCGTCATTTACCAATACCCCGGCAAGCTGAAATCCGAAAGGGTTCTTTACCAAAATGTCATCATCCACCGCCATCTGAAAGGCTGGTCGCAACACTCCACGGATGGTATGAATGGAACTGTAGCTTTTCCCATCTTCCTGCTGCAACTTGATAAGAAACAACTTTGCATCGGAAGTTTTCACACTTCGTATCGTCTTTTTACCAAATGCTTCCTTCGCAAGTAATCTCTGCACTGTTACATATCCCCGTTTTGTGCTTTGCCTTACTCCGGTCTTTGTTTTCAAATATCGGTCTACCAGTTCACATACTGTCATCTGTCCGTCCACGATATTTACAAGCAAATCCAAATCTGTATTTACCTGTTTTTCCAATTCACGAAGGGAAAGGCATGATTTCTTGCCCTTTGGAAGTTTGTCCGTAGGCTCCAGTTTCCAACTGTATACAAAATGTGGTTTTCCATCAATATGATATTTATATTGATATTTTCCATCTGCTCTTACACTTTCTCCCGGTCTTAATACTCTGCGTTTGGAGTCCCGCCTTGTCTGTCCTCTTCCTGCCTTTGCCATTATACCCGCCTCCTTAGTTCCGGATGGTTACGCAGATACCTTTCAAAGGCTACACGAAGAATCAGCTTGCGTTCTCCGTAATATGCCAGAAAATCTTCTCCATCCGTATTATTCAATAAATCGTAAAATTTTCTCCGGCTCAAAACAAAATATTCAATTGCCTCTGAAGGATTCAAAATATCCTTTTCTGCTAAATCTGGTCTTGCCATAAAGCACTTCCTTTCTGCCAAAAGTGGCTGTTTTCAAGGGTTTTCGTGGTCATCCTATGTTCGCTCTTATGCCCTGTAATAGCAACTACTTTCGGCAGATAAAAGGAATTATATTTCTGAAGAACCACTAATAAATTCTTCAAACTTCGGGCGGATGATCAGGAATCTGTTTCCACAGTACACCGCCACCGTTCCAAGGTTATCCTCTGCAATTCTTCTCAGTTTCTTTATACCAATATTAAAATAAGCTGCTGCCTCCTTGATGGTGAGCATATACTTCTCACTAACAGGAAGCGTTTCGTTGCTTTCTGCCTTCATAGTATCTCTCCTTCCGACAAGGTGGTCACACAGCTGACTCCTTTGTACTATTTTTCCTTTTTTGTCATTTTTACTCTGATTCTGTGATACTTGCCCCAGGGGCGGTCTTAATCTCTGTCATCTTTTATGCCGGGCAACGGTGCCGCCCCTTCACGCACAAAAATTGCGAATTTAAACGGGGTATTACCCCCCAATACAGCGAAATACCATACAAGGGGCATATATCCCATTCAAGATGATAGAAATAAAATCAAACAATTCTATGATTATTTTCCTGCATCTGCCATCTGAATAACCTTGATTGCTTCATTTCTTACAAGTTTTCCGTCAAGGAACTCAAATGCAAGATATCCAATCTGATCATACAGTACAAATTTTTCCAACAATGTTCTTACCGTCACAGGCTTTCTTCCCACAATCCAGTAATAAGAAAAGTCACCAAATGCAATCGGCTTAGTACCTGTTTCAATATCCGGCATATATTCCGAAATAATAACCTGTTTTCCAAGAATTGTATCATTTGTCTGATTCCACAAATAATTGCCATCGATATCCTTCAGTTTTCTGAGTACAAGTGCTGTTTTATCATTCATAAGCCAGATACCATTTCTTCTATATTCTTTATCAACACTAAAATATAAAGAAATCACATCATCATAAGTCAAGGTTTCTACTGCCAGTGCTGTTTCTGCTCCATCTGTATTATGAAGAATACCAGTAGGTTCATCTGCTCCGGTTCCATTAATAAATGCGTTATCCTCAGCTTTTCCAAATGACTTTCCAAGCTTTTGTGTCAGATACTTTTCAATATCAAATCCTGCATCATTTACAAAATCCTCATCCAATGTAACGATAGATGCCAGCTTATAGCTTTCAATCGTTTTTTCATTGAAATCTCCTGCACTTTCATATACTGGAATTGCAGCTCCCTCCGCTACAAATTCCGCTTTATCCTTACAATCCTTCGCAAAGATTCTATAACCATTTTTATATGCACGAATAACTGTCGCTATCTTTCTGAAATCAGATTCCTTTTCAATTTCATTCATAACCTTTCCGGCTGCAACAGTCGGCATACTGTAAGTTCCTGTACTAATATCCCTACCCTTTGCAAGAATATCCTCTCTCGCCTCTTTGTTTCTCATCGCATTCCAGAACTGAATATCATATTCTGGCTGTGCCGTAATCTGTGTATTGCTAATCATGCTTTTCTCCTCCTTAATTTCTATCACACACAGGACATTTATAAAGTCCAAGTGTATTTAATGTCAGCTGTCTTCCAATCTGTTTCAAATGATTGCCACACTTCGGGCAATGAATTTCATACGCAAATGCCATTTCCTCTGTATGATCGTTGCTCGCATGAAGTCTGTACGTTTTCTTTATCTTTCCAGTTTCATCCCGGCTCAGTTCATCCGTCAAATACAAGCTGCACATTCTCTGTGCATATTCTTCAGTATAATAGGAATGGGACGCATTCAACAATGTTCCTTCCTTATTCAGTTTTGTTAATGGAAATACCATAGTAAAATCCTCCTTCTTTCTATTGTCTGCACCTGTCACAGGTGTACAGACCAAGTTTATTTGCATCATGGTTTTGAGCCATCTGCCTTAATACCGCACCGCACAAAGGACAGTGAATTTCTATGCTGTCAGTAGCATTCTGGCTCATCGGCTCTTTTGAATAAAGCCTGTAATAATTGGAAATAATCTCCGACAGGTACATTCTACTGTTCTGCCGTACTGTTTCCTTGTCTATTGATAAAAACATCGGTACCTTTTCCAGTCCATCTGTATCTCCATCAATCAGAGGATGGTATCTTATCATCTGCATCCACTACACCGCCTTTCCATCTAATCTTGTAAATCTGTCTCTGCAGAAATCCATTGCATCTTCATAAGTAGGGAACACCAGACACGAAAATCCATACTGCACTTTCCATATTGGAAAATTCTTATCCTGCTTCTGAGATACCACCACAGGCAATCCTGCCCTTCCCTGCAATAAATCCTTGCATTCATATCCCTCTCTTGAAAACATCTTCTTATCAGAATCTGTCAACTTGAAATCAATTCCATAAAATATTCTGTATGTCATCTTCTTCTCTCCTTCCTTTTATCTGTGGGTAGCAGTTCTATCTTCCGAGGTAGCAGTACAGGTAGCAGCAATTCTTGTAACTGCTACCCGGCTTATCCCTTGTTTACCAAGGGTTTCCGGCTATTCGGTAGCAGAAGGTAGCAGTTCTCACGGTTTTATAATCACAATTACTCTTTTTATATGCCGTTTTATTTCTGCATTAAACTTTTTATTTTTCAGCTAAGAAGTTAAAAGCTCTGCTACCCATTGCTACCAATATACTCAAAGCCTTGTGTTTACTGACTTTTCATAGGTAGCAGTCTTTAAAATCACTGCTACCCGTACTGCTACCTCTGCTACCCGGCAAGGAACTCTGTTTCCTCATATCCATATTCCTTGGCATAAAGTTCCTTGGCTTCCTCTGTTATCGTGAAATCTTTGTAATAGGTATTACCCTTCTGCCTTGTTGTCACATCAGCAAACGTACCACCAAGATATCCTGCAAGCTGTTCTCTGAACTCTTTTGCAGTTCTGGCATAACCATGATTGTTCTCCCTGCACCAAGCCTGATATACCTTGTATATTCTTCCTGTGGTACAATGTCTGACAATCTTGCCATTCTCCCAAGGACACATACATTCTTCATAAAAAGAAATCACTGTACTGTTTGCACTCTGGTAATCTCTTCTTGCCTCTGCAATGCTATCCGGCTCTGTAAATCGATATCCATTTGCTATAACAGTCTGCAACGCTTTCACAGCTTTTTTCACAATGCCTCTGCGCTCTGCAAACATTTTTTCTAAAAGCTGCTTGTCCTGCTGTTCTTTCGGTATCACATTCGGGCAATCCACCACCATGATGCGGTCATATACCCATTTGCCGTCATCTCCTCCGAACTTCGGCAGTCGGTTCATACAAAACCACAGCAATCCATTAAATGTAAATTCAAAAGCCTGCTGTCCTTTAAATTCTGCAAAAAGGCTGTCCCCGCCTGTCATTTTCTTGAATGTTTTCAATTCATCAACAGACAAAAAACTCATATCCGAACTTCCTGCAAGCCTTGTCCCATACACTGCCCCTGTTCCAAACCGGGATTCAATTTCTTTCAGATCAATGCCTATAAAGTTGCCCCTGCCAAGCAGACGCTCCACAAGGCTTTTAAGCTGTGATTTTCCTGTATCTCCCTGCCCTACAAGAAATAATGCTTTTTTCATCCGCCAGCCTTTCACATTGGAAATACAGACACCAATAAATTCCATCAGTAACTGCTTTACCATCTCATCTCCGTTAGTAAGCGTGTCCATATAAGAATCAAATACAGGTGTATCAATATCCTCGTCTGACCATTCACAAGGAAGTTGTATAGTGGAAAGTATATCTGCTGAATGTGGTATCAGTTCTGTATCAGTTGCAGTAATCTTCAAAATTCCATTCTGAAAATTGATGATATCCTCATCTGCATTCAGCGAATCCTGACTTACATATGTAAGGTCTGTGGTAATATGCAAAAGCACCTCATTAACCTTACTCATCTTTACAAGTTCCTCGTCATAATCAGCAATATACTTTTTTATGATTCCAAGCAGCATATTATCTGCATAAAGCCTGTAACATCCACCTTCATATACATATTTCAAAAGTCCCTGTTTACCATTGTCCCGGACTAAAATATATTGCAGATGTTCTCTTACATATTTTGCAAGAAGCGGTACACTCACATATGGTTCTCCTGTCTGTTCATTAAACTTTATGAAATCAGGATGTTCCATTTTTGACCTGTGAAACACACCATTACAGGCTGAAATTCCTGCATTGATTGTGTTTTCCCTGTAATCGTCCCTTTCCCATTTGCTTCGGTATAAAGCAGAGCTGCGAAACACTTCATCAATCGCATCCGGGTCTGCTCCTGTTCTAAATGCTATCAAAGCACAAAGGGCAGCATCCGCCTCAGACTGGGAACCATATTCACTGAAATCACCTTTATCATAAAGCCGGATGAACTTATCTCCGTTCTTCTGCTTACGAAGATCACAGACAATATCAAATACGGCCCTATCACCATCACGCTTTGCACTGTACTTCGCTTTCGGCTTTTTCCTCATTTCCTTATCCAATGTGGTAAGAACCGCCTGTGTACAGTCAGCTATCGGCAGACTGTTAATCGTATTTCCTGTAAAAGTGCCATATCGGTTTGTAATATCACCGATATAAAGTTCCAATCCAATATCAGAGCGTTTCTGATAATATTCACTGTCCAGCACAAGTCTCTTCCTTCTGTCATCAAAATGTACCGGAAGTTTTGTAATATCACACTGACCAATAATATGAATCCCTTTGCCACTTGGAGATACTTCTGCATAGGAAGAAAACCGAGATAACATAAGCTGTGCAAATGGATCTGAAATATCCTTATGGTCTATATCTAATAAGAAGAAGCCTTTCGGAATCTTCAAGCCAAGCCCCGATGCCTGAAACTGATTTCTGGCTGATTCTGCATCATCAAAAGATACCCATGATCCTTTATGCGCGTCATCTGTTCCGGTTGCTCCTCCGTTTGCTGCGAATGGAACTTTGGTAACTTTCCCATTCCTGCCGGGTTTGGCTGAC
Organism: uncultured Roseburia sp.; assembly: GCA_905193415.1. Lineage (GTDB taxonomy): Bacteria > Bacillota > Clostridia > Lachnospirales > Lachnospiraceae > Brotonthovivens. The sequence goes on from CAJJOP010000009.1 coordinate 32,994, forward strand.
CATAAAAACCACAGCTTTTTATCCTTTAATTCATCCACTGTCATATCTCCCATCCTGCTCACCTCCTCCTTTTCTACAATCCTGTTTAATGGTTAATAGATGTTCTTACAAGCCATTCTTTATAGGCTTCAATCGGAATCAGAATTCTTGCTCCGATTCGTATTGTCGGGAATCCCGGTGTCTTTACCAGTTCGTATGCCTTTGGCAGACTGATTCCCATCTGTGCAGATAACTCCTGCACACTCATAGTTGTCTTTTCCATAGAATATTGCCCCTTTCTTTTTGTAATAAAATACCACCAGTTTCCCGGTGGTCTACTTCCATGCTATTGATGCTTTTCCATTGGTTGCTATTTGTTTTACGGCATTATATGCAGTCAAATCCTTAACCCCTAAACTATTTTTTCTGTCAAGGAGTTCTTCCTTATTCTTCAACCTGCGATTTGCCCTCTGGCGCTCTCTGTTCTTAATCTCAATCACCCTCTTTCTGTATAAAATCCAGTTGTCCCATGATTTGCGGGAAACATATTGTATGACATCCGCCGTTTTATTCTCACTATATGTGAGATTTTATATTTCATTTATATCACGCTTTGTTAGTTTCGTCAATATATATATTTATAAATATGTAGAATCTCTTGTATTTTCTAACACTATGTGATATTATTCTCACATAGGAGGTGTATTTATGTTTGATGAACGTTTGAGATTGCTTCGAAAAGAGCATGGTTATACACAGGTTTCTTTAGCAGAAACCCTTGGCGTATCAAAAGGAACTGTTGCAATGTGGGAGACCGGGAAACGTACCCCTGATTTTAAAACACTTATTAGGCTTTCAGATTTATTCGATGTGCGTACTGATTATATACTTGGGAAATCCAATGATGCATCATCAGCCAAGTTATCAGATGATGATATAGAACAGCTTGGTCGCTGGGAATTGGAATCGGTTTACACTGATCTTATGAAATTATATCTTTCCCTTGATTCTTTCGGCCAAAAAGCTGTTGAAAACCTTATCAAATCGGAGGCTCAACGTTGCAAAGAACAGAACACCCTACATGATGTTTCCAATATGAATGTGCAAATTACTATTAAAAAATAAGCATATAAAAATAAGGGTATTGACTGCTGCCTGAGTCAATACCCTTATTTTTATTTTCCATTTTTGAATGCTGAATTTCCAGTCAGATTTCTGAGAAGAATCTTCCTTGCTGTTTTATATTCGTTTCCGATAAATCCAAGCCTGAGCAGGAAACATCGGAAAGCATATTTGCCATTGTCTGTTTCAGTCGGCTTTGATGATACTCGTTTTGCATCTTTTGCCATATCACACAGCCTTGTGATAAATTGCGTATAAGCTGCTATCTCATCCCCATCTTCCGTATATGGAAACCATGCAAAGTTAATTTTCTCCTCTGTGATTTCAACCTCGGTGCTGTCCGTCTGAAATGCCGGTTGGAAGAGTATCTGCTTATTTGCTATGATCTTCTGTAAATTTTCCAATGCCGTATCCGTAAAGATTTCTCTTGGAACTGCTATTGTAAGCTTTTCCTGCTGCATTGGCACTTCTTCAGTAAATTCCGCATCATCTTGAAAGCCACACTCCCGTAACTGTCTGATTAAGTTTTCCACCCTTTCCGCCTCTACTCCATCCGGGATATGCAGTACACCCTCTTTGTCAAGTCGGTATCCTGCAATATCGTATGCACAGCTTGGCACTCGCTCATAATGCGGTGCTGTTTCGAGTATTTTGCCAATCTCCTGCGCCAATTTTGGTCTTTGCTTTGATTCCAGTGTAAATCTGATTTCGTTTCTCATAATATGTACCTGCCTTTCTTTTTTCGGTAGTACATATATCACTCTGACGGCACAGAATAGCAAGACATTTCTGATTATATTTCTGTCAGAAAATATGCATAAAAACTGTGCTTTTTCTATCGTTTTACACATGGTTTTTATGCGTATTTTGGTATTATCCGGCAAAACAAAATCGGTTAAAAAAGCGGTAATCTGCGGAGATTTTCATATAATATGGATTCTGTGGGTATCCCCCCTGTTTAATTCTGCGAAAATTCGCACGAAGGGGCCCATCGGTCTTCAGGCAGAAAGATTGTAGAGATTTGGATACCCCCTCCAACCACTAATAAATTACTATTCCAAATTATATCTTGCTACAATATTTACTCTTAGTCAAATTTCAAAACCTGTTGTTCTCCATCCAGATTCTTTTTTCCTCTCAATTCTCTGTCAAGCTCACCAGCTGCCTTTATCTCTATTTTTTCATCAGGTATTTCAAGTCCCCAATTATCCCATCCTACATAATTATTACGTGCAAAAAGTTCAATTTTATCCTGCAAAGGAAACATTTTTGTTATACCTTCAATAACATCAACAGGCTTGACACTATGTTCTCCCCTATGTATAGCCACCATCTGACGTACATTTCTTGCACCTCTTGGCTGTGGAAACTTTCCCTTTTTGAAAGCAAGTACAAATTCGGTTTGACTTAATGTATATCTTCCCGGATTATGCACCATTTTATCCCATACAAACGCAACAGTCTTGTATTCAAATCCCCACGCTTTACCCAACTCTATTGAATTCGCCATCTGTGGTCCAGTTGTCCACATAAACAGAATACAATCATCGTCAGCAATAGATTTTACATCTAGTTCTTTTAATTGTTTAAGTTTTACTGTAGGATATTTAAAAGACGCTGAACTAAGAAATATTTTCTTTTCAAACCCTACGTTCTCATCTTTTATCGTTGTTTTATCATATTGCATTTTTCCACCATAATCCCAAGGTGGATCTGCATAAATAACTTGATATTTCTTTTCAGGCAATTTGGGATAAATCTCCTCCAACGGATTTATCTTTGTTCGTTTCTTCTGTTCAACATTATATATTGAATATGCCGTTATATCTTCCTTCTTTTCTTGAAGCATTTATATCATCCTTTCTTCTAAAACATAACTATAGGATAATCGAAACCCGCCTTAAAGTCAATATTTTTGTGACTCATAATCCGTTGTTTTATATACAGCACAGCAATACAATGTAGAAATGAGGTGATTACATGGTCATAAATGATTTTGCAAACCGAATCAAAGGGCTTCGACAGCAGCAAGGGCTTAGTCAAGAAAAATTTGCTCTTAAAATTGATATGGATAGAACTTATTATGCTTCTGTCGAAGCCGGAAAACGAAATATATCTATAAAAAATATCAAAAAAATAGCGGATGGTTTTGAGCTATCGCTTGAAGAACTATTTAAAGGCATGTGAGGTGTAATTTATGGCAAAAAAGCATTTAGAAGGACGTGGCAACTGGCAATCTGAATCTGGTCCTGGAGGGAAAGCAGGAACTGCAGAAAGAAATCTTATTTCAGTATTTGAAAAGGCATTTGAAGGTACAGAATATGTGATATCTAATCATCCTAAAGATTTCAAACATCTATATGAAAATGTAATTTTATCTGAAGAAACCTTATCTCAAATATACAATCCAGACGAAGAAACCATGGCCAAAGCTCGGCAACGTGGTTGGGGTGTTTCTCCTGATTTTTCAATCACAAATACTAGAACTGGAAAAACCATCTTTGGCGAAATCAAACGACAAGATGGTTGGGTTGAAGGGGGAAAACCTAGTGATGGACGTGGTAATGTTCATGAACGTATGTGTAAATTATTTACCCCTGGATTAATGAGGGTTTATCGTGAAAAAAGCAAAATCACAGATTTGTCTGTCCTTCCCTTTTGGGTTGTACTAGAAGGCGACATTACCAGAGATCCCAAGCGGAATCGCGAAATGGCTTATTGGTTCGCTGAATATGATAAAAATTATTTTATGTGGAGACCTGGTGCAAATGGACAAGTTTTAGTAGATCACTTTAATAAATATTTGAAAAAATATTTAGACTAACAAAATGAGCAGTTCATGGTTAAATGAACTGCTTATTTTCACTATTTCTTTTCCACTTGCTTTATATAATAATTGGAATATGTCTCTTCTGAGTATAATGGGTCGCTTTCAGAATATCCTTCTTCATAATTTATTTCACTGATTTCTGAATATAATTCATTTTTTTGAATTAATAATCGCATTTGATCAACTGCCTTTTCCCATGTTGCCCAAACGCCTCTTATTCCACAGAGCTGACTAGATTCTCGTTCTTCATACAAAATATATACTTTATCCATTTTTCATTTTCCTTCCCTTTTATCAGATTTATTATCATTTGGAACTGGCAATGCATTTATAGCATCTCTAATAGCCTGCGATTTTAGCACCCCCATTTTTTTGCAATACAATTCTAATCGTCTCAATGTCATTTCATCCATTCTAATAGTATATCCATGTTCCTTATTATTATCTCCCTTGGGTCTTCCCATTCTTTTCAATTTTAATACCTCCTATAATGGCAATTATACTTTTTGCATTACAAAAAGTCAATATTTTTCGAACATTTGTTCTTTGTATGTTTAATATTCCAATGCAAAATGAACCACTCCATGTACACCTGTTTTACATCAACTATGAAAACAGGCGTATCTTGTAAAACCTGCTATCGTACCACATATGCAGCACGGGCTTGACAAATACATATGTTCTCATAAATGTCTCCTAACCCAAATCAAGGTGGCTCAATGCCAACCAGAATGCTGGATCATTTCCAATTAGAATGCAGGCTCTGAACAACTGGAATATTTAATTAAAGCCACACTCCCAGTAGTTTTCTACTAACGATTGCGGCTTTTATCATTCATATTTATCCTCTAAGTAGTCCCTTACTACTAAGGAATCCTCCCAACACCTTTGCCTTTATCCCACTTCCAGCCATAAGCCTTAGTAGTCTAAATCGTAGTAATTCCAAGGCTTTCCGCCATATTATGCCGTACTCTGCCCCAGTCTGCGAAGGTATGCATTATTATAAAACTGGAGTGCCGTGACAAATAAAGAGCACTTTTATCATAGTTGCATAACCTCGCATTTCTTAGTTTTTCTTGGTTTTTCGGGCTTTGTAAGCCTTTGTAATTTTTTGCTTTCTGGCATAACCTAGTTTATTTTCGCATAATATCGTCAGCAAAAGGTGAAAAGTATGTTATAAATCAACTGTATAACACATCACGTCCCCCTATTTATAGGCAATTAAGCAACGATATACTGTAATTCCGCATCTTCTGACATTTCACTTTTGATTAGAACAGTGCTTACTTGTGCATTCTTCTTTCAATTTTGAACCCAGATTTACTTAATCCGTTTCTGAATATCCTCAACAGATGGCAACTGCTTTTCCAAATCATCAGGCAGACTACTGGTTATTTTATATTCACTTACACCAATTGGCTTTGAAATATCCTTGAGCGAATATTCTGCGACCACTTTGTTCTTGCTTTTGCATAAAAGTAAACCAATAGACGGATTATCCTGCTCTTTCTTCAAAATACCGTCCACGGCTGACAGATAAAAATTTAGCTGACCCGCATATTCCGGCTTAAAATCACCGGTTTTTAGTTCGATAACCACATAACAGCGTAAGTTCAGGTTATAGAACAGCAAATCAACGTAAAAATCATCGCCACCTACATTCAAATGATACTGATTGCCCAGAAATGCAAATCCTGTTCCAAGCTCTAAAAGAAGCTTTGTAACATCCCGAACCAATACCTGCTCAATATCCCACTCGAGCATATCCTCCCGAAAAGGAATAAAATCAAAAACATACGGGTCCTTCATAGTCTGTATTGCCAGCTCACTTTGCGAAGACGGTAAACGATTTTCAAAATTTGTAACTTTATCCGCCAGAACCTGCCGCTGATACAAGTTACTTTCTATCTGATGGACAAGAACATTTCGAGACCAGCCATTTTCTGCTGACTTTTTGATATACCATTTGCGTTCATCCATATCCGTAATTTTATCCAGAAGAACAATATTGTGACCCCATGGAATTTGTGCAACAACCTGTTGCACAAATTCTCTGTCTGGATAAGTCTCTGAGAATTTTGCCATATACTTCAAATTGCGAACAGAATATCCTTTGCTTTCTGGAAAAGCGATTCGAATATCTGCTGCAAGGTTATCAATAAATTTGTTTCCCCATGATTTATGCTCATTAATCACGCAGCCAATATCATAGTAAAGAAGCAACATATCTGCATTCACATGAACTGCCGCACGATATTGTGCCGCAGTAATTTCACTCTTAATATTTTCAATAACGGAAAGATATTCAGATGTATTCTTTAACATATTTATCTCCTCGCTTTCACATAATTCTTATCATTATTTTTCTCATTTAATATGTTCATATGCAATTTTATACTGTCTCTCCATCAGTCTTTTAAAAGTAATTTGTGTTCCAACTGATTTGTGTCACAACTCCCAAAATTTCTCGCCAAACTCCGGAGTTAATGCTTCAACAATCAAAATCATATCCAGATCTCTTGTAGCTCTGAAATTTACTTCATTGCTTTCAAACAGAATATCACAGGCTGCACCACCTATTAAAACATACTATTCATCATAATCTGCAAAGTACTTCCGAAATGTGTCTAATCCTTTGAGCATACATATTCCTCCAACATCTCATTCATTGAAATATCAACCCGTTCCTCTTCTTGTTCTTCTCTTGTCAGTGACAGTGATACGCTCAAGGGATCCTGCAATCCTTTTTCCCAAAAGTCAATAAAGTATCCAAGTTCCAAAACGACACAGCCAATTTCTTCCAATTCACTTGCTTGCTTTTCTTCTTTCACTCCACTAGCTTTCAGTTCTTTCTTTGTTACTGCATAGGTACACGGATGATTTTCTGTTCCTTTGTCTGTATTTCTGATTTTTTTTACTTTTATTCATTTTTCTTTTCTCCACAAATTAACAGGTTATTACGCAGCACAAATCTAAAGAAAAAAATGCACTGCCTTTTCAGACAATGCATCTTAAACGTCGCAACTGACTGTCATTTTACAGACCCTATCGCTTTGCGTCTCAGCCTTTCGACTGATTTGCCGATGAATCTTTTCTTTGTATATATTGTATATTTTTCATTAAGGCTGTCTATTATAAATATTTCATCATTGTTGGCACGAGAATGTTCATATCTACAGGCTTTGCAACATGATCATTCATTCCAACAGAAAGAACTTTTTGTATATCTTCTGCAAAGACATTGGCAGTCATCGCAATAATTGGAATCCTGGCTTTTTTCATATCCTTTATCTTTCGGATGGCTAATGTGGCATCATATCCATTCATAACAGGCATCTGAATATCCATAAGGATCATCTTGTAATAATCAGCATCAGCCTTTTCAATCATGTCAATGCATGCAACACCATCATCTGCAGTCTCAACAATACATCCTTCTTCCGTCAATAGTTCTCTTGCAATTTCTGTATTGATTTCATTATCTTCAACTAATAAAACCCGAACACCATTCAAGCAATTTTTATTGCTCAGACTACTGTTTCTCTTCGCCAGCGTATCTTCTTTTGACGCTTTTCTGCAAGGAACAGTCACTGTAAATGAGGAACCCTCGCCCTGCTTACTTTTCACTTCTATCGTGCCATCCATAAGCTCTACAAGCTTTTTTGTAATGCCCATTCCGATTCCGCTGCCCTCAATATGACTGGCTGTAGAATTACGTTCTCTTTCAAAAGCATCAAAAATATGCTTTTGGAATTCTTCAGACATACCAATTCCATTATCGGTAATGGTAATGATCATATTGCACCAGTCTTCTTTTTCACAGGGTTTCTGTACCACTCTACAGGATATTGCACCTCCTGTATTTGTATACTTTATCGCATTACTTATAATATTGAAACAGACTTCTGACAGGTGCGGTGCATCCATATATACATACGGATACATAATCTGTTCCGTCAGAGAGAGCGTCTGATTTTTACTTTCTGCCTGTTGTTGGAACATAGTGACACAATTTTCAAAGTTCTCATGGACATCTGAAACAACATATTCCATTTCGACCTTATTATTTTCAATTCTTGCAAGATCCAGAACATTACCAAGCAACGACAAAAGTTCTTTTCCGCATATTTGAATTTTTTCAAGGTATCTGCTGAGTTTTTCTGTTTCTATCAAATGTCTGGACGCCAGATCTGCATAACCAATGATTGCATTCATAGGAGTCCTGATGTCATGGGACATATTGAACAGGAATGACGATTTTGCTTTATTTGCACAATCTGCTTTTAATTTGGCTTCCCGCAATTCCTCCTCTTGTTTTAATTCCCGCAGTTTTTCATCTGTCACATCTCGATTTGCAATCAGTACGGATGTAACATTTCCATTTTTATCATAGCTCTGAGGAACAACCATGGAAAGAAACCATGATCCATTCTTCTTTTTGAATTCAGAAGACATAGATTCTTTATTATGAATCCGTGCCGCCATGGTTTGTATATCAAAAAAATCTATATACTTCTGTACAAACGGTTCTGCTATAATACCTTTGATAACCTCGAACTGAGGATCCCAATTTGCAGTATTCTCTTTAATATCCATATCCTTTTTTCGAGATCTTTTGACAAGTTCGATCTTCTTTGTTTTTAAGTTCAGCCTTGAGATATGATAATAGGCAGTACCTAATGCATGAAACGCCTGTCGAGTTTTCTTCACCTGCTTTCCCAATGTAACAGGGAACTCTTCACCGTCCATCTGCTCAAAATCCGGTATTGACTGATGCAGATGCTGAATCAGCCATTTTCCATTCGCCCACTTATAGATGATCGTAAATCTTGTCGCCATTTTAAAACATACTGAACCATCTTTAAACAGCCCGGTAAAGTCTACTGTTCCATGTGCAAGAACATGGTCATCATCAAGCCGCTCTTCTTCCTGATGTAAATTTTGTACTTCAATTCTGATTTTACCTCTTCGTTTTACATCAAATTCAAATGATTCTAAAAACTCATGCAGGTTCCTGAAAATCTCGTGTTTCCCAGTTCCAATCAGACTGATATTTTCATCAAAATAATTCTCTATACCTAAATCATTTACTGATTCAGCGTTAATATATATTTTCAAAAGTTGCTCTGTGAGTTTTTTGAAATCATCCATACGGTCCCCTCATGCTTAAAAAGTCTTAAATGACTTTAAGTTTTCTGTTTTATTTCTAAAGTTTATCCACTTTTCATTCTCTTCCAAAAAATCCGAATATACACGTCAAATTGTTTATTTTATTATATCATAAGCAAAATCGGCTTATGATCAACATTCGCCGTTCGTCAATCATACGAGTATGTTGACTCTCTTGCGCTCATTATATCACATCGACATATTGTTCCACCATCATTTTTTTATCCCCTTATTCGCAACGTTCCAGATAACTATCCTTACCCACAACCAACAAGAAGAGGACGCAACGTCCTCTTCCACCAAAAGCTCCATCGGGCTTACCCTATATAAGATTGCCAGCGCAATCAGATTGTCGGCCTGCGGGTAGCACTTACCGGCTTCCCATTTGTACACGGCCTGTGTTGACTCAAAGCCCATGTACTCCATGACCTGTTTCACAGAGATATTTCTCTGCTGACGGATCATCTTCATCCGTGCTCCGCTGGCAACAATATCAAAATGCGGTCGTTCCATATCGTACCTCCTTTTTGAAAAACAAAATCCGTACCACTAATTCTGCTTAGATACTAAGATTGTTTCAGACAGATTCGATAAAATTACTGTATCTGATATGATGACATATTTTAGAATCGTTGTGTTGCAACCACTGGTTAAATAATACAATATTCTAAAATTTTATTTTTATAAAATTTTCCGGTACATACAGGTACCTTCCTTCATAACTACAATACCTGCAAATTCCAGTTTTCTCTAATCCTACAACTCCTGCAATTGCGTTTCCAAAACATGTTCTAATAGTTTTCTGTTTCTTTGCCATGTTAATCTCCATTCTACAGCCGTCTCCCGCACTTCGGACAATACTCAAAATCCTCCGTCGTCTCAAATCCGCAATTCGCACATCGCTTGTAAGCAGAATAACCATGGCCTCCATATCCGTTGCCGCCCACATTTCCCACTCTGCTCAGATGCTCCGGCAAAATCTCCACGTCTTCGCCTCTGGCAATACGTTTGCCGATCTCCGGATTTAATTCATATACGGTGTTGCAGCAGCTTGTCTGCACATAGTAATGCTTGTTCCATTTAAAACAGGGAATGAAAAACAAGGACAATACCATATATGTCATAAACACCTGATATCTGCCATAGCGTCCGCAGACGCCACAAATCTCTGTCTGGCTGAAATCAAAATCTTTTCTTCCCTGGGTAATTCCCATCATAAAAAACATCCGTTTTTCTCTCTTTCATAAATAACATATTTATAACATTCTTTATCATCATAATGACCCAAAACACATCATTATAAACTATATATGCCACCATCTAATGTGCCGAAGTGAATATACGTATAAAATTACATTTTATATCTATTTTCTCCACTAACTGAAAAGCAATGGAAACTAGATTATTATTTATGGTTATCGAAATATCTGCAACCATTCCTACATCTCTTCCAGTTCGATTTTTATACGACCAAATGCATCCAGCTCAATCACAGAACTTTCTTCCACTTCCGCCGTATCTGCAGAACATTTTCTACTCCTGATCCGGTATCTTTTATATCGAATCTCCTCTTCCGGTTTCTCACACAACTCACGGATTCCCTGAAACAGGATCTGATCTCCTGTACGGTACAACTCCTGCATGGAACTGTTTTTCAATATATATTTCATCAAAGAATCGTTGTCATAATATGTAAAACAGTCCACATCCACATTCATCTTAATCTCATTAAACTTATAAAATGTGTTTTCCCGTTTTCTGTTTTCAAACATAAATGGCATATATGCCGCAACAATTGTAAATTTGCCTGCACGTTTTGCTGCTTCTGCAAACAGATCTGCATATCTGCTGCCTGTCTGACCTCCCAATCCGCACAGGATAATTACTTTTCTTGTATGAACATGTTCCAGAATCCAATGACAAATGGTTTCCACCTTCATATCGCTATCCACAAAAAGTTTCCGTTCTTCTGCGATATGGCACGCCAGCAGATCTTCCCTGGAATTGTCAGCGATGAATGTATCTTTCAGATAATTCTCAACACATGTATCACGATCAAAATAGCTCTCCACCAGCCGTCCAACTGTATGACAGCCACATCCACCGATTCCAATCAGAGAAATCTCGTTCCATGGATTGATGGAACCGTATGCTTTCTCCACACATTTTTGTACACTGCTCAGCACTTTTTCCATCTCATCAGAATCTTCCTCCACTTTCTGAACAGTTATGACCTGATTCGTACTGATATAAAATTCAAATGAATCATTCAGTTCCAGTTCTCCTATCTGAATCGGAATTACCGTCTTTCGATAATTCAATGCCCGTTCAATTTCCTTATCCACCCAGATAGAATTCTGCGCCTCATCTGTAAGAAGAAGCACCACACAGGCACATTCTTTCAACGCTTTATTAATGACCTGTGCATATCGGCTTCCGGCAGGAATATTTTCAGGAGCCATCCAAGTATTTATATGCTGTTTTTTCAGATAATCTTTTATAGTATCTGCTTCTTTCTGATTCATTGAACTGTAACTGATAAATACATACCCCATCTGTTATACTCCTTTTAATCATCCTTTTATATTTCATTTATTCTGATATGCTGTTTTTACAGGCTGTTAAACCATTTTCATTATAATACATGTCCAAAATAATTTTTAATGAATTATTCCATAAGCAAAAACTCCGCTCCACCTGACATATACTCCACCTGATCTCCAAGCATTTCTTTTAAAATTCCATATGGACCTTTTCCGGTACAGTGTCCGGTATAGTAATGCGTCGAATATTTTTTCAGTTCCCTGCCTACAGCTTCTACCATCTCCTGCGGCTCATCTGTCTTCTTTCCCGGATTGGTCAGATGAAATCCGCTGAACATAGCATCCGGGGCTGTACCGATCAGTTCTTCCGCCCGACGCAGAATATTAATTACCCCTCTATGCGCGCAGCCTGCAATAAGATATGCATGATCCCCTTCTTGAACAATCAGATTCTGTTCATGAAGAAAACGATCCGGCTGATGTTCTACTTCTGTTCCCTCCTGCAGACTGCCGTTGGAACCGGAACAAAAATCTGCTGTTTTAATATCTGAAAACAACAACAGCTCCTCATCAATCTGCAACACATCTTCGCTATAGATGATACGGTCTGCATAATGCTCCATAATATATGGGTCTACTCCAATATATACAAACCCTATGTTTTCATAAGCAAAATGTCCTTCCGGCGCATGTTTTTGCATATATAATTTTGCTTTCTTATTATAATTGAGGAAATCTTTCAAACCGCCTGCATGATCATAATGTCCGTGGGACAATATTGCAATATCCACATCTGTCAGATCTATTCCCAGGTGTTTTGCATTTTCCAGAAGCAATTCTCCTTTCGGACCGGCATCAAACAAAATCTTATGTTTTGCAGTCTCAATATACAGACTTAATCCATGTGCGCATCCAATATTTTTGCATGCTGTATTTTCAGCTAAAACTGTTATCTTCATCATTACTCTCCATTCTCCCTCTGTTCATTTTGCAGCACAACTGTTACACCAATCTGTTTGTGCCTGTCGAAAATATGTTTTGCCAGAGTACTCTATTTTCTATAACTGTATCATACCCTATCCTCTCCGAATATGCCATAGAAAATCCCCAAGACTTTACTCCTGTATTTTCGAAAAATATCCACCTCTGTATGTCACATAAAATGTGGTTTTCCAAATATAATTAAACTTACCCATGCACAGTAAAAAGCCTTTGACACCTTCCAGCATCTATGCTACCGTTATCATACAAATATCTGATTTTCCGGGATCCACACTCCGGTATTATAATAAAGAAAGATTATGATCACACTCACAAAAACCCGCGAAAAAGGAAAGGAGAGAAGCCATGCAGTTGGATATGACAAAAGGAAAGATCCTGCCAGTCATTCTAAAATTTACGATTCCACTTATCATCGGAAATATCTTTCAGCAACTTTATAATATGGTAGATACGATTATCGTCGGCCGTTATGTAGGGGCAGATGCATTGGCTGCTGTCGGTTCCACCGGTACGATTATGTTTCTGATCATCGGTTTTGCTCAGGGAATCACTGCCGGATTTTCTATCCTGATTTCGCAAAAATATGGAGGGCAGAATATACAGGGCGTAAAACGCAGCGCAGCCAACGGTATCCTTCTGTCCATTTTTTCTTCCATTATATTGACAATGCTCTGTCTCGTGATCATGAAACCTCTTCTGAAACTGATGAACACGCCGGATAATATTTTCCAGGATGCATATGTTTATATCATGATCATCAGCATCGGCATCACGGCAAATATTTTTTATAACCTGTTTTCCGCTTATCTGCGCGCAGTTGGCAACAGCAAGATTCCGCTGTTCTTTCTCGTATTTTCCGCATGCCTGAACATCGTGCTGGATCTGCTCTTTATCGTCCAATTCCAGTTAGGCGTTTCCGGAGCTGCATGGGCAACCAACCTATCTCTGGCAGTATCTGCAATCCTTAGCGGTATATATATATGGAAAAAAGCGCCGGATCTGAAACCGGACAGAGACATGTGGAAGCTTTCTGCTGTGGACAGTAAGATCCAGCTGGCAGCGGGCATTCCTATGGCTTTTCAGTTTGCCATTACTGCTTCCGGTACGATGATCATGCAGGCAGCCATCAATCTCTTTGGTTCCGGTGCTGTCGCTGCATTTACTGCAACAGGCAAACTGCAAAACGTGATAGTCCAGGGAATGGTCGCTATGGGCCAGACGATGGCTACTTACTGTGGACAAAATTATGGCTGCGGCGATCTGAAACGGATTCGTTCCGGTGTAAGAGCAGCGCTGATCGTTGATTTTATCTACTCCGTCGCTGTGGCGCTGCTCATGTGCATCCTGTTAAAGCCATCTCTGCACCTGTTCTTCTCCGGAGAGACAGAGATTGCTGCCATGCTGCCCTGGGCACAGACTTATTGCCATCTCAGTGTATCATTTTACCTGCCTTTATGTACAATCTATGTTTTCCGAAATGCCATGCAGGGATGCGGATACAGTTTTCTCCCGATGATGGGCGGAACTGCAGAACTTGTCGCCCGTCTGATTGTATCTATTGCTGCCATACATCTGGTCAGTTTCCCGATTGCCTGCTTTGCTGACCCGGCGGCATGGATTGCAGCATCTGCTTTTACGGGAATTTCCTATTTATACGTTATACAAAAAATCAGGAAAAAGTTTCAGACGGTTACAGTGTGAAAAAGCAGTCTGTACACACAAAAATATTTTCTGCGTCCCATAGGATAAAATAATCTTTCATAACAGAATCCTGTTTTTTTCCTGAACCAACCAGATTTAACATTGACAGAATCCATTTGTTGATATAGAATAAATCCTGCATTTTGTATTTTGCAAGATGATAAATCTTCAGGATTTATCTCTATAAAACCAGGGGAGCTTCTGCGAGAAGCTGAGAGTGAGGTAAGACCTCAGACCCTTTTAACCTGTTGGATAATGCCATCGTAGGGAGTGTTCGTGAAAAACTTTCAAGCATCTGTCCGATAGTGGCAGATGCTTTTATTTGTTTTTTAACATGAGAACTGATGCATGAGATTCTGATCAGCGTACGCTGACTATTCTTCTCAGAATTACTGCATATCCTCAATGTTTTATAAATGCTTCCATCCAACTATTAATCATTCAAATATTACACACCACAGGAGGAAAAACAATGAACGCAAGTGTAGCTATTCAGGTACTGCCAACTGTAACCGATGAGAACGAAGTGATCCGTATCGTAGATGCTGTTATCGATTACATCAGATCTACAGGTCTGAACTATTATGTAGGACCATGTGAAACTTCTATTGAAGGCGACTATGACCAGTTAATGGATATCGTAAAAAACTGCCAGCTCATCGCTGCAAAAGCAGGCTGCCCGGCTATGAATACCTATGTAAAGATTTCCTATAAACCAGAAGGGGATGTGCTGACCATTGACAAAAAAGTTACCAAACATCACCAGTAAGATCCCGGCAATCCTGACGCTGTGCATCATCGTTATTGTATGGTATCTGATCTGCCTCTCCGGTCTGGTTCCGTCTTATATGCTTCCATCGCCGGTAGATGTGGCAAAAGCGCTCGTTATCAACATGCCACTGATCCTGATGCATGCAAAATATACGCTTCTGGAGGCATTTTTTGGTCTCTGCATCGGTGTGGGACTGGCTTTTGTCATCGCCACTTTAATGGAACGTTTTCTGATGATCGACCGGGCACTGTACCCACTGCTGATCATCACTCAGACGATCCCAACCATTGCCATCGCGCCAGTTCTTGTTCTATGGATGGGATTCGGTATGGCACCAAAGATTGCTCTGGTCGTCATTACCACCTTTTTTCCCATTGCAGTAGGACTGCTGGACGGATATAAGAGCGTGGATCGTGATGCGGTCAATCTCATGCGCTCCATGGGTGCTTCCAAAGTACAGATCTTCCGGCATTTGAAATTCCCAGCCGCCCTGAATCATTTCTTTTCCGGGCTTAAGATCTCTGCTTCCTATGCTGTAGTCGGCGCTGTGGTTGCTGAATGGCTGGGCGGATTTAACGGACTTGGCGTATATATGACCCGTGTAAAAAAAGCGTACGCTTTTGACCGGATGTTTGCCGTTATCATTTTTATCGTTATCATCAGCCTTCTGTTAATGCTGGCTGTCAATATCATCCGCCGGATATCCATGCCATGGATCCGTGTGGAAAAAGAGGAGAAAGAATCATGAAAAAAAATTGTCTGAAAAAAATTTTTGCTGCATCTTTAGCAGCAGTACTGGCAATCGGTCTGACCGCATGCGGTTCTACCGGTTCTGACACCAACAGTTCCAGCTCTGCCGCTTCTGAAAAGACAGATGCTGCCAAACTGGAAAAAACAAAAGATGGTCTGACCAAGATCACATTCTGTCTGGACTGGACGCCAAATACCAACTACACCGGACTGTATGTGGCACAGCAGCTTGGATATTACAAAGATGCCGGTCTGGACGTGCAGATCGTACAGCCACCAGAAAATGGCGCTGCTCTCATGTGTTCCTCCGGCCAGGCACAGTTTGCTATTGAAGCTCAGGATACATTTGCTCCGTCCATTGATTCCGACGAACCGCTGGACATCTCAGCCGTAGCAGCAGTCCTCCAGCATAACACTTCCGGAATCATTTCCCGTAAAGGAGAAGGCATCGACCGCCCGGCAGGATTAACCGGAAAAACTTACTCTACCTGGGAATCTCCGGTAGAACTTGCAACTCTGAAAACCGTTGTCAATGCAGACGGTGGAGATTTTGACAAAATAAAACAGATCCCGAACGATATTACGGATGAACCGGCTGCTTTACAGGCGCATCAGACAGATGCCATCTGGGTATTCTACGGATGGGGCGGTATCAACGCAAATATTGAAAAAGTTGACTGCGATTTCTTCTTCTTCAAAGACATCGATGCTACCTTTGATTACTACACACCGATCATTATCGGAAACAACACCTTCATGCAGGCAAACCCAGATGTGGCAAAAGCATTCCTTGAAGCAACCAAAAAAGGCTATGAATATGCCATTGAGCATCCACAGGAAGCAGCTGATATGCTGATCGCCGGCGACAACACCGGTTCTCTTCAGGGATCTGAAGAGCTGGTATATGCTTCCCAGAAATACCTTTCCACCCAGTACAAAGCAGATGTTGACCGTTGGGGATACATCGATCCGGCGCGTTGGAATGCTTTCTACAAATGGCTGGCAGACAACAAGCTTACTAACACTGATCTGACCGGTAAAGGATTTACAAACGATTACCTTCCGGAATAAAAAGAGGCAGATTTCCATGGCATTATTACGCGCAGAGCACATCACAAAACGATATGGTTCAAAAACAATTATACAGGATATCAATATCGAACTTCATAAGGGCGAACTCGTTTCCCTGCTGGGTGTGAGCGGTTCCGGCAAGACAACACTGTTCCACATCCTCTCCGGTCTCGTAACGCCGGAGGAGGGACATGTGTATCTCAACGATACAGACATCACTTCCCAGCCGGGCAGGATCAGCTATATGCTGCAAAAAGACTTGCTGCTCCCTCACAAGAAGATCATCGATAATGTATCTCTCCCACTGATCCTGAAAGGTGTAAAAAAAGAAGAAGCTCGGCAGAAAGCTGATCCTCTCTTTGCGGAATTCGGTCTGGAAGGAACACAGTATCAGTATCCAAGCCAGCTTTCCGGCGGCATGCGCCAGCGGGCGGCTCTGCTGCGTACTTACCTTTCATCAAACGGCGTAGCACTACTGGATGAACCATTTTCCGCACTGGATACGATTACAAAATCTAATATCCACAAATGGTATCTGGACGTAATGACCCATATCGACCTGTCCACTCTGTTCATCACTCACGATATCGATGAGGCCATTTTATTATCCGACCGCATCTATATCCTGAATGGAACACCCGGCGAGATCAAAGATGAGATCATCATCAAAGAGAAAAAGCCGAGACCGGAAGAATTTTATCTGACGGACACATTCCTGAACTATAAGCGGGAGATCATTCATAAATTATGATGAAAACAGTGTTTTCTGACATTTTTATTGTCCCATATGGCTGTGATTCTTCATTGTTATTGGCAAAAAAGAAATACATCTTCCTTTATAACCAATAATACAACCGGTTCTTTCATTTATAATAAAAGCAGGCTTTCATGCTATGTTTTGAACAAGTATCCACCGGACGGATCCGTCCCCTGAATACTTATCAACACTTGCATGAAAGCCTGTTTTTAAAATATTTCCAGTAACAGTAAAAGTACAAAAATTTTACATGAAACATCTCGTTCCCGGTTAAATTAAAAATTCGTCTTCTTGGCTCTGCCATCAATAAGAATTACCGCAAGCACACAAACAGCTATTTCCGTTACCGGAAATGCAATCCATATACCGGAAATATGCAATGCGGCATTTAACAGTCCCATAACTGGCAATAGCAGCACTGCCTGTCTCAATAATTGAATCGCAACACTTTTTATCAGTTTATTCGTGGCCTGTGCATATGTAGCTGTCATAATCGAAATCCCACTGAAAATAAATCCCACAGACATAATACGTATTGCAGGTATTCCTATCTTTTTCATTTCTTCCGATGCGGAAAACAACGTCAATATCTGATCCGGAAAAGCCAGCAGCAGGACTGTTCCAAAAGCCATCATACATACAGCTATTCTTTTTCCGCTGAGATATGTCTGCTTCAGCCGATCCTTTTTATTTGCACTATAATTAAAACGCATAATCGGCAAACATCCCTGAATCAATCCATTGACAGTCATAACAATCAGCTGTTGAATCTTAAAATATGCCCCAAAAAACGCCACTGCCGTATCAGAATAAAATACCAGAAAAGCATTAACAAATGTTACCATAAATGCACCCAGTGCATTCATAATAAATGATGGCAGACCACATCCGAAAATATCTCTTACCATTTTCAACTGAAAATGATAATTTTTAAAATCCAATCTGATTTTCTGTTTAGTAAATAAAAGTATAAAAAGGGCAATTCCCATAGATAATGTATATCCCAATACTGTTGCCAGTGCAGCTCCTGCAATACCCATCTCAGGAAACGGTCCTATTCCAAAAATCAGTAATGGATCTAAAATAAAATTCAGTACAACTCCGGCAATCTGAAACCACATCGGTGTAATCATATTTCCGGTTGCCTGCAGCATCTTCTGAATTGCAATGTGAACCATATTAGGAACTTGCATAAATGCGCATACTCTCATATAAATAATGCCATAATCAAATATATGATGATCTGTTGTAAATGCAGCATAATAGGATTTCATAAATATCATCACAAGAATATTTACACAAGCCCCTAACAAAATCGATATCATCAGTCCTAATGTTGTTACCGTATTTGCTTCTTTCTGCTTTCGTTCTCCCAGATAACCTGCTATCAGTACATTGATACCTACGCCCACCCAAATGGATAAGGAAAGCATAAGTGTAGTAATTGGGAACGAGAGGGAGACTGCCGTTAAAGCCTGTTCATTTATTTTTGCAACAAACATACTGTCGACCAGATTATATGAATACTGCAAAAACATAGAACATAATGGCGGCAATAACATTTTTAGTATTAATTGGTTTACCGGTTCGTAACCCATTTTATTTTCATGTTCCATAACACACTCCTGACAAAATTCAATATTAAAGTAGTAACGACAGATATATATCCAAAACACTTTACATGAATCGTGTTTTCATTTGAACTCTACATAGCACCTAATAAGATTGCAAACACCGGTATTGTGACCAATGAGATCAATGTAGACAACAGCACCGTCTTTGTGGAAAACTCAACTTCTCCTTTATACTGCTGGCTGAAAATAACAGTAGCTGATGCCGCAGGCATGGCGAAACTGATAGTCAATACTTTCTCAAGCATGGACAATTCCCCTGAAAAGAGCTTTACAAAAATTAATGTAATGACAGGAACCAGCAGTAATTTTAACAAACTGACCAGGTACACCTGCCACTCTCCCAACACTTCCCGCAAATGCAGCCCGGAAAGCTGATATCCGATCAGAAACATGGTCAGCGGTGTGGTAGCATTTCCGATCATCTGCACTGCTCCACCAAGGACAGACGGCAGCTGGAAATCAGCCAGAAACAGCGCCAGTCCGATCAATACGCCGATCAGTCCCGGACTTAAGAAATCTTTTGCACGAATCTTTAACTTACTCCCAGCTGACATCTGCATCAGTAAAATACCGATCGTAAACATCAGCAGGTCATTGATCATCTCAAGGATTACAGCGTAAAATACGGCTTCAGAACCATACAACGCTTTGATCACGGGGATACCGATAAATCCAGTATTTCCAAAGAGCAGCATAAAAAGCATAACATACTGTTTGGTCTTCGGAAGCCGCAAAAGCTTTGCCAGAGGAAAACTGATCACTAATATCGCGCCAAAAACTAGCAGGGCGATTCCCATCATATAGGCGCTGTCCCGCAGCGTCTGCATACTGAATTTGAGCTGCATGGCATCAATGACCAGACAAGGCCAGGTCAGATTGACCGCCAGTGCAGAAATTCCCTGACTTTGGTGCTCATCAATGATCCGTTTCTTTCCAAAGAAAAATCCCGGAATGATCAAAATAAAGATCATGATCAATGCACTTAAGATTTCTTTTACGAGCATATAAGACTCCTTTCCATTTTTCGCTAAAAAAGAGAACCACAAATTTTTCTATTTATCATTCAAAAATAGAAAAATTTATAGTTCTCTGACAAAAATCTCTTCAATTATAAAAAATATTTCCTGTCATCAAAAGCATTTTTCAAAACACGATTCTAGTGCTCTCTAAACAACTTCTGCTATCAACATTTCCTCTCTCTGTTTATTAAAGTATCATATCCGTTTTTTTCTGTCAATGTGTTTCAGCACATTTCTTTTATTACATCTTCCGCTTTCACAATACTGCCTCTCTCTTCATCTTTTCTACACCCTGAAGATCTTTCCAGAGAAAAATACCATTTTCCAGAATCATATATCCATGCCAGCTTCCTTCTTTCGGAATGGATACAGATCCAGGATTCATATAGATATAATCCTCCTGCGCTGTACATTTTGGCACATGAGTATGACCGCACAGCAAAATATCGCCTTTATGAAGCGGTGGCAGATTCTGCTCGTTAAAATGATGTCCATGGGTTGCGTAGATCAGTTTTTTTCCATCAGCTACCACACAGTAATCTGCCAGGACTGGAAATTCCAGTACCATCTGATCCACTTCTGTATCACAGTTTCCACGGACACAGAGAATATCCTGTTTATAACGGTTCAACAGCTCAATCACTTTTTTCGGCTGATAACCTTTTGGCAGATCATTTCGCGGGCCATGGTATAAAATATCTCCCAACAACAATAAACGATCCGCCTGTTCTCTTTCGTATGCTTCCAACAATTTTCTGCAATAATATTCCGATCCATGAATATCAGATGCGATCATCCATTTCATCTATATCATCCTCCTGCTGCACAATACATATTCCCGGAATCCTATTTAAAACTATATCAGTGTTTCCATTTTAATGTCCATTCCGCATTTGGCTGGCAGCACAAATAGCTATGAAAAAGTATTTTCACACTAATCTGTACATTTTTTTATCACATGGTCTCTTCCAAATCCCGTAGATACCACAAGCACCGAATCTCTGACATTTTCATATATTATACTGTATCAACAAAATGATTTCTATAATAAAGAGGAAAATAATATGGCTCGTTTTACCAATCAGGCTCAGCTGCGTTACGGAAACGCAGTAGCCAATTCCAATATTGCCGTTGGAGAAATCCTGGAAGTTTTATCTGCCACAAAGACCGCTGTACAGGACAACTACGGACAGAATGATAGCATTACTTATATCATCAGTATTGTAAATGCCGGAAATACTGCATTCAATGGACTTACGATTGAAGATAACCTTGGTTCTTATACCTTCAACACAACGACACTGACACCACTGACGTATGTAAATGACACAATCAAATATTATATCAACGGAATCCTGCAACCGACACCGGCTGTTACTCCGGGACCTCCACTTACCATTACCGGAATCAGCGTTCCTGCAAACGGAAATACAACCATTGTGTATGAAGCCGCCCTGAACGAATATGCTCCTGTAGCGACCGAATCCGAAATTACCAATACTGCTACCATTACTGGTGGCGGCATCACTCCCATTACAGTAGATGAAACCGTAGAAGCGCTCAGCGAACCGATTCTGTCTATTACTAAATCTGTCAGCCCCGTTCCAGTAACAGAAAATGGAACTTTAACTTACACGTTCCTGATCCAGAATAATGGAAATACAGCTGCAGACATCACAGATGCACTTACCGTAACCGATACCTTTGATCCGAAACTGACCAATCTGTCTGTTTCCTTCAATGGAACCGCATGGAGTGAACCTACAAATTACACTTACGATGAAACGACGGGTCTGTTTTCCACAGTTCCAGGACAGATCACGGTTCCTGCCGCTACATTTACACAGGATCCGACAACCGGAAGCTGGATCGTTACTCCGGGAACCAGCACTCTGACTGTAACCGGAACAATCTGATCCAACAGCACCTAGTAACTCGGTTTTACCACTAAAGAAAGCCCTTATATAAAAACAGATTTTTATCTTTTTTGTAATAAGGGCTTTCTTCTATAACTCTATTTGACCGTTTCATTTTTCTTGATCACAGAATTTCCTGCACACACTGTTTCAGCTCTCTGGCAGCCTCTTTTATATCCGACTGTGCATAAATAGCGCTGATAACTGATATGCCACTGACTCCGCTTCCGGAAAGCTGATGCAGATTCTCTCTCGTAATCCCGCCGATAGCTACGACTGGAATGGATACGACCTCACAGATTGCTTTTAAAGTCTCATAGGACACGCTTTCTGCATCATCCTTGGAACTGGTAGGGAATACAGCCCCCACACCGAGATAATCTGCACCCTGCGCCTGAGCAAGCAAAGCTTCTTCTTTCGTATGAGCGGATACGCCGATAATCTTATCCGGACCGAGTTTTTCCCTTGCCTCTTTCATCTCCATATCACTCTGACCGATATGCACACCATCTGCATTTATAGCAAGAGCGATTTCTACATTATCATTGATAATAAATGGTACATTGTATTCACTGCAAAGTCCCTGCAGTTTCTTTGCCTCCTCAAGAAAGTGATCCTCGTCCAGCTGTTTTTCCCGCAGCTGCAAAAATGTCACACCGCCGTCCAGGCTTTCTTTTACAACCTCATAAAGGCTTCTGCCATTTAACCAGTGTCTGTCTGTGATCGCATATAACTGTAATTCTTTTTTACCGCACTTCATATTTTGCCTCCTGATCCAATACTGTTCCGTTCATATTATAAACTGCATCAATGATTCGATTCCGATAGGTGGAATTACCATCATAGGACTGCATATGTCTCCAGCCCATTTCTCCGGCTACACCCATAGCACCTACTGCTGCCGCTGCTGCTTCCAGTGGTTCTTCCGGATTTGCCACAAGAAAAGCAGTCATCAGACCGGAAAGCTGACAACCCGTTCCAGTAATCTTGCCCATCTCAGCTCTTCCATTTCGAATCACATAACACTTTTCGCCATCACTGACCAGATCAATTGCTCCCGTAACGGCCACTACTGCGTGACTTGCTCTGGCAAACGCTTTTACAAACTCTATGGACTGCTGCAGATTTTCTTCTGTCACAGCATCTGCCACATCTGCATCTACGCCCTTTGTCGTGCCACTTCCAAGGGCAAGTGTCTTGATCTCTGAAATATTTCCACGAATAGCCGCTAAGTTCAGCTCCTGCATCAGTTCCAACGCCGTATTCGTCCGAAGTGCAGAGGCTCCGGCTCCTACCGGATCCAACAACACGATATGCCCCAGCTCATTTGCTTTTTTCCCGGCACGAAACATCCCCTCAATACTTCTGCGGTTCAGTGTCCCGATATTAATGTTCAACCCACCACAGATAGATGTAATATCCTCCACATCGTCCGGTTCATCCGACATGATCGGACTGCCGCCGCAGGCCAGCAACATATTTGCCACGTCGTTTACGGTTACATAGTTGGTAATATTATGCACCAGCGGTGTCTTTTTTCTTACGTTGTCCAGGTATTTTCCTAACATTTAATTTTTCCTCCTGTTTCTTATAAATGTCCAGATTTTCAATCTTTAATTTTTATGTTAATACAAAATTTTCTTTGTTCTAAATTCTCTTTGTTTATTGTATTCATACAGAGTCCAGTTCTTTCTCTGCCAGAACAAAACAGAGATGTTTTACTTTCGTGTAAGCAGCGTACAATATTTTGTAAATTAAAAACAGATACACCACAAAGGATATATCTGCATGAAAAATCTTTGCTCTTTCCAGAAGCAAAAACTGTATCATATATCCCTTCGTTGGCATTATCCAAATCAGGTTATGGGTCTAGGTAACACAACCTACTCTCAGCCTGCTTTGCAAGCTCCCCTCTTCTGTCTTTTATCCAACAGCATATTTCTCCTATCCTGCCGTTCTTTCACAGTATAGCACTTTTTTCTATGATTCGCCAGACGCTTATATGTTATTTTCGTAACTTTTCCTGTCATTATCTTTGATCTCTTCCTAAAAAGTTGCCATACTCATTGCCAGAAACTTTCTTATTCATTCTCCACCCAGGATAGTCTCATTTTTGAGCAAAACATCTGCACTAAATGCTTGCGCAGAACATGTACCTATACCGTATAAAAAAGACAGATCCCATCGTTTATAATGAAACCTGCCTTCTTTACCATTATTTAAAAATAATCTGCGATTTTAAGCCTCTGCCTCTTCGCCTTCAGCGTCCTCGTCATCCTCTACAACATTTCTTGACTCTGTCAGAGTAACAACGGTTGCTTCCGGATCAGTAGAAAGATCAATATCCGGATCTTTTGCGATTGCAAGATCTTTTACTTTGATGGAATCGCCAACATGCATTGCAGATACATCGACTTCTACTTTATCAACCAGCGCTGCCGGAAGTGCCTTGAATGCAACCTCCTCCAGAAGCTGCTCGATAACGCCATTGGTAATCGCATCATGATTTACAAGTACAACCTCAGCAACAGAATGCACTTTCTCGTTGCTTACCAGTGCCTGGAAATCAATCTCATCTATCTGTTTTTTCAGTGTGTTAAACTGGATGTCTTTGATCAGAACATCATACTGTTCGCCCTCAACTTCAAGCATAACCTGGCTGCCTTTGTGATTCTCTTTCAATACACGGGCAAGCTCTGTTTTCTCGATCTTAAGCGGTACGGATTCTTCCATTTCTCTGCCGAAGACATTACCGGTAACATAGCCCTCTCTTCTTAATTTTTTTGCTTTGATGTCCATGCTTCTTTTTTCAGCTTTTAAAGTATTCATTTATCTTTTCCTCCAAAAATCTGATTCGCTTAGCATCCTTCAACTTTATTCTTTTTAAAGAGGTGTGTTAAGTGCTTTTCCTTGTTACAGGCGTATTATAGCACCCATAGCAGATTATGATTAACCAATATTTCAAAAAATTGTCTGTTTTTTTTGTGTATTATGCAACTATTTTTATATAAAAACAGGTCTCACATGTAAACTTATCAGTTTTCACATGTAAGACCTGCCTCATGGTATTTTATAAACAGTTACATCCATTTTAAGACCAACAGAATAGCTATAATGCCAGCAAGAATCACAAAAAAGCAACTCTGATTTTATCATACAAATCCCAACCTGAAAATAACTTCCACGTACACAGTTGATCCAAGGATTATCTTATGAGTAAAAATCTTCTACTGCTTTGAAAAATGCGCTGATATTCTCCCATGGAGACATTGGCGGGATATCGCATCCGGAGGAAATGACAAAATTTTTGTATTTGCAGCATTTCTCCATCACTTCTTTCGTTCTTGCGTATATACTCTCCGGTGTACCGTTTCTGAATTCGCCCGCCGGATCCACGTTACCCATAGCAATGAGATTTTCCGGAATATGGCTCATCATCTCTTCCATATCAATGGCATTTCCAAAATGATACATCGGGCAGTCGTTTGTAACGATCGTATCTATCGTTTTGATGGTGGAATTTCCACAGTTATGGTATACAACGATAAATTCATCATCCTGTACAGCATCTACAATCTGTTTTACATAATCAGCGGAAAATTCTTCTGCGAGGCTCGGAGATAACAGACCTGCCAACGGTTCAGCCATAACGATACCGTTAGCACCAACTTTTTTGTATTCTTTACAGTAGTTGATCAGGAACTCAGTAGCTTTTTCCAGAACCTTATGTACCATGTCCGGCTCATCATAACAATAGATCAGAGCTTCGGATACATCCAGAAGTCTTCCTGCCAGAGAGAACGGTCCGATAACGCCAGCCAGTACCGGTCTGTCAGTGATCAGCTTGCATGCTTTCTCGATGGCATCAATATAGATCTGGGTACGCCCCGCTCCGATTTCCGGAACTTTCAATGCTTCTGCCTCTTCTTCTGTAGATACGATAGAACCGATAACGGTAGGAACTTCATCATCAGATACACGGATCTCTGAGCCAAATGCTTCTGCCTCCAGAGACAGATCCATCAGGCTTACGCTGGCTGCGGTCGGGAAAGAATCTGCGATAATTTTCATACCTTCTGCCTGTTTGTCACTGTCGTTGATCAGCTCTGCAACGGTAATCCCCATTTTCTGAATAGAGGGAAAAGAAAGTACCGGTAATGCTTTTTTCTTCTCACTTGCAAGTACATCTGCTACCCACTGTTTCATATTCATCGTAAAATACCTCCCTATCCATGCAGTACAGCAGCTGCTGCGTCTGCTGCGGAAGCTGCATCTTCGGTATAGATATCCGCGCCAATGCTGTCTGCAAATGCCTGATTTACCGGAGCTCCGCCTACCATAATGGTAACTTTGTCACGGATGCCGGCTTCTTCTGCGGCTTTGATAACCTCGCCAAGCATTGGCATGGTAGTTGTCAGAAGTGCAGAACAGCAGATAATGCTGCAGTCGTTCTCGATGGCGCATTTTACGAAATCCTGTGGTTCTACGTCTACACCAAGGTCAATGATCTCAATACCTTTTCCTTCGATCATCATACGAACCAGGTTCTTACCGATATCGTGCATATCGCCTTTTACTGTTCCGATGCATGCTTTTCCAAGCGGTTCTGCAGCCTCTCCGGAAAGAAGCGGTTTTAACAGTGCTGTTCCTGCATTCATCGCTCTGGCTGCTACCAGAACTTCCGGTACGAATACTTCATCATTTTTGAATTTCTCGCCGATGATGTTCATTCCGTCTAATAATCCTTCTTTTAAGATGGTTACAGCATCTACACCTTCATCAATCGCCTGCTGCACCAGTCTGGTTACATCTTTTTTCTTACCTCTCTGCAGAGCTTCTGAGATTTCATTAATAACTGACATATTTTTCTTCCTCCTTAACCCTTCATACGCTTCTCTCTGACTGTTTTCAGTATAAAGATTCTTCTCTTTACTGTAAATTGTCATATGATCATGAGTTTATTCTGTTTTTCTTTTACCTGTTTTGGCTATATATCCAATATATGAATCCTGCCCGAAAATGTAAAATGATTCTTTCGACTGTTATCATGTCATTTCGTTATGCATTCAGATACATGTCTCTCTATTACGCATCAATTACACTGTCAGCTAATTATTGCTCCTCACGATAGATATCTTTGCCGTCTTTCATGATCTCATCGATCATAACTTCTGTGGACCAGCCGCCGAAAGGAAGGAACATCGGACAATAGCAGTATCCTTTTGCATTCTTTTCAAATGTCTCACGCACACGTCTGCGCAGATCTTCTTCTGTCAGAGTGCCTGCCAGCGCTTCAGTCTGATAGCCCTGATAATCCGGTGTGGTATGATATCCCAGCTTCATGCCGGTAATGGATTTCAGTTTTGCAATATCATTGATCTCCATTCCCTGCCATGCATCGATGCCAAGCTCTACAAATTCCGGAACAATGGCTTCGATCTTACCACAGGAATGCATATCAAAAAGCACACCCAGTTCATGGCAGCGGTCAACCGCTTTTTTGATCTGCGGTTTGATCAGTGAACGCCAGATATCCGGTGAAAAGAACATGTTATTCTGGGTACCCCAGTCATCGTGGAACATGAGTACATCCGGTTTGTAATAATAGATGACTTTCTCCATCAGTTTCAATTTCCACTCCATATAGGTATTCAGGAACTCTTCCACTTCTTCCGGATCGGTAAGCAGCGCACAGAGGGCATTTTCAAATCCCATCAGCATATGCAGACGCTCGAACGGTCCGTTTACAAACATGATCTCAAATACTTTATTTTCACGGTCAATCTCGCTGATATGATCGATCTCTTCTACTTTTGACCAGTCCCATGCATCCAGATCCGGGAACTTAACCAGTTCTCTCCAGTCACAGATATCTTCCATGATCGGATCTACCGTATGATCCGGCGCAATCGCATCGACGCTGGATTCATATTTCCACGGCACGCCAAACCAGTCCACACCGCCGTGTACATGAGACGGACGCTCTTTATATGCCTCCGGGTTAAATAATACAAACAATCCTTCATCGGTAGGCAGTTCATCCACTGGCTCATTGCGGAAAAATGCCATCGCCCGCTCTTTCGGTGTCATCTTTTTCATGATTCTTTCTCCTTTTCCTGCTGTAATTCTTCTCTATTTTTCTTTCCCATCTGATTCCATGCTGCGGATAAAATCATCAGGAAAACCATAACTCCAACAAAGCATAACATCCAGATCTGTGTCGTTGTCATCCTATTGTTCCTCCCTGTCATCCAAATTGATCAGCTCATCGCTGTCGCCAAATTTATTCAGCTTTCCAATGGCAAATCCTCCTTGTATAAGTTTGTAATTATGATACTCCAAAATATATCTTTTGAATATTCGCTAATATGTTTGACTTTTTATGTATTCATTCGTATATTATGTATGAATGGTTTTTCCTAAAATCTTTATACCAAAACGCTATAACATACACAAAACTGTACAATTTTTTCTGTATTTTAAAGTGTTTGCAAAACAAGCATCATTATAATATCGTACATTATTTATAATGTACTCACGGAATCTTCTAAATGAAGATTTCTGTGATAGATTTTTAATATACAATGACATTTTCGCAGTGCGTACACGGTGTGTACGACGAAAAACGGAAGCAGTATATCGGAAATATAGCCAGAAAGATTTATTTTAAGAAGATTCCGTGAGTACATCTATACCATGGAGGAGGAATCTATGTATCTGAGCCTTGCCGTATTTGAGGAATGTCTCGCACCTTTTCAGCCACAGTTAAAAGGACATCCAGATCTGATAAAAACAAAATATATGGGCATTCAGCTTGCAATCCCGGATCAGGCGTATCTGCCGGATCATCTGCTACTGGAACATGCTTCTTATTTTCAGGAACATCCCCTTCCTCCCGGAAGCGGCTTTTTAAGCATCGGTACCCCGGATAACGCTGCCCTGGAATACAATCTCTGTCTGATATTTCCTGAAAACACGGATGTCTACCAGCTCTATTATGAAGTGCAGAAAATTTTCTGCAAATACAACTCCTGGGAAAATGAATTACAGAAACTGATCCATCACAATGCTACACTGGATGAACTGTGTAAACTGTGCATCCCCATTTTTGAAAAACCGATCTTTATTCATGACCGAAACAATGAACTGCTGGCCATTGCCAATGAAATGGACGGGCAGTTTTCCTGGCAGTATGACGAGACGTTCGACAAGTACTATCTGCCCCTTGAAGTGTTAAATACTTTTAAATCCTCTGATGAATACCATAAGACGCTGCACACCTATGGCGCACAGATTTTTTCAGAAAAAGCCACCGGCTATCGTACATTATATGTGAACCTGCGAATCGAGTGGGTTTATGTGGGAAGGGTCTGTATTGACGAGATCGGAACCCCGATCCGAAAAAGGGATTACGAACTTCTGGAATATTTTGCGGAAAATATTTCTCTGGCGCTGCAGCAGGGTATGCTCCTGGTCAGTGATGCATCTAACGTCCTGTCCATCCTTTTTAAAGGCATGATTGATGGAAAAGTATACACCAGAAACCAGATTAGTAATCCTTTCAACTATTATAACTGGCATATCGATGACACCTTTCAGTGTGTGACCATTTTCTGCCAGAAAAGCGATAATGCCATCCATACGGCTACCAACCTGACGCATCGGCTGGCAAATATGTTTCCAAACAGCTGCGTCTTCCGAAATGAATATCAGATTATCCTCGTGCTGAACATGACACTGGAACATACATCCCAAGAACGCTTTTTCTCTTATATTTCTGATTTTCTAAACCTTGGAAACCTGAAAGCCGGCGTCAGCATGTACGGACATGATTTTCAGAATTTTGCTTACTATTACCGCCAGACGCAGATTGCCCACCAGATCGGTCTCAACGAACATCTGCAGGCACCCATTTATTATTTTGAGAATTATGCCTTTCATTATTTCTTCCGCCAGGCTTCCCAGGAGCTGCTGCCGGAAATGCTCTGCGCGCCGCAGCTTCTGAAACTGGTAGAATACGATGAGCAGCATGACACGGAGTTTGCCTACACCCTGCAGCGCTATCTGGTCAATGAGCGGAATATAAAAATGACGGCTACAGACCTGCATATCCACCGCAGTACGATGAATTACAGGATCAGCCGTCTTCATGAATTATTGGATATGGATCTGGACGATTCCGAGAATCGGTTGTATCTTCTCAACTCCTTCTATATGCTTGATTTCAAGAAAAAATATCAGAGTTAATCTCTGGCGAGACCATAGATCAGGGCATTGCAGATGGCTGCTGCCACATTGCTGCCACCCTTGCGCCCACGGTTGACGATATAAGGCACATCTGTCTCCATGATCAGTTCCTTGGCTGCCTCCACGTTAACAAATCCCACCGGAACGCCGATGACAAATGCCGGTCTGTAAGTGCCCGCCTGGATCATTTCATATAGAGATACCAGTGCGGTAGGCGCATTTCCGATGGCAAAAATGACTGGTTTGTTGATCTTTGAAGCCTTTTCCATGCACACGGAAGCTCGTGTTACCTGGCGTGCTTTTGCTTCTGCCGCCACATCTTCATCTGCCATAAAGCAATGCACTTCCCCGCCAAATTTTGCCAGCATTTTTTTATTGATGCCGGACATTGCCATATTCGTATCTGTCACGATATCCGCCCCCTGACGGATCAGGTTTCTGGCAATGGCGATCGCATTTTCTGAATAACACATCGTCTGTGCATATTCAAAATCAGCGCTGGTGTGGATCACGCGTTTTGTAACCGACTCCTGCTCTGCCGGTATCATGATGCCACGCTGCTGTAACTCTTCCCCAATGATTTCGAAGCTCCTGTTTTCTATCTCTCTGGGTGGAACCAGTTCTAATCGTTTCATATTTGGCTCTCCTGTTATTATTAAATATATTTCGTCTAATTTACCATCTCTGTTTTAAATGGCAGTTATATTCCAAGTTACGATTTACTCTTGTGCATTAAACCGTTCATATGGGTCTATCTTTGCATCTGAAAATGTCCGCATCTCCTGATATACGGCAGCTGCCATATCCAGAAGCTCCATCATCATAACAGCTCCGGTTCCTTCCCCAAGCGCCATATCGCCCTGAATGACCGGCGTTACCTGTAACGCTTCCATCAACGTCTGTACCGCCGGTTCCCGGCTTTCATGGGATGGTATGAGAAAATCACGGACTTCCGGACGGATGCGGACTGCCACCAATGCTGCAGTCATGCTGATGATGCCGTCCAGCACAATGGGAAGGCCATAGACTGCGCCGCCGATAAACACTCCTGTCAAGGCTGCAATGTCATATCCGCCCACTGTTTGTAAAATAGTAAATGCATCCATGTCGTTCTCACGCAAACCATACTTTTTTAATGCCTGCTCAATGACGCTGCATTTCTGCTTCAATCGTTCATCATCCAGACCGGCTCCACGACCTGTCATTTTTTTCACATCTTCCCGAAGTAACGCTGTCGCCACGGCACTGCTGGTGGTGGTATTTCCGATTCCCATCTCTCCGGTACCGATCAGGCGATAGCCGCGATCCCTGAATTCCCGTACCAGCTCCATTCCAACAGTCATAGCCTGCAATGTCTCCTCCGGTGTCATAGCCGGTTCCTGTAAAAAATTCCGGCTGCCTTCCCGAATCTTGCAGGATCTTACCCCTATAAGCTTCGCTTTTGTATTGATGCCTACATCTACCGGTAGAGTATGAATACCTGCACGCATTGCCATTTTGCATACCGAAGACTGTCCCTGTCCCATGCCTTCTGCTACAATACGGGTCACTTCCTGTCCGGACTGACTGATGCCTTCTGCTACGATGCCGTTATCTGCACACATGACAAACACGATCTTTTTTCCGATATCAATGCTCTCATCCTTTAAGATAGCTCCGATACGGGTCAGGATTTTTGAAAATTTTCCCATGCTGTCCAAAGGAATGGCAAGATCATCCCAGTTCTTTTTTATTTTTTTCGTCAACGGTTTGCTGATTTCACTGACAGGCAATGCCCGCAGTATTTCTGTATAAGCTGATCCCTCTGCCATCTTTTTCTCCTGTCTGAGTCACAATATTATCTATCCACTTACGTAAAAAAAGTTTCTTCAGATACAAGTTTCCCGCTCTTTCTGGCCAGCTCCTTTAATCTTTCATTTCCACGGTTGCCATCTGCAAACTGCTCCACCGTGCAAATGACTTTCTCACAACATTCCATACATGTTGCCGCTTTTTGGAAGGTTTCTTCAGCAATCTCTTTGAAAGCCTCTTGGGAGATAACGGTCTCCGCCAGCGCTTTTGCCACTGCATAATCGATATCATTTTCATGCAATACACCTGTTGCAAAGGGTACCCCCATACGCTGTAATCTCCGGTACAAAGAGATTCCGCTTCCACCACCACTGATAACAAATACCTGTGGCTTTCCTTTTGGCGGTTCCATTTCCAGACAGCCAAATTCCGCATTATAGCTTCCAGCCGTTACTCCATAGAGCGCTTCAATATAAGAAGAAGTAAAGATTTCCTCCGGGGGACCATATTTTTCAATCTGGTTTCCATGCACACAGATTACATAATCAGAAATCTTCTGTGCCAGATCCAGTTCATGCAGGGACATGATAACAGTCAGATCGCGCTGCTGTACCATCTGCTTTAAGATAGTAAGCAATTCCAGTTTATGTTTGATATCCAGAAATGAGGTCGGTTCATCCAGAACAAGCATCTCCGGTTCCTGACAAAGTGCCCGGGCAAGCATGATACGCTGCCGCTGTCCGTCACTGATACAGGAAAAATCCACCTTTGCCAGATCGGATGCATGCACCAGTTCCAACGCCTGCTCTACTTTTTCCCAGTCATCATCTGTAAGAAGCCCAAGCTTTCCCGTATACGGATACCGACCGGTACTGACCATTTCCTCACAGGTCATAAGCTCCGGATGCAGCCGTTCCGTCAGAACCATTGCCATCTTTTTTGCGATCTGGGCGTTGCTCATCTCCGTCATAGAAGACTGATCCAGCCAAATACAGCCGCCCATCAGCTTCAACTGCTTTGTGATCGTCTTTAAAATGGTAGACTTTCCGGCACCATTCGGTCCGATGAGCGTCAGAATGCTGCCCTTTGGAATTTTCATCTCAATATGTCGGATCAATGGTTCTTTTCCATATCCAACATCCATATCTTCTGTATAAAAATAGTAATCCTTCACATAAATCTCCATTCCGCTCGTTTTCCAGTAACAGATATCGTCATGAAAATGTATTTTCATGCAATCTCTTTCCAAAAATCATCGTACCCTTCTGCCCTGTTTGCGAATCATCATATAGATTACCACCGGCGCGCCAAATACCGCTGTCACAGAACTGATACTGAGTTCTGTGGGGGCAAATACCGTTCGTGCCAGCAAATCACAGAACAGGCAGAACACTGCGCCGCCTAAAAAACCTGCCGGAATGATGACCAGCGGTTTTGCTGTTTTGAACATACTCTTGATCAGATGGGGCACCGCAATTCCTACAAAAGAAATCGGTCCCGCAAAGGCTGTTACACATGCAGAAAGTATACTTGAAAGCAGGATCAGAAGCACCCGCAGTGCTTTGATATTTACACCCAGATTCTGGGCATAATTTTCTCCAATCTGATATGCCCCGATTGGTTTTGATAAGAAAAACACAAAAAATAATGCGACCAGAACGATAACTGCCATAATCTTCACACTGTTCCATGAAGTGCCTGAAAAACTTCCCAGAGACCAGTTATGTAAGTTTACGATATTGGAATCTTCCGCA
Organism: uncultured Roseburia sp.; assembly: GCA_905193415.1. Taxonomy (GTDB): domain Bacteria; phylum Bacillota; class Clostridia; order Lachnospirales; family Lachnospiraceae; genus Brotonthovivens. The sequence goes on from CAJJOP010000009.1 coordinate 67,051, forward strand.
AACGTGACAAAAAAATCAGTAATGGCAGAGCAGATATATCCGATCATAATACCACATACTACAAGCATGGACATGTTGTTTACTTTCTTTGATACAGCCAGCACAAATCCCATGGAGATCATGGAACCGACAAAAGCCGCCCCCACCATTCCCAAAGAACTGATCGTAATCCCTCTTCCCAAAAGGAATATCATAACAAGCGCCACCACCAACTTTGCACCGGAAGAGATTCCCAATACAAACGGTCCGGCAATAGGATTGGAAAAAAAAGTCTGTAACAAAAATCCGGACACAGACAAGGCTCCGCCCAGAAGCAGTGCTGCAAGGATTCTTGGCAAACGTATATTCCATAAAATCGACACCGCCGTAGCATCCGAAGATCTTCTGCCCAATACCGCAAGAATCTCTCTTGCGGACAGACGTATGCTTCCACCATTGATATTCAAAAATAATAACAGGATCAGTAATACGATCAGGATGAGAAATCCCATGCCGTATCTGATCTTATTTTCTTTTTTCATATAAATCTCCAATCCTCTGTCAGCACCACATAACATATGGCGTCATATTTTTAAGTATCGTCACTATACAACTATTTCAATCGATGCAAATACGTCAATTCTGAATCTGATACATTTTCATTGGTCAGGATTTTATGGATATCCTGTATCATCTTTCCCACTCCGGTACTTTCCTGGAACATATTTTTGTTCGTGCACCAGACCGTACCGTCCTTTACCGCTTTAAACTCTCCCAGCAGCTCGCTTTTGTCCAAAAGCTGGCTCATACTGTCCAACTCACCATCAATGGTACTGTTATAGATCAGAATATCGGCATCTTTCGCTTCCAGATAGAAATTTTCCATCTGCATATTCATGGTAGACATGGCATTTTCATCCGCTTCCACGCTGGAAATCGCATATTTTCCACCAGCAAGCTCGATCATTTTTGTAATATAATCGCCTGGTTTATGGATATTTGCCGCACCATTGGAAGTGATGTAGAAAAATCCTACTGTCTTTCCTGTATTATCCTGCTGCAGGATATCACTGAGTCCGGCTACTTCCTGATCAAACCATGCTGCTGCCTCTTCTTCTTTTCCCATTAATGTACCATACACTTTGATCCATTCCATTCTTCCCAATGGATCCGATTCATAACTGGAACGCTCGACAAATACCGGAACACCAACTTTTTCCAGCTGCTCCTGAATATCCGGGGAATGATAGATCATCGTAGATTCAATAGCCAGATCACAGCCTTCGGAAATGATCAGCTCATAATCCGGGGCAGAATATTTTCCAGCATATAAAATCTTCTTCTCTTCCATCGCCTGTTTTGCCTCCGGAATGTACCATCCTGAAGCTTCCGTTCCCGTCAGACGGATGGAATCCATACTGTCCAAAGCCCGAAAAAGATCCATGGCTGAAGTTGCCACCAGATAAATATGATCCAGTGGCTGCTGCAAGACAACAATATCTTCTGGAAGATTTGACGGAACCGTCTGGTTCTCCGGAACAACCAGATATTTTTCTCCCGTTGCCATTGTGATCAGCCGGTAGTCGTCATAACAGTCGATCTGAAACTGTGTGGCATATTTTAAGGAAATCGTGCCTGTCACAGACATCTTATCCCACTCTTTTGCAGTCTGCTGTCCGCTGTTTTCCACAAATGCGCTGGTATCTGCACTGGTTTTTCCACTGCTGCAGCCACAGAGTATACCAAACAGACAACATATAATCAGAGGTACCATCACACAGCGGAAACGATTTTGTCTGCTTTTTTCCTTTTTCATAACAATCTCCTAAATACTTTTATCTCATCACACTTGAATTACTGAACAGATGCGGAATCAAAATACAGTGTATACGTGATCTCATGCGGTGTACTCATGGCTGTCGTATCTGCTGCCACTGTGATCTTTCTGTCAAACACACTGACCGGGATCTCAAATGTTGCAGTTTCGGTATTCTCCAGTGGAAGATATTTCTGTCCGTCCACGATCATATAGTCATAATTGGAACTGCTCCATACGATTGTCGCTGTAGCCTGTCCGTTTTCTACATGAATCTTTGCCGGGCTCTGCACACTTGCTCTGCCGGAACCACCTTCTAAAGTCACGGCTGCTGTATAATCGCCATCTGCAAGGTTCAGATCTGCCACAGATTTTCCGGTTCCTTCCGCATACGCATCCGATGGCAGGGAATCTGCGCGGAATACCAGTGTTCTGTCATACCACATTTCTTTATTTTTACTGAATGCTGCACAGTTCAATCCTTTGTCCAACGCTTCTACCGGTACGGTAAAAGTATGTTGCCCATTCTGATCTTCCACAAATGGAATGTAATCAGATTTCTCTGCTTTTGCCGCTTCCTCTCCGGTGCCCATATAAACATAGAGATATCCTTTTCCACCCATTGTCATAACAGCTGTCATCTTACCGTCTTTAACGGTCAGTTTACAGGATGTAACGGAAAACATGGAGGAACTGGAATCCACCGTAATATCGTAGGTGCCATCTTTGATCTGGGAACCTTCTACCGGTGTCATACCATCTTTTACCACATCACTGACTGATGACATATCCGCACTGGTAGCCACTTTATCAAAACTTTCCGGTTCTGCGCTGTTATCCGTCTGCTCTGTCTGACTACTCTGTCCGGCATCTGCAGCCTTATCTGTTCCACACGCTGCAAACGATGCGGCCGCAAGCACGATGGCACCGATCACACAGCTCTTTTTTAACCATAATGTTTTATTTTTCATCTTCCTCTTTCCTCCTGATCTATATTATACAACCACTAATTTTTATGAAAAACTAATTCTGAAAATATATTGTTTTTTCATTCATGAATGTTTTTACTACTATATACAGAATGACCTGTCTGCGGAAATCCAATTTTTCCGCAAGACAAGCCATTTCCACACATTTCATATACATTCTTTGATAAGAAAGACTGTAGAATCTATATTTTTACTAGATTCATCTCCCTTATGAGTCATCAATAATCAGTGATTACTGCAGACTGTTGATTGCATCCTGCGCATGCTGAGCGATCAGGTTCTGAATGCCTTCCAGTTCGCCAAGTCCGCGTACAACAGGAATTACTTCATAACCAGCTTTTGAAAATACAGATTTCCAGGAACCATCCTCATCGCCTGCCATATCATTGTTTGCATGATCTCCGGCAACGATCATCAGCGGCTCAATAACAACACGTTTGTAATTACCCTGCTGTACTTTTGCAAGAACATCTTCTACAGAAGGAGTAGCCTCAACTGTTCCTACATAGTAATCTTTGTATCCTGCGGCTGTCAGTTTCTCCTGCATCTTAGAGTAAACTTCGTTAGATTTTGCTTCTGTACCATGTCCCATGAAACAGATTGCAGTCTGTCCGTCATTGTACTCAGAAGTTGCATCTGTAATTGCTTTGATCACTGCATCATAATCAGAGTCAGAACTCAGCAGCGGTTTGCCGATGGCAACTTTTTCAAATGCATCTGCATTCTCGCCAACTTCCTCTACCAGATCGTTGTACTCCAGACCATCCATCAGATGAGTCGGCTGTACGACCAGTGTCTTAACGCCATTATCCTGTGCACGTTTCAGAGCTTCTTCTACATTATCAATCGTTACATTGTCACGTTTCTTTACATGATCAATAATGATCTGACTTGTAAATCCTCTTCTTACAGAAAATTCCGGGAATGTACTCTCGAGTTTATTCTCAATCGCTCCAATGGTCAGACGACGGCTGTCATTGTAGCTTGTACCAAAGCTGACTACCAGAAGCTCTTTATCTCCGATCTCATCCTGATTTCTTGTATTGTCCAATGAAGCGTCTCCTGTCTCGTAGTTTTCTTCATCCTCACCTTCAGCCTCTGCGGAAGAGGATACTTCTCCTTTAGCGCTGGATGTTTTCTGATTGCCAGTCTCTTTTGCGCCACAACCAGCCATCATAACTGCTGCCATTCCCACTGCTGCGCACATCATTGCTACGCGTTTCTTTTTCATAATACTGCTTCCTCCATAAAATAAATTTCAAAATGAATCCGTACAGAAAAAAATCCACCAGACAGACCTTTACAGATCTGATACTGACGGAGTAACGTTTAGCATGTGCTTTACAGCGGTACGACCAGTTACTCGTAGTCCGGAATCTCTTCCTGTACCCACAATCGGCAGGTTTCCTGACTCACAGTTCTGAATTTCTGACCCCTTTACTTTTTTAATGAAAATAAAATTATCCTGAAATTTCCCACAGAAAACGGTCTTCCCAAAGTTTTCCTTCAGTGACACGTTTCGTTTTCTGCTCCCTGCATACAGTGACGAGTTCGTACAGGCCTTGCACCTGTTTCCCTTTTACCTGTTACTGCAAAATTCTGCATAACAGCACCGATCATGTTTTTCATTTATTTATCTATATTAACATTACAGTCGGGAAAAAGCAATGACAGATTCCCTGCTTTTCCCTTCCTGTTCCATAGAATTTTTGTATAGCTGTCTACTACAATTCACTATGGTACATATCCTCTACATCCCATAAGGAATGATCTGGCTTATTGTTTAAGCAATCAAACTATTTTTTTCCAGGACGAAAATCCCGGTTTCTCCGTTTGGCCACAAAATAATTGAGTATGCCGCCACCTACGATGATAATTGCCGCCACCACCAGTACACGTTTGGCAGCTTCCTGGGGCAATGCCCCCTTATCCTCGATAGAGTCCGCATAAAAAGTAAACTGATAGGACACTTCATGAGGTGTTCCCATCGCTGTCGTATCTGCAATGACCGGCATCTCCTGATCCATCGCCATAACCGGTATCGTAAATGTGGAATAGCCTTCTTCACTTTCATTCAGCAATTTCTGTCCGTCCACAATCATATAATCGTAATTAGAACTGCTCCACTGAATCTTCGCATAAGCTTTTCCGTCCTTTACCGTCAGCACCGTAGGCGACACGATCGTTGCCTTTCCACTTCCGCCAGTCATCGTTACTTCAATGGCGTACTCTCCATCCTCCATAGAAAGAGACAGCGGCTCTGCCTGCGCCGGACAGACCAGCCACAGCCACCAGAGCAGACATACGCTGAGCAATGTAACCATATATGCGATGCACTTTCCGCTTATTTGTTTTCTAAGTTTCATTTTCTGCTTCCCGATTTTCATTTTCCGTTACTATTTCCAATCTACATTTTAATACTCATGCCGCAGTCTCCAGCTGTCGGCATAACCAAATATGAAAAAGTATTTTTCACACTGCTGTTTCTGATTTTTTATCTTCTGACTGTTATCTTCCAGTCATTATTTTCCGGGAACAATCCCTATTTTTACAGATTTTTCCGCTTATAGATAAACCAGAATGCCAGCAGCAAAAATACCACAAGATAGATAGCAAGAATCAGAATTCCGATCAGATTGACCGGCTCCCGCTCTGCAATGCTTCGGATCATGGCGCTGGTCTGAGACAGTGGAAGCACGCTCAATCCCCTCCGCACGCCTTCCGGCATATTATCCATGGAAAAAAAGGTATTGCACAGATAGGACATGGGCATGATCACATAATTGGAAAACCGAGGCACATCCGTATGATTTTTCGCAATAAATGATACGACTACTCCAATGGTAGAAAATACTGCTCCGTTCAGAAACATGATCAGGAAAGAATAGCCGTTAAAGACCAGTCCTGTTTTGATCGGCAGGATCAAAAGCATGATAATTCCGCCCGCATACAAACCTCTCAGACTTCCTGCAATGACCTGTCCTAAAATAAACTGCCACAGAGGCGTCGGTGAGATCATGACCTGATCGAAAGCTTTCTCATATAAACGCTGTACATTCAGATTCTGAGCAATCGCATTAAAGCTTCCCGTCATCGTCGTCAGTGCAACCACACCCGGAATCAGGAAGTTCAGATACGGTTCTCCATGGGAAACCATCTGCAGTCCCATTCCAAATACGATCAGATACATTAACGGCGCGATCATGGCAGCCAGCGTGATCTTATAGAAATCCCGGCGGAACTCTGTCCATTTTTCCCATAATACTGTCAGAATCCCCATACTATCCACGCCTCTCTTTCTTCTCTGCCCGTGCCACAAAGACATCTTCCAGCGTCGTGTTTCGCAGAGCTGTCTGTCCCTCCACATGGCTCAGATATTCGATAGCCTCTTTCCGTTCCCGGAAATAATGGCTCTTTAATCCTTCCGGCGTCATAAGATCTACCGCATAATGTCCCAACTGTTCCACCATCCGCTTTGGCTCATTGATCTCTTCCAGTTTTCCCCGATCCATAAACGCAACTCTCTGGCAAAGACTCTCTGCCTCCTCCATATAATGGGTCGTCAGAAGAATCGTCAGATTGCGGTCATTGAGCTGACGCAGCAGGTTCCACATCTGACGTCTGGAAATGGCGTCCATACCGGCTGTTGGCTCATCCAGAAGAAGGATCTCCGGTTCCGTAAGAAGTGCCCGGCAGACCATCAGTTTTCGTTTCATGCCGCCAGAAAGCTTTCTGACCGTCCGTCTGCGAAAATCGATCAGTCCGCAAAATTCCAGCAGTTCTTCCGTCTTTTCCCGGATCTTTTTTCTGGGCATAAAATACAGTCTGCCCTGATATTCCATAACCTCATCCATGGTCATGTCCTGCCGCATGGAATATTCCTGCGTGATGACGCTGATCTTTCGTTTCAGTCCGGGATTTTTCCGGCTGAGCATCTCTCCATCGATCAGGATCTCCCCTTCCGTAGGCAGGAGCAGGGTAGACATCAAACTAATGGTCGTTGTCTTTCCTGCTCCATTCGGTCCCAGAAGTCCAAAAAATTCTCCCGTTTCTATCTTCAGGTTCAGATGATCCACAGCTGTGAACGTATCAAATTTCTTGGTAAGGTTCTTCAGTTCGATCATTACGCATCTGCTCCGTCTTTTGCCATGATCAGAGAATAGTATCCTGCATCATCCGGAATTTCATCCACACCTCGATAAATATGTTCGTTTGGCATGCCGCAATTTTCTACCATGGTCACTTCTTTTCCTGTCTCCCGCAGGATCTCTTTAACCTGTTTCATCTTCTTGCCGGATTTCATAAATACATAATTGCCTTCTGCATCTGCGGACTGTCCCACTTTATGAACGGCAGGCACGATATGCAGTGCCTGATTCCATTCCGCCAGCGGTTGATTCATTCGCGCTGCTGCCGCACAAAATGATGTAATTCCGCTGACCAGCGCCGTCTCATATCCATCGTTTTCCACCCGTTTCTGTAAATAGGAAAAAGTAGAATAGATCGTCGGATCGCCCAGTGTCAGAAAGACGATATCTTTCCCCTGATCCAGAACAGATTCCAGAAGTTCTGCGCCTTTTCTGTGATTCTCTTCCAGTTTGACCGGATCATGAGTCATAGGCATGTAGACCGGCAACAGTTCTTTTTCTGTCAGCTCCGGCACTGCCTGAACTGCGATCTTATAGGCAACTGTCTCCTCTGCCTTCGCTCCCGGAACCGCGATCACATCGGTCTTCCGGATCATTCTTACAGCTTTTAAAGTCATCAGCTCCGGATCTCCCGGTCCGACGCCGACTCCATATAAAATTCCTCTCATAACTTGTATCTCCTGTATATCAAATATAAAATCATTTTCCCAATTTCTTACATATATTTTTGAAAAACTGTATCTAATAATAAAAAAACTGCAAAATATTCCTTTTGCTTGTTTCCATATCCGTCATACTGTTTTTCATTTTAATAACTATTCCACTAATTTTTCAGCAATATAAATGGTCATGAAAAATATTTTTCAAACTATATTTTATAATAAACAGCATTTATAAATGTACCAAGCTTATCTATTATTCAAAATACATCTGTTCCATATATTCATCACTGAATTTTTTATGAGTAGACAGCTCCACATAACGCATTTCCTTCCGAAGACGGGCAAGTTCTTCCCGCGCTTCTCCTGAAAGTGCTGCGGATATCGCGCCTTCTCCAGCTGCATTTCCTACCGATACTGTCACATCTAACAGCTCGCTCGGAATCAGACCAATGGCTGCTGCACTCTTTTTGTTCAGAAAGCTTCCGAATCCACCTGCAAGGATGACCTGTTCTACCGCTGACATCTGTAGTCCTTTTTCTGATAACAGAATGCGGATGCCGGCTGCGATAGATGCTTTTGCCAGCTGTAATTTGCGGATGTCTGCCTGTGTGATTTTAACCCTATCTGTCAGCCAGATGCAGCTTCCGTTTTCATCTTCGCCCAGATAATCCACCAGTTCTTCTTCTACGTCATCCTCGTCTGCCAAAAGACCTGTCTCGTCCATAAGACCTGTTTCCAGAAAAACTGCCAGCGCATCGATCAGACCAGAACCGCAGATACCTGTTGCTTCCTTCCCACCGATTACGGATACACACAGCTTCGCGCCTTCCATCCAGACTTTTGAAATGGCACCATCTGCTGCCGGCATTCCCATAGTAATCTCGGCTCCCTCAAAAGCAGGCCCTGCTGCTGTCGCGCAGCACACATAGTCTCCGGCTTTGCCAAGAACCATTTCGCCGTTGGTACCGATGTCTAACAACAAAGTTTCAGGTTCGTTCATTTTTCCGTTTACTGACTGACTTTCCTTTTGTTGTTCTGCAACATTTTCACTTGCTGCTTCTGTTTCAACATTTGCCGATTGTATTTTTTCTTCCGTCTGGTCTGCAGTAATAGCTTCGCCTGAATATTTCGCTGCAAGCTGTTCAGAGTGCATCTTTACTGCAATCAAGTCTGCGGTAATATCACCCCCCACATATCCGGCGATGGCAGGCACAATATACACCTGTTCACACAGCTCTAATCCCAGTGACGCGCCCGTATGCATATCCCCAAACAGGGAAAGTGGGGTAAACGGAACGACTCCGATGCTCTTGGGAGACAGATCTGTGAACAGATGACTCATCACCGTATTACCGGCAACTGCCAGAAAATTGACCGGACCTTTTCGTCCGGCTTTCTCCAAAAGCTGCTCCAGCATATGACTGATCTGATCTCGGATTGCTCCATGCAGCAACTCCAGTCCATCTCCTTCTGCTGCCTGAATTCGTGAGATTACATCTGCGCCAAAGCTCCTCTGTGCATTGGGTGCGCTGACCGTAGCAAGACGTCTGCCCGACTTTCCATCCAGCAGATGACATACTACTGTCGTCGTACCGATGTCACAAGCTGCCACAAGGTCATACCGTCCGTCTGCCGGATACAGATAGCAGTTCCCATTTTCTGCGATCACGGATTTCTCCTCTTCCGGAATCGTAACAACCATGCCATCTTCTGCAACAGTCTGGCAGGCAAGCACTTCACCTTTTCCTTCTACAAAAACAAGGCATTTTTTACAGGTTCCGTTTCCGCCACAGGGAGTATGTAACTGCGTAATGCCATTTTCCTGAAATACTTCCAGAATCGTCAGATTCTGTTTATCTGTTTTCAGTGTCTGCTGTTTTGTTCCTGTCTTTAATTCTATGTTCATGTTATCATCTCCGTTCTGTTATCATATATTTTTTCACATCTTCTTCCAGTTGATTTTCCGTAACAAAAGCATATCCCTTATGTTCCCCTGTTGTATCTACTGTTTACATACTAATAGCCATGCCGCAGCCATTGGCTGTTCGACATAAATAACTATAAAACAGTGTTTTCAATAAATATAACTATTCTTATGCAACTGGAAAAATTCTTGCTGTAAATATAAGATGAAACAGTATTTTTATAAATACAACTATCCCCGTCTGAAAAAACTTTAATGGGGAAAAATAAAAAATTACTTAAATAAAATACAGCTCGTATAAGCCATTGTATTTTTCCCGTAGTTATATTTCATACCCGACTGTGAACAGACTTTGCTGACAAACAATCCGTAGGCTTCCATCGATGGAATGGATTTTTCCGGAAATCTGCATGGCGCATCCGGATAGGTACAGGTCTTGCATACCTGACAGGCACCAGCTGCCATAGGAATACAGTCTGACTCCTCTGCCCTGGCTGCTTCCACCAGTGCTGCAAACCGTTCCTTTTGCAATTTCTCCGTCTCCATCATCGTCTCTACGTCAAATTCATCCTCTAACTGTCCCACAGACTGTACAAGGATACCACTTGTATAACCTGACACCCGGGCAGCAATCTCTTCCAGAGTACCACATCCCGGCGGACATGACCAGTTCCGATTATAAGATCTGCACCGGTCAGCTGCGCACATCTGCCGAACCTCCGGCATGAACTCCAGAGCCTCCACATTTAATGCTCCAGCTTCTTCGAAGCCAAATTCTTCTTTTGCCCGCATGATCCATTTGGTTACATCTCCCATTTTCCTTCTCCTTGACCTTTTCTATGTTCCCACAAAAAAATTTATACACAAAATTATTTTAAACAGCCATATGAAATCCTATAACTGTCTCAAGTATTCTCTATCATTTTATCTGACCTTAAAAAGACCGTATATTCTGCAACAGGATCTCTACCATTCCACCACAGACCATGCCATCTTCTTCTGCATCTTCCTGCGTCATATCCAGTGCAAAGATCTGGCTGACCGGTTTCCCGGAACGGATCATCTGCAACCCCTTTTCCCTGATCCTTGCTTCCGCGCATCCTCCTCCAATCGTCTCCACGCAAACTCCATCCGGGCAGATCAGCATTCTCGTACCTGTCTGCCGCGGTGCAGAACCTCTTCGGGTCACGATCGTGGCAAGCACATAATCTTCTTTTGATGTCTCTGCCTGTTCGATTGCCGACAGCAGTGTTTTGCTGTATCCACAACCGCTGCGCTTCTGATTTTTGACCTCAATAACCTGCGCAAGGATCGATACTGCGATTTCCTCCGGCGTCTCAGCGCCGATGCGAAGTCCGATGGGTGTATAGACCCGGTCAAGGATCTCTTTGTCCGCTCCGTTTTCGATCAGCGTTTCCTTGACTTTTGCCACACGTACACGGCTTCCGATCATACCGATATATGCATGTGGTTTTTTCAGGATAGCTTCCAGACACTGGATATCGTAACGATGTCCTCTGGTCACAATAATAAAATAGGTATTATTATCCCCCGGAATCTGTTCCAGACCATTTTGAAAAGCATCACAGATTACCCGGTCTGCGCCTGCCCGTCGGGCATCATCAGCATACTTTGGCCGGTCTTCCAGAACCGTAACCGGAAATCCGATCATCTTTCCCATACGGATCAACGGAATGGATACATGCCCTCCGCCACAGATGACCATCCGCTTTTCCTGCTGCAGCGTCTCATAGTAAATACGACCTGCTGCGGTAAACAGTATACCTGTTCCAATATTCGGTCTGCTCTCACGACTCTGTACGCCAATCGTTTCTATGCTCCCAGCATTTTCTGTATAATCGATACTTTCCTGTACATCAGCACTTTTTTCTAAAATATCTCCAGACTCTACGTAACGCAGAAAAGGAGCTTTTTCAAGCTCCTCCCTGATTCGTTTACTCTCTTCCCGGTTTTCGTATCTCAGATACCCGTCATAGCAGATCGCATTCCAGCCAAGCAATTCCCGGTCTAATCCGGAAAGCAGGACCGTCGTACCCTGTTTTGACATGACATCTTTTAAAATATCGAAATATCGTTTGTTCATTCAATTCTCCGTTTTACTGCTATCATCATAATATGTTCATTTATCATAACCGTATTTATATATTATCGGTTCTTCTTTTTCTGTTTATCCAACCGTTCTGCAATCGAAAACAGTTGGGAACTACCCATTGTCTAAAACCATTGGGATTGCAATAACCTTATTTCAATACTATTTTACTACGGCGATAACTTCGATCTCAACCAGTGCAGACTTCGGAAGCTCTTTTACAGCCACGCAGGATCTTGCCGGAAGTTCTTTGGTAAAATACTGTGCATACACTTCATTAACTTTTCCAAAATCTCCCATGTCAGCGATAAAAATAGAAGTCTTTACCACATGATCCAGATCAGAACCGCATCCTTCCAGAACAGTCTTTAAATTCTCCAGACTCTGTTTTGTCTGTGCTTCAATGCCTTCTCTTAAAATGCCGTCCTCCGGGTTCAGTCCCAGCTGACCGGATAAAAACAGCAGCTCTCCTGCTTTTACTGCATGTACATATGGTCCTACTGCTGCCGGTGCTCCGGCTACGTTAATTGATTCTCTCATTATATCTGCCTCCATTTTCATTTTATATTTTTCCGTTATTTCCTTTGTCAGCTGCTCTCTGGTCTTTCTGCCAGACACTAAATCTTCCAGATTCTGTCTGCTGGATTGTGTTAATGGCATATTTTCTACTGCCATTGTCGCAGCTACCTGTTCCAGACGGTACTTCTGCTCTGGGGTAAGCTTGTCCGGTTCCAAATGGTGTTTCTGTTCTGATGTGAGTTCATCTTGTTTCAAAATAACTTTTACCTGCCCAAACTTTCTTATAACTTTCATCTGATTATAACATAGATCTTACGCTATGAAAAACCTGTTTCTCAGATATACTCCAATCTTCTTCCACTCTTTATCTTCTGTAAGATAATTGGCACTAACAGTCCTTTTTCAATAACGATTTATCTATGCGGATAAAAAACACAACATTACCTTTTTTCTGCACAGCCAGCGTTATCCAGCAAAATGCTCTCCCGGCTTCGGCCTCCAGTTTCCTTTCCATGTATAGAGTGCCATCAGCGTCATACCGATGACCCAGGATACCGGATAGATCAGAAATACACCCCGAATCGAATCGAAATGCGGCAATATGGTTTTCAGCCATACGATACGAAATGCACACAATGAGATCAGAAGCACAACCATTGGCGGTATCGTCTTTCCGACACCTCGTACTGTACCTGCCAGAGAATACAGAATGCCAAGCAGGAAATAAAACGGGCAGAAATACTGCATGGCGATCTGTCCATAGGTAATGACTTCGCTGTCCGAAGTAAACAGACCAATGACCGGTCTGGAAAAGATCATAAGTATGACTCCGATGCAGATCGTATATATCACGCTCATCCCCAGTGTGGTAAGCATCCCTTTTTTTACCCGGTCCATTCTTCCTGCACCGTAATTCTGTCCAACAAAAGTGGTCGCAGCCATACTGAAACTCAGCACCGGAAGGATATTAAATCCATCGATCTTCAGATATGCGCCAAATCCCGCTACCGCCAGAGCTCCAAATCCGTTAATGCTGGACTGCACCAATACGTTAGAGAACGAGATTGCCATATTCTGGATACCGGCCGGAAGTCCGATCTTAATGATCTTCAATGCCATATCTTTGCGAATGCCCAGCTTGCGGATGCTGACACGATAACTGTCTTTGACACGCATCAGGAAAGAAAGAGCAAGGATACTGGATACTAACTGGCTGATATCAGTTGCAATAGCAGCGCCTTCCACGCCGAAATTCAACCCACGGATCAGTATCAGATCCAGAATGATATTGGTAACAGACGCCACTGCCAGATATTGCAGGGAACGTCTGGATTTGCCCGCCGCATTGATGATGCCTGCCGCCATATTATAAAGAACGTTAAAGATCAGTCCGCCGGAATAGATCCGCAGATACAATGTAGCCTCCCCGATAATCTCATCCGGTGTATGCATCCATTTTAACAGTGTAGGAGTAAACAAAATACCCGCTGCCGTCAGGATGATTCCAAGGATTCCTGCAATGGTCAATGCCGTATGTACAGCGCTTTCAACGCTTTTTTTATTCCTTGCTCCGAGGAACTGCGAAACTACAACGCCCGCTCCCACTGCCGCGCCCTGACTGAATGCGATCAGCAATGTGATCAGTGACGTACTGGCACCGACAGCTCCCAGCGCATTACTTCCCACATAATTACCTACGATGATGGAATCCACCGTATTATAAAGCTGTTGGAGAAGATTTCCAAGGATCAGCGGAATGGCAAAAAAAAGAATCTGTTTCCAGATCGTTCCTTCGGTCATAAGCCCTGAACTTTCCTGCTTATGCTTTGTTTTTATTTTTTCACTCATATGATTGTCGCCTTTCACTTCCGTAATTCATAAAAAAAATTTTCACGATTCCAATGTTACTTGTTAAAAATTTACTTTCTGATACATCTGCTGTCCTGTTTTCATCTGTATATGTCTTCGCAGATATCCGATACGAGCAACCGTGACATATCTCATGACATCCACTTGCAGTTTCAGATAAAGCACATCTTTTTCATAACCGGCATTTGTCTTATACGAAATATATCTTTATATTATGATATATATTTTCTTATAGAAACTCCCCTGCCTGTGTGTGAAAGATATTTCCCATATAAAGGATAATTATATTTTAATTCCTTTGTCAAGTCCCTGTTCTAAAAGTATATTTCACACTCATTTTACATATTTCTGTAATTTTCCTATCTTTTTCATTGACTTTAGCGTGATAAATTGCTACTATAGTAAAGACTTAAAAATCTATGGAAGTAACGTGAAGGAGATTTATTATGAAAAAGAAATTTGCATTATTAGCTGCAGCAGGTGTCCTGGCTGTTTCTGTTCTGGCTGGCTGCGGTTCCGGCAACAGTTCTGACAATACCAGCAGCAGTTCTGACAGCTCTGCAAAGGCAGAAAGTACATCCAGTGATTTACAGTATGTAAAAGATAAAGGTACACTTGTAGTAGGCATCACTGATTTCGAGCCAATGGATTATAAAGACAGCGACGGAAACTGGATTGGTTTTGATGCAGACCTTGCAAAAGCATTTGGCGAGAGCATCGGTGTTGACGTTGATTTCGTAGAGATCGACTGGGATAACAAAGTTATGGAGCTGGACGGCAAGACCATCGACTGCGTATGGAACGGCATGACGCTTACTGATGAGGTAACAAGTTCTATGAACTGCACTACCGCTTACCTGAACAATGCACAGGTTGTCGTTGTTCCGAAAGACAAAGCAGACAAATATCAGACAAAAGAAAGCCTTTCCGATCTCTCATTTGCAGTTGAGGCTGGAAGTGCAGGAGAAGAACAGGCAACAGCGCTGAATCTCAACTACACACCGGTAAAAGCACAGTCTGATGCACTTCTTGAGGTTTCTTCAGGTACATCCGATGCCGCTATCATTGATTCCCTGATGGCAGGCGCTATGATCGGCGACGGTACAAGCTACAGCAACCTTACTTACACCATCGGTCTGAACGATGAGAAATACGGTGTTGGTTTCCGTAAAGGTTCCGATCTGACAGAAGCGCTGAATCAGTACTTCTCAACCAGCTACAAAGATGGCAGCATGCAGCAGATCGCTGAGAAATACGGCGTACAGGCAGCACTAGTTGAGCAGAACTAATCGATAACCATTTTAAAATTCCAATAAAACAGTCTGTTTTTGCAGACTCCAAAAACATCATTATAAAAGACATTGTTTCACATATCTGATTTTCCTGATACGGATTGTTTCAATCAATCTTTCATCTGTGATTTCCACTGAACCAACTCAGATATATCCGTCTTTTATAATGCAAAAAGAGGGTAGCATTTGTCTGCCCTCTCTTTTCGGTTTTTACAGCATATAGCAATTTTATCATGTAATACATAATTATTTACTCATACATGAACAAATCTGCTCTTATGTTGATAAACAAAATAACCTGTACAGATTGTCTGACACTCTTTAATAAAATATTCCTTAATTTTATTAAATCATCGGACTCTTTTGAACGTAACATTCCTCGATATCAAAAATCGTTGGACTCTTTTGAGTGAAACATTCTTTGAGTTCCTTTCATCGATCCTCCGATAATCATACAGGTAACTTATAATACATTTAGAAAGCAGGATAAACGTATGGATTTAATCAGAGAACAATTTCCTATCGTCATTCACTCTTTGAACATCGGATTCTTACAGACTCTGAAATTATTTTTTGTAACACTGATCGGAGCATTGCCTCTCGGACTGGTCATCTCCTTTGGAACTACTTCACGTTTTAAACCGGTCCGTGCGGTAATCAATACAATCGTCTGGCTCTTCCGTGGTACGCCACTGATGATCCAGCTGCTGATCATCTACTATTTCCCGGGTCTTGTACTTCACAATCCTGTATGGGGCGGTGGAGAGACCGGACGTTTTACAGCTGCAGCTGTCTCATTCATTCTGAATTACGCATGTTATTTTGCAGTCATCTACCGCGGCGGCATCCAGAGCGTTCCAAAAGGACAGGAAGAAGCCGGTCTTGTACTGGGAATGACAAAACGACAGATCTTCTGCCGCATCAAATTAATGCAGATGATCAAAAATATCGTTCCTCCAATGTCCAACGAGATCATTACACTGGTAAAAGATACTTCTCTGGCACGTATCATCGCCCTTCAGGAGATCATCTGGGCAGGTCAGTCTTTTATGAAAGGATCTCAAGGTATTTCCGGCGCGATCTGGCCATTATTCTTTACCGCAGTTTACTATCTCATCTGGAACGGTGTGCTTACCGTTTTACTGGGCAAACTGGAAAAGAAACTGGATTATTTCAGATAAGAACAGGAGGAAACATATATGCCAATCTTAGAAGTAGAACATATCAGCAAATCCTTTGGTAAGACAGAGGTGTTAAAAGACATCAGCTTTTCACTGGAAAAAGGACAGGTCGTTTCCATTATCGGTTCCTCCGGAAGCGGTAAGACCACGCTTCTGCGCTGTCTGAACTTCTTGGAACGACCGAATACCGGTATTATCCGTGTAAACGATGATATTCTGTTTGACGGCAGCAACCCGGCAACCTGGCAGGAATCCCAGGTTCGCAAAAAAAGACTGCATTTTGGTCTTGTATTCCAGAATTTCAATCTTTTCCCGCAGTACACTGCCCTGCAGAATGTTATGCTGGCTAAAGAGCTTCTGGCTAAAGAGCAGTCGGATTATAAAGAACATAAAAAAGAGATTCATTCCCAGATTCAGAAACAGGCAGAAGGACTCCTTATCCAGATGGGTCTGAAAGACCGTATGGGAAATTATCCGCATCAGCTGTCCGGTGGACAGTGCCAGCGTGTAGCTATCGCCCGCGCCCTTGCCCTGCAGCCGGATATCCTCTGTTTTGATGAGCCGACATCTGCCCTTGATCCTGAGCTGACCGGCGAGGTACTGAAGGTTATCCGCGAACTTGCAGACAACAAAACGACCATGATCATCGTTACCCACGAAATGGCATTTGCCCGTGATGTGGCAAACCACGTTGTATTTATGGATGACGGTCATATTCTGGAACAGGGCGATCCGATCGAACTGTTTGAGCATCCGAAGGAAGAAAGAACGAAACAGTTCCTTTCCAGATTCTCACAGGATGAATATTAGGCATCCGTTATGATTGCATTTTAAAACAAAAACGCATCAAAAAAGACATCCTATTCAGAGCCAATACAGCTTATCAACGTCATATTATCAATCTGACGTTGATAAGCTGTATGAAATGCTTCAAATATGATGTCTTTTTATATTTTCATGTCCGTTCTGGCACCTTTACTGGCGGCATAAATAGCTATGAAAAAATATTTTCCACACTACTTTCCTACAGACAGCTGCCAATTAACCATCTGTAAAATGCCATCTCACACCTGTTTTACTAATCTGAATACACTGTATCCGGGGAAAAATCCAGCATAAATACATTTGTATCAAACTGATCCACATAAGTGATGCGTTTCACATCACAGTAATCTGCCCAGTGATCCTCATCAATAATATATGAAAAAGCTGTATCATATAATTCTTTCGTAGCAAATTTTATACAAACCGTATTATCTCCTGCATTGTATGCTTTTCGGATCACTGCACCTACCGCATTTTTATCCCAACTGTCAAAATACAATCCTTCATGAACGTAATAATTGTCTTTTGTCGCTGTACATTCCGGCATAGGAACATAATCCAGTGGAATATGATTTTCCATAAAAGAAGTATCCTTATCAGAAACACCAAGATAACTGTAATTGATCACATCTTCCATATTTTCCATTCCGGAAGCAGATTCCGGTGGAACCTGCAGTTCCTGCCAGTATTCCATCTCGCCCCAGGTCACATCCATGTAGTAATAATCTCCATCCATCTGGATCAGATTCCAGGAATGATTTGCTCCTTCTGAGGTACCGCAGACCGTGATACACGGAATACCAATTCTGTTTAACAAATACTGTGCACCATACGCATATCCCTGACAAACTGTTTCATGCGTTACAAACGTACTGACGATATTCTGGTTATTTTGCGCCTCTTCAGAATAACTTGTTTCCTGTATCAGCGTACGATATACATAATAAACTTTTTCATAATCAGAAGCATTCTCTGGAAGATCCTTTAACATTCTTTCTGCTTCTGTATCAATCTGTGTCTGATACTGCTCCTGTTCAACCTCTGTACAATTATATACCGGTTTGAAATACAGTTTGACCGGCTCTTTCTGGTTGTTGGAATACAACTCATACTCATAAGAATCCGTCCAGAAAAAATCGCAATAATCATAACGCATAGCCATATAGGCCTTTTCCAACACACGCGTATCTTTCGTGGATACCAGTACCGACTCTTCTCGATCCTCAATAGCATGTACGATCTGATCATATACCGTTTTTTCTTCATCTGTCAGTGTTCCATAAGCATAATGATCTTTGGAGCTGCTCTCCTTCAAATGTGACTGATCAAAATGCAAAATCTCGGTCTCCGATCCACATCCGGAAAACAGCATCGCTAACAGCAGCAATACAATGGCAAATACTCCCACTTTTATTCTGTTTCTTTTCATACTCTCAATTTGCCCTGTTCTTTTTTATTTTCATTTCCAGTGTCATGATTGACGATAAAAAGCAGAGATGCATGCCGACAAAGCTTCCATATCTGCACGCCCCATCAGTTCCCGTACAGAATGCATGGAAAGCAGCGGAACACCAATATCCACTGTCGGAACCGGAAGAAAACTTGATGCAATCGATCCCAGTGTGCTTCCCCCCGGCTGATCGGAACGGTTCACAAATTTCTGCCATCCAATATGATGGCTGTCACATATCTGTTGCAAAATGCCGATGGCAAAGCTGTCTGTTGCATACGACTGGGAGCATGCTTCCTTGATACAGAATCCTTTTCCCAGAACCGGTTGATTGGTCAGATCCATCTTACCCGCATAATTCGGATGAATGCCATGCGCCACATCGACAGATAAAAGCATCGCATCCTGACACAGTTCCTCTACGGACATTTCATGAGCAAAAAAGTCTGCTTTCTGTAATGCAGCACTGCTTCCGATCTTCTGCAGCACATGATACAAAAGCATGGAACCTGCTCCCTGTTTGGTACGACTGCCAATCTCCTCGTGGTCAAACAATGCCATTAGCCGGATCCCCTTCAGATTATCTGATTGTTCTATCAACTCTGCATTCTGTTCTCCATCGTCACTGTCAATCTCATCAACACTTTTATTCGCAGAATATCTGCCAGGCAATTTCCCGTTTGCAGAACCATCTTCGACTGTCTGTTTATTTACCTGTCGTGCTGCATCCAGAATGCCGTCCAGCAATGCCTGCACACTGGTCGTATTGTCCAAATGGCAGGCAGAGATCATATCCTCTTCTATGCCAATGATCTGTGGTTTTTCCGGGCTGTATAAATGCAGGTCAAAATCAAGAATATCCTCTTTGTCTACCTGAATTTCTTTTGCAAGATATGTCAGAAATGCTTCTTTATCTACATCTTCTCCCGCTAATCCTGCCACCGGAAGCAGTTCTGTCTGTCGGTTCAATGCAACACCTTTGTTCACTTCCCGGTTCATATGGATTGCCAGATTTGGAATAATGCAAAACGGCTTTTTCAAATCCACCAACCGAACATGCGGATGCCATACATCATCCGAACGAAGCACCACCTGACCGGCAGCGCTCAACGGCCGGTCCAGCCATGTATTGAGAATCGGTCCGCCATATACTTCTACATTTAACTTCTGGTAACCACAGGCGCTGATATCCGGATTGTTTTTAATGGAAAATCCCGGATAATCCGTGTGAGCAGCTCCCATACGCAGCTTCTTTGCCCCACTCCAATGCTGTCCGATGACAAACGCAAACAATGTCGTGCCACCACTTTTCAGATAATATGCACCATTTGGATGCAGTTCCCAGCTTCCTTCCCCGGAAAGTTCCTGAAATCCGGCTTTCTGTAATCTTTTTTCTGTTTCTTCTACTGTATGATATGCTGATACAGATCTTTCCAGTAACTGCATCAGTTGAGATTCCTGTATATACATGTTAAACTCCATTCCACTGTCCCTGTATAAAATCGGATAGTTCACATCTTTATCAGTGTAACACATTCTCGTGCATTCTCAAAATAGTTTTTGTATGGTATACTTTAAATATTGATTTATCGGTACGCAAATAAAATTGTCAGATGGCTTACGGAAGGTGGTAAAGGTCGGAACATTTTCCATAAGCAGTTTTTCTTATTTTTCAATATTGCATCTGCACATTGGAATTATTTGGATATCTAAATTATATTTTAGGGGAAAGGATCCTATTTATGACAGCACTTGAAATCAGCGAAATCAAACATTTTATGGCACAGTTTCTTGGCGGCACTCTTTTCGATCATTTTCTGCTGTCAGAGGCAACCATACATACATTTTCAGCCTACCATATCGATGGCAGGCTGTTAAAAGACTTTTATTCTTCGGAAGAGTTAGAAGCACATGGACTGACGGATCTTCCCTGCATTCCGTTTTCCCTTGTACGGGAGACATGTTTTTCTATGATGAAAGGGCGCAATGTCCCTCTGTATTTTCAGTTTGTATTCCAGCTTTCCCCAGAAAATATGCAGCGTACACTGGCTCAATGTGACAGTTCTTTTACACCTTCTGATATTTCAGCCATGTTCATCAACCTGACCTTTAAAGATGGAAAACTGACCGCCACTACCGGCATTTCCTACCGCATTTTTTCTCTGGACAAATCGCTGGAACAGGCATGGGATAAACTGGTAGAAAAGTTTTTCCGAAAACATGATATCGAGACAACTTTGTTATAGTATCTACATATACTATCCTTTTCCCGGATAGCATTCAAATCTTCTATCCTTATCGGTTCCACCAGATATCCTGATGCTGCAACAGATCAGCTATCTCTGCAACTTTTGGATTTCCATCTGCATTCTGCGCAGTGATAGACACTCCGCCACAAGTACACCAGCCAATATACACGGCGCGGCCATCAATATAAAATGTACGGTTATTATCATCATATTCATTTACCTGTTCTGCCCTTTCTGTTTCCGTTTCTTTTTCGAATTTTTGATTTCCTTTGTAGATCAGCTGCATAAGATTATACAAAAAAGATCGTTTCAGGGGCTGACGTTCGGACATCCTCTCTCGATAATTATTTTGTAACAGAATGATCAACCGATAAAAATCACGTTGTTCCAGCCGTTCATTCTGATAAGAATTTAATCCATTATCTGTTACAAACATTTTCCATGCTTTTTCCATGTCAACCCCTCCTGTTTTCTCTATAAATCCGTTTTTCTTTTGATTAATATAAATCCCATACTTAAATTAAACACTATTTTTTATTATTGTATTCTGTCCATCTGAAAAAACAGCGTCTAAATATTTAAGGTTTTCTTAAATACATGTTATAATGCCTGAATTATTACTTTTCATATATCCCGCAGCTGGTTTAGCGCTTCATACACATCCAGTGCTCCATAGCCCCATTCCCGGTTCGGATAGCTACGCTCTGCATTTCGCCGAGCACCCCGGATCAGTATGGCGCCGATCTGTGCAGAATTTAGTGTGATATTGTTGCGCTGCACAATCCCCCATTGCAGTAGCTGAGTGCATGCCCCGGCAGTAATAGCAGCAGATACACTTGTGCCGGTTCTGGTGGTATACCCGCCTGCCGGCAACGGTCCCTTCACATCCACACCGGGCGCCGCAAGATCCGGCTTGATTGCCTGATCGGCACTGTATCCTCTGCCGGAATCCGGATACAGGATGCTGTTGGAAGCATGATAGGCTCCTACAGAAACCGCAGATGGAGTATAAGACGGCACTGTAGCGGTCACATCTGGGTTCGACCGCAGAAAAAATACATTCCCCGTAAGGAATGCCTGCACCGGAAGCCAGATATGGTATTCGCCCCGGATAACTCGTCTTGCTGTGACCCGCAGCGTCCAGATCCCCTGCAACGGCTGCTGAAACCGGATAAAGATCATCTGACTGGCACTGCTGCCCTGCACCACTGCATAAGAAATCATCACACGAGTATTTTCAAAGTAGAAGAGATGTTCCCCCGACTGCGCGCCTACACCGGTAACCGGCTGATACAATTCTCCCGTTGGTGAAAGAATACCCACCTGATAGAGTTCGGAAGCCGCCGCCCAGAGTTCCATTGTAAACCCTTCCACGCCTTTTCCTACGGAGATTTCCACATTGTCCACACTTCCCTGACTCATATTTTGCCCATAGTAATGATGACGCATATTAGCTTCATTTCCTACTGCGATCGTAATCGCCCGTCCCCTTCTCGCACCGATTCCATTCAGATACACAGACAGGGGGCTGTTACCAGTGTGGCTTCCCATATTTGTTCCCATGGCAATGCAGATGACCAGTGGCATGCCCTTCTGCTCTGCAAACTGATGCAGAAAAGATACTCCTGCCAGAATATCATTTTCCTGATAACAGACTGCATTCTCCGTAATGCAATAGTAGGAACGGATATTCTGCTTTGCCTCTTTGCATTTCACTACAACAATGGTTGCCTCCGGCACAGCACCGATATAATTTGCCCCGGGATCCTCCCCACCTGCTGCAATGCCTGCTAAAAATGTACCATGTCCGTTCCTGTCTTCTGTTGGAACCAGACGCAGCGGTTCTTCACTGCGAAGCGCCGCATCGAGTTCATCCTGTTCAAACAACGTGCCATACAGAAATCCTTCCGGATGTCGTCCCCCAGCTAATGTCTGATCCCAGATTGCCGCAATCCTGGTACTGCCATCGTTGTTTCTGAACAGAGGATTCTGGTAAGCAATCCCGGTATCCACAAACCCAACCATGACACCCTGCCCTTTCAGATTCAGCGTAGGCTGATTTTGCAGAATCAGAATATTGCTGACATCCAGCGCTGAAATATCTGTCAGGGAAAAACAGTTTGGAATTGATGTATAAGTGTATTCCTGCACATCCAGAGCTGGCATCCCTATTCCATAGTAATATCCCACATCCAAAATTTCACTGATCCGCTGCATACACTCCGGAATCAAAAAATTTTCCACCCGGTTATAATCAATCAGAAGATCATAATATTCTTCTGCATATACCTTTTCTTCACATTCAGACATAAAAAACCTGCATATAACGAATTATTATCATTCTATGCAGGTTTCTATTACATTATTCTTATTTTTATGGTCTGTAAGCTTTATTAATTACCGTAACTTCGCCATTTTTTACAGTTGCCGTCGTATCGGCTGCGCTGAATGTGGTCTGGTATTCTTCAGCGATCTCTTTAAAATCTTCCTGAGTTGCAGTCCGTCCTTTTTCGTTCAGATTAGACTGATCCTTGTAAATAAAATTGACAGAAAGCGGAAGATCTGTCGCTCCGACAGAGATATAGTTTAACGAATCACTGGCTCCCAGTTCATAATAACTGTTTCCGTCCGAATTTTTTACCAGACTGTACTCTACGCCCTCTTTATCCGTTATTGTATAAGATCCATCTGAATCTTTCTCCATGGATGATACGACAACAGTCTCTCCGTCGAATATCAGAATGTCGCCTTTTTCCAGTGACTGAACTTCTTTTGCGTCAAACTGTTCCTGTTCATATACGGTCAGATGAACGGTTACGCCATCCTCATCCTGTTTGATATCGGACGTGGAAAATGATACCTGATAATCTCCTGACAGCTCACGCAGATCTGTTGTAGTGGCCATCGGTTCTACAACCTTGCCTGTTTTATGAGATGCATCCTCTTTCTCTCCCTCGGAAGAAGCACTGCTGCCATCTACTGTTTTATCGTTTGTTTTCTTGTCCTGTGTATTCTGTTCTGTAGAAGAGGATGATCCTGTCTCTGGCTGTGTGCCTCCCTCTGTTCCACATGCTGAAAGCATCAGCGCTGCTGCTGCCAGAATACCGATTACAAGTTTTTTCTTCATTGTTCTCCATATCCTTTCTACTCATTCAACGGGAGTTCCGGGCACCCCCGCATGGTAATTACCGGTCCGCCTTTGCGCTCAATATAATCTTCTGTGATGAGTACCGTTCCGATATTTTCATCTTTCGGGATTTCATACATGATATCAAGCATATATTCTTCGATAATAGAACGAAGGGCTCTGGCTCCAACTTTTTTCTCTTTTGCTTTTTTCGCAATGGCACGAAGAGCTTTCTCGTCGAATTCCAGTTTGACTTCATCCAGCGCCAGAAGCTTCTGATACTGTTTGATAATAGCATTTTTCGGCTCTTTTAAGATCTCCATGAGCATATCTTCTGTCAGTGACTCCAGAGAGAACAGAATCGGCAGTCGTCCGATAAACTCCGGTATCATACCGAATTTACGCACATCTTCGGTAGTCACTTTCATTAGGATATTTTCATCTTCGTCATATTTATCTTTCAGATCTGACTGGAATCCCATAGTGGAATGTTTAGTCAGACGCTCTTTGATGATTTCTTCCAGTCCCGGAAACGCGCCGCCACAGATAAACAAAATATTTGTTGTATCAATGGTTGTCATCGGAACCATGGCATTCTTACTGCTTGCGCCCACCGGTACTTCTACCTCTGCACCTTCTAAGAGTTTCAGCATTCCCTGCTGTACGGATTCACCGCTGACATCTCTCTGGTTGGCATTTTTCTTTTTGGCAAGCTTATCAATCTCATCGATATATACGATTCCTCGTTCTGCCTTTTCCACATCATTGTCTGCAGCTGCAAGAAGCTTGGAAAGCACGCTCTCGATATCATCGCCGATATAGCCTGCCTCTGTCAGGGATGTGGCATCTGCGATTGCAAGCGGCACATCCAGAAGTCTGGCAAGTGTCTTTACCAGATATGTTTTACCGGAACCTGTCGGTCCGATCATAAGCATATTGGATTTTTCGATTTCAATGCCATCATCATAATTGCTGGCAACACGTTTATAATGGTTGTATACGGCAACGGACATGACTTTCTTAGCATGCTGCTGACCGATGACATATTCATCCAGACTGGCTTTGATTTTGTGCGGCGCCGGAATTTTCTTGATATCCAATACCGGTTCTTTTTTTTCACCTTTCTTTTTCTTCTTCACACGCTGTGGATTTCCACCCATCATATTCTGGAAATCCGCCATATTCACAAGACTGATGTGCGGCATTTTACCGGAACCAAACAGATCTCCAATATTGATGCTTCCCCCGTTTCCGTTATTATTTCCGTCATTCACATCTGCGTTCTGGTCTGCACTCTGGTTATTCTCTTCGGAAGAATTACCGTCTGCATTTCCGTTTGAAGCGCCATTTTCCGAATTTCCATTTTCTAAATTCCCGTTTACCGGCTGAAAAAACATGGATGGATCCAGATTCATGGAAAATCCCGGTATGCCTCCCATTCCCGGAAATGCGCCCATATTTCCCATACTATCAAAAGTCTTCTGCATACAATCTACACAGATTGATATGTTGTTTGGGATATGAATCATCTTTCCCGCAACGCTCTCCGGTCGATGACAAAGATAACAGATATCCTCATAGTCATCCTTATGATCGGTATATGTGGTGTTTTCATTTACATGATCATTCGTTGGATGTATTTCAGATGTTTCCACATTCTGATCCCGTTTCTCATCTTCGGGAATCTCTTCTCTGAAATCTCCATCAATGAAATCTTTATCTGACATTTTTACTCTACTTTCTACTGCAATATATTTATGGTTACTATCCTTACAGGCAGTAAGGAATTGTCCCGTTTGCTGCTATTGTATATTTAAGCCAAATTTTTCTCTTAACATATCCGTAAGTTCTTCTGGGGTCAATTCTTTTTCCTGCCGTATGCCATCGTTCACTTCCCGATAGGTATGATTGGTCAGTGCGCGGTAACCATGCGCAGTCCGCAGGTTTACTACCCGGCGCTGACGGAACATGGAGTCATCGGACTGGGACAGATAATAGTTCAGAGAAG
This sequence comes from uncultured Roseburia sp., assembly GCA_905193415.1. Taxonomy (GTDB): domain Bacteria; phylum Bacillota; class Clostridia; order Lachnospirales; family Lachnospiraceae; genus Brotonthovivens. The sequence continues at coordinate 93,199 of CAJJOP010000009.1, forward strand.
TAAAATCCATCTCATGGACTTCTGCTGTACAGAACATAACCTCCAGACGCTCTTTCCGGTCAAAAGGATCATCGTAAATATCCCGATCCAATTGAACCCGGCGCATCGTTCCATACCATCCCGGCTCAATAGGACGGATGCAGAATTCTTCTCCCCGCATCTGCCGCCAGATATCCGGTGCATCTTTGACCCATCCATCGCCGGCAGGCAGTTCCATGGCAGCCGGCGGCATAGCGCCGCCAATACCGACTTCACAGAAATACTGTTTTCCATCCAGCGTCACGATATTTGCGCGATGGTCAAACAGGTTCTGTGACGAATCAGTCAGCCCAAACATGACCCGGCACAAACATGGTCTTGCATCAAATCCCATAGACTGCAGCATATATCCAAACAGTCCATTCATCTCAAAGCAATATCCACCTCTGCGGTCTGTGACCATCTTCTGAAACAGATCCTCCGGTTTCAGTGAAATTGATTTATGATACTCGTAGACATCCAGATTTTCAAAGGGAATCGCAGTCTGATGCGCATAGATCAGCTTATCCAGTGTTTCTTTTGTCAGATCTGCTTCCCCATGAAAATGGATGCGCTCCATATAATCCTGAATCTGTTCTTTACAATACATTTTTATTTTATTTACAGCAATTCCTTCAGGATCTGGTTTACCATACCCGGATTTGCTTTTCCTTTCATGGCTTTCATCGTCTGTCCAACCAGGAATCCGATGGCTTTTGTCTTACCATTGTGATAATCCTCTACTGACTGCGGATTATCCTGAATGATCTGCTGGATTGTCTCACGGAGCGCGCCTTCATCGTTTACCGTTTTCAGACCTTTTTCTTCTACATAAGCATCCGGATCAATATCATTTTTGAACACTTCTTCAAATACTTCTTTTGCTACAGTACTGTTAATGGTACCTGCATCTGCAAGCTCGATCAGTTTTGCAAGGTTTTCCGGAGAAAACGGAATCTCATCCGGCTCCATATCATGCTCTTTTAACAGACGCATGGTCTCTACCATCAGCCAGTTGGAAACTTTTTTCGGTTTGTTGCAGATAGCTGTGGTAGCCTCGAAGATATCAGCCATCTTCTTATAGCTTGTGATGATCTGCGCATCGTATTCCGGAATCTCATACTCCTCTTTGTATCTTGCCAGTTTCTCTGTACGGAATTCCGGCTGTCTGGAACGGATTTCATCCAGCCACTCATCGCTGATTACGATTGGCACCAGATCCGGTTCCGGGAAGTAACGGTAATCCTGTGCATCCTCCTTGGAACGCATTGCATAAGAAGCACCCACATTATCATCCCAGCGGCGTGTCTCCTGAATAACCTCACGACCTTCTTCGATAAGGTCAATCTGACGGTTCATCTCGCCCTCAATGGCATGTGCGATAGCTTTGAAGGAGTTCAGGTTTTTCATCTCTGTTCTCGTACCGAACTCAGTTGCTCCCACTTCTCTTACGGACAGGTTGACATCGGCACGCATGGAGCCTTCCTGCAGTTTACAGTCTGATGCACCCAGATACTGGATGATCATACGCAGTTTTTCCAGGTAAGCGATAACTTCCTCTGCGGAACGCATATCCGGCTCAGATACGATCTCGATCAGTGGTACACCGGAACGGTTGTAATCTACCAGTGAGCAGTTGTCCCACTCATCATGGATCAGTTTACCTGCATCCTCTTCCATATGGATCTCATGGATGCCGATATTTTTTGTTCCATTCTCTGTTTCAATCTCTACGTGGCCGTTTCTGCAGATTGGCAGATACAGCTGAGAGATCTGATAGTTCTGTGGGTTATCCGGGTAAAAATAGTTTTTACGGTCAAATTTGCAATACTGGGTAATGGTACAATTGGTTGCAAGACCGACTGCTGCCGCATATTCTACCACCTGTTTATTCAACACCGGCAGGGAACCCGGCATACCGGTACAAACCGGGCATGTATGTGTATTCGGCGCTCCGCCAAATGCGGTAGAGCATCCGCAGAAAATTTTTGTCTTTGTGGCCAGCTCTACATGTACTTCCAGGCCAATGACAGTTTCATACTGTTTACTCATGCTTGTATCCTCCTACTCTCTTACCAGCGGACATCTCTGAAATTCATGTGTCTGTTCAAAGGTATACGCTGCACGAATAATATTTTTCTCTTTAAAGCAATCTCCGATGAGCTGCAGACCGATTGGAAGTCCTTTGGAATCCACACCACACGGTACACTGATTCCCGGAAGTCCTGCCAGGTTTACAGAAATCGTATAAATATCGCCAAGATACATCTTAATCGGATCAGACAGGGAATCTCCCAGCTTCGGCGCTGTAGTAGGAGCTGCCGGTCCGAGGATAACATCATAGGTCTCAAATGCTTTGTCAAATGCCTGTTTGATCAGTGCTTTTGTTCTCAGTGCTTTCAGGTAATATGCATCATAATATCCGGAGCTTAATACGAAAGAGCCCAGCATGATACGACGTTTTACCTCTGCGCCAAAGCCTTCGGAACGGCTCTTTTTATACATATTATGAAGTCCGTCATACTCTTCGGTACGATATCCGTATTTGATACCGTCAAAACGGGCAAGGTTGGAGCTTGCTTCCGCAGATGCGATGACATAATATGCCGGGATCGCATACTCTACGAGACTTAAGTCAAACTCTTCTACGATGGCTCCCTGTTCTTTCAGAACTTCTGCTGCATGAAGCACTGCCTCTTTTACTTCCGGATCAAGGCCTTCGCCAAAATAATCTCTCGGAATACCGATCTTCATACCTTTTACATCTTTTACAAGGGCAGATGTAAAATCAAGATCTTCTCTCTCTACAGAAGTAGAGTCTTTTTTATCATGGGATGCAATGATCTCAAGGATCGTTGCACAGTCTGTCACATCTTTTGCTACCGGTCCGATCTGATCCAGAGAAGAACCGTAAGCGATCAGTCCGTAACGGGATACAGTACCATAAGTCGGTTTGATACCGGTCACGCCACAGAAAGAACTCGGCTGACGGATCGATCCGCCGGTATCAGAACCAAGGGCATAGAAGCACTCTTCTGCTGCCACTGCCGCACAGGAACCACCGGAAGAACCGCCCGGCACATGATCTGTATTCCATGGATTTCTTGTCTCGCCGTATGCAGAAGTCTCTGTGGTACTTCCCATGGCAAACTCGTCCATATTTGTCTTGCCAATGATAACCGCTCCTGCTGCTTCCAGATTCAGCACTGCCTGAGAGCTGAATGTCGGGATAAAGTTGCCAAGGATCTTGGAACTGCAGGTAGTCAGCATGCCTTCGGTGCACATATTATCTTTGATGGCTACCGGTACGCCGGCCAGAGGACCGGTCAGTTCGCCTGCATCGATCTTTGCCTGTACTTCCTTTGCACGTTTCAATGCGCCTTCCTCATCTACGGTCACATAAGCGTTGATGACGCTCTCTGATTTTTTGATCTGCTCTAGAGAAGCTTTTACTGCTTCTTCTACGGTTACTTCTTTTGCTTTGATCTTCTTGCCTAATTCAACGGCTGTCAAACTTGTCAAGCCCATTTCGTATATCTCCTTCTATTCTACTGTACGCGGCACCTTAAAGCTCTGGTCTTTTTCCTCCGGTGCATTTGCCAGTATCTTTTCATGTTCATCGCCATTTGTTACCACATCTTCCCGGAATACATTATTTACCGGAAATACATGGGACATCGGCTCTACGCCTGAAGTATCAAGCTCATTTAACTTGTCAATGTAGTCCAGCATACTTCCCATATCTTTTTTCGCCTGCTCTTTCTCTTCTCCGGAAAGTTCAAGCTTTGCCAGAATACCTACATATTCAATCGTTTCATCACTAATAATATTGGACATTTTGTTCTCCTTCCTGTGTATCATCTATCTCAAGGTCTGCCGCCGCATATTGGGATGGCACCAGCTTTAACGGTGTGCCGCCAGCATAGACAGACATGCCTGATTTCATATTTACATTATATATACAGACAGCGTAATCATCCATGTCGGAATACTCCTGCGCATCCTTCTCTGACTGGATCAGAAAACTTCCATAGGTCTCATAATCATCCGTGCCGGACTGACCATAGGTAAGTGACACCACACCAAAGGAATCTGTACACCAGATGTCATAGCTTCCCTCCGGAAAATCGATTCCTGCTACAAGGGCGCGATCCGTAACTTCAACAGTTCCATTTACCGGATCCAGTGGATTTTCTGTTTTGGAAACTGCTTGATTCATCTGCGCATTCTCAGTAGAAACTTCCAGTTCTGTTCCCCCACTGACAATGATCTTGGTTCCCTGATATAAACGGACATTTTCTAATGTCTCATACCCATAATCGGTGCCCAGACTCTCATACATATAGATCTTCTGTCCATCATTATTGATCTCGACAGAGCCGCTTCCGGATTCCAGATTCATTGTATAAACGCCTTCCGGGAGATCATAACCTACCGTATAATACCCTGCATACAACGTATCTGTATAAGACTCTCCACTGTCACTGATCTCATAGGTCACGAAATCGTAATAATCATCGGAATATGTCTTGCTGCTCTCATGATTTTCCCAGTTCATGTCATTCCCAGAAAAATCAATATGGTTATTTTCCACAAGTCCAACGATACTCACGATAATAATAACACATACAACGATTACTGCTATTCCTCGGGCAGCACGGTTTCGCCGAATTCTCTGCTCTGAAGCGCTTTCCCTTCGTCTGTCCTCTGTTCCATGGTCATGTACATGCGTCATAGGTCCGGCATCACAGGGACTGTTATTCAGATTATATTCTTCTGAACGTTTTCGCTGGGGCATTCCACATTCGGTACATACACCATTTGATACCCGTCCACCACACAAAAAACATCTTACTGCTCCCATGTACTCCCTCCTTTAAAACTTTCCAGACTGAAACTGCCTGCCGAAAAATCAAATATATGCCTTTGAACCTGTATCCATTCCCGGCAAGCTGCATCACGAAATCAACGCTTATTTTTCCGGTCAGATCATCGTTTTATCCGATGAAAAACTTCTGATCGTTCACTATCATATAATACTATAATAACCCCATATTAATTCATTCAGATAAACTATCTTACCATAAGTACCGCTTCTCTTCAAGTTTTGACCTCTTTCTTTTCTGTAAACTTTTTCATAATATCTTTCCTTTTTTCTTCACAATATCTTCATATTTTTACCTTATGATAAATTAATATTGGGATATTATATCATAAGCAAAAGCGGCTTATGATCAACATTCGCCGTTCGTCAATCAT
>CAJJOP010000010.1:0-78913 GCA_905193415.1 uncultured Roseburia sp.
GGTGAGGAAAGTCCGGGCTTCACAGGGCAGGATGCCGGATAACGTCCGGTGGAGGCGACTCCAAGGATAGTGCAACAGAAATATACCGCCATATCTGATATGGTAAGGGTGGAAGGGCAGTGTAAGAGACTACCGCCTGGCTGGTAACAGACAGGGCATATGTAAACCCCATCCGAAGCAAGGCTGAACCGAAGCATTGACGTGGCCCGCCAGCTTCAGGTAGGTCGCTTGAATGTACTGGCAACAGTGCATCTAGATAGATGATCATCCAACGACATAACCCGGCTTATCGTTCTGCTTATTTTATAGCAGCCAGATTGTTCTGGCTGTTTTTTTATCCCAACGGGTTTTCTTTTTTTGGATTGATATGTGCTTGCGGAATCATTTTTAGAAAAATTTTAGAAGTACATTGATATTCTTGCGGTGAAAAATACAAATAAAAAATGCAAATCATAAAATCTTTCTTAAAAGATTGTAGTTCGGTTGACAGTTGATACACATAAGGTTACCATTGTTATAATGCGACTGAAAAGTAGAAAATGAGGTGGTTTTTTGCGAGAACGAATGGAACGGTTTATGGCGGGTCGATATGGGATGGATCAGCTGAACAGATTTTTGAATATGGTATCACTGATCGTATTGATCGTGTCAATGTTTGTACGGATACCGATAATTTTTTATATCGCGGTAGCCCTTTTGATCTGGACTTATTTCCGCACATTTTCCAGAAATGTTGGAAAACGATATGAAGAGAATGAGCGTTTCCTTCGTGTTACGGGAAAGATAACCTCACGATTCCGTAACCGGCGCTATTATCAGGAACAGAAGAAGATCTATCATTATTTTTACTGTCCTGGTTGTCGGCAGAAGGTGCGTGTTCCACGGGGAAAAGGTAAGATTTGTATTACCTGTCCGAAATGCAGGATGGAATTTGTACGCAGGAGTTGATCAGTATGTTTGGATATATCAATATTAACAGAGCAGAAATGTCGGAAGAAGATATGAAGATCTATCAGTCTTATTACTGTGGCTTGTGTCAGATTCTGCGCAAGAACAGCGGAATACGGGGACAGATGCTTCTCAATTATGATATGACATTTCTGATCGTTCTCTTATCAGGATTATATGAACTGGAAGATCATGAAAAAGAGTTTGTATGCGCGATACATCCGGGAAAGAAGAAACTTGCCAGAGTCAATGAGGCGACGCAGTATGCTGCGAAGATGAATGTGATCCTTGCCTATCACAATCTGGAAGATGACTGGCGGGATGACCGGGCATATGCAAAGCGCGCTATCTCACAGATAATCCGCAAAGATTATCTGAAGATCGTCCGTGAATATCCGAGACAGGCAGAAGCGTTGGAGAAATATATGCACAGGCTGATCGATCTGGAGCAGACCAAAGAGACAAATCTGGATCTTGTAGCAGGGATTACGGGCGAGATGCTGGGCGAGATCTTTGCCTGGAAAGAGGATATCTGGGCAGAAGAACTTCGGTGTCTGGGCTTTTACCTTGGAAAATTCATCTATTTGATGGATGCCTATGAGGATCTGGAGAAAGATGAAAAAGGCGGAAAATACAATCCGTTTCTGGATCTGCAAAAAGAAAACCCAAAGGATTATGAAACGATATCCAAGCTGATCCTTACCAGTATGATGTCGGAGTGTTCCAAATCCTTTGAGCGACTTCCTGTATTGCAGAATGCAGACATTATTCGAAATATTTTGTATTCCGGTGTCTGGTCCAAATATGAATATATACAGCTGAAAAAGAAAAAGAGGAGGAAGAATCGTGAAAAATCCGTATGAGATATTAGGCGTTTCTCCTGGAGCAACAGATGAAGAAATAAAAAAGGCATACAGGATGATGAGTCGGAAATATCATCCGGATGCCAATGTCAACAGTCCGAATGCAGCTTATGCAGAGGAAAAATTTAAAGAGATACAGCAGGCGTATAATCAGATTATGCGTGAAAAACAGCAGGGCTATTCTGGTGGCTATCAAAATTCCTACGGAAGTGGAGGTTATCAGAATAGTGGCTACCAAAATCAGTCCTATGGAAGTGGAAGCTATCAGAATGGCGGTTATCAGAATCAGGGATATGGACAGCAGGGCTATCGGCAGAACACCGGATATGGTGGATTCTATGGTAATCAGTCCTATTATCAGAACCAGAGCCAGAACGATTCGCCACAGATGCGCGCCGCTGCCAATTATATCAGCAATGGTTATTTTCAGGAAGCACTCAATGTGCTGAACGGGATTTCAGAACGCAATGCACGTTGGTATTTTTATGCGGCAGCAGCCAATCAGGGTGCAGGCAATAATGTGACGGCGATGGAATACGCCCGGAAAGCTGTTGAGATGGAGCCGAGCAATCTGGAATATCGTCAGTTCCTTCAGAATCTGGAATTCGGTGGAACCTGGTATCAGAACATGGGGCAGGCTTATCAGAAACCATTCAGCAATGCGGCGGGCATGTGCCTGACCATGTGCTGTCTGTCAGCAGTCTTTAGCGGCATGTGTTGCCGTCCATTCTGTTAGAGGATTTGTTGGTCAGCAGAGTTGCAAATGCGATATATCATAAAGATATATTTTAATGAAAGTGTATGTCATGTAACACATGGCATTTACTTTTGATTTCAAATGGGAACGTTCTCATGTGGTAGAACCAAAGTAAACTGTATAATTGGTATATATGTATAAGAAAACAGAGGAAGTATGCAAGATTTTTGATTTTCCTGCCAAAAAAAGAGAAATAAACAGTTGTTTTTAGAAGATAAATGCTAAAAAAAGATTATTTCCTCGTAAAATATTTAAAAATGCATAATTTAAAAAGAAAAAAGGAGAAAAAATAGTGTGAAATTCACAATACTGTTTTGCCGGGTTACCAAAAAGCGTCGTAATATGTGCATGATTTTACACAAATTATAATTCTTGACAAATATTTGCTATCATGTGATAATCTCTCCCAACAATAAAACCGAAAGAAAAGTTATTATTGTCAGTATTTATTTTTCAGAATTGCTAATGTTTTGGAAAGGATGAAAACTCATGGAAGAGAAAAAGATTAAATTTACACAGACCAGTGATGTACAGGAATTTGTAAAAGCAGCAGCTGACTGTAATTTTGATATTAATATGCATTACGAAAGAGCTATCGTAGATGCAAAGTCATTTTTGGGCGTATTAAGTCTCGGACTGTCTAAAATTGTAACTGTAAAATATGTAGGACAGAATGGAGCTTTCGAGTCTATACTTGCAAAATATGCAGTTGCATAAACAAAACAGTATTGTATAAAAATCTGGTAATTATTTGTACTGCCGATATCTGGCGGTTTATTGGAACTTCATATGAAGATGAAGAAGTAAAAACAAGATTAAAAAGATGCCTTATTGCAAAAATATGCAATAAGGCGCTTTTTTATATAATAAACGATATACAATGAGAAGGAGCGTTGTAAGGAAAAACCGCAAGACTGGGGATGAATATGAAAAAGTGATTTTTGGAAGCAGCCATATAGACGGGTTCTGTAAGAATGAACCATAAAAGATAGATATTGTACTTACAGAAAAGATTCGCTACAATGATGTTTGTAACGTAACGGCTGCTTTTCTTATGCAAACAGGAGAGTAATGCTGAAGTATAGAGAAAGAAAAAGAAAGACAGAGAGGAAATAATCTGATTTTGTAAGTAGCATGATGGATACAGATACACAGCCAAAACAGATCATAAAGATGTCCGTTCGAAATCTGGTGGAATTTATTCTGCGCAGCGGAGACATTGACAACCGAAAAGGAAAAGCTGCGGAGCGGGAAGCCATGCAGGAGGGCAGTCGCATCCACCGCAAGATTCAGCGGCGCATGGGGACGGATTATTATGCAGAAGTTCCGTTGAAAACAGAGATTGAGACAGAAAACTATATCCTGCGTCTGGAGGGCCGGGCAGACGGGATCATCCGACCGGCGGATAAAAAGAAGCTGGTTACCATCGATGAGATCAAAGGCGTTTACCGTGATGTGCAGGAAATGGAAGAGGCGGTTCCCGTTCATTTGGCGCAGGCAAAGTGCTATGCCTGTATCTACGCAGCGCAGCAGGAACTGGAAGAGATCCGGGTACAGATGACCTATTGCAACATAGACACGGAAGAAATCCGTTATTTCCATTCCGATTATAAATTGCAGGAATTGAAAGAATGGTTCCATGCCCTGATCGGAGAATGGAAGAAATGGGCGGATTTTCAGTACGAATGGGGAATCCGCTGCCGTACATCCTGTCAGGCACTGGCATTTCCCTTTCCTTATCGAAAAGGACAGAAAAAACTGATCACAGATGTCTATCGGACGCTGATCCGTAAAAAAATGTTGTTTTTGCAGGCTCCCACAGGTGTTGGAAAAACGATATCTACCGTATTTCCGGCAGTGAAAGCCGTAGGGGAAGGCTATGGAAACAAGATTTTTTATCTGACTGCCAAGACGATCACAAGAACAGTAGCCAAAGATACATTTTCCATACTGAAGGAACAGGGCTTGCAGGCGAAAGTACTGGAACTTACGGCAAAAGAAAAAATGTGCGTCTGTGATGAGGCAGACTGCAATCCAATCAGCTGTCCAAGGGCAAAAGGACATTTTGATCGGATCAACGATGCGGTCTATGATCTGCTCAACAGTGACAGAGAACTGGATCGGGAAACAATCCTGCAGCAGGCGGAGCGATTTCAGGTGTGTCCTTTTGAACTGAGCCTGGATACTGCGTTGTGGTCAGATGTCATCATCTGTGATTATAATTATGTATTTGACCCGAATATTTATTTAAAGCGCTTTTTCGCAGAGGAGATCAAAGGCGAGTATTATTTTCTTGTAGATGAAGCCCACAATCTGGTGGAGCGGGGACGTGAGATGTACAGTGCCTGTCTGGTAAAAGAAGATTTTCTGCACCAGAAGAAGCTTCTTCGCAAGTACAACATGAAGTTGGTCTCCCTGCTGGAAAAATGCAATCGACAGATGCTGGAATGGAAGCGGGAATGTGAGCGGTATACCGTGTATGAGAATATCGGTGCATTTATCTTTTCCCTCATGCGTCTGGCAGCGGAACTGGATCTGTTTTTCCGGAAAGCCGGGGATTTTCCGGAGCGGAAAGAGATATCGGAATTTTATCTGAAACTGCGGCATTTTATGAATATGTATGAGATTCTGGATGAAAATTATGTAATTTATACGGATTTTGACGGGGAAGGAAATTTCCGATTGCATCTGTATTGTGTGGATCCGGCGAAAAATCTGCAGGAACGGCTGGATCGTGGACTGGCGACGGTATACTTTTCTGCGACATTGCTTCCGGTGCAGTATTACAAACAGCTGTTGAGCACGAGAACAGATAATTATGCAGTGTATGCAGAATCTGTATTTTCGCCAAACCAGCGTCTGCTGGCGGTGGGGACGGATGTGAGCAGCCTGTATACAAGGCGGACGGAAGCGGAGTATCAGCGCATGGCTTCTTATATAAAGAAGACAGCTTCGGCACAGCAGGGAAATTATCTTGTCTTTTTCCCTTCCTATCAGTTGATGCAGGATGTGTTTACCTGTTTTTTGCAACAGAATCTGGGGAAAATGGACTGCATCATACAGGAATCCAATATGACGGAGCAGAAGCGGGAGGAATTTCTGGAAGAATTTCAAAAAGAACGGAAGCAGTCGCTGGTGGCATTTGGCGTTATGGGAGGAATCTTTTCAGAAGGCATTGACTTGAGAGAAGAGCAGCTGATCGGCGTTCTGATCGTAGGAACCGGTCTGCCCCAGATCTGTACCGAACGGGAGATCCTGCGGCGGTATTATGAAAAACAAAATGGAATGGGATTTGATTATGCCTATCTCTATCCGGGTATGAATAAAGTATTGCAGGCAGCGGGGAGAGTGATTCGTACCGTGAATGACAGAGGCATTATCCTGCTCATGGATCAGCGCTTCCGGCGACGGGAATATCAGGAACTGTTTCCAAGGGAATGGAGCGGGCATCACGTCTGTACGCTGGATACAGTAGAAGAACTGCTGGTGGATTTCTGGAAAAATAGGATATAGAAAACAGCAGATATGTCAGAGACTATTTTAGCATGTCATGACATATCTGCTGTTTTGATATATGAAAAAATTTGTTAATACATAAATGTTTTATAAGGTTTCTGACTTCAGAAGACTTACTCTTATAAACTATTAATATTTACAGCGATAACGTAGGCAGCAGCTCTAAAAATTTTACCGTTGCATCTGTGATCGGTAACGATGGATTGATCGCTGCCACGATCTGACGGGAAGGCATCTTTTCCTTCACTTTTAATGTGATCAGGTCTTTGGAATTCGACAGAAGACAATAATCCGGCACAAAAGCAATGCCAAGACCGATCTTGGCCAGATCGATGAGCAAGTCATTACTGCTCAGTTCCACATCCGGCAGAAGCTCCAGCTGGTGCTGTAAAAACAGGTTGTGCAAAAACTCACTGGTGGTGCATTTCCGATCCAGCGTAAGGATTGGATAATCTTTGATCTCCGAGAGGGAAAGCTCCTGATTTTCCAGAGGAAAATATGTCGGATTCGACACAAACACATCCCGGAATTCCCAGATTGTCTTTTGGATATAAGACTGGTTCAGGCGGGCATTTGGAGAGTTTGTCACAATCATATCTACCTTTCCCTGTTCCAGCAAATCTACGCAGGCCAGGGAAGTGGCATTAGTAACCTTGATGGGAACTTTTGGATATTTTTTATGGAACTGTTTCAGATGCGGTACCAGAAGATAGCGGCAGATCGTATCACTGGCTCCGATGTGAAGCTGTCCGAGACCGAGGCTTTGCCGGTCTGTAAGCTGGTTTTCGCCGCGCTGAATCAGATTCATGGCAGGCTCGATGTGCTTCAGCAGCACTTTGCCCGCCGGAGTAAGCTGTACACGTTTTGTACTGCGTATAAAAAGTGGCTGTTCCAGTTTGCGCTCCAGCGTTTTGATAGACTGGCTGACCGCGGACTGGGAAATAAAAAGATGTTTGCTTGCCTCAGAAAAGCTCAAAGAGGTTGCAACATAGTAAAAAACTTTATATAATTCATAATTGATATCCATAAGTAAAAAAGACTCCTTTGCTGATACTCTTATGCTTATTATATCATGAACAAAAACAGTTCATGATCAGTATTCGCCGTTCGTCAATCATACGAGTATGTTGACTCTCTTGCGCTCATTATATCATGAACAAAAACAGTTCATGATCAGTATTCGCCGTTCGTCAATCATGCGAGCATGTTGACTCTCTTACGCTTATTATATCATAAAGTACAGCTTATAGGTGCTTAATATTCAGTAAGCATAAAAAACATGTTTTACGTAGAAAAACAATATATTAACTTATCTTATAGAAAGAATTAAATATATTAATTTTTCTAATCTCTAAAAGTACGTTATACTTATGCTGATATCAAAGATACTGACAGAATTTTCTGATGCATGCCTGAAACACCCCGGACAGTGATTCCGGAGATAAACGTTTCTGCATGTATTGAAAAATGAACGCCCGGTAAGATTCATTCAGAGAAGATTCCGGGAGAACATCTGATTGTTTGGAGGAAAAATATGAGCAATGTTCGCAGAGTATATGTAGAAAAGAAACCCGCTTATGCGGTAAAAGCGCAGGAATTGCAGGCAGAGATTAAAAGCTATCTCGGCATTTCCACAGTGACAGGCGTGCGTGTCCTGATTCGCTATGACATTGAAAATATTTCTGATGAAACATATAAAAAAGCACTGGTAACCGTATTTTCTGAACCGCCGGTAGATACCGTGTATGAAGAGAATTTTGACCTTGGTAATGCAAAAGCATTCAGCGTGGAATTCCTTCCGGGACAGTTCGACCAGAGAGCAGACTCTGCAGAACAGTGCGTGAAATTGTTAAATGAAAATGAGGAGCCAGTCATTCGTACTGCCACTACTTATGTGATTGAGGGAGAAGTAACCGATGAGCAGTTAGAGGCGATCAAGCACCACTGCATCAACCCGGTAGATTCCAGAGAGACAGGCATGGAGAAACCACAGACGCTGGTAACTGAGTTTGAAGAACCGGCAGACGTTATCGTATTTGACGGATTCAAAGATATGCCGGAGCAGGAACTAAAAGCGCTGTATGACTCACTGAACCTTGCTATGACATTCAAGGATTTCCTGCACATCCAGAATTATTTCCACAATGATGAGCATAGAGACCCGACCATGACAGAGATCCGTGTGCTGGATACTTACTGGTCTGATCACTGCCGTCATACAACATTCTCAACAGAATTAAAAGAAGTAACCTTTGGCGAAGGCGATTACAAGGAGCCAATGGTTAAGACTTATGAAGAATATGTTGCCACCCACAAAGAGATCTACAAAGGCAGAGACGACAAATTCATCTGTCTCATGGATCTTGCCCTTATGGCAATGAAAAAACTGAAAAAAGAAGGCAAACTCAACGATCAGGAAGAATCTGACGAGATCAATGCCTGCAGTATCGTCGTTCCGGTAGAAGTAGACGGAAAGACAGAAGAGTGGCTGGTAAACTTTAAAAATGAGACACATAACCATCCGACAGAAATCGAGCCGTTTGGTGGTGCAGCTACCTGCCTTGGCGGCGCGATCCGTGATCCGCTGTCAGGCCGTACTTATGTATATCAGGCAATGCGTGTTACCGGAGCAGCAGATCCTACCGTATCTGTAAAAGATACCATCGAAGGAAAACTTCCACAGAAGAAGATCGTCCGCTCCGCAGCAGCAGGATACAGCTCCTACGGAAACCAGATCGGTCTGGCTACCGGCTATGTAAAAGAGATCTATCATCCGAATTACGTTGCAAAACGTATGGAGATCGGTGCCGTTATGGGCGCAGCTCCGAGACGTGCGGTACAGAGAATGACTTCTGATCCGGGAGACATCATCATCCTTCTGGGCGGTCGTACCGGTCGTGACGGCTGTGGCGGTGCAACAGGATCATCCAAAGCCCACAATACACAGTCTATCGACACCTGCGGCGCAGAAGTTCAGAAAGGTAATCCGCCGACAGAGCGTAAGATTCAGAGACTGTTCCGCCGTGAGGAAGTAAGCTATATCATTAAAAAATGTAACGACTTCGGTGCAGGCGGTGTATCCGTAGCCATCGGCGAGCTAGCAGACGGACTTCGCGTACAGTTGGATAAAGTTCCGAAAAAATACGCAGGTCTGGACGGAACAGAGATCGCTATTTCTGAATCCCAGGAGCGTATGGCTGTCGTGATCGCACCGGAAAATGTAGAAAAATTCCTTGCCTATGCAGCAGAAGAGAACCTGGAAGCAGTAGAGGTAGCTGTTGTTACCGAAGAACCGCGTCTGGTTCTGAATTGGAGAGGCAAAGAGATCGTAAATATCTCCAGAGCATTCCTGGATACCAACGGAGCGCATCAGGAGACAAACGTAGCAGTTGATATCCCGTCCAAAGCAGACAGCGTTCTGGTTCAGCCGGAAGTAACTGATGTCCGTGCAAAATGGCTGGATACATTAAAAGACTTAAATGTATGCTCACAGAAAGGCCTGGTGGAAATGTTCGACGGTTCCATCGGCGCAGGCAGCGTATTTATGCCATACGGCGGTAAATATCAGCTGACAGAGACACAGAGCATGGTAGCAAAACTTCCGGTCATGACCGGTAAATGTGATACGGTAACGATGATGAGTTATGGATTTGATCCGTATCTGTCATCCTGGAGCCCGTACCACGGAGCTGTCTATGCAGTACTGGAATCCATCAGCCGCATCGTGGCAGCGGGCGGAGATTATCATAAGATTCGCTTTACTTTCCAGGAATACTTCCGCAGAATGAGCGAAGAACCATCCCGTTGGAGCCAGCCGTTTGCAGCACTCCTTGGCGCTTACAGCGCACAGATGGGATTCGGACTTCCGTCCATCGGAGGAAAAGATTCCATGTCCGGAACATTTAATGATATCGATGTTCCGCCTACATTAGTATCCTTTGCAGTGGATATTGCAAAACAGCAGGATATCATCACACCTGAGCTGAAAAAAGCAGGCAACAAGCTGATGATGATCACAATTGATAAAGATGCTTATGATCTGCCGGATTATGAGAAAGTTATGAAGCTGTATGATGTTGTATACAACATGATTCAGGAGAAAAAACTGGTATCCGTATATGCACTGGATGCAAAAGGTCTCATCGCAGCAGTCAGCAAGATGGCATTCGGTAATAAGCTGGGCGTATCCATCCGTGGATGCCTGAAACCGGAAGAAGCATTTGCACCGGGATTTGGTAACCTGATCGCTGAGGCAGCGCCGGAAGATACCGATGCGATCAAAGCCGCTTTCGAGGCAGCAGGACTTCGTGCAAACGTATCCATCGTCGGATCTGTTCTGGATGAGCAGGTATTCCGTTATGGCGATGTGGAGATTTCCATGGAGGAAGCTCTGGATGCATGGACAGGCACACTGGAGAAAGTATTCCCGACCCGTGCGACAGAAAACAAAGAAGAAGTCCAGACAGGACTTTATGATACAAAAGACATCTATGTATGCAAACATAAGATCGCGCGTCCGACCGTATTTGTTCCGGTATTCCCGGGTACAAACTGCGAATACGACAGCGCAAGAGCATTTGAGCGAGCAGGTGCAGATGTCATTACAAAAGTATTCAGAAACCTTTCCGCAGAGGATATCCGTGAATCTGTAGATGTATTTGAGAAAGCCATCAGCCAGTCTCAGATCATCATGTTCCCGGGTGGATTCTCCGCAGGTGATGAACCGGAAGGATCTGCAAAATTCTTTGCAACCGTATTCCGGAATGAGAAGATCAAAGAGGCAGTTACAAAACTGTTGAACGAGAGAGACGGTCTCTGTCTCGGTATCTGTAACGGTTTCCAGGCATTGATCAAACTGGGTCTCGTTCCGAACGGGGAGATCGTAGAGCTTGACGAGAATGCTCCGACACTGACCTACAACACCATCGGACGTCATATCTCCAAGATGGTCTACACAAAAGTAGTGACCAACAAATCCCCGTGGCTGGCAGGCGCAGAGCTTGGCAAAGTATACACAAGTCCGGCATCCCATGGAGAAGGTCGTTTCGTAGCACCGAAAGAATGGCTGGATAAACTGTTCGCAAATGGTCAGGTAGCGACTCAGTATGTCAACGAAGCAGGCAATCCGACTATGGATGAAGAATGGAACGTCAACGGTTCTTACATGGCGATTGAAGGTATCACAAGTCCGGATGGACGTGTCCTCGGTAAGATGGCGCACGCAGAACGCCGTGGCGATGCAGTTGCAATGAACATTACAGGTGATCAGGACATGAAACTGTTTGAGTCCGGTGTAAACTACTTCAAATAAAAACAGCAGGGTTATCTTATGTTAGAACTGGTGGCTGCTTTGAAAAATGATAGGATGCTAATTTTAACAGCAGAAAAAGAAGATCGTATAACATGAGAAGAAAATACCAGTTGGTTCGATGAACTAGCTGGTATTTTTTAATATACAGAGGTATAATGTGCGTAAGCATTGAGCAGTGTCAGATAACATTAATTAAACAGAATATTGTGCTTGCACAAAAGATTCTGTTTAATTAATGTTTGTCTGATAGGGCGAAAGCCCGTCAGTGAAAGAAATCTTTGATTTCTTGAACGGATACTGCGGAGTAAGAGAATGTGCATACACATTGAGCAGTGTCAGGAAAAATTATTTTAGGAGGAATCATCATGGGAAAATTGATCAACGGTATTCATCATGTGGCATTAAAATGCAAAGGTGTAGAAAAATTTCAGAAAACGATTCATTTTTATAAAGATATTTTAGGTCTTGATGTGGCAAGAACGTGGGGAAGTGGAACAGATGCCGGTATCATGCTGGATACAGGCTGTGGCATTCTGGAGATTTTTGCTTCCGCAGAGGAGGATCTTCCGCAGGGAGCCATCCGGCATTTTGCACTGGCAACAGATGATGTGGACGCATGTATCGCAGCGGTAAGAGAAGCAGGATATGAAGTGACTGTAGAACCAAAGAGCATGGCGATTCAGTCAGAACCGGAATTCCCGATCCGTATTGCATTCTGTATCGGACCGGTAGGGGAAGAGATCGAATTCTTTCATGTGAGATAACAGAATATATTTTAAATGATGGAACAGCAGTTGTTGAAAGAGTGACAGCTGCTGTTTTTTTGAACATGTTGGCGTTATACATATATTTACATAAAATAATACAATAAACAGATAATAATAAAAATATTCGATAAATAAACAGAAAACTATTGACAAAAATAAAAAGTGAATATATAATTAAATTATCAAAAGAAACAAGAAATCAAAGACAGGAGGACAGTCCAATGGGCTAGATGATTTTCCCTAACTTTAAAACCAAAAGCATTAAGTATCACGTCTATTCCGAAAAGGAAAGATAAGGTCGAGCGATTGATTCCATCGAATATAAGTTGGGAGAGGACAACTGAATAAGAGAACAGGAGGTTATACAGTGAAACTTCAGTTTAACAGTTAAAAGAGCTATCTAATGACGAGAAAGTTAGATAGCTCTTTTACATGTCTAAAAATATAAAATTTCCTGTACAATACATATATTAAAATGAAAGGAAATGAATATATCATAGATCGCTTCTGGAAATCATGCTTTTATATTAAAAAAACAAAACTAAATAACGAGGAGGACACTGTAGGGGAAAAAGGAAATACTTGAAATAAGGCTACCGCAATCCCACTGGCTTTAGATGGTGGGTTAAGGTAGCTAAAAATGGCAGTTGGTGTTATAATTGCCCATAGACCAGGTCAAAGCTCTGGACAAAAAAGTGATTATTTAAATATAGGAAAGCAAGGAAGGTAGAGAGAATATATGCTGGAAAATGATTATATCGTCAAACAGATAAAAGAGATGACGCGGGCACTGATCAATATGCTGTTCCATGTAGATACAGACAGTCCTACAGAAGATCTGCTGGACACCCAAAGCGCCAAAGAACAATATCGGGAATTATGCCGCCTTGCTGATCAGGGAGAACTGAATGAAGCTGGCAATGAATTGTATGATCTGTTGGAAGCGGAAGAAAAAGAAGCATTAAAGATTGCATTATTGTATTATTCGTATATCAATGATAAGGACAGCGCATTTCTGGAAGCTCATGACTATGACAGAGACGAGATCAAGTCAGATCTGAAAGATCTGGTGGAACGATGTGGAATCATTGGCATATCAGATGTTTTTCTTCGGTAATGGGAGTTTGTCAAGTAAAGTGTGTAAGTTTTTTGTGGGGTCGATGGCAGATATCATTAAAAAGTGTATAAGAATATATCAAAAGAGCTGTTTGCTGATGTAACTAAGATTTTAACTTAGTGTCTATCCTCAGGCAGCTTTTTCTTTTGCTATATAATAGAACTCAGTTCTAACTTTCATATAGAATCATAAAATCAAAAATAGACGATGATTGTATCTGTGATGGTATATTACTAAATTGTATAAAAATAAATAAATAATATAAAAAATATATTAAAATCAGACAATTTAAAATAAAATAAAAAAGTTTCGAAAAAGTATTGACAAAACGATGTAAAGTTCATATAATAAAGACAACAAAAAACAAGAGACACGAAATACAACAGACAAAGGAAGTTTAATCCTAGCGGAAGAGCCGCAAATAAAAAAAGAGTATCATTCGTATCTTGAGAACACAGGAGGATAGTCCAATGGGATAGTTAGTTGACTTACATAAAAACCACTCATGAAGTGTTAATCATAGATGATGCTAAGAAGGAGTGATGAATATGAAAGGCAGAGGACCATAGTCCAGGGACAAAAAATTAAGAAACAGGAGGACAGTCCAATGGGATAAGCAGTTGACCAATAAATTCTTTTATATGCAATCGTTGGCGAGGGAGATAACGAGTATAAGGAAATGAGGTAATTCCATTGAGAAGATAAATGAAAATCTTCAGAAAACTGAATATTGAGAACAGGAGGTTATACAGTGAAACTTCAGTTTAACAGTTAAAAGAGCTATCTAATGACGAGAAAGTTAGATAGCTCTTTTACATGTCTAAAAATATAAAATTTTCTGTACAATACATATATTATAGGTAATTGCGAAACAAGTTCGCAATCCTGATTAAAAATGCGGTAAGAATCCAGCAATGCAGAAACTATCCTTGAAATGGTTGACTGATTTTTCGACATTTACACAGATTTTGTAGGTGTCTTCCCATTCACGCGAACCTCGTTCTACACCAGGATAGGCGCGGAGATTTTTCTCAGGATAAATATAAATCATTCGTTCGCAGGAAGAAGTGGTGCACGGATTATCACAGTGGCATTTACGATAAGTTTTTCCAGTCTGCTTATCACGCATCCATTTCATTTTGGGGCATACAAATTTCATGGTAGGAAGTTTGCTTCTTAAATGAGATTTACTGCCTTCCCGTTTCATAGGAAGCGTAGAATCGTGTGGACAGCAGGGAATGCCATTTTCGTTAACTGTGTAGTCAGTTCCTTCCATGGATAATTTTACCCGGAGAGGAATAAAAGCCTTACGAAATCCAATGTTTTCAAAAAGAGATTTATCCTCATCCGGA
Organism: uncultured Roseburia sp.; assembly: GCA_905193415.1. Classification (GTDB taxonomy): domain Bacteria; phylum Bacillota; class Clostridia; order Lachnospirales; family Lachnospiraceae; genus Brotonthovivens. The sequence continues at coordinate 14,632 of CAJJOP010000010.1, forward strand.
GAATCCGGTTTCTTTTCTACAACAATATCAGGATGTGCATTTAGGAAATCCTTGTTGTAGAAAGATATGTCGCGGACAATGCCAAGTCCATTTGTGATGATACCGAATTTATAGGCATAACAGAAGTGACCGTTGATGTATAGTGAGGGCTATTTCCGGAATAATTACATATAGTATCGAAAAGGAATGTCTGGCGGTTTTATTATGGATAATGAAAAAATTGAAAACCTTCTGAATTTATCGTTGAACAGTACGCGGGAGGAGCGGGAACGTTCCAGTGTGTTGGAGACCGGCTATTCCAGCCAGGAAGATACATGGGAAGTAATCATTAAATTTTCCGGGGAATTTCAGGAACTGCTGCAGAAATTCCCCCAGATCAGAGGTCAGGAACTGCTGTATCAGTATGCACTTCTGATCGTGCCGGAGTCGATGGTAGACATTGTGGCAGCAGATAAGCAGGTGGCATACATGGAGAAGCCGAAGAGGTTATTTTTTGCCGAACGGAATGTTTTCTGTAATCTGACGAAAGATAGTGACCAGATAAAAAACAGATTTGTAAATCGAGTAGAAGAGAATATGGTTCTGTCATCCACTCAGTTTTCTGATGACACCGGCAAAGGTGTAATCATTGCCATTATTGATTCAGGTATCGACTATGCGCATCCGGATTTTTGCAATTCAGATGGAAGTACAAGGATTCTGGAACTGTGGGATCAGACCTTGAACCGGGTGTATACGCAGGTGGAGATTAATGCAGCATTACAGGCTCCAACGGAGCAGCAGCGGTATGAACTTGTGCCAAGCCGGGATATTTCCGGCCATGGAACCCATGTGACCGGGATTGCAGCCGGAAATGGCAGGGCTTCCGGGGGGAGGTATGTGGGTGTGGCGCCGGAGAGTTCCCTGCTGATCGTGAAGCTTGGTGTGGCAAAGACCAATGGTTTTCCCAGAACGACGGAGCTTATGGCAGCGGTGGATTATGTTCTTCGCAGGGCAGAACAGTATCAGATGCCCGTGGCGGTCAATCTGAGTTTTGGAAATAATTATGGCGGACATGATGGAAGGTCATTGCTGGAAACTTACCTGAATGAGGTGTCCTCTTACTGGAAAAATGTGATCGTTGCAGGGACCGGCAATGAGGGGACATCCAGAATTCATACGTCGGGGCGATTTCCTATGCAAAATGAGACATCTGTTTTCCTGAAACAGAAGGGAACAACGTCAACAGCGTCAGAAGTAAAATCAGAAGCGATTCCTGCTACAATAAACAATACAGTACCGCAGGATATCCAACTGGCTGTAGGTGCTTATGAAACCGGCTTCAGCCTGCAGATCTGGAAGTCTTATGCGGATGATATGCGGGTTACGGTCATACATCCCAATGGGATCAGCAGCAGCGAGATCCGTCTGGAACAGGGGATACAGCGGATCTATCTGGAGGGTACGGAGCTGCTGGTGTATTACGGAACGCCGCTTCCCTATACGGTCAGTCAGGAAGTGTTTCTGGATTTTATTCCATCCGGAGCGTATGTGGATAGTGGCGTGTGGATCATTCGGCTGACTCCCGGCAGGATCGTGGAAGGAAGTTATGATATGTGGCTGCCCTGGCAGGGTGGACTGAGTGAGGGAACCGGTTTTTTATATCCTACGGAAGAAACAACACTGACGATACCGTCTACCGCAGATAAAGTGATCTCTGTGGCGGCATATGATTCCAGATATCAGACGCTGGCAGATTTTTCCGGCCGGGGCTACACGCGCAATCGCACGGAGATCAAGCCGGATGTGGCAGCGCCGGGCGTGGATATTATTGCCGCAGCACCGGGGGGCGGATACGATACTCGAACCGGAACTTCTATGGCAGCCCCATATGTGACCGGGCTTGCAGCAAGGAAGATGCAGCGGGGCATCGTGCAGGGAGAAGATCCCTATTTGTATGGAGAGAAGATCAAAGCGCAGTTTCATCGGGAAGCCCGGCCGCTGGATGTGCGGCGGGAGTATCCGAATCCGGAGCTGGGGTGGGGGATTCTTGAATGAACATGATCTGACAATGATTTCCCGTGCATAAAAAGAGAGGGATGATAAGGACATCAGGGTAAAAATAAGATTTGGATCCGGTTGTTTATGATTAAGAAAAGATGGTAGAATAAGCTTGATTTTAAAGAGGGGTTTTTTTATAATACAGATGTTACAAGACCTGTGTGAACTTTATGAAAGGATATAACTTTAACATATGAAAGTAACATACCTGGGACACAGCGGATTTTTATTGGAAACAGACGCAGCATATTTTATGTTTGATTATTATACAGGAAAGATCCCGGAATTAAATAAGGAGAAGCCATTGCTTATATTCTCCAGCCACAGACATCCGGATCACTACAATCGGGAGATCTGGAAGTTCAGAAAACAATATCCGAAGGTGCAGTATATTTTATCAAAGGATATTAATTTTTCACAGAAAGCAGTTACAAAGCTGGGACTGACAGAAGAGGAGGCTTCCAAAGTGATCCGCCTTGCGGGCAATGCTGATCGGACGTTGAAGCTTGCAAACGGACATTCTGTGAGGGTCGAGACTTTCCGGTCTACAGATGAAGGCGTGGCTTTTTATCTGACTATCGACAAAAAAACAACGGTATTTCATGCGGGTGATCTGCATCTGTGGCTCTGGGAAGAAGAGGGCAGCGGTTACATGAAGCAGATGGAGAAGAATTTCTATCAGTTTACGCAGAAGTTAAAAGGCCGTCATACAGATATCGCATTTCTGCTTCTTGATCCGAGACTGGAAAATCATACGTTCGATGGCATGGATGCTTATATCGAGATGCTGCATCCGTCTGTCGTATTCCCCATGCACATGTGGGATAAATATTACTGGATCGACCGGTATCTGAAAGCGCGGCCGGAGATCAAGAGATCCGGTATCATGAAAAAGACGGAGGCGCCGGGGCAGTCGTTTCATATATAGGGAATAATGAGTGCAAGAGAGCCAACATACTTGTATGATTGACGAATGGTGATCATGAACTGCGTTTGTTCATGTTATAACGAGTGCAAGGGAGTCAATATATGCACATGATTGACGAACGGCGAATGTTGATCATCAATTGTTTTTGTTCATGTTAGAATATGATATAAAGTAATAAGTATATAAAATAGATAACAAGGAGAATACCATAATGAACTTTAAAATGATCCACGAAAATTACAACGTATACGACCTTCAGAAATCACTGGATTTCTACAAAGAAGCATTGGGACTGGAAGAGAAACGCAGAAAAGAAAGCACAGACGGTTCTTTTATCATCGTATATGTAGGAAATGATGAGACAGACTTTGAGCTGGAGCTGACCTGGATGCGTGACATGGATCGCCCGTATAATCTGGGAGACTGTGAGTTCCATCTTGCATTTTCAGTTCCGGATTTTGAAGGAGCGCATGCAAAACACAAAGAAATGGGATGCATCTGTTTTGAAAATGAAGAGATGGGAATCTACTTTATCGAAGATCCGGATGGATACTGGCTGGAGATCCTTCCGGAGAAATAAAGAGAAAGACAAAAATAGAGTACCTATATTTTTGCTGAATAGCAATAAATATGGGTACTCTATTTTTTACAGGATGATTTATGACACCGTATTTTCCGGTTCTGCTGTCAACAGACTGGTAAACAGAGGAATGACCGGATTAAAATTGTCACGTTTCCACACAGCTACAAGGATCAGTGGATCGCTCTTGTAGATCGGGAAGGAGCGGACGGATACATTTGTGGAGGAGATACAGTTATCATCCAGCACAGAAAATCCCAGCCCGGATTCTACCATGAGGAGCAGGTTCTGTGTACTGGTGGCATAATGGATCTGTTCCGGAATAAATCCGTGAATCTCACAGAGCTGTACGATATGGTCATAAGCCCCTTGGGAGATCTCCGGTTTGATTGCGATCATCGGTTCATTTTTCAGTTCTTCCAGATGGATGTAATCCTTTTTCGCCAGCGGATGAGAGGTGGAAATGACACATTTCGGACTGGATTGGAAGAACGGCTGGTAGATGACTTCAGTGTCAGGATATTCCAGCAGATCAAAGTCCATGGTCAGTGCGATATCGATTTCCCCTTTCAGCAGAGCATTCCGCAGTTCTTTAAATGTTCCGCGGATCAGCTGCAACTGGATGTTCGGGTGATGATCCCGCAGAGTATTCAGCGCGTAGGGAAGAAAATTCTCTGAAAGCTGCGATTCGATCACGCCGAGACTGATGGAGCCTTCCTGCCCGAGGCCGGCTTTTTTTGCTTTTTCAATGGCATTTCGTCCCTGATCCAGTAAAACAGAAAGTTCCTGATAGAGAACAGCGCCCCCCGGAGTCAGCCGTACATATTTTTTCGTGCGGGAAAAAAGCTGGATGCCAAGCTCTGTTTCAAGGTTTGATATATTTCTGCTCAGAGAAGACTGCGCAATAAACAGATGATTGGCAGCCTCTGTAAAATTCAGATATTTTGCTACATTCAGAAAACATTCAATCTGAAAAATCGTCACAATACTCTCCTCCAAATATAAAATGCACTTTCGGGTCTTCTTTTTCTACATCATATATACTGTGAAAAGAGAAATCTTATATGAAAATTGATTTCAGAAATACTCATTTAGAAGATTCCGAGAGTACATGATAAATTATTTGCTATATATTTTAGCATAATCTTATTTTTTATTCCAGTCAAAACAACAAACATAAAACGTTACAAAACGATAGGCTGCAAATATTATCGGTCCTATTCTATTCAAATATGTTTGCAGTTTTCAAAAATATGTTTTTCTGTTATACTTTTATCAGTCTGGAATAAAGGATATCAGACAGAAAAGGAGAAAGAACATGAGTTTAAGTTATATGGACATCCGGGAGCAGATCTGTGATGTATGTTATAAAATGTGGCAGCGTGGCATCGTTGCGGCAAACGATGGAAACGTATCTGTAAAGCTGGAGGATGGAAGCGTCTTATGCACGCCGACCGGTATCAGCAAGAGTCTGATCAAACCGGAGATGCTGGTGCGTACTGATATGGAAGGAAATGTGTTGGAAGCGGCAGAAGGGTATCGCCCGTCTTCTGAGATGAAGATGCATTATCGTTGTTATACAGAGCGGGAAGATGTTGGCGCCGTTGTACATGCGCATCCGCCGGTAGCGACCACATTTGCGGCAGCCAATATCGCACTGGATGATTATTGCGTAATGGAAAATATCGTAAATACCGGAGCGGTTCCGGTCGTTCCGTTTGCAACACCGTCTACTGATGAAGTGCCGGAGGCAGTTGCTCCGTATCTGGAAAATCATGATGCCATGCTTCTGGCAAACCATGGAGCACTGACGGTAGGACCGAATCTGACAGCGGCTTATTATAAGATGGAATCCGTAGAGCAGTATGCCAAGACTTCCCTGTATCTGAAGATTCTCGGCGTTTCCAAAGATATGGAACCAAAGGATATCGATACGCTGATCGGTCTGCGGGAGAGATATCACATTACCGGTCGTCATCCGGGATATGTAAAATACAATCAGCTGGAGAAAGTTGAAGACAGACGATAACAGTATATAAAGGAATTGATAATCGTATTAAATATGGAAAGTAGCGGATGTTTTATCATGTTGGAATGATGGAAAGAAAATTTTCAACGACGATTTGAAGTGACATGTTCCATCATATACGTTCAGATTTTTGAGATGAAGATTTTGAATGCATATGAATTGAAATGAAAAAGGAACTAAAATATCACTATAGAAGAAAAGAAGGAATGAAATGAACACCAGACAGATTGAATATTTTCTGGCAGTAGCAGATGAATTGAATTTTACGAGAGCGGCGGAAAAGCTATATGTGTCACAGACGGCCGTTACCCAGCAGATCAAGACGCTGGAGGAACAGCTTGGCGTCAGATTGTTTGAACGGACAAAGAAAAAGGTTATGCTGACTCCTGCGGGAGAGGTATTCCGTGGAGAGAGCCAGGAGCTTTTACATCATATCGATGCGATCACAGAAAAAGTAAAGATGACTTCTGCCGGATTCTCAGGTGTATTGAGTGTGGGATTCGTTATGGGTATGGGTAATACCACCTTGCCGGACAAAATCCGTGTGATCAATGAACATTATCCGAATATCCGGTTAAATTTCCGTTGTCAGGAACCATCAGCATTGCTGAAATCCCTGAAAAACGGAGAACATGATCTGGTATTCATGCCAGTGTTCGATGAACATTATCTGGAGGGGCTGCGCTATAAAGTATACGACAGATATTCCATGGTGGTGTTGCTGCCAAACAGACATATTCTTGCCGGCCGTGAGTCACTGACCCGTTATGATCTGCGAAATGAGAATCTGATTCTCTGTTGTTCTGAGGATGGCAGACTGGGAGAGGAACGGCGGATGCTGGCACCATTTGAAGCAGCAGGAATCCGCCCAAATGTAGTGGCGAAGATCGAGGATGCAGAGTCACTGCTGTTTATGCTGTCTGCCAATATGGGCGTTACAATCTTACCGTCGTATCTTTTCGACCCTTTCCTGCATCATGGAAAATTGCGTGCGGTACCGTTGGTGCCACAGGAAGATTTTATTGATGTGGCTGCGGTGTGGACGCCGGATGACCAGAACCCTTCACTGGCGAAGATACTGCCATTGTTGAATTAGACAGGATAGAAAAACCATATAAAAAAAGATGGTCTTTGTTTTTGAGTGGAAACAAAGATTGGAATATCAGAAATAACGTAAGAGAGGCATCGGATTGTTCCGATGCCTCTCTTAGAAGGGTTAAGGTTTTTTTAAGGGGGTTATTAAGGTTAGGTAAATTACTTTTATTAGGGGGTCCTGCGATGTAAGGATTGCACATCACAGAAGGTTTTTCGTAATTTAGGTTTCCTTGGAAATTGTTCTTTCTCAAGGACATGCTTATCATAACCCATGTTTTAGAGAAAGAGAAATGAAAAAATAAGTCTCAATAATAAGAAAAAGTTATTAGTTAAGATTTCCTTTAGAAATGAATGGCAAAAATAATGCAAGAATTACAGAAAAAATCCGGATACATAAAATTTTTTGTTCGTTTTGACTGGAAATGTGAAGAAGAAATAAAATAAAAAATTTGAAAAAACTGTTGCGTTGACGCAGGAAATGCAAGATGATACACTGTTAAAGATTGGTTTTCTATTTATATGTTGAAAAATTTTTGCCTGATTTTACTTTCAGGGATATAAAACGAAAAATATATGTTAAGACTTGTACTGCCGATGAAAGACGGTGGAATATGGACTCATATGAAAAAAGAAAATTTGTATAGTTGAAAAGGAATTGAGAAACCAATGTTGATCATGGTAACTGGGGGCAGCGGCAGTGGAAAGTCGGAATTTGCGGAACGATGCTGCATGGAGCTTTGCCCAAGGGAAAAAATATATATTGCGACAATGCAGCCTTTTGGAAAAGAAGGGGCTGCGCGGATACAGCGACATAAAAAATTGAGAGCGGGGAAGCATTTCCAGACGGTAGAATGTTATACAGACCTGGAGAAGCTTATTTTAAATGCTCAGACAACATTATTGGAATGCTTGTCGAATCTGACAGCAAATGAAATGTTTACCAATGGGCTGAATGAGAAGCAGACGGTGGAAAAGATCCTGTCAGGCATATGGCATCTGCAAAAGCAGACGAAGCATCTTGTAGTCGTGACCAACGATGTATTTTGTGACGGGATTTCCTATGAACAGGAAACAGTGCAGTACATGAAAGCGCTGGGAGAGGCAAATGTGCAGCTTGCAGCGATGGCAGATATAGTTTGCGAGGTAGTGTGTGGGATTCCGCTCTTTTTAAAAGGCAATAAGATGGAATATTCTTTACTGACAGTAGGGGAAATGGATCATAACTATATTGCGGCGAACTGGAAATAATAGTGACATTTCCCGAAGAAGGAGTTTTAGAAAGATGAATCTTTTGAAAAATATTGCGGTGGCATTTTCTATGTATTCAAAGATACCTATGCCACAATTTGCATGGACAAAAGAAAATATGCGTTATGCACTCTGTTTTTTTCCACTGATAGGAGCGGCTGTGGGCGTGTGCGTATGGATCTGGGGACAGCTAAGTTTCAGACTGCCCTTTGGAAATCTGTTTGTGACGGGGGTATTTCTGTTAATCCCTGTGATCGTAACAGGTGGCATTCATCTGGATGGATTGCTGGATACGTCGGATGCTTTGAGTTCCTGGCAGCCGAGGGAGCGGCGACTGGAGATCTTAAGCGATTCCCATGCGGGAGCTTTCGCGATTATCGTATGCTGTTCTTATTTTATTGCGGCACTGGCAGTCTGGTCGGAGGTAACGACAGATTTGCTGTTAGTACTGGCTGGAGGATATTGCCTCAGCCGTTCCCTCAGTGGATTTGGCATTGCCACATTTCCCTGTGCGAAAAGCAGTGGTCTGGCAGCAACTTTTGCGGACCAGGCGGATAAGAAAAAATGCAGAGTGATCCTGCTCTGTGAAGCTATCGCATCCAGTCTGTTTATGATAGGGATGCAGCCGTTATGCGGAATACTGGCGGTGGCAGCAGCATGGCTGACCATGCTTGGGTGCCGAAAGATGTGTATGAACAAATTTGGCGGCATTACAGGTGATACGCAGGGATTTTTCCTGCAGATCTGTGAGCTGCTGATGGCATTTGCAGCCGTGATCGGAAGTAAGGTGTTTATAATCAATTATTAAGAGAAAGACTAGTGAAGAAAATTCTGTATTTATAAAGACAGACGACAGGGGAATAGAGGAGATACGGGAAGTAATGATATTAATAACAGGCGGTGCATACCAGGGGAAATGTCTGTTTGCAAAACAGCTGATAAGTGACAATAAAGTGTTTTCAGGAATAGAAAACGATATGTCAGAAAATGTATCGAATACCGAAACAGTGGCGGATACTGTTGCGATTTGTAACCAAATTCATATCGCAGATGAACGTACTACAATAGAAGAAATACAGATGGCACATATCTGGGATCATTACCATCTGTGGGTCGCTGAGCAGCTGCGGGGAAATAACGATCCTTGGCAGCAGACGCAGCAGGTGCTGGAGAAAAATCCGGATATCATCATCTGCTCCACAGAGCTTGGATGCGGGATCGTGCCCATCGAAGAGTTTGACCGAAACTGGCGTGAAGTTACGGGACGGCTGTGCTGTATGCTGGCAAAGGAAGCAAAGGCGGTATACCGTGTAAATTGCAGTATCGGCATGCAGATCAAGTAGTGATAAAGATAAATTATTAAAAGCAGTATTTCTGTATAATGTGTTGAAAAACCAGGACTATATACTGAAAACAATAGACAACAACAGACAATAGTAAATATTAAGCAGGAAGGAAATAACAAATTTGGCTGGATATGAAATAGAAACATGTGTGGAGCGTGTGATTTTGGTAGGTGTCAGCCTACGGGATGACGACGATACAGAAGATTCTCTGGCGGAGCTTGGGGAGCTGGCAGCGACTGCGGGAGCAGAAGTGGTTGGAACGGTTATTCAGCAGCTGGATCAGATCCATCCGGGAACTTATGTGGGCAGCGGAAAGCTGGAAGAGATCCGGAATCTTATCTGGGAGCTGGATGCTACCGGCATCATATGTGATGATGAACTTTCTCCGGCGCAGCTGCGGAATATGGAACAGATCCTGGATACCAAAGTCATGGATCGGACACTGATCATTCTGGATATTTTTGCGGCACGGGCAAGAACCAGCGAAGGTAAGATCCAGGTAGAGCTGGCACAGTTAAAATACCGGCTCAGCCGTCTGACGGGACTGGGACGGTCTCTGTCACGACTGGGAGGCGGTATCGGAACCCGTGGACCGGGAGAGAAGAAACTGGAGATGGATCGTCGTCTGATCAATCACAGAGCGGCACAGCTGAACCGGGAACTGAAGGATGTGATCCGCCATCGGGAGGTCAACCGTGCCCGACGTATGGAGACCCATACGAAAGTGGCAGCCATCGTTGGATACACCAATGCCGGAAAATCCACGCTTTTGAATACTCTGACCGATGCAGATGTATACGAAGAGGATCAGCTGTTTGCGACGCTGGACCCTACCACACGACTGCTGGAGCTTCCGGACGGACAGAGCCTGATGCTTACTGACACGGTAGGATTTATCCGCAAGCTTCCCCACCATCTTGTAGATGCGTTTAAAAGCACATTGGAAGAGGCAAAGTATGCGGACTTTATCCTGCATGTGGTAGACGCTTCCAATCCGCAGTGGGACAAGCAGATGTTTATCGTATATCAGACGCTGGAAGATCTTGGAATCGCAGGAAAGAAGATCATTACATTATTTAATAAGTGTGACCAGCTGGAGGATGCGCCTCATTTCCGGGATTTCCGCGCGGATGCATCCCTGTGTATTTCGGCAAAGACCGGAGAGGGGTTCGAGGAACTGTTTACATTATTAGAAAATACGCTGCGGGAAGGCAAAACACGGATTGAGATGCTGATCCCTTATGCCCAGGCAGGCAAGATCCAGCTTGTGCGCAAATACGGAGAACTTTTAAAAGAAGAATACCGGGAAGACGGCATTTATATCGAGGCCTATGTGCCGGGAGGCATGTCTCTGGAGCTGATGTAGAAATCTGTGAAACAAGACATTGCTTCCTAAAGAACTGATAGAAATATTAAGAAAATATCTTAGAGTAAATTTATTGAAGATAAAGAAATATTGCCATTCCGGTAAAAGATAGATATTTTCCGGATATATGATAAAAAGATATGAAAAATATTTTTATATCAGGAACATAGAAAAGAATTAGGGGTAAAAATTAAGAAACAACGGCTGTATTGTTGCAGGCATCGTGGAAAAATGGTATTCTGAATACAGAAAAATTTCTGTATGGGAAATATGTTTTCTAAGTGATGTTTTTGCGGAATCTTATGAGAGTCCGCAGGCATAGATGGTAATGTATGATGGGAGCCTTTTTAGGAATATCAGAAATACGTTGCAGGCAATGGAGGATAGCTTATGTCAATTTTGATAAAAAACGGAATCGTTGTGGATCCTGTTCTTGGAACGGAAGAGAAACAGGACGTACTGATTGAAAAAGATAAGATCAGTTGTGTGGCTCCGGCGATTCAGGAAAAAGCAGCCCGTGTGGTAGACGCAGAGGGCTGTTATGTCATGCCCGGATTTATTGATCTGCATGTGCATCTGCGCGATCCGGGACTGGAATATAAAGAAGATATACAGACCGGCACAAAAGCAGCTGCTCATGGCGGTTTTACAACAATCGTGGCGATGCCGAATACAAAGCCGGTAGTAGACAGACCGGATATTGTGGATTATGTGACTCACAAGGCTGCATCCGTAACAAAAATTCATGTGCTGCAGGCTGGTGCGGTAACAAAAGGACAACAGGGTAAAGAGCTGGCAGATATTGCTGGCATGAAGAAAGCCGGAAGTCCGGCAATCAGTGAGGATGGCAAATCCGTTATGAATGCTCAGATCTACAGGGAAGGCATGAAGCTTGCTGCTGAAAATGATATGGCAGTTTTGGCACACTGTGAAGATATTAATATGGTAAATGGCGGCGTGCTGAATGCGGATGCAAAATCCGAAAGCCTTGGCATGAAGGGAATTACCAATTCCGTAGAGGATGTCATCGTGGCAAGAGATATCCTTCTGGCGAAGGAGACAGGCGTGCGTCTGCATCTTTGCCACTGTTCTACAAAGGACAGCGTGCAGATGGTAAAACAGGCAAAGGAAGAAGGTCTTCCTGTAACTGCAGAAGTCTGCCCGCATCATTTTACCCTCTGTTCCGAAGATATTCCGGGGGACGATGCGAACTATAAGATGAATCCGCCGCTTCGTACGAGAGAAGATATGGAAGCTCTCCGGGAAGGTTTACGTCTTGGAATCATGGATGTGATCTCCACAGATCATGCGCCACATTCCGCAGAAGAAAAGAACCAGTCTATTGAAAAAGCGCCTTTTGGCATTGTAGGACTGGAGACAGCAGCAGCCCTGACGTATACAGAACTGGTTAAGACCGGACTTCTCACGATGCCGCAGATGGCAGAAAAAATGAGTCTGAATCCGGCAAAAGTGCTGAAGCTGGATAAAGGTCAGATTGCAGAAGGAAAAGTGGCAGATATCGTGATCTTTGATACGAGAGAGACATATGCCATTGATCCGCAGACCTTTTATTCCAAAGGGAAAAATACGCCGTTTGGCGGTTACCAGGCAAATGGAAAAGTGCGTATGACCATCGCCGATGGCGAGATCGCTTATGAAGAGTAGAGTTTGCAGATATCTAAAAAAGAAATATAGAAACGAGATAAGAAAGGAACAAAGATGATCAATAAACTTTGTGAAAAAATCAAAAAAACAAACGCACCTATCGTAGTCGGACTTGATCCGATGCTGAATTATGTACCGGAGCATGTGAAAAAACAGGCATTTGCGGAGTATGGTGAGACATTAAAAGGCGCTGCTGAAGCTATCTGGCAGTATAATAAAGCAATCGTAGATGCAGTCTATGATCTGATTCCGGCTGTAAAACCGCAGATTGCTATGTATGAGCAGTTTGGCGTGGAAGGTCTGATCGCTTACCAGAAGACGGTAGATTACTGCCATGAGAAAGATCTGGTTGTCATCGGCGATGTAAAACGTGGAGACATTGGTTCCACATCCGCTGCATATGCGGTTGGTCATCTTGGAAAAGTAGAAGTAGGAAGCCAGAAGATTCCGGTATTCAACGAGGATTTTGCTACGGTAAACCCATACCTTGGAACAGACGGGATCAAACCATTTGTAGACATCTGCAAGGAAGAAAAGAAAGGTCTGTTCATTCTTGTAAAGACATCCAATCCGTCCAGCGGAGAGTTCCAGGATCGTATGATCGACGGAAAACCGCTGTATGAGCATGTGGCAGAAAAAGTAGCTGCATGGGGTGAAGAGCTGATGGGCGATGCTTACAGCTATGTAGGCGCTGTTGTAGGCGCTACCTATCCGGAGATCGGCAAAGTGCTGCGTAAAGTAATGCCGAAGAGCTTCATCCTTGTACCGGGCTACGGCGCACAGGGTGGAAAAGGCGCAGATCTGGTTCATTACTTCAATGAAGATGGACTTGGCGCCATCGTAAACTCATCCAGAGGCATCATTGCAGCTTACAAACAGGAGAAATACACACAGTTTGGCGCAGAGCATTTTGCAGATGCATCCAGACAGGCAGTGCTTGATATGATCGAGGATATTGACGGCGCTTTAAAAAATCGATAAGTAAAAATTTGTGTCGCCGGAAAACTGGCGAAAAGGACATTACTATCAAAATGAGCATATATAAAATATGCAGCGTTTATTCTGAAAACACGGGCATGGATTTTTTCAGATTTTGTGTCCGATATAATGTGAGGTAAAAATAAATATGGCCGAAAAATTTAAAGAAAATGCAGTGATCATCAGTCAGGAAGAGATCGCGCCGGGGATTTTCAGCATGTGGCTGAAGACAGAGCAGATTGCACAGCATGCGAAAGCCGGACAGTTTATTTCTATTTACTGTGAAGACGGCAGCAGAATGCTTCCACGTCCCATCAGTATCTGTGAGATTGACAAAAATGATGGAGCGCTGCATCTGGTATACAGAGTTGCGGGAAAAGGCACACAGGAATTTTCTGAGAAAAATACAGGAATGGAATTAAGCGTTTTAGGACCGCTTGGAAATGGATTTCCGCTGAAAAGTAAAAAAGCATTTCTCATCGGCGGTGGCATCGGCATCCCGCCGATTCTGGAGCTGGCAAAACAGTTAGACTGTGAGAAGCAGATCGTGCTTGGTTACAGAAACAGCGACATGTTCCTGCTGGATGAGTTTAAGAAATACGGTCCCGTATATATCGCAACGGAAGATGGAAGCTACGGAAGCAAGGGAAATGTTCTGGATGCAATCCGTGAAAATGATCTGGAAGCAGACATTATCTATGCATGCGGGCCGACACCGATGCTTCGTGCATTGAAAGAATATGCGGCAGAGAAACAGATGGAATGCTGGATTTCCATGGAAGAGAAGATGGCATGCGGTATCGGCGCATGTCTTGCATGTGTATGCAAGTCCAAAGAAGTGGATGCACATACAAACGTACATAATAAACGTGTCTGCAAAGAAGGTCCGGTATTTCGCGCTGAGGAGGTGGAACTGTAATGAATACAAAAGTCAATATTGCAGGGGTAACCTTTGATAATCCCGTAATGGTAGCTTCCGGAACATTCGGTTCCGGCGAAGAATTTTCTGAATTTGTGGATCTGAACCGTCTGGGTGCTGTTGTGACAAAAGGTGTTGCCAATGTGCCGTGGCCGGGCAATCCGACACCGCGTATCGCAGAAGTATACGGCGGTATGCTGAATGCCATCGGTCTGCAGAATCCGGGAATCGATGTGTTTGTATCCAGGGACATTCCATTTCTGAAAAAATATGATACGAAGATCATTGTAAATGTATGTGGCCGCTCTGCTGAAGACTATTGTGAAGTGGTAGAACGTCTGGCAGATCAGCCGGTAGATATGCTGGAAATCAACATTTCCTGCCCGAACGTCAAAGAGGGTGGAATTGCTTTCGGAACAGATCCGAAGGCAGTCGAGGCAATTACAAAAGAAGTGAAAAAATATGCAAAACAGCCGGTTATCATGAAACTGAGCCCGAATGTAACAGACATCAAAGTGATGGCAAAAGCAGCAGAGGCTGGAGGGGCAGATGCACTGTCTCTGATCAATACGCTGACGGGGATGAAGATTGATGTACAGAAACGTACATTTGCCATTGCCAATAAGACCGGCGGACTTTCCGGTCCGGCAGTACATCCTGTCGCAGTGCGCATGGTATATGAAGTTGCCAGTGCAGTAAACTTACCGATCATCGGTATGGGTGGAATTCAGAGTGCCGAGGATGCGCTGGAATTGATTCTTGCCGGAGCTACAGCAGTCAGCGTGGGAACTGCCAACTTTACAAATCCGACGGTAACCATGGATATTGTGGATGGCATCGAAGAATATCTCCGTATACATCATATTGAAGATATTAATGAGCTGATCGGAGCAGTAAAATAAAAGAGTCTGAAAAGCTGATACAGCCGGTAACGCATGTTACTGGCTGTTTTTCATATAAGGTGTTTTCGGCAACTAAAAATAAAGCGTATGGATGATGCAGATGAAGAATGCTTAAATATTGTTGTAGGTAAATTATAAAAATGTTATTGTATATCCAGTGCCCAGAGTCATACGTTTTTAATGACAGGATATAAGGAAAAAAAGGATTGTTTGGGGGAAAGCATCGTGGGGATTAATTTTGAATATTACAAAGTATTTTATTATGTCGCCAGATATGGGAATATCACAACAGCAGCGAAAGCGTTGTTTTTATCCCAGTCTACGGTCAGTCGTATGATCCAGAATCTGGAGCATGATCTGGAAACTACACTTTTTGTCCGCAATAAAAAGGGGGTAACGCTCACGGATACCGGTGTGGTGTTGTACAACCATGTATCTCAGGCATGTGAACATATTTTCCTTGGAGAACAGCGGGTCAATCTTATGAAACAGCTGGGGGAGGGCATGATCAAGATCGGAACCACGGAGATGGTTATGAAGTATTTTCTTATGCCGTTTCTGACAGAGTTTCGGAATAAATATCCTCTTATCAAAATGGATATTTCTTTCCAGGATCCTTCAAAGATCGGTATGGCGCTGACTTCCGGACAACTGGATCTGGCGATCCTGACCACGCCTATTGAAGAGGATGAACGATTGGGAGTACTCTCATGGATGGAATTTTCTGATGTAATGCTGGCAGGAAATGCGTATTCGGAATTAAAGGAAGACACCTATTCATTGCAGAAGCTGGTAGACTATCCATTTATTACCATGCGAAACGGTATGAGCGCCCGAGTATATCTGGAAAGGGTTTTTCTGGATTATGGAGCAGCGCTAAATCCGGTATACGAAGCAGAATCCATGCCACTGGTCTTAGATATGCTCGAAGCCGGATTTGGAATAGGATGCGCACCGGAATTTTATGCTGAGGAGGCATTGAAACGGAAGAAGGTTTTTGAGGTTCATTTGGAAAAACCGCTCCCGAAACGAGAAATCTGTGCGGTATACGCAAAAGGCGCACCGGGAAATCTAGCAAGAGATGAGTTTTTAAGGATATTTCAGGAGTAGTTTTTTATAAAAATATAAAGAAATAAATTTAATCAAAAGAAAATAAAATCAGGTAGGATTTGTTTTTATAAGGGTATATCCATGCATACAGCGCATGGATATACCCTTATTTTATTGTTTTACAGATGATTGAGTGAAATGTTACCATATAGCTACAGAGATACAGATTTCCTGAACTGTTTACAACAGATGATTGGTAAGGAAAATTTTCTGACTGCAAAAGAGAATATGGGAACGGAAATCTTAATCGAAAAGATGAGAAAGATTAAGAATCAAGATTAAGGAGGAAAAGGAAATATGGGAGTTAAGACAACAAAAGATATCAAGCTTGTGATTCAGCCGGTGCACAGTGTAATGGTGCATGAATATGTATTTGAGGGTCCCTGTCGTTTTGGTTCCGGGGATGAACTGACAGTAGAGTTTGACCGTATGAATGGAGCAGAGGGACTGAAGGTTTTCAAAAAGAAGATCGCGGAATATCTGGAAGGGGATGCAGATTTTGAAATCCTTCCGCCGGTAGAGTGTGAGATCAATGAGTCATTTGAAATCTCCGACCAACTGATGGCAGACATTACGGTAAACGATGCAAAGGTAGACTGTTACCTGTTCTTTTCCGTACAGCGTACTTATCCGATCATGCTGAAAACAGCTGTTATGACAGGGAAACCGATCGTTCTCCAGCCGAAATGCTGTGGCAGTACGATGGTTCCGGCGATGATTCGCAAACGGGGGTATGAATGCATCTCCCCACTGACATGGGAAGATCTTTCCAATATGCTGAAAGTTTACCGGGTAAGAAAAGTGCTGAAAAAATCAAGAGCGCTTCTTTTGACCCGAGCTTATACTAATGCGGCTCTTGTCAGCGCACCGGATGGATTTATCAATCTGGATGATGCCACAAAGATTTTTGGAACAGAGTTCTGTTATCTGGATGTACATGAATTTCTGGATCAGACACAGCCGATTCCATGCACGGAGAATCATACGAAACCAGGCATTCGTGGTCTGAACCCGACACCGGAAGAAATGGATGAGATCAGTAATCAGGCAGATGCGCTGATTGCAGGGGCAACCGAATGTACAATGTCAAAAGAAGATCTGGTACATACACTGCGTTTTTACAAGACGACGCAAAAGATGCTGGAGCATTATGAATGCAACGCTTTTTCTGCACCATGTCCGGAGATGTGCGCTACCAGACGTCTGAATGCAAATAAATTTACACCGTGTCTGACCCATTCTCTGTTGAATGCACAGGGTGTATGTTCTGCCTGTGAATATGATGTGCCGGGATTGATCACACAGATCATCCTTTCTTCTTTTGCGCATGCAGGCTGTTATATGGGAAATACGAGTGTGGTTCCATTTGAAAAAGATGGTATCACACCGGTCATTGTGGCAAATCCGGCAAATGACATTGCGGAGAAAGTCAAAGAGATGGATCAGGAGACAAGAGATCATCTGGTATATATGTTCCATTCTTCTATCAACTTACAGATGCACGGCTATGATGCGCCGCAGATGGATTATGCAATTCATCCATACACTGGTTCCCGCTGGGGCGGTACTTTCCGTCATGATTTCAAACAGGAAGCAGGACAGATTATTACTATGGCACGTATCGCACCGGATGGAAAAAGTATTCTGGTTGCAAAAGGTACAATTGTGTGTGGTGTAGGTGAAAAACTGGAAGGCTGTACCCAGGGTCTTGCGTTTACCGTAAAAGACAACCGGGATTTCTATAAGAAACAGCAGGATTTCGGCAATCATTGCCCCGTAGTCTTTGGTGATTATTTTGACCAGGTAGTAGCACTTGGTGAACTTCTTGGACTGGATGTAGTTACTGCATGATGACGGTAGAAAGTTTTGAAGAGAATTTAAAACAAAATAATGAGAAATGTGATGTGCTGATTCAGGAGATTCTTTCAACAGCAGGAAATCTTAAATTGTATGAGCTGCTGTATCGGTATATGCTGCATAAGTTTATGATGTTTGATCTGCTGGAAGAACTATCAGGGCAGGACGGGAACAACAAGTCTGTTGATGGAACTTTATCCGTGGATATCCTGGAACTGGCACAGCAGAGTGTGGAAACTATCGCCCATCTTCAAAAAGGTGGTCTGAAATTTAAGGATCATTCCGGCACCTGCGGTTCCGTGTCTTCGGCAGTGACCAAGAAAATATTGTTCCTCATTGCCTTACAGAAAGCGCTTGGGATCACATTTGAGAAGCATGAAGCCGCAGATATAGAAACGGTCAGTGATCTGACTGAACATGTAAAGGAACACCTGTTTGCAAAATGGCAGGCAGGTGTTCCAGATGCTAGAGTAGATATGGAAAGAGGGCATGATGCTGACAATACCTCGCATGTTGAGAAGAGAAACTGTAATGTGGAAACCTGCGAAAAAAAGGTAATATATCCACAAAAAAAATCTGAACTGACACTTCGCCAGAACCGTCTGGTGGATGAGATCAATCATCTTGGTGACAGTTTGGAGCAGTACAGTTATCTGGTATATCGCTCCGGACAGATGCCGGCATTGCATGAGAAGTACAGAACAGAAGCTAATCGTGTGAAGGGATGTCAGTCTGTTGTATGGATGGTTTTATCTGTGGAAGATGGTATTATGCATCTTAAGGCAGACAGTGATACGTTGCTTATGAAAGGCGTGCTTGCTGTTTTGCAGGATCTCGTAGATGGTGTGGCGGCAGAGGATGTATGTCAGACATCCATTGATATTTTTGATCGTACCCAGCTGGCGGTATCTTTTCAGTCAGACCGGCTGGCAGGAATACAGAGCATTTTAAACAGTATACAAAAGACTGCCTGTGGCGCTGTACGGCATTGATTTTAACAGGAAATCACAAAAAGAGATGCAGGACAGCCTGCAGAGCAGAATAAAAATAAAACAGGAATTGTTACATAAAGAAGGCGTTTGGGATATTTTTGGCAAACGGGTATATGAGCTTAGTTGTCCAAAGATATCTTACAGAAAAACAATATGTAACAATTCCTGTTTAATTATTGAAAGAATCTGTCAGATCTATTATTCAAAGATGTAAAAGCGTCTTATGTTATAAAGACAGCAGTTCTACGGACTGCACTTTATTCTGTCGCAGGTTTTAATTCCAGCGTTTTAAATCCAAGCAGCAGCTGAAGTCTCGTATCCGGATCATCCAGCGTGATTCCAAGCATTTCTTCAATCTTTCCGACGTGATACAGAACTGTATTGCGGTGCATGCAAAGCTTCTGGCTGGCGAGAGTCGCACGTCGTTCACATTGCAGGAAGGTGTACAGAATGTTCGGGTAATCCACAGAATAACGGCTGGCGCTTTCTTTCAGTGTTTTCAGACTTTGGATTGCCATACTGTTGTCAAGGATGCCTTCATCATGTTCCAGGATCAGCTGCATCTGATAGTAGAGGACATAATCTCTGAAGCAGTAGACCTCTGCAAAGTTTGGTTTTGAAACATCAGACGGATCCACATCTTTTTCTGCCAGTTCCTGTCCGATGCGGATAGCGGTGTAAGCCTGCTGGTAGGCAGTGGGAATCTCTGTCAGAAGGCAGAAAGTATTGCTGATTCCACATTGAAATGAGTACAGCTGTAGAATTTTCTGAAGTTGCTGACCGATATTATCGGGAATTGTTCCGCGATAGAGCATTAAAATATTTTTCTGGTAAAGCACTGTATCAAATACAGGGAAAGCAGTAGAAAGTTCGGAAACGACTCTTCGGAATGGGAAATTTTCTTCATTCGTAAAACGAAGAAGCAGCAGCTGGAATGTTCCGTGAAAAGCAATTCCAATCGAACCTGCTCTGCGGTAGGCTTCATCTGTGGATTTTAATTTTCCATCCATAATATCCTGAAGGAGAGAAGCTACCGGTCTGCCTGTATCTTTGATATAAAGGCCGGATTTTACATATAGCTGCAGCATTTCCATTAAAATACGGAACAGTTCCAGAATGCCTTCAGAATATTTCCGACAGCAGACCATGACAGCCAGCATCGTATAGGTATTATTTTCGTGAAAAACTTTTTTTACTGTAACATATTCGGACATGGCATAGTCGTCACTGACGATAATGTCATCTTCTTGTTCAAACTGGGTATAGCGACCGAATTTCTGGAATTGCTGGATTGTTTCTTTCGGGTGATAACCATGGCGGGTCAGTTCATTTGCCACCACATCATCTGTTTCTATATGTTTGGTATATCCGATCAGTTTAAAAGAGGAGTCCATCACAGCGATATGATTGCCGATCATCGATTCGCTGAGATCCATAAGCGCCTGGATGCCTTCTCGTTTGGATACGGAACGCAGCAGGTCTACTTTCCAGTTTACGACACGGAGAAATGCGCGTTGTGTTTGATTAAACAGCTCCTGGGGTCGAAGATTCTTTTTTACGATAGAAATATGAGCCATGGCTTCTTCTGTTTCCCTTTCATCTACCATTCGATCCCGGACACAGAGAAAATGAAGCTGAGGATGGGTATGCTGCACCAGTAACGCATCAGACAATCCGCCTACATACAGTGTTTTGGTTCTTCCGGACGGCATTTCGGTATCCAAAAGCTCTACACTGTCAAAACGGATGGATAGATTGGTATCATTACTTTCGTATTCGTATTCCAAAAGATCTAAAATTAATACCACAGAGAGATCCATATTCATTACCTCCAATCAGAAAATGTTTGAATTGTAAAAAATAACATAGATTCAGATGATATTTATAACTATATTGTTAAAAAATACTCTCAAAAAATGAATATAGCAAGCGTTCTTTGATATATTTTACAATACAAACTGTCATTATGTCAAATTAGTTTTTCCTAATTGCTAAAATGAAAATAAAATGAACATATTAACCTAATAGGATAAATAAGAAGAATGTGACAAAAATTATCAAAAAACTTTCTTATTTTCAGAATTTTTAATGATGTTTCTGACAGCTGGAATCGTTATAATCTAAGTAAATCAGCTGATTCGAAAAAGTTTAAAGTTAAAAAGGGTTACCAAGGTTCTGTAAAACGTATTTTTCAAAAGGGTAGGAAAATGCGTGAAAAGAACGATTTAATGAATAAGGTTTGATTAGGAGGAAAACACTATGATTCGCAGAGGTTTAGATGTAAAGTTAAACGTAAAACCAATCTTTTTAGGACTTCAGCACAACTATTATTATGAAGGACCATGCCGTTTCGCAAAAGGCGAGGCACTGACTCCGGAATATGAAGCAATTCTGGCACAGGAACTGAAAGATAAATTCTTTGAGGATGTAAAAGCAAATCTGCCGGCAGAAGCAGTAAACATTCTTGAACCGGTATTTCTTCCATGTCATGATAACTGGCAGGTTCCGGAAGCAGCATTTGATGCAATGACTACAGACAAAGAAGAGATCGATGTATTTATGATGTCCGGTGGTATTGCACGAAGTGGTCTTTTGATAGAGCTGGCTGAACGTACACACAAACCGATCATTCAGGATCCGGCTACCTGCTGTGACCTTACAGCTGTAACTGCTTCTATTAAAAACAGAGGTCTTGAGTGCTATGCACATCTTACTTGGGAAGGCATTGCAAAACAGTTGAGAGTCCTTCGTGTGCGCAAAGCATTAAAACAGGCTAATATCCTTCTGGGCGTTCGTTTTGATTCCAATGGATCTAAGAGCGGTAACGATACATTTGTTTCTCTGCATCAGGCTACTGAGAAATTTGGTACAAACTTCCGTTTCCTGAACCTGCATGAACTGCTGGATTACATGCAGCCACTTCCGGAAGGTGGCAACTACACCACACCGGGAAGAATGGATACACCGAATATCACAGCTGAAGATATCGCAGAAGCAGAAAAGCTTGCTGACGAGATCCTTGCAGGCGCTGACATTGTAAACATTGACAGAGAAGCAATGGTAGAATCCTGCAAAGCATATGTAGAAGTAAAGAAACTCCTTGATTTCCATGACTGCTGCGGATTTACTGTTCCGTGTCCGGATACATGCTCCACAAGAAGAATCAATGAGATGAAATTTACATTCTGCTTAACACATTCACTGTTAAACGAGCAGGGTATTCCATCTGCATGTGAGTATGATGTAGACGGCGTTCTGACCATGCTGATCCTGTCCACATTATCCAACTGCGCACCGTTCATGGGCAATACGAACCCATTAGTATATGAGAATGGAACCCTTCGTCCAATGAGACGTTTCAATATTGAAGACATCAAAGATGTGGAAGATCTTACAAATCTGTATCATACTTCCCACTCTACACCAAACCGTAAGTTCCACGGCATCGATGGCGAGATGAACAGCTACAGTGTACGTCATTTTGCATATGATCAGAAATTTGGCGCTGTATTCCGTCATGACTTCAAAGAAGACAAAGGCGAGAAGATCACGATCTGCCGTCTGTCTCCAGATTGTAAGAAGATCTTCATCGGCGAAGGAACAATCGTAGGCGGTGGCGATTACGAGCTGGATAACTGTAACGGATATGTTGTATATCGTGTTGCAGATCAGGCAAAATTCTTCAAAGCTCAGTGTGAAGTAGGAAATCATCTGCCATTCGTATTTGGCGATTACGCTGATGAGCTTGAGATGCTCGGCGAAGCACTCGGCCTGGAAGTTCTGAGAGTATAATTTTTCAGAAAAAAGGATTATTTACATAATCAAATAACAGTGACATGACTCTGTAGGGATTATAGTATATGAAACATATCCATAGATTATGGTTTGGCCGTACTGTAAAATATGCGAATCGTATATTTTTGCAGAACGAAACATAAAAGAAAGAAAATATCGTATGGATATAAGTTTCGCGGATGTGCTATAATCAGATTAAATAAGTTGTACTGCCGACAGAAGTGGCAGAGAACAGTGAACAGAGTAATGAAATCGTGTCAGAGTAAAAGCCCGGTAAGGCTGTCAGTAGGCACAGCCTTATCGGGTTTTCTGTCGATATGAAAGAAAATCAGGACTTTACAGGGGGTAGGATATTTTGTTAGACGTAGAAAGAATCCGGAAAGATTTTCCGATATTGGACAGCGAAGTGAATGGACAGAAACTGATATATCTGGATAATGCGGCAACGACGCAGCTGCCAGAATGTGTTTTGAAACGGCTGGATCAGCACTATCGTCAGGATAATGCAAATGTTCACCGTGGCATTCATCTTCTCAGCGAACGTTCAACCGCAGCATTTGAAGATGCACGGGAGACCGTGAAAGAATTTCTCAATGCGAAAAGTATCAAAGAAATCATATTTACGCAGGGAACGACAGATTCTATCAATACAGTTGCCCAGGGGCTTCGAATGCAGATCCAGCCGGGAGATCATATTGTTACCACGCAGCTGGAGCATCATTCTGACTTTTTACCATGGCAGAGACTCTGTAAAGAACGGAATGCTGTTTTTCATCCAATCCCGTGTCCTGATGGAAATCTGGATATGGATGCTTTTAAGGAAGCACTTTCCAACAGACCGAAAGTGGTTGCAGTCACACATGTATCCAACCTTACCGGAACAGTCATGCCAATCCGGCAACTTGCAGCAATGGCTCATGAGGCAGGGGCATTGTTTTTAGTGGATGGCGCTCAGGGAATTCGCCACGATGTGGTAGATGTGCAGGAGTTAGACTGTGATTTCTATTGTTTTTCCGGACATAAGATTCTTGCACCGACTGGAATCGGTGTTTTATATGGAAAAGAAGCATGTCTGGAATTGTTGGAACCGGCTCGCGTTGGTGGAGGGATGGTCGATGTTGTAGGACTCGAAATATCTACCTATGGTCCGCTGCCGACCAGACTGGAAGCCGGAACTCCAAATTATGCCGGAGCCATCGGGCTGGCAGAAGCATTGAAGTATCTGACACATATTGGCAGAAATGAAATAGCAGTGTATGAGCAGGAATTGACGGAGGATGCAGTCCGAAGCCTGTCTGCTCTTGAAGGAGTACATATATTGGGAACTCCGGCACATCGAAGCGGCGTCGTGTCCTTTACTCTTACCGACGTTCACCCATATGACGCTGCCAGTGTGCTGGATAAGCTGGGAGTGGCGCTCCGCTCCGGCAACCACTGTGCACAGACAGCGCTCGCCATGTTCCGGGAGGAAGTGGCATTGCGTCTCTCTGTAGCATTTTATAATACACATGAAGAGATTGCAGCCTGCTGTCAGGCAATTCAACGAACGATGGAGATGTTTGCAAAATGGAAGAAACACTGACGATTCAGCAACTGGAAGATACATATATCGAAGATCTGAACATGCTTGGCGACTGGTTTATGCAGTATGAATATCTTCTTGAAATATCTGCAGAGCTGCCGAAAATCCCGGAGGAGAACCGTTCGGAAGAAAATAAAGTACATGGATGCCAGTCCGGCGTGTGGCTGAATCTGTCCATGGAAACGGGAAAAGTACATGTGCTGGCAGACAGTGATGCACTGATCATCCGGGGGATGCTGGCAGTCATCGTATCATTATTGGATCAGAGAACACCGCAGGAGATCATATCCTATAAACCGCGTTTTCTGGAAGAGACAAACCTGAAACAGCAGATATCTACAGACCGGTTTCAGGGAATCAATTCTGTGATTACTACGATACAGCAGTATGCAAAGCTGCATGCAGGGGAGGAATAGGCCATGGATGTAGAAGCAAGAAAAAAGATTGTTGCGAAACTGTTGTCCGCAGCAAAAGAGGCGACACAGAAAGAGGCAGAGATCATAAAAAATGAAAAACAGCCAACATATGAGTTTGTATTTGAACATGTGAGAGCCTATGTGCTTTCTAAATTTTTACTCCCGCCGGACTGTGAGGAGGAAAATATCAAAGGGCTGGCAACACTGAGTCTGGCAAAGACAATGAAACTGGATAAGAATGTGATCCATGATCTGGATACAGCGACACCATGCGATCATGCAACGTCAGAATCGACAAAAAAGGTACTTCTTTTGTATGCGGTTCAGAAAGATATGGAACTGAATCCGGATCCGGAAGGAATCTCCAGAGTTCAGACGGTAACGGAGTTGGCGCAGTATGTACTGGAAGCAAGGAAAAAGGTTATTCAGGAAAATGCGTGATGCATAGAAAATATTATATAAAGACAAGGAAAGATGTCAGATTACAAGTTTTTGTGTGATCTGGCATCTTTTTATAAAATCTGTAATAAAAAATTAATTTCTTCCTGTTGAAAGGCTGTATTTTTACTGCTATACTAAATATAATATATGTAAAAACGACTGATTAATTGTTTAAAAGAAAGAATGATTTTCCATATGTATATTTGTTTGGAAAAATACATGGTTGTAAATGTATTATTTACACGGTATACAAATAAAAATTGAGAAGAGATATTCGTTATATTTCCGGCATAAAAATGACAGTCAGGAGATATTTTGCATATAGAAATATGAAAAACAGCAGGCTGCGGGATGCAGCATTTTGAAATATAGGGAGGATATAGAAATGGAACAGTACAAACAGGAATTTATTGAATTTATGGTAGAATCAGATGTTTTGAAATTCGGAGAGTTTACACTGAAAAGTGGCAGAAAGTCTCCGTTTTTTATGAATGCAGGCGCATATGTAACCGGCTATCAGCTGAAAAAACTGGGCGAATATTATGCAAAAGCAATCCACGATAAATATGGCGATGATTTTGATGTATTATTCGGACCGGCATACAAAGGTATCCCGATCAGTGTCGTAACTGCCATCGCTTATCATGAATTATATGGAAAAGAGGTTCGTTACTGTTCTGACAGAAAAGAGGCAAAAGATCATGGCGCTGATAAGGGCGGTTTCCTTGGAAGTCCGTTAAAAGATGGTGACAGAGTGGTTATGATCGAGGATGTTACCACTTCCGGAAAATCTATGGAAGAGACTGTTCCGAAAGTAAGAGAGGCAGCAGATGTTACCATCGTAGGTCTGATGGTATCTCTGGACCGTATGGAAGTAGGAAAAGGCGGTGTAAAATGCGCACTGGATGAGGTAAAGGATCTCTATGGATTTGAGACCAATGCCATTGTTACTATGGCTGAAGTTGTAGAACATCTTTATAACAAAGAATGTGGAGGAAAAATTGTCATTGATGATGCATTAAAGTCTGCAATTGATGCATACTATGAACAGTATGGTGCAAAATAGAGACAGAAGATAAGTTCAATGACACGGGAAAAACAAAAAAAAGGGCTGCGTGTACTCTGTTATCTGGCATTTGGAGTATACCTTGCAGCATTATGCTATTTCCTGTTCTTTGCGGAGCTTACCGGAAGAACAGATATGAATCGTGATTATCATTATAATCTCATTCTGTTTAAGGAGATCACACGTTTTATCAAATACAGACATGTACTGGGATGGTTCCCGGTGTTTGCCAATATTTTTGGAAACGTGCTGATTTTTGTACCTTTCGGTATGTTAGTTCCCGCATTGAGCAGACGATATAAACGTTTGCCGGGAGTAACGCTGCTGAGCTTTGAACTGAGTCTGGCAGTGGAACTGATCCAGCTGATCACGAAAGTAGGAAGCTGTGATGTGGATGATATGTTATTAAATACATTGGGTGGAATACTGGGATTTGCCTGCTATAAGATCGTTTCCTGTACTTCTCGAAGGAAACATAAATGATGATTCCCTGTTTTTGTACACTGAATCAGAAACAAGAGCACATAGTGTAGGTTGTGTTTTCGAATTTAAAAATGCGATGTAGATTTTGTGAATATAAAGTGGAAAGCAGTGGGCATACAGTTTATAACCGGATATATCAGTTAGGAAAATGATATGACAAAAAGTCGTAGAGAGTATTTTAAGCGAAATAAAAGAAATATTCGAAGAGAACAGAAGTTTACGTTAGAAGGAATCCTTGCGGGTTCTTTTGGAGCGGCTGCATTGATCCTGTTTTTGGTGTCTGTAATCCGTTCTTTTCGGAGAGCAGGAGAGGCAGGCGCGCTTCTTGGAACGGCGGGATTGCTGGGGCTGATCTTTGCACTGGCTGCACTGCTGCTTGGGATTTTGGCTTTTAAACAGAAAAATGTGCGTCCATTTCCACCGAAAGCAGGAGTAATCTGCGGTGGTATCTTTACAGCAGTATTTGGCGCATTATATGTATATGGATTTATGATATAATGAGCGCAAGAGAGTCAACATGCTCGCATGATTGACGAACGGCGAATGTCGATCATAAGCCGCTTTTGCTTATGATATAATGAGCGCAAGAGAGTCAACATGCTCGCATGATTGACGAACGGCGAATGTCGATCATAAGCCGCTTTTGCTTATGATATAATGAGCGCAAGAGAGTCAACATGCTCGCATGATTGACGAACGGCGAATGTCGATCATAAGCTGCTTTTGCTTATGATATAATGAGCGCAAGAGAGTCGAGAATAAAGTGAACATGACAGAAGGGGAGATTTGAGAAAGTCTCCCTTGCTTTCGTTTTAAGAAAAATCAGATTGTACAGAAAAAGCAATATATTATAGTAGAAAATGGAGTGAACAATATGGGAAATTATAAACTGATCTACAAAGAGTCCAACGAGGCAAGTCATCTTCGGCTGGAGCTTGCAATAGAACGGATACAGGAGATAAGAGAGGAAACGACGGTTCCGGAACAATATCGTGCAGCATTTCTGGACATGGCAGAAAATCTGTTGTATCTGCATTCCTTATCCGTCAAAGAGCAGGAGGGCACGCTTTATCAGGCTGATATGCAGGAATGGGAAGAACGGAATGAACAGATCTACGGAGCCATCCGACCGGAAAATTATGACAGCTGTTGGGGAAACCCGGTCTATGCGGTAAAAACCTGTGGAAAAGAGGTCGGACGTCTGTTGGCTTTTCTCTATTCAGAGTTACAGGCCGGCATCAGTTACGTATATCAGGGACGTCTGGAAGCGTTTTCCATGCTGTGTGAGCTGTTTATACAGGTTTACAACTGTTTTGAGGAACTTACAGAGGGATGTGTCAAAGCAGCAGGGGATATGGACGAAGCTATAGGAATGGAGAATGTAGATGAAGGTAATAAGAGTTACTGGAATCAGTTACAGGCTGTTTTAAAAGAAGCAAAACAGGTCATTTACTGGTATTTCCATGATTACAGTGAACTGTTTGCTTTATGGCAGGTCAAAGATCTGGTAGACGCAGATTATGATTTCTGCACGGATATCATTATGAACAGTGACCTGAGTGATTTGGCTTATCTGTACCACTACGGACTTCCGGTGGGAGAAAATGAAAAAGGAATTGCTGCTTACCTGAACGGCATGACAGAGGAAGAAGTGCAGGCAATGGCGGATACTTATACCGAAGGGTATCGCATAGGATTTGAAGCGACGGGAAAAGATTTGTCAAAGAAGAAGACTGTGAGCATCCATTATGCTATCGGTTTTGAACGGATGATGCGTGCGGCTATTAAAAATTTTGAAAAAATAGGACTTCGTCCGACAATCGCGTTGGAAACCTTCTCTTCGTTTCAGGCAAAAGGGGCAAAACGCGGTGCATATTCCACTTCAGTAAATCCACAGTTTGATTTTGATCACAGAGAAGACCGTGCGCTGTATTTTGATAAATCCTTTGTGGAGCGTCGTCTGGAAGCGCTTCGTACCGCTTTTGAGAAAAATAAAAAACTGGCGGCAGAGCATGGCGGACCGGCAGTACTAGAAGTGTTTGGAGAAGAGCCATTTGCTCCGGAATCCCATGAAGAAGCAATTCATTTTTCAGACAAACAGCAGCAGTTAAATGTCTACAATGCGTCCATGTCCGGACAGGTTACCAATACCTATATAAAAGGGGAAGAGCGTAGCTTTACCATTATTGCATATCCGCTTCCGGCTATTGGCGAAAAGTTTCAGGAAATCTTTGGAGAAACCGTTAAGATCAATACGTTGGATTATAAGACCTATCAGCGTATGCAGCAGAAGCTGATCGATGCCATGGACGGTGCAGTGCGTGTGGAAATCCGTGGAAAAGAAGGAAATGAGACAGATTTATCTGTATCAATCCGTCATCTGGATGATCCTCAGAAACAGACAGCTTTTGAAAACTGTGTGGCAGATGTAAACATTCCGGTGGGAGAGGTGTTTACTTCCCCGGTGCTTGCTGGCACAAATGGTACCCTTCATGTCAGTGAAGTTTATCTGAACGGATTGAAATATAAAAATCTGAAGATGGTGTTCAAAGACGGTATGATTGAGTCTTATGATTGCTCGAATTTTGAGACAACGGAAGAAAATCAGAAATACATCAAAGATAATGTGCTGATGCATCATGACACGCTTCCGATGGGAGAATTTGCCATCGGAACAAATACGACTGCATATCGTATGGGCATGGAGTATGAGATCATGGACAAGCTGCCCATTCTGATCGCAGAGAAATGCGGTCCTCATTTTGCAGTAGGCGATACCTGCTATTCCCATGCAGAGGATACGGCGATGTACAATCCGGATGGAAAAGAGATCATTGCACGGGATAATGAGGTATCCCTGCTGAGAACAGAGGATATGGCAAAGGCATATTTCAACTGCCATACGGATATTACGATCCCATACCATGAACTGGATACGATTACAGCAGTCATGGCTGATGGCACGAGAGTGGCGATTATTGTAGACGGGCGTTTTGTGGTAGATGGTACGAAAGAGCTGAACATTCCATTTGAAGACGTGTAAGTTATATTATTAGAAAAACAAATAGTATAATGATTAAATATAAGTATAATTAATAGATACTATTACCAGATATAATTGGAAATTTCCATGCATACAGGGTAAGATGATTAAGAAGAGATATGATGTATAGATCATGGATATTTCAGAAATGGCTCAATGGTTTCCTGTTCGGAATATAATGGTATGTATTTATAAAATACAAGGCTGAACAGATTTACAAAAGCGGAAGCAGAGGCAGAAACATTAGACTATGATAAGTACAGATATCTGAGTTGTTGAAAAAGGTAAATTTTTTTATAAAAAGGAGAGACCGAAGATGGCAAAAGTAGGAATTGTAATGGGCAGTGATTCAGATATGCCGGTTATGGCAAAGGCAGCAGATATTCTGGAGAAACTGGGAATTGATTATGAGATGACGATCATTTCCGCACATCGTGAACCGGATGTATTTTTTGAGTATGCAAAATCTGCAGAGAGCAAAGGCTTTAAAGTAATCATTGCAGGCGCTGGAAAAGCAGCTCATCTTCCTGGAATGTGCGCAGCAATCTTTCCGATGCCGGTTATTGGTATCCCAATGAAGACATCTGATCTTGGCGGTGTGGATTCTCTTTACTCTATCGTACAGATGCCGTCCGGAATCCCGGTTGCTACCGTAGCAATCAATGGTGGTGCTAATGCAGGTATCCTTGCAGCAAAGATTCTGGCTACTTCTGATCCGGAACTGTTACAGCGTGTGAAAGATTATGCTGCTGAGCTGAAAGAACAGGTTCAGGCAAAGGATGCCAAACTTCAGGAGACAGGATATAAAAATTATAATAATTAAAAGATAAAGTGAGCGCAAAGATTACGAGAGCTATACTATATCAAAACAAGTGTAATGATTACACAAATAAAAATCATTGATGAGATAATAGTAAGTTGAATATCAATCAAAAGTATAATCATTACATAACAAAATAATATTTGTAGAAACAGTGATACTCCCTGAATTTTTACAGGAAGAAACAGGTAAAAGATTCAGGGAGTATGGCGTAGATAAAATGGAGGATAAGACATGGATTATAAGAAAGCCGGAGTAGATATCGAAGCTGGTTACAAATCAGTAGAGCTGATGAAAGAGCATGTAAAAAGAACAATGAGAGAAGAAGTACTTGGCGGTCTCGGCGGATTTTCAGGCGCATTTTCCCTGAAAAAGATTAAAGAGATGGAAGATCCGGTGCTCTTATCCGGAACGGATGGATGTGGTACAAAAGTAAAACTTGCCATGATCCTGGACAAACATGATACTATCGGTATTGATGCAGTAGCAATGTGCGTGAACGATATCGCGTGTGCTGGCGGCGAACCGTTATTTTTCCTGGATTACATCGCATGTGGCAAAAACTATCCGGAAAAGATTGCTTCTATCGTAAGCGGTGTGGCAGAAGGCTGTGTACAGTCTGATGCAGCCCTGATCGGTGGAGAGACCGCAGAGCATCCGGGCCTGATGCCGGAAGATGAGTATGATCTTGCCGGTTTTGCAGTTGGTGTCTGCGACAGAAAAGATATGATCACAGGAGAGAACTTAAAAGACGGAGATGTGCTGATCGGAATGGCATCTACCGGTGTACATAGTAATGGTTTTTCTCTTGTAAGAAAAGTATTTGAAATGACCAGAGAATCTCTGGATACTTATTATGATGAACTTGGCGAGACTCTTGGCGAGGCGCTTCTTGCTCCTACAAGAATCTATGTAAAAGCGCTGAAAAATATCAAAAATGCCGATGTTACCGTAAAAGCATGCAGTCATATCACTGGTGGCGGTTTCTATGAGAATGTTCCGCGTATGCTTCCGGAAGGAAAACATGCAGTCATTGAGAAAGACAGCTATCCGATTCCTCCAATCTTTACACTCCTTGCAAAAGAGGGAGATATCACAGAACAGATGATGTACAATACATACAACATGGGTCTTGGCATGGTTCTGGCTGTAGATGCTGCAGATGTGGACAAAGCAATGGAAGCTATCCGCGCAGCAGGAGATACCCCATATGTTGTAGGTAAGATCACAGATGGAGAGAAAGGCGTGACATTATGCTAAACGTAGCAGTGCTTGTTTCCGGCGGCGGAACCAATCTTCAGGCGATCATCGATGCAATCGACGCAGGGAAGATCACAAATGCGCAGATTGTATCTGTTATCAGTAACAATAAAAATGCCTATGCCCTGGAGCGTGCAAAAAATCATAATATTCCGGCACAGTGCATTTCCCCGAAGGATTATGCAGATCGTCCTGCTTTTCATGAAGCTTTGTTAAAAGCTTTGGATGAAGTGCAGGCAGATCTGATTGTTCTTGCCGGATATCTGGTAGTGATTCCGGAAGTTATGATCCGGAGATACAGAAACCGTATCATCAATATCCATCCGTCTCTGATTCCGTCTTTTTGCGGAACCGGTTATTATGGACTGAAAGTGCATGAAGGCGCACTGGAAAGAGGTGTGAAGATCACAGGTGCCACCTGTCATTTTGTAGATGAAGGAACAGATACCGGTCCGATTATTTTGCAGAAGGCGGTAGAAGTCAAACAGGGAGATACACCGGAGATATTACAGCGCAGAGTTATGGAAGAGGCAGAATGGATCATTATGCCGAAAGCTATTGACCTGATTGCCAATGGAAAAGTTACGGTAGCAGACGGCAAAGTCTTTGTTTCAGAAGAACTATGATATTTGCACTAGATATTGCAGGTGTATATTTCAGATTTTCACAGAGAGAATTTTGAATACATCTTAAAAGTACGTGGAGGAAATACAGATGAACATATTAATTGTAGGAAGCGGCGGACGTGAGCATGCCATTGCAGCAGCAGTTGCAAAGAGCAGCCGTGCAGATAAGATTTACTGCGCACCGGGAAATGCCGGCATTGGACAGCTGGCTGAATGTGTACCGATCGGAGCCATGGAGTTTGACAAACTTGCTACATTTGCGAAAGAACATGCTATAGATTTGACTATTATTGGTATGGACGATCCACTGGTTGGCGGCATCGTGGATGTCTTTGAGGCAGAAGGACTGCGTGTGTTCGGACCGAGAAAGAATGCAGCGATCCTGGAAGGTTCCAAAGCGTTTTCCAAGGATCTGATGAAAAAATACAATATTCCGACAGCAGCATATGAGACCTTTGATGATCCGAAAAAAGCGCTGGAGTATCTGGAAACAGCGAAAATGCCGATTGTATTAAAAGCAGATGGCCTTGCGTTGGGCAAAGGCGTACTGATCTGCCAGACACTGGAAGAGGCAAAAGCCGGTGTCAAAGAGATCATGGAAGACAAGAAGTTTGGTTCCGCAGGAAATCATATGGTTGTAGAAGAGTTTATGACCGGTCGTGAGGTGTCTGTACTTTCTTATGTAGATGGAAAGACCATTAAGATCATGTCTTCCGCACAGGATCACAAACGAGCAAAAGACGGTGATCAGGGTTTGAACACTGGCGGCATGGGAACTTTCTCCCCAAGCCCATTCTATACATCAGAAGTAGACGAGTTCTGTAAAAAATATATTTATCAGGCAACGGTGGATGCCATGGCAGCAGAGGGCAGAGAATTCAAGGGAATCATTTTCTTTGGTCTGATGCTGACCGAAGATGGACCGAAAGTACTGGAGTACAATGCCAGATTTGGAGATCCGGAGGCACAGGTTGTACTTCCAAGAATGAAGAATGATATTCTGGATGTGATGGAAGCCTGCGTAGACGGTACACTGGATCAGGTAGACCTGCAGTTTGAAGACAATGCCTGCGTATGTGTAGTGCTTGCAAGTGATGGTTATCCGGTAGCATATGAAAAAGGAAAAGTGATCTCCGGTCTGGAGCGTTTCGACAAAGAGGACGGATATTACTGTTTCCATGCAGGAACTAAGTTAAATGAGAATGGCGAGTTTGTAACAAACGGAGGACGTGTCCTGGGTATTACAGCGAAAGGTTCTGATCTGAAAGAAGCCAGAGCAAACGCTTATGCAGCTACCGAATGGGTAAGCTTTGAGAATAAATATATGCGTCATGATATCGGAAAGGCCATTGATGAGGCATAAAAATAAAAGCGATAACTGGATTTTGCTGTCTAGCGAATAAATTTAGTAAAAATAAAGCATATGGAACAGATATGTTGAAAGTTTAAAGAGTATCTTTCATCAAAGATGTAACAAGCATCTCTGATGGAGGATACTTTTTTGTGAACATTATATTCTGTTAAAAGGGCAATGGAATATAATTTACATATCGAAACTAAGAAATAAATGAGAAATGAGAAAAATACTTTTTGATACTAGTTGTGTTGCCAACACTAGTGGCGGAATGGAGATTAGAATGAAAAAGGATGCAATTATTTTTGATATGGATGGAACGTTATGGGATGCGGCACAGCAGATTTTAAATTCCTGGAATCATGTAATTACAGAACTGAAGGTTGATAGAGACCCAATTACTATGGAAGAGTTGGAATCCATGTTGGGAAAGACAATGGATAATATTGCGGTGTCGCTATTCCCCTTTTTACAGCCGGAACATGCGATTGAAGTGTTGGATCGTTGTGGCGAATATGAAAATGCATATTTGCGGGAAAATGGTGGAAAGCTTTATGAAGGGTTAGAAGATACACTGAAAATTTTACAAAAAGATTATGACCTGTATATCGTCAGCAACTGTCAGAGCGGTTATATAGAAGCATTCCTGGAACATTACAGATATCAGAAATATTTTAAAGATATTGAATGCTTTGGTAATACAAAACAGGAAAAGGCTGATAATATTTTATGTATTATTGAACGTAATGGGTTACAAAATCCAATCTATGTCGGCGACACGAAAGGGGACTACGATTCCAGTAGAAAAGCCGGAATCTCGTTTATCTATGCGGCATATGGATTTGGAAATGTTACAGAAGATGTCCCGTCAATCAGGACTATTACGGAACTACCTGAGTTGCTTGCAAAACATGACAGAAAGTTATGACAGAAATTTTCTGAAATAAAAACCTGTTTTACAGATAGTATGTAATGATATCTGTAAAACAGGTTTTTTTAATCCATATCCATCAGATGATAATAATCAGAATTCGTGATCATACGGGCATCATCACTGGTAATGCCAAGTTCTTCAATGACATGCAGTGTATAGGTGCAGTGTGTATTTAATGACAGCGTGCCGGTGTAGGTGGTCGACTGTGTTGAATTTGGATCAATACTGAAGTTAGATGAGTAGGAACTGCTTACATGAGGAGTTCCTAAAAGTCTCTGCATCATTGTTTTTTGATCGGCCTGCTGTGGAATCTGATCAAAAATACTTTGAAAACCATTTTCGCTGTAAAGATACAGGTTTAATGTGTTGTAATATCTGTCCTGGTCTGTAAGTGCGGGTTCGTTCAGAGAAAGACACAGATGTCCCTCCTGTGCGTCTTTCTGGTAGGCTTCCCAGATCATATTGGCGTGTTCTTCTGATAACGTGGCAGTTCTGGAATTTCCTTCATTGTCATACAGATCGATGCTGCCGCCGCGTATACTGGCCTCTTTGTAGTTTTTGCACAGATTGTATTTCAGGTACCATTCCGGATTATCCTGTATATTTGCCAGCATCGCTGCCGGAGAAGTCTCATCTGCCAGAAGAGTTTTATTTACCGGAATTGTATAGTGTCGTGAAACACTGGAACCGTCTTTCAGGTAGTAATTGATGGAGAGGGATGTTACGGTATATTCATCTTCAACGTCGGAAGAGGTCAGACTGCCAGCAGAACCGGTGGTTGCCTTGGGCAGTAAGTCATCATCTTCAGAACCGATATCAGTTGAGCTGTTGTAAGCTTCATCCTGCTCATAGTAATCCTTCCATGGTTTTGAATTATAGCGGTATGGCAGATAGTCCTTTTTATGATGGATGATCTCTTTATGCATAGCTATGATCTGGCGGATGGTATCCTCATCATCAACAACGATATCGCTGGCATCCGGATTGCTTCCATTGAGTTCGACAGCAGCAATCTGTTCTTGTTTTGGAACATATTCTTCAATCTTAAACCAGTCAGATTTAAATCCGATCAGTACAGCCATCATGATAGCGATACAGATGACAAATTCCGGTATCTGTTTTTTGCGGAAAACTTTAAAGCTTTTTGACAGAAGCATTTCGGCCAGATAGAAGAAAACAAAAGTAAGCAATGCCGTAATGGACAGCAACAGTTTAAAATAGGATTTGCTGCCAGAGGCTATGATTTCTGTTATAATCGTTCCGAGACAAAGTCCTCCAAAAAGAGCTGCTGCCCAACGGAATACCGGAGCCAGCCATGGTACAGCAACAATATCGCCTACGGTTTCCAGCTGTCTGCGTTTATAAAGCATATAGCACACGAGCAGCAAGACCAAAGCTGCAATACAGTAGACCAGAAGGGTCAGTTTTCCATGAAAAATGATTACGGAAGATTTTGTCTGGAGTTCTGCAGAAATACTGCTGTCCAGACGGAACAGCGGGGTCAGGTATGACACAATGGAATCTGTATTGGTATAAAAGAAATCATTGTTAGTATAGTATCCCGTTATTCCGTAACATACTTCCCCAATGATGATATTCAGAAAATATCGTACACACTGGAATGCAAAGGCCGCAATGATAAAAAATACAAATACACCGCCAAGATGACCGCTGAGCATACAGCAAAATACGCTGAGTGTATACAGGAAAAAGGTCATACCAAGGACAAACAACAGCCAGGCAAACAGGTATTCCACATGGGTAATATTCCGTACGATGCAGACGATCACAGAGAACAGAAAGGCAACAATCTGCGGGATTACCATAAACGAAATACCGGAAATATAATTAGTAAAAAACAGCTCTCTGCGTTTCAGGGGCAGCACATGCATTGTATAGCAGCTCTGACTGTTATACAGATAAGAAAATACAACTGCTGCAGAAATCAGAGAAAATATACAGATGGGAAGCACTGCAAGTCCGGAACGGATCACGTCTGCAAGACATTCCAGGTTTGTGAAAGAATCTGAAGAATACAGCGTAATCGATAATGCCTGTTTAAACAGTGTGACTGGCATCTGAAAAATCAGGATCAGAAGATACAAGCTCCAGATTGGCCAGAATCTTGTCAGGTTCTTCTTGAATAATACAGTATTAAAGAAGGATGTCTTTGATTTCATAATCAACACCTCCCATTTCATAGATAAAGATTTCTTCCAGTGTCAGCGGAAGCACATCAATAAGGATCGGATGCATGGAAGAGAGCCGTTCTCTTGCCAGCTGTGGATCGCCTTTTACAATCAGTGTGTATACTCTTCCGATATTGGACATATGTAAAATCTCAAACTGGTCAGGCAGATTTGGCATACCTTCCTGAAATGCTACCTGAATTTTAGATATGTTGGACTGCAGGTCACAGAGACTGCGTTCCAGCATGATCTTTCCATGATGCATGATGCCTACGTGATCACAGATATCTTCCAGCTCCCGGAGATTGTGGGAAGATACCATAACCGTGGTATGACGTTCTGTTACCATGGAAAGGATAATATTCCACACCTGACGGCGCATAACAGGATCCAGTCCATCTACTGGTTCATCCAGGATCAGCACATCCGGTCTGCAGCAAAGAGCAATCCAGAAGGCGACCTGTTTTTGCATGCCACGGGAAAGTCGGCGGACATTTCGTTTTAAGTCAATTGAGGGAAAAAATTCCTGCATTCGTGTGAACATTTCTTTATCAAAGTTTGGATATATGCCGCTGTAAAAACGTTTCATTTCCAGCGTGTCTGCCTGAAGAAAACAGAATGGATCATCCGGGATATAGGAAATCCGTGCTTTCATGTTTGGGTTTTCCCAGATAGGCTCTCCGTCAATGCGGATTGAACCGCTGTCTGGCTTGTAGATGCCGGTAAGATGACGAATCAGAGTTGTCTTACCGGCGCCGTTTGGTCCGACAAGACCGTAAATAGATCCTTTTGGAACGTGCATCTGCACCTGATCCAGTGCCTGAAATCCGTGGAAGGATTTTGATACATCAGAAACCTGTATCATTTTACAACCCTCCTTTCTGAAATCTGCTGGATTCGTTGGTTCAGATCCTGAACCGGGACAGAAAGAAACAGCAGTTCCCTCACAATCTCATCAAAATTGGCAAATAGATCTTGACAGCGGCTTTTCTGTATAGCATTTCCCGGAGAAGCAAAGGATCCCTTGCCCGGAATCGTATAAATATAACCTTCTTTTTCCAGTTCCCGGTAAGCCCGTTGAATTGTATTTGGATTGATTGTCAGTGCGGATGCCAGTTCCCGGACAGATGGAATCTGTTCATTTTCATCGATGGAACGAGTAAGCACAAGCTGACGCATATTATCTTTAATCTGTTCGTAGAACGGACGGTTGTCTCGATAATTGAGTTGAAACATCCAGCGCCTCCTTTCCGTTATTTATTAATAAAAATCTGTGAATAAGTAAGTCTGCATCTATGACCAAATCAACATAACTGTATGAATTTATATAATACACTTACTATAGCATTGAGAAAAAAGAAAGACAAGGAAGAGAATCCTAGAAAAAGCTTAAGATTTTCTGTAGAGAAGTATGTTCTGATATATGAAAGGCATATGGGAAAAGGGTATATTATATTGCAGGGATTGTAAAAGTGATGATCAGGAGTATTTTCAGACATTGATATAAAGAAGGAACGTTTTATATTATAATAATTATAATGAAAAGTTTTACGAAAAATAAGAAAAACATTGGATGTTTCCTGTAAAAAGATAAGAAGCACCCAATGTTTTTTCTGTTTTTAAAATGATACACAGGATTCTCCTGAGTATAATCAAATTCTTCGAATGTTTTTATAAAGTGTCAGCAGATAGGTTATGCCCAGGTCAGCACTGCAGTTCCCCAGGTCAGTCCGGCACCGAATCCGGCCATGACAATAGTGTCTCCTGAATGGATAAGGCCTTTTTTGCATGCCTCATCCAGAAGCAGTGGAACAGAAGCACCGGAGGTATTTCCGCAATGATCCATGTTGGACGGAAATTTTTCCATAGGAACATTTAATTTTTTGGAAATAACCTGATTGATACGCATATTTGCCTGATGCAGCAGATAGAGATCTACGTCTGAAGGGGTCAGGTCTGCTTTTGCAAGCGTATCCTGAATACTGTTTGGTACAGTCTTTACTGCAAATTTAAAAACGGCGGGTCCGTCCATATAGAGATGATCCATCGGACGTTCACCGGGATCAAATGGATTATTGTTTTCACGATTCTTGACAATCAACGCCTGACTGTGGCTGCCATCACTGCCCATGGAAGATGCCAGAAGTCCTACGGTTTCATCTGCGGTAACTACGGCTGCGCCTGCGCCGTCTGCGAAAAGAACACAGACAGAACGGTCTTTCCAGTCTACGATACGGGAAAGTGTCTCAACACCCACCAGCAGGGCATTTTTGTACATGCCGCTCTGGAAAAAAGCATTGGCGGTATTCAGAGCAAAGATAAAACCGGAGCAGGCTGCATTCAGGTCAAATGCAACAGCATTTTTTGCTCCCAGACGGCCCTGGATATCGCAGGCAGTACTGGGAACCAGTGTATCTGCGGTACAGGTAGCTACGATGATCAATTCAATATCTTCCGGCTGCATGTCGGCGTCAGCCAGAGCTTTTTTTGCAGCTTCGTATGCCATAGAAGCGGTTCCTTCGCCCTCTGACACCAAATGTCTGGAACGGATTCCGGTACGGCTGCTGATCCATTCGTCACTGGTATCCACGATTGTGGACAGGAAATCATTGGTTGCGACTTTTTCCGGAAGATAGCTTCCGGTTCCGATTATTTTTGCTCTCATATTATTTATAGCTCCATTATAGAATAGTTTGATTATCAAAGTAATATAGAAAGTATAAAGAATAAATGTTGAATTGTCAATAAGCGAAGAGAAAAACTATCTGACGGCATAGAAAAATAAAATGCTGCATATACATCAGATGAGACAGAGAAAGTTTTCCTGAGGGAAAAAGAATTATGAAATGCAGCATATCAGTGTTTATAAAGATGAATGTATTTAGTGTGAAAAATACATTTTCATAACCATTTCTTCCGCTATTTTAAAAGCGGTGGAATGGACATTAAAATAAAAGCAGGGTAGACAGGGAGGACAAAAATGGCAGTAGATATCATTCTGGACGCCGGTCATGGCGGATTTGACAATGGAGCGACATACAGAGGGAGAGCGGAAAAGGATGACGTGCTTCGTCTGACATTGGATGTGGGGCGGCAGCTGGAAAAGGATGGGTATTCGGTCGCTTATATCCGGACGGAAGATGTGTATGAGTCTCCTTACCGGAAAGCAGAAAAAGCCAATCAGACCGGCGGGGACATTTTTATTTCGTTTCATCGAAATTCCGGTGTAGAGGAAAATCTTTACAATGGCGTGCAGGCACTGGTGTATTCCACAGAAGGAAAAGAAGCGGTTGCGCTGGGAGAAGCTATCAATGAAAATCTGGAAAAGCTGGGATTTCAGGATCTGGGGGTGGAAGCGATCCCGGATCTGATCGTTCTTCATAAGACGCAGATGCCGGCGGTTTTAATGGAAGTTGGCTTTATTAACAGCGATAAAGATAATGAACTCTGGGATGAGAAGTATACCGAAATCGTACAGGAAATCGTGTCCGGGATTGAAGAAACAGTACCGCTGAAACGACAGACATGGAATGAGCATAGTATACAGGAAGAAGCAAATTTTGCCAGAGAGAATCATTTAGTCAGTGACAGGGCTGGCTGGAATACAGATTTTTATAGGAAAGATAACGATATTTCAGAAGGTAACGAGGAGGATGTATTACAGCAGCCGGTATGGCGGGAGGTACAGCCAAAACGGAAGTTTTATGTGCAGACAGGTCTGTTTAAATATGATGTCAATGCGGCGTATCAGCTGGAACGTCTGCAGATGCTGGGATATGACGGGATTATCCACTACGAAAAGCCCTACTATGGCGTATGGATCGGAGGACAGGAAAATCTGGATGAAGCGGTGGAGACCCAGAGGCAGCTACAGGAGCATGGATATCAGACGTTAATTGTAAGTGAATGAGAAGTTGGTTCATTGAGAACGAATAAAAAGTTTGGCTGTGATTGAAAGGAAAATTTTTCCATGTAAGGTAAACAAAATGAGTTGGTTTTACATAGGATGGGATAGAAAATATATTTTTATGCTGCATGAAAAAGCAAACGGCATGTATATGAGAGTAACTTTTTTCAGAAAATGGAAATAGAAAAATATCCATTCATATACATACGATTAAAAAAATGTTATACTATGTACGGGTATGATATCAAGAGAGTCAACATACTAGCATGATTGACGAACGGCGAATGCTGATCATGAACTGTTTTTGTTCATGATATAATGATGTCTGATAATTCGAGACCGAATTATATATAAAGTGATAGTTGCGAAGTGACATAAGAATACATTGGGAGGGTACATAGCAATGGATAATTTTGTGTTTTACAGTCCGACAAAATTTATTTTCGGAAAAGGAGAGGAAAACCAGGCCGGAAAGTATGTAAAGGAATTTGGCGGAAGAAAAGTGCTGGTGCATTTCGGGGGAAAATCTGCCGTACATTCCGGACTGCTGGTCAGAGTGTGTGATTCTTTGGATAAAGAGGGAATTTCCTATGTGACACTTGGAGGTGTGCAGCCGAATCCACGAAGCGGACTTGTATATGAAGGCATTGAACTTTGCAGAAAAGAACAGGTGGACTTTATCCTTGCCATAGGTGGTGGCAGCGTCATTGATTCGGCAAAGGCGATCGGTCTGGGTGCACTTTATGATGGCGATTTCTGGGATTTCTATACGGGAAAAGCAGCTGTGGAGCGCACGTTACCGATAGGAACGGTGCTGACGATTGCAGCCGCAGGAAGTGAAGGTTCTGATGGCAGCGTCATTACCCATGAAAATGGCAATTATAAACGTGCGGTAGGCAGTGATCTGATGCGACCGAAATTCTCTATCATGAATCCGGAGCTGACGGAATCCCTGCCACCGTATCAGACTGCCTGCGGCATTGTTGATATGATGGCACATGTATTTGAACGGTATTTTACAAATACAAAGGACGTAGAGATTACAGACCGTCTCTGTGAAGCAGTGTTATTGACTGTGATTCAGGAAGCGCCGAAAGTAATGGCAGATCCCAATGACTATCAGGCAAGAGCCAATCTTATGTGGGCAGGAACAGTTGCCCATAATGATACATGCGGCGTTGGCAGGGAGCAGGACTGGGCAAGCCATGATATCGAGCATGAACTGTCGGCATTGTATGACTGTGCCCACGGAGCAGGACTTTCTGTAATCTTCCCGGCATGGATGGAATATACGATGCAGCATGATGTTATGCGTTTTGCACAGCTGGCAGTTCGTGTATGGAGCTGTGAAATGGATTTCGCAAATCCGGAAAATACGGCAAAAGCTGGCATTGAAGCACTGAAAAAATTTTGGGGTTCTCTGGGTATGCCGTTAAGCTTTAAAGAGCTTGGCGCAAAGGAATCTGATATTCCAATGCTTGTGGCAAATCTGCAGCTGAAAGGAAAGAAAAAAGGAAGTTTTGTTCCGCTGACAGAAGAAGAGTGTGCGAAAGTATATCGGCTGGCCTGTCGGAAATAACCGTCCAGATAGTTATAGTATATAAAAATAAACAGTAAATTTATCAGATTGATTGAAGGAATATCAGACCTGTGCTACAATGAAAGTAAATTAATTTCAGGGAGGTATTTTATTTCATGAAACGGTCAGAAGCAAATGAAATTATTGCATATACAATGAATGCATGTGAGGAGTTCAAGCTACCATTGCCGCCTTTTGCATATTACACAGTAGAAGACTGGCAGAGACTGGATGATTCTGAAGTTGAGCTTGTAGAAAACATGCTTGGATGGGACATTACAGATTTTGGAAGCGGAGATTTTGATAAAGTCGGCCTTACCGTATTTACATTCCGTAACGGAAACTTCTATAACAAAGACAGATATCCGAAGCCATATGCAGAGAAACTGCTGTATGTGAGAGATGGACAGATCCTTCCGTTCCATTACCACTGGAGTAAGATGGAGGATATTATCAATCGTGGCGGCGGAGATCTGGAAATTACATTATATAATTGCACCAATGCAGATTTTGAAGATGTGGAAGGTGGAAGAAGTGGAAAACCGGGCGAATTTTCTCAGAGACCGGTTACGGTAAAACTGGATGGCAAAGAGATCTGTGTACCGGCAGGCGGTACCGTTACCTGTAAACCGGGACAGAGTATTACACTGACACCGGGCATCTATCATCAGTGGCAGGGTGTTCCTGGCACCGGCGATATCATGCTGTTTGAAGTATCCATGTGCAACGATGACAACATTGATAATCGTTTTTACCAGCCGAGCAGTCGGATTCCGACTATGGAAGAGGACGAGGCACCAAAATATCTGATGTTTGCGGATTATCCGAACTACACGAAATTCTCTTATAAAAAATAACGTGTAAAAATTGTTCAGAAAACGGGAATGCATGAGCATCAGACAAAACTGTTGAATGAGAAACAGCCTATAAATGTGCTGAGTCTGTATGTAAAATGATAGGGTGTCTGAACGAAAAAAGAAAATAAAAGAAACAAAGTAATTAAATATGTAAGTATAAAAGACTGACGCGTGAAGTGTCTGTTTTGGAACATCTGTTGGATAGAACAGAAGGAACAGGCAAATTCACGGTCAGTCTTTTTTATTTGTTGAGGGTAGAAGAGGATGGAAAATTACTATTTACCACAGCTAGCTGACAGCTTTTTGTGCATATTTTGTGGTAACCAGATCTTTATATGCAGGAGATTTGTCAAGCTGTCCGGCAGAATCAAGGATCTTCAGCAGCAATTCGTAGCTTTCTTTTTCAAAGATCAGATTCGTTTTCCAGGTATCTTGCTGGGCATAGCGGTCAACAATCGTTGCGATGGTGTTGACATCCGTTTCTTTAAACTGAGGAGCGATCACAGCTGCGATCTCATCCGGCGTATGGGAGTTTACATAGTCCATACCTTTTTGCAGGGCATCGGTAAATTTCTGGATGATATTCGGGTTTTTATCAATATAGCTCTTTTTGGCGCTGAAAGCGGTGTAAGGAACATATCCGGAATCTACACCCAGGGATGCAACAACGTATCCGGCACCTTCTGTTTCCAGTGCAGTGGCGCCTGGTTCAAATTCCACAGAAAAATCGCCCTGACCGCCGGAAAAGGCAGCAGCAGTAGAACCAAAGTCGATACTCTGGTTGATCTTCAGGTCTTTTACCGGATCAATATCATTCTGTTTTAAAATGTATTCAAAAACCATTTCGGGCATGCCACCGGCCCGACCGCCAAGCACATCTTTTCCTTTCAGGTCACTCCACTGAAAATCAGGCATCTCTTCTCGGGCAACGAGAAAGTTTCCTGCCCGCTGTGTCAGCTGCGCAAAATTTACGACCTGATCGGAAGCACCTTCATTTGCAGAATATACTGTGGTTTCCGGTCCCATAAATCCGATATCTGCCTCGCCGGAAAGAACGGCAGTCATGGTTTTGTCAGCACCAAAACCGGTTACGAGCGTCAAATCAATGCCTGCATCTTTGAAATAATCCTCTTCAATAGCCACATACATGGGAGCATAGAAGATAGAGTGAGCCACTTCGTTTAAGGTAACTTTTACCAGATCATCCGTAGATTTCTTTT
This sequence comes from uncultured Roseburia sp., assembly GCA_905193415.1. Lineage (GTDB taxonomy): Bacteria > Bacillota > Clostridia > Lachnospirales > Lachnospiraceae > Brotonthovivens. Next base: position 59,259 of record CAJJOP010000010.1, read on the forward strand.
CCGGTTCTGCAGAAGAAGAAATCTTATCGCTGTCAGCGCTTCCGGTATCTGAATCGATATCACTTTTTCCACAGCCACTGAGCAACAGAGCACTAGCCATGGCTGTACATGTAACAATCGCAATTCCTCTTTTTATGATTTTTTTCAAAATAACCTCCTGAGATTTACTGAGTTCTACTGAATAGTGTATGCAGAAGGTTGGAAGTGGTGTGTGCATTATTTGCTTTTTTTACCGGGATATAAATAGACACAATTGTTCATGAGAGAAGCCTGTTTCTTGTTGTTTTTCTCGTCAGATACTCCTGTTTGTGGTAAACTTGAAAAATAGAAAGTTATTCAGCGAAGAACTTATCTACAGATGATACATTACTATGTTAATTGGTAGAAATAAGAATAGCAACGAGGTAAAAAAGCCTTATAAGTGTGTATGTATTTATTATGAGGAATTAACCATAAATATATTGTAGCAGATGGAGAGTGAACGACATGATATCAGAATTGCAGATAAGAGCAGCAAAAATAGAAGATGTGCAGGATCTGTTAGACATTTATGCGTATTATGTGGAACATACGGCGATCACATATGAATATGAAGTGCCGACACCAGAAGAATTTCAGGACAGAATGCGCCATACGATGGAAAAATATCCTTATCTGGTGGCAGAAACGCTGCGAGGACAGATCGTTGGATATGCCTATGCAGGTCCGTATCATCCAAGAGCCGCCTATGGATGGAATGCGGAGATGACGATCTATATGGATCATTTGCGCCGTGGATATGGGACCGGAAAACAGATGTATCTGCTGTTGGAGGATATTTTGAAAGCACAGGGGATTGTAAATGCCATTGCCCTTATCACACCGCCAAAAACGGAAGCGGACAGAGGAGAGTATAACAGCATGCATTTTCACGAGCGCATGGGATATGAGATCGCAGGAAGAGTTGAGTGCAGCGGATATAAATTTGATCAGTGGTTCGATACGGTTACGATGGTCAAACGGCTGGGAACACCGCAGGAGCAGATGCCAGAGATAAAATGTTTTGATGATGTCAGAGAGCAGTTTTTTTTATAGAATAAGATTTTAATAATCATTGAATGAAAAGACATCCCTGTTAAGTAAAACGAAAAAAATATTATATAACCTTGTGTAATAAACGAGGAACTGGACAGAAAAGAAGTATATGAAATATAAACACATCATAGAAGGAAAATTTATCGACCGTCCCAATCGGTTTATCGCTCATGTGGAGATTGCAGGGAAAGCAGAAACGGTACATGTGAAAAATACGGGGCGCTGCAGGGAATTGCTGCTCCCGGGGGCAGCGGTACAGTTGGAAGTGGCGGATAATCTTGCTCGAAAGACATTGTACGATCTGGTCGCAGTATATAAAGAATCACTTGGGTGGGTCAATATAGACAGTCAGGCACCCAATAAAGTGGTACGAGAATGGCTGGAACAGCAGGGATATGATGTGATACGACCGGAATACAGCTATGGGGATTCCCGGCTGGATTTTTATATGGAAAGCAATGAGCAGAAATATTTGATGGAAGTAAAGGGGTGTACGCTGGAAATCGATGGAATCGGCTATTTTCCGGATGCACCCACCATCCGGGGCGTAAAGCATCTGCGGGAGCTGATCGGTGCGCAGAAGAAAGGCTATCGTTGTACGGCTGCTTTTGTCATTCAGATGGAAGGCATCAGAGAAGTCCGTCCAAATATTTCCACACATCCGGAATTTGCACGGGTATGGGAAGATGCCAGAGCGGCAGGGGTAACAATGCTTGCACTGTTATGCAGAGTGGGAAGAGGTTCCCTTGAGGTTGTAGAAGAACGAGTATTGTAAGAACTGTTAATATATGAAAAACTGCCGAAATTCATTTGTTGACACTTTTTTTGACTCATGTTATACTCCCAACGCTAATCTGAGATATATCGTTACATTACCAGTGTCTCTGATAGACAAAATGAAGGTATATTGATATCGTATATTAATTGAAACAGAAATAGAAAATTTCAGAACATAAGACTAGAAGAAATGATATGAGGACAAACAATGATATTTTATTTTTCAGCAACCGGAAACAGCAAATATGTTGCAGACAGAGTCGCAGAGGCAACAAATGACTATACGATTTCTATCGTGGATTGTCTGAAAAAGCAGGCATGCGATTTTGATGTAACAGAAGAAAATCAGGTTGGGATCATATGTCCGACGTATTGTTGGGGACTTCCCAATATTGTGGCAGAGTTTCTGAAAAAGCTTGTTCTGAATGAAAAACCGAAGTATCTGTGGCTGCTTACAACCTATGGCTCTACAACGGGACAGATTGCACGGTTTGCGGATGAGATCCTTGCTTCAAAAGGTTTGAAGTTGCATGGGAGCTTTTGTGTGAAAATGCCGGATACATGGACTCCGATGTTTGATCTGAGTGATCAGGAGAAAGTTCGTCAGATCAACGAAATCGCAGAGCTGCGCATGGATTTTGCTATTCATTGTATCAAATCCGGGTTGAAAGATGATTTTGTGATCCATAAGGTTCCATATATCGCATCTAAATTCTATTATAATGTAGGATTTCCTGTTATGCGAAAGACCTCTCATTTTCATGTGGAAGACAGTTGTGTGGGATGTGGATTGTGTGCCAAAAACTGTCCGTCAGAGGCAATCCATATGGAAAACGGGAAACCGGTGTGGGTAAAGAAACAGTGTGAGATATGTCTTGCCTGTCTGCATTATTGTCCAAAGTTCTCCATTCAGTATGGCAGACGGACGAAAAAGCATGGGCAGTACATCCATGTTCCTTACAAGAAGGAAGGATAGAAAACTCTGCAGCAGGGGAGGGTCTGAGGACTCTCCCCTTTTGACTGGAAACGATAAAATATTACAGAATCAGTGGTTTGTCAGAATCAGTTTTTTAAAGACGGGAGGATTGATCCGGGATGAAAAACAGACAGTTTCCCTGTATTAAAAGCATGAAAAGGAGCGTCTGAAAATATGAGAACTTTCTTGTAAAATCGACTTTCCATATGTTAAAAATCTGACACATTTTTAAGGCGAAAAAAACTGAAAAACCCTCTATCTGGGGGAGGTAAAAAAGTGAAAAAAATCCTGATTTTTCGGGCTTTTTTTCACTTTTTCTATTGCAAAAAAAAAATTCGTATGCTAGAATCCATGGCACCTAAAACGAAAAAAAAAATTCTGACAGAAATCCTGGAGAAAAAAATAAAAAATCTGGAACTCAACTCTGTAGGAGAAGGACGGTTGAGTATTTCAGAAAAATATCCACAAGATTTCTGAAAGAAAAATATGCACTGTTCAAAGAACAGAGAAAAGGAGAAAACTATATGATGGATTTTGCATTAACCGAAAAACAGAAACTGATTCAGCAGGCAGCGAGAGAATTTGCAGAGAGAGAACTTCTTCCGGGCGTACAGGAAAGAGATTTAACAGAAGAGTTTCCAATGGATATTTTAAAGAAACTCGGTGAAGCCGGTCTGATCGGCGTACAGTTCCCAAAAGAATACGGCGGACAGGGTGGAGATTATATTTCCTTTATCCTTATTGTAGAAGAAATCTGCAAAGTTGATTCTGCATTTGGCATTGCTTATGCGATCTCATCCACATTTGCAACCGGAATCTATACATTTGGAAGTGAAGAACAGAAAATGCATTGTCTGCCAAGACTGTTTTCAGGAGATGCCCTTGGATGTTTTGCTCTGACAGAGCCGGATGCAGGTTCTGATGCCGGATCAGCTAAAACAGAGGCAGTAAGAGATGGAGACAATTTTGTGATCAATGGCATGAAACATTTTATTACAAACTCTGCTGTAGCAGACTATTGTATGCTGATCGCTAATACAGATCCGTCAAAAGGCTCCAAAGGTCTGACTGCGTTTCTTGTAGATCTGAAGACCACACCGGGTGTTAAGATTGGACATATAGAAAATAAATGCGGCATCCGTTGCGCAAAAGTAGCAGAAGTTATTTTTGAAGACTGCGTGATTCCGGCAGACCGTCTGATCGGTACAGAAGGAAAAGGTTTCCGTTATGCTCTGACTGCGCTGAATGCAGGTCGTTTGAGTGTTGCCGCACAGGGACTCGGACTGGCACAGGGTGCGTTTGATATTGCAAAAGAATATATGAAAGAAAGAAAACAGTTTGGAAAACCAATCTGCAAAAATCAGTATCTTGCATTTAAGATGGCTGATCTCGAGACAAAGATTGATATGGGAAGACTGCTGCTCTATAAAGGTGTATGGAAACAGCAGAATGGCGAAGATTTTGCCGTAGATGCATGTAAAGCAAAACTGGCTTGTACCAATATGGCTATGGAAGTTACAACAGAATGTATCCAGAATATGGGTGGCGCAGGCTATATGAGAGAGCAGAATGTAGAGAGAATGTTCCGTGATGCAAAGATTACCCAGATTTATGAAGGAACAAACGAGATTCAGCGTATGATCATCAGTGGAAGCATTTTTGCTTAAAACCCTATATATCTGTTCCGGAAGAGTGTGTACACTCTTCCGGAACAACCTCCCCAATATAATACAATGTACGCCTGGTATTTTATTTAACAAAATTGATTTGACAGTATTTGTAATATACTTGCTTTCGTTTTTACCCGCAGGCATTATAAATACACGGAAAAACTCTGTTACAGCATATCAGCTGCATGTCTTGGAATGTGCAATTTAAAGGATGCCAAGTGTATATCGTTTATCTGTTTATATCGTTAAATAACAGACGATGGAATGGAGTAAAATAATGAAAGTATTATTATATCTGGAACAGAGGATTGACGATGAAAAAACATCGGAACAGATGTTGAACAATGAAAATAAAGCACTGATCGAATTTGCAGAGGACATTGTAAAAAAATACAGTGGTTCTCTTTGTGTCATGATGTCAGGAGATGAGCAGAAGAAAACGTATCTGAGGGAAGCACTTGCCAGAGGCTGTGATGAGGCAATCCTTTTGCAGACAGATGCGGTAGAAACGGAGAACGGTATCAGCCGCGGGATCGCAGAAAATATCAGGAACCGATATCATCTGGTCCTTTTTGGATATCGGATGCTGGATGGTACGACAGGGTATCTGGCGGCACAGATGGCAGAATTGCTGGATCTTCCATATATCAATATGGCAGACAGCTTTGAAATCATACCGGATGGAGTAAAGATCCGTAGAAAAGAGGCACATCGGATGCAGGAAGTCCGGTGTTTCCTGCCCTGTGTTCTGGCAGTGGGAAACCGGAAAAATGATGGTCGGCCACTGACAGTCATGAATATTATGCAGGCGTGCGACAAAGAAATACAGATTATTAAAATAGATCATTCGGGTTCTGCTGCACCTTCCCCCTTTGCAGCAGTAGAATCCGAGACACTGGCTTACAGGAAGAGAAAACAGGAAATCTATCAGACAATGGCATTGGATGAAGATGAAAAAGAGTCCGTGATTTCTCTGGAAGAGTCCGTAGGACATATTCTGCAGACAATGTTGGAAAACGGAATGGAGATCCGCAGGGAAAATATATTTTGATTTTTTTGATTTCATAAGAGCTGTCAGAAGACAGTTGGATGATCGGTGTGATAACAGGTTCATACCGATTTTCCTGTTTTCAACAGCGGAATGGAGAAGATTATGAAAAATATTATTGCAGTAATAGAAGAACATAAAAATCAGATAGATGATGCAGGTATTTTCTTACTGGAAACCGCTTCTAAGCTTGCAACAGAAATGCAGGCAGTACTGAAGGTAGAGATTCTGAAAGATGTGCAGAGCATACAGGTGAGAGAGTATGCGGCAGCACTGCGAAAAGTCATACAGGCACAGGAACCGTCGGTGTATCTTTTGGCTGCAACCCAATTTGGAAATGAACTGGCATCTATGACGGCAATCGGTTTGGGAGAGGTCTGTGGTCTGATCTGTGATGCGGCAGAAATCAGCAGTATAAGGAAAGATACCGGAAAAACAGGTGTCTCTATCCGGCGGCTGGCAACAGACGGAAGATCCGTAACAGTGTATGAATGTAAAGAAGATACAGTACAGCTTGTAACGGTAAAACCACAGAAGCCACAGTGGAATACTGTGGAAGATGAAGGCTGGAATAAGAAATCGGGGGTGGAAAATCTACCAGCTGGGGAAGTTATAAAATCTGGTAAAATGGCCAAAGCAGAATTGTATGATACCGGATTGAAAATGAAAGAAACAGGATTGACAACCGAGCAGTTACTGATACAAAAATATGCAGTACAACTGCTTGATAAAGCAGAAGAAAAACAGATTCTGTTCCCGGTTATTATAAAAGATACGCCGGAGATTTTATGTGATTATACAGAAAATACAGAAGTTCTGGATATTGAGCATGCCGATTATGTGTTTTCCGGTGGTCGCGGGATTGGCGGCAAGGGAGGATATCAGAAACTGGAAGAACTGGCTGCCGCATGCGGAGCGAAAACAGCTACCTCCCGTGCCAACGTGGATGAAGGATGGATCAGTAAAGAACGTCAGGTAGGATTAAGTGGCAAGATCATTGCTCCGAAAGTCTATTTTGCAGTGGGAATCTCCGGCGCAGCGCATCATGTGATCGGTATTGAAAATGCAGAGACTGTGATAGCAGTCAATCTGGATCGGAATGCGCCGATCTTTGATGTGGCCGATCTTGGAATCGTAGCAGATGGACAGAAGGTAATAGAGCGTTTATTACAGCTTATGAAATGATTAAGAAGTGACAGTTCCGAAGAAAAATGTTATTATATAAAAATCAACATAGTAATATGATCGGTAAATAAATAGTATATTGAAAAGAAGTTAGTGTGAAAATACATTTTCATATTCATAGCTATTTATGCCGTCAGTCAAAGGCGGTGGAATGGAGATTACAATGACACGGGAACTGGATCAGAAATTAGAGAATTTAAAACAGTATTTAAAGGAGCTTGGAAGTGTAGCCGTTGCATTTTCCGGCGGCGTAGATTCTACGTTCCTTTTAAAAGTGGCGCATGATGTATTAGGAGAACATGTGATTGCAGTAACGGCACAATCCTGTTCTTTCCCGAAGCGGGAACTGAACGAAGCAAAAGTCTTTTGTGAAAAGGAAGGTCTCGCGCATTACATCTGTGATTCGGAAGAACTGGAAATTGAAGGGTTCAGCCAGAATCCGGTCAATCGATGCTATATCTGTAAGAAAGAGCTGTTTGAAAAGATTCGTATTATTGCAACTAAAAAAGGAATCTGTGAGATAGCAGAAGGCTCTAATCTGGATGATAACGGAGATTACCGACCGGGTCTGAAGGCCGTGGCAGAGTTGGGAATAAAGAGTCCGCTTCGGCATGCACAGATGACAAAAGACGATATCCGTGCAATTTCAAAAGAGCTGGGATTGCCGACCTGGAAAAAACAGTCCTTTGCCTGTCTTTCCTCCCGGTTTGTATATGGAGAAGAGATCACAAAAGAAAAACTTGGCATGGTAGATCAGGCGGAGCAGCTGTTGTTGGATCTGGGATTTTATCAGGTAAGGGTAAGAATCCACGGAACTATTGCAAGGATTGAGGTACTGCCGGAAGAATTTGAAAGACTTATCCGACCGGATATTCGCCAGCAGATCACGGAAAACTTCAAAGCATATGGGTTTACCTATGTGACTATGGATCTGCTCGGGTACCGGACAGGCAGTATGAACGAAACACTGGAATTATCCTGAATTTTCTGAAATGCATGATAGACGGAGCGGAGTTACGGTATGGAACGATTTTTTAGCGTGTGAAAACATGATGGAAAATGATGCATTAAGTAAAGATGAGGAACTAGCAAAAACAGAGAATCTTAATATATTATAAAAATGGATATCTGACAGAAAATTTACTTTTCTGTCAGATATTTTTGTGTTAGGATAAAGTAGTAACTAGTATATTGATTTCTTAGTTAAAATCAGAAGTTGTCAGATCGAATCGGTTTTACCGGGGTGTATGATTAATATATTAGCAGAAAATGAGTAAGATCTGACCGAAACAAAATCATCAATCAGAGAAGTAGGAGATATTTCTGTTGATGGTTGAGATTCGGCAGATTTCACAAATTCAGAAACAGGAGGATTCATATGGGCATTATCAGAGCGGCAATACAGAGCGCAAGTTCCACATTGGCAGATCAGTGGCTGGAAGTGATCGAACCAGATGACATGGGTGATCATACAGTCATGACAAAAGGTGTAAAAGTAAATACCGGAAGGAGATCCCAGAACAGAAAAGGAAGCAATGATGTGATTTCCAACGGTTCCGTTATCCATGTGTATGACAATCAGTTTATGTTACTGGTGGATGGTGGCAAGATCATCGATTATACCGCAGAACCGGGATATTATGAGGTGTCAGATTCTTCTTCTCCATCCCTTTTCAACGGAAGCTTTTCCGATGCGTTGGAAGAGACATTTCACAGACTGGCATTTGGCGGACAGGCTTCCGGAAAACAGATGGTATTTTATCTGAACCTTCAGGAAATCAAGGGCATCCGCTTTGGAACCCGCAATCCAGTCAACTATTTTGATAATTTTTATAATGCAGAACTGTTTTTACGAACCCATGGAACTTATTCTATCCGTATTACAGACCCGTTGAAATTTTATGCAGAAGCGATTCCGAGAAACAAATATCAGGTGCAGATTGAAGACATTAATGAACAGTATCTGGCAGAATTTCTGGAAGCGCTGCAGGCTGCTATCAATCAGATGTCAGCCGATGGCATCCGCATCTCTTATGTGACATCCAAGAGCAGAGAGCTTGGAAAATATATGGCAGGCGTGCTGGATGAGGAATGGAACCAGACCCGGGGTATGGAGATTCAGTCCGTAGGAATTGCAAGCATTTCCTATGATGAAGAATCAGAGAAGCTGATCCATATGCGTAATCAGGGAGCGATGCTTCAGGACCCGGGTGTGCGGGAAGGTTATGTACAGGGTGCCCTTGCCAGAGGCATGGAAGCGGCAGGAAGCAATTCGGCAGGAGCTGTCAACGCATTTATGGGAATGAATGCAGCTATGCAGGGAGCAGGAAGTTTTATGGGAGCTGCATCTGCGACTAATATGCAGCAGATGCAGAATCAGCAGAACATGCAGGTGCAGCAGCCACAAACTACTGTTGGCGGTCATGGATGGACGTGCAGCTGTGGAGCCGTGAATACCGGAAAGTTCTGTGCGGAGTGCGGGAAACCGGCACCGGCGGCAGAGTGGACGTGCAGCTGTGGAGCGGTAAATACCGGAAAATTCTGTTCAGAGTGTGGAAAACCGGCACCTACAGCAGAATGGACTTGTAGTTGTGGAGCAGTAAACAAAGGAAAATTTTGCTCTGAATGTGGAAAACAGAGACCATAGGGGAAGTAAGAATGGCAACGATTAGTTTTAAATGTCCAAACTGTGGAGGAGATCTTGTCTTTGATCCCTCCACTGGAAAATACAAATGTGAGTTCTGTCTGTCACTGTTCACGCAGGCAGAATTGGAACAGTTAGAAGCTGACCGGGCGGAAGATACGGTCGTGCAGCAGAAAGATCCGGCAGCTGCATGCAGTGATGAAACTGGATATTCACAGGGGAACGGATCTGGATCTGCAGACAGTAAAAATGAATCTGGTTCTGCCAATAGTACAGACGGATATGCCCAGAATAATGAAAGCTGTGATCATGACAGAGAAACTGTTTTCGGTACAGGTTCGGGAGACGGTTTTAAGGATGAAAATACCAACAATGTAAAAGATGCAGTATTGTACACCTGTCCGAGCTGTGGTGCCGAAATCGTTACAGATCAGACAACATCATCCCTGTTTTGCTTTTACTGTCATAATCCGGTGGTGCTTTCAGGAAAGCTGGAAGGCGGCTTCAAACCGGATAAAGTCATTCCGTTTGCTTTTGGCAGGGAAGATGCACAGCAGCGTTTTCTGGATTTTGTGAAAAGTAAAAAATTTGTTCCGAATGCTTTTTTCAATAAAAAACAGATTGATAAACTGGCTGGTGTGTATTTTCCGTACTGGGTATTTGACGCGAAAATGGATGCGGGGCTTGCCGGAGAGGCAAAAAATGTCCGTGTATGGGTTACCGGAGATACCGAGTATACAGAAACGAAAGTTTATCAGGTGGAGCGTCAGGGAGAAGTATTTTTAAATGATCTGACGAAAAATGCGCTGAAGAAAGCGGATGTACAGTTATCTCAGGGCGTACTGCCTTATGATTTTTCCAAGGCGGAAGATTTTCATATGGGATATCTTTCCGGTTTTGTATCGGAACGAAGAGACATTGACAGACAGGAACTGGAAAAGAGTGTGCGTCAGGAAGTAACGAATTATGTGCAGACGATGATGGAAGGCGAAGTCAGAGGCTATACGTCGTTCTATGGCGGTCCATGCCGGATCTCTAATGTGGAAGAAGACTGGACATATGTGCTGCTTCCGGTGTGGACGGTTACATACAGAGGAAGTGACGGAAAGACCTATTATTATTCCATGAACGGACAGACGGGAAAAACATTCGGAGAACTTCCGGTAGATAAGAAAAAGATGTTTCTGACCGGTCTGCTCATTGGAATCATTATATTTGCAGTCTTTCTGATGGGAGGGTATCTGTTATGATAAAGAAATATGAAAATCATATCGCTCGAAAAGTTATCGGACTCCTTCTTGTTCTGGTTGCGGTTGTATTTATTTTTTTGTTTCCTGCCCGTACTTATGCGGAGACACAGCAGGTATATGACAATGCATCCATGCTCTCGGAAAATGAGATCAATGTGCTCTCGGAGGCAGTAGGACGACTGGAGGATAAGACGGGATGGGATCTGGTACTGCTGACTGTGGACGATTCCTCTGTCAGCTCTTCTCAGGATTATGCGGAAGAACAGTTCATTCAGCTGGCAGATTCCGAGAATGGTGCAGCGCTGCTTCTGGATATGTATAACCGACAGATCTATATCGCAACGTCAGGAGAAGCTATTACATATCTGACAGATGCAAGGATCGACAGTATTTTGGACGATGCGTATGAATATGCTTCCGGTGAGGAATATGGGGAAATGTTTCAGATCATGGTTTCTGATATTTCCCGGTATTACGATGACGGTGTCGTGAAAGGACATGGCACTTATAATACAGACACCGGAGAATATACAGTAGATGGACAGACTGGAGAACGGGGACTGACCGTGGGAAATGTGGTTGTTGCGGTTATTGCCGGTGTGATCGGTTGTGCAGTATTCTGCATCATTATCGTAGGACGTTACCGTCTGAAATTCCATACATACAAATACAGTCCATTTGAACATGGACATGTAGAAGTTCACCACAAACAGGATCTTCTGGTGCATACACATGTGACTACAAGAAAGATTCCTAAAAATCCACCGCCAAATTCTGGAAATACCAGTTCGGTGCATACCGGCGCCGGCGGGAATACCTTTGGTGGAGGCGGAAAAAGTTTTTAGTGAAACAATATTAGATATCAGATATTGAGAAAAGATGATATGCTCCCTTTTGGGCAGACAAGTGAGATAACAAAACTTGTGATCCGAAAGGGAGTTTTCTTTTATGGGAAGATTAGTGAAACTCTTTTTTGAGAGAAAATTCCATAATTTTATGTTGTAAATAGTGTTATATGGGATCTTGTTTTTTAAAATAGGACATGTATTTGTAATATGACGTATATCTGTAGAATTTTATAAAGCGTAATGAGGAGAGGACAGATACTGTATCTGAAAAATAAAGAAACCTACAGGAAAAACAGAGAAATGAAATAAAAAGGTTTACTACACAGCTTTACTGTGCTAAAATTTTAAAGTAGTGCTATTAGAAAGAATGCAAATAAGGCATTTTTGAATTGAGGTGTACAGTATGAGTAAAAAAATTAGGACAGAAGCGGTAGATCACTTATTTGAAGCGATTCTCAGCCTGAAAGATAAGGAAGAGTGTTATACATTTTTTCAGGATGTGTGTACAATCAATGAAATCTTATCTCTGTCACAGCGTTTTGAGGTGGCTCATATGCTGCGGCAGTCCAGAACTTATCTGGATATTGCGGAGAAGACGGGAGCATCCACTGCAACCATCAGTCGTGTAAACCGTTCTCTGAATTACGGATATGATGGCTATGATATGGTCTTTGCAAGAATGAATGTTGATTCTGATACAGAAGAAAAAAAGGATCAGGACGAGGCTGAGTGATGAGTGTAAGGTGTGTATGCTGAAACAAACAGAATGAAGTCGAATAACAATTATATAATGAAAAACAGAAAAGATTCATAAGAGAATCTACAGATATGCGGATCGTATCCGAATACTTATGGATAAAAGCGTATATTGTTATGACAAACTGCCGATTTACGGGAAAACCTTTAAGTCGGCAGTTTGTCTATTAAATGTTCGATCATTAATTTTTTCAGGTAAACATCGGAAGCAAGCATACAGATAAAGGCAAAGGTTTTTAAAAAATCCTGTTCTTTATCGGAGACCTGATCTAGATTTTCAATCTTTGAGAGGGCATCTTTGCTGAGTTCCTCTTTTTTTCGGAGATCTTTTGCGAGATCATGAATGATAGGGTATTTCTGGTCAAAAATAGAGGTATAGACATCTTCTAACGAGATATCTTCGGTATTCCCAAAATATTTATCGGTCAGAGGTTTCAGCATGCGCTGGATATCAGTAATGCTCAAGATATTTTTGAAATAATAGATAAATGCCAGCGTTAGGATATGCTCTTTATTATATTTTTTCTTCTGCGGCGGAGGCAGGAGATTATTTTTTGCATAATTGTTGATCATAGATTTGGTAAGCAGTTTATCTGATGGATAGCGCTTTGTGCTGCTCAGATGCTGATCGATAAAAGTCGTTACCTGATCCATATACAGATCGATATCCGGGATGTCTTCCGGGTGTACATAGTCGATCTGGGAGAGATATTTCAGCATTTCATGCATTAAATTATCGGTATTTTTTCCCATTTTTTTTACCTCGCTTTGCTTATCATAACAAAATTAGGGGGGAGTTGCAAGGCAAAGCACGAAAGAAAAAATTACCGTAAAGTTACTTGAATGGTAGAACAACAACTGATATAATGGTAAAAACAGAAAATATGTTCGAATGATAAAAATAACGTGTGACAGGAAAGGATCTTAACCTATGAGTACAAGATATGATACATTAAATGACCGACAGAGAGAGGCGGTGTTCCAGACGGAAGGTCCCGTTCTGATCCTGGCGGGAGCCGGTTCCGGCAAGACCCGTGTACTGACTTACCGTGCAGCATATCTCATTGAAGAGATGGGAGTAAATCCTTATAACATTATGGCAATCACGTTTACCAATAAAGCAGCCGGAGAGATGCGGGAGCGAATCGATGATATCGTGGGATTTGGTTCAGAGAGCATCTGGGTCAGCACCTTTCACTCTACCTGTGTGAGAATCCTGCGCCGTCATATTGATCGTCTGGGATACGATAATAATTTTACGATTTACGATACCGACGATCAGAAAAATATTATGAAAGAGATCTGTAAACGACTGGAGATCGATACGAAACTTTACAAAGAACGGACTTTTTTAAGTGCGATCTCTTCTGCGAAAGATGAACTGATCTCCCCGGAAGAATTTTCCCTGCGGGCAGCCGGAGATTTTGCTTTGCAGAAACAGGCGCAGGTGTATCGGGAGTATCAGCAGGTACTGAAGAAAAATAATGCGCTGGATTTTGATGATCTGATCGTAAAATGTGTGGAGCTTTTAAAAGCAGATCCACAGGTGTTGGATTATTATCAGGAACGGTTCCGTTATATTATGGTAGATGAGTATCAGGATACCAATACGGCACAGTTCCATCTGGTAAAGCTTCTGGCAGATAAATATAAAAACCTTTGTGTGGTAGGTGATGATGATCAGTCCATTTATAAGTTCCGCGGAGCGAATATCCACAATATCTTATATTTTGAAAAATATTATCCGGATGCTACAGTCATCAAACTGGAGCAGAATTACCGTTCCACACAGAATATTCTGGATGCTGCGAATGGCGTGATCAGCAACAATACGGGACGAAAAGAAAAAGCATTGTGGACGGATCAGCATGCAGGAGATTCTATCGTGTTCCGGCAGTTTGATCAGGCTTATGATGAATCCGATTACATAGCGAGAGATATTCGTACACTTGTGGCAGACGGTGCATATAATTATCGTGATTGTGCCATCCTATATCGTACCAATGCACAGTCCCGTCTGTTCGAGGAGCGATTTGTTTCTGCAAATATTCCGTATAAGATTGTAGGTGGCGTAAACTTCTATGCCCGCCGGGAGATCAAGGATCTGCTGGCTTATCTGAAAACAGTGGATAATGCCAGGGATGATCTGGCAGTAAAGCGGATTATCAATGTTCCAAAACGTGGTATTGGACTCACATCCATTAACCGGGTGCAGGATTATGCTGACACCTATGGCATGAGCTTTTTTGATGCGCTGTGCCGTGTGGATGAGATCCCTTCTATGGGAAGAGCGGCATCCAAGATCCATCCGTTTGTAGGATTTATTCAGGGGCTGCGTGCAAAAGCAGATTATATGTCTGTAGAGACATTGCTGGAGCAGATCATTGAAGATACCGGTTATGTGCATGATCTGGAGCTGGAGCAGACGGATGAAGCGGATGCAAGGATTGAAAATATCGACGAGCTTGTAAGCAAAGCTTCCGCCTACGACGAGGAAGCGGAGACTGCTACACTGAGCGGATTTCTGGAAGAAGTGGCACTGATCGCAGATATCGACAGTCTGGATGAAAATGATGATTATGTAGTCCTGATGACGCTGCACAGTGCAAAAGGACTGGAATTTCCAAATGTCTATATGGCAGGTATGGAAGATGGGCTGTTCCCAAGTTACATGACGATCACATCCGATGATCCGATGGAAATCGAAGAGGAACGACGTCTGTGTTATGTGGGAATTACCCGTGCGAAAGAACGTCTGACGTTGACCTCTGCACGGATGCGTATGGTGCGTGGAGAGACCCGTTACAGTAAGGTATCCCGATTTGTAAAGGAAATCCCGGAGGAGCTGTTAAAAGGCGTGCTGCCGAAAGAGAAAATCAAGGAAATGCCACGGTCAGAGACCTATGCAAATGCCAAGAAAGCATTTCGGGCAAAACCATTTGGTGCTTCCTATGGATCTGGAAATACCGGGAACGGCGAAACGGCTTCTTATGGGATGAGTAGCAGCCTGTATGGTAGCAGAAATGCAGGAACTGGAACTGGGTATGAGAATGGAACTGCCGGATATGGCAGCCGTTCCTACGGCAGTGTAACTATTTATGGAAGTGGCAGTCCGGCTGGCAGCAGTTATCAGAAACAGGCGGGAAAAAATTTTTCTTCTGCAGCGACCAGAGGTGGCTCTCTTTCATATAAAGTGGGAGACCGGGTGCGTCATATGAAGTTTGGCGAAGGTGAAGTACTGCGTATCGTAGAAGGCGGTCGGGATTTTGAAGTAACGGTAGATTTTGACCGTGCAGGTACAAAAAAAATGTTTGCATCGTTTGCAAAATTAAAGAAAATATGATAAAATATCAGAAACCATAGAGATTTATCTTAAATAAAGGAGCAATGGATATGAACAACAAGATGGAAGAATTGTTAGGTATGACAAAATTAGCAGATTTCTTATCAAAAAGAGCAGATGAAGAGAAAAAATCCAGATTTTTATGGATTATGGCTATTATCGGAGCAGTAGCTGCGATCGCTGTTGCGGCATATTTTATTTATAAGTTTTTTGCTCCGGACTATATGGATGATTTCGAAGATGACTTCGAAGATGAATTTGAAGAAGATTTCTTTGATGACGATGATGAAGAAGAGTACGAGGATGAAGAAGAATAATTTTTCTCTTGACTTTTTTGAGAAAATTGTGGTAGCATAACCTACGTCAACAAAACAGCATATGGTAAAAATTGGAAACGTAACTTCCTCCCGGACGATAACGAACAACACATATTGTCAGATATCGAAAGGGAGGAATTTTTATGCCAAAAACAAAATTTCAGGAAGTTATTTTTGGAATTATTATGGTCTGTGTCATGGTATACGGTATGATTTGTTATAATTTAGCACTGCCGGCAGGTAAACTGGAGCCATATATGTTTCTCGAGGCTGCAAAGACGCTTCCATTGGTAGGCTTAATCGCTTTTTTGGTAGAGTTTTTCTTTGTAGAAAAACTTGCAACAAAATGTGCGCTTCGGATGACTGATCCGGAGACAGAACATCCATTTCATTTTATTCTTGCTATGGCGGCAGCGACTATTTCTATGATGTGTCCGATCATGAGTTTTATTACGATGTTGATCTATCATAATCCGGGAATGAGTCCGGAACTGCTGTCTGTATGGCTGACAACGGCGGCTAAAAACTTTCCGATGGCATTATGCCTGCAGATCTTCTTTGCAGGACCACTGGTTCGTCTGATCTTCCGAACCATTTTTGAACGGAATCCGGAAAGAGCAGCGCAGATGCAGGAGCGTCTTTCAAAAGAACCTGCATATGAGAAAAACACAGTTGTGGAATAATCATATTCCAATATTACTGAGAAGATACAATATACAGGGAACGCTATTTGGTAATAGACTTTGGAGAGATATTTTTGGTAGCGGCTTCTAATTGTTAGATGTTAAGACTAACTTTTGGAAATCGGTACAATGCTTTCCAGAGTCTGTTTTTTATGTAACAGGATGAATGATTTCGTACTGGCATACATGACCGAAAGCCTCAAAGGATGCAATAAAAAACTTTAGTTGTTGATAGAAAATATATCTGGTAAGATTCGTGGAAATATTATAAAATAACAAAATGGGTTGAGCAAACCATAAAAGGAAGAATGTGAAAGTATCCGTTTGAAAATATATTCTTGCAGCTGTTTGTTACGATATCTGAAAAGCTGCAGAATGTAGATCAGTATAGAAAAATGCGACCATTTGTGTCGTTGAAAAACTGGCAGAATGGATATTCGTATAGAAAAATGTTTATGAGAAGAAAGGATTTTGTATGAAAAAAGGTCAGGTATTAGAAGGAACAGTGGAAAAGGTTGCATTTCCGAATAAGGGAATCGTTTCTGTTGAAGATAAAAAAGTGATTTTAAAAAATGCAGTGCCGGGACAGAAGGTGCGTTTTTCCGTGAGCAAAGTGAGAAAGGGAAAAGGCGAAGGCCGTGTGCTGGAAGTGTTGGAGAAATCTCCACTGGAGATGGAGCAGCCCAATTGTGTCCATTATGGAATCTGCGGTGGCTGCACATATCAGTCTCTTCCTTACAAAGAACAACTGAAACTGAAAGAAAGTCAGGTACTGGAGCTGATGGAAGCAGTCGTCCCCAATGCAGTAGATATTTTTGAAGGGATCAAACCCAGCCCGGTAGAATTTGGATACCGTAACAAAATGGAGTTTACCTTCGGAGATGAGATTAAAGAGGGACCATTATCTCTTGGCATGCATAAAAGAGGCAGTTTTTATGATATCGTGACCGTAGATCAGTGCAAGATCATGGACGAAGACTTTCGAAAAATCCTGTCCGGTACATTGGAATTTTTCAGGGAGAGAGATATACCGTTTTATCATCGGATGAGACATGAAGGGTATCTGCGCCATCTGCTGGTAAGAAAAGCGGTTAAGACAGGGGAAATTTTAATTGATCTGGTAACGACAACACAGGGGATTCAGAAAAATACGGGAGAAAATCTACAGCAAAAATTGTTATCAGAATGGAAAGATATGCTTCTTAATCTTTCACTTAACGGAACTATAGCAGGCATCTTGCATACAAAAAATGACAGTGTGGCAGATGCGGTAAAAAATGAAGGAACGGACATTTTATATGGTAAAGATCATATTTATGAAGAATTGTTAGGACTGAAATTTAAGATTTCCGTATTTTCTTTCTTTCAGACAAACTCACTGGGAGCAGAAGTGCTGTATCAGACAGCAAGGGAATACATTGGAGATACGCTGGATGAGAAAGCAGATAAGACAGTTTATGATCTGTACAGCGGAACCGGAACTATCGCGCAGATCCTGTCTCCGGCAGCAAAGAAAGTGATCGGTGTGGAGATTATTGAAGAGGCAGTGGAAGCAGCAAAAGTAAATGCCGCTTTGAATGGTCTGGAAAATTGTGAATTTATTGCCGGCGATGTGCTGAAAGTGCTGGATACGATTGAAGAGAAACCGGACTTTATCGTATTGGATCCACCAAGAGATGGTGTGCATCCGAAAGCACTTGCGAAAATTATCAAATATGGTGTAGACCGTATGATCTATATTTCCTGTAAACCGACCAGTCTGCAGCGTGATCTGGAGATGCTGCAGGCGGGTGGATACCGTGCAGAACGGATTTGCTGCGTGGATATGTTTCCGGCGACAGCAAATGTGGAGACGGTTGTACTGCTTTCCCACAAAAAGCCAGACGGACATATCAACGTAAAAATTGAGTTTGGCGAGGGTGAGGGAAAAGTTCCACTTGATAATATTGCTAAAAGAGCGGAAAGCTATAAGCCCAAAGAACGAGTGACCTACAAAATGATAAAGGAGTACATAGAAGCGAAATACGGCTTCAAAGCACATACCGCATATATCGCAGAGGTAAAGAGAGATTTAGGCTTGCCGATGTATGATGCTCCTAATGCGGTAGAAGAATTGAAACAGCCGAGGAAACATCCGACAGCGGAGAAAGTGGAAGCGATAAAGGATGCGTTGAAGCATTTTGAAGTGATTTAATAATGGTGAGCGTATCATTAAAAATAGTGGTACGCTTTTCTTTAAAATATTTGGGAAGCAATATATAAGTGCTGAATATGCTTGAAATGAGGAAGATGGAGTGAACCGTATTACAGAAATAACAAAGCGAGATATTTAAGATTTATTTCAGAATGGATTAGAGATAGACGAATTTTTTCAAACCCGAACCGTTACTTATACTTATTATGGTCGCCTTGAAGAAATAGATTTTCTTAAAAGATTATATGATTTGGAGAGAATGCCAAGTTTTGATTCAAGATTTGCAAATGCAGAACAGGATATTTGGCAACATACAGTGAATAATGATGATTATCCATACTGCTGGGTTTTTGAAGACAAAAGATTCAATTTACAAGATGGTAGCGATGAAGTATATTTAAAATTTCTTTGCGAAGTATTTCACCCTGCTGTTCGATATGATAAGGGATACTGGAAAGAATTTTTAGTGGCAACTAACAAGCTATTACAAAATGACGGTTGGAAGCTATGAAACGACAGGCAGGCAGCCCCCAAAAGAAAATGCGTCGCCATTGGCGACTAATTTATCAAAAGGGCGTTCTGATGAGGAATTAGGAGAACTTGTTGGAGAAAGCAAAGACCAGATACGCCGCTATATCCGTCTAACGGAGCTTGTTCCCGAAATCCTGCAAATGGTAGATGAAAGGCAGATTGCTTTTCGTCCTGCGGTTGAGGTTTCTTATCTGACCGAGGAACAGCAATACACCCTGCTTGAAGCAATGGAGTACAACGATGCTTTATCGCAATCAATAACAGCGTGGACAGCGACAAACCACAGGATAACGACTTTACCCCGTTCCTCAACATAATGAACGAGTGGTATGCCAAGGACACCAGCAACAAGATAAAGT
>CAJJOP010000011.1:0-68675 GCA_905193415.1 uncultured Roseburia sp.
AGTTATAGCTGTTATTTCCATCCGTGGACTGACCATAGTTATAGCTGTTATTTCCATCCGTGGACTGACCATAGTTATAGCTGTTATTTCCGTTGTCATTCTGGAATGGATCATTACCATAACCATTATTGTAACCATTTGTATTCTGATCCATAGATTTCCTCCTGTCTGTCTTTACTTCTGATAAAGTTCCTAAAATTTTTCCGTCTCTGTCACACAGTGGTTTTTAATCTCGCCTACCAGTGACTGAAGCGCATCGATAACATGAGGACGGATATCTCCGCCAATCAGCACGAGCATAATATCATCTCCTACAGAAAGCGTTCCCTGATTCAGCCACACTTTCACATAATAAATACCCGGCAGCTCATATGCTTTTGCAATCGCTTCCCGCACTTTCTCTTCCTCATAGGAAAATTCCATGCGCACTACCGGTTCTTCAATATCTGCGCCCTGACGTACTTTTGCCTTTGCAGTCTCTCTTACCACACCATTATGGAACAAATACATGCCGCACTGTTTCGCGGAACCATCTGTCTTTGCCTCTTTTAACCATGCATCTGTGGACGGTACTGCTGCTCCTGTATCAAGATTGTTCTTTGCCACTTTATCCATTATTTTTCTCCTTTTTCCATGCTTTTTGCCGGACATGTACCATATCTGCCATTCCCGTACCAGATACACATTTTTCACATATAAAAACGTTTTCTCACATAAAAGCATTTTCATAAGAAAGACAGAAAATATTTTCCAGACAAAAAGATTTTATACTCTTATTTTTAAATTGTAACAGACTGTGTATACATGCGTCAAGATTTCCCACAAACGCTTACATCACATTTTTTCGTTTTTTCTCAAAGCTGCTATATAACTTCTGTTTCGTAAATTTTCTGTTAAAAAAGATACCTCTTTCCGGGAAAGAAGTGTATAATAGAAGAGATATAATTTTGCAGAGAGGAGCGCATGACCTTTTTCATGCGACAAAAGATATGAGATCATTAAATCTGACCTTACTGACCGACTTATATGAGATCACGATGATGCAGGGATATTTTGAAACCGGTAATCAGGACATGGTTGTATTTGACGCATTTTACCGTGAGAACCCATGCAACGGCGGATATGCTATCGCAGCCGGACTGGAACAGGTCATTGAATATATTAAAACCTTACAGTTTTCCACGGATGACATCCGTTATCTCAGAAGCCTCAACATTTTCAACGAAGAATTTCTGAAATACTTAAGCACTTTCCGGTTCTCCGGAAGCATCTATGCCGTTCCGGAGGGAAGCGTCATGTTCCCACGTGAGCCATTTATCAAAGTTATTGCTCCGATCATGGAAGCCCAGCTTGTGGAAACTGCGATCCTGAACATCGTAAACCATCAGTCTCTGATCGCTACAAAAGCATCCCGCGTATGCTATGCAGCCAAGGGCGATGGCGTCATGGAGTTTGGACTTCGCCGTGCACAGGGACCGGACTCCGGCATTTACGGTGCACGTGCTGCCATCATCGGCGGATGCTGCGGTACTTCCAATGTACTGACCGGTCAGATGTTCAATGTTCCCGTCAAAGGTACTCATGCCCACAGTTGGATCATGAGTTTTAAAGATGAATACACAGCATTTAAAACTTATGCTGAGCTTTACCCGGATGCATGTATTCTGCTGATCGATACTTACGATACATTAAAATCCGGTCTGCCGAATGCCATCCGCGTATTCAGGGAAATGAAGGACGCCGGCATTGAACTGCATAATTATGGCATCCGTCTGGACAGCGGCGATCTGGCTTACCTTTCAAAAAAAGTAAGAAAAGAACTGGATGCGGCAGGATTCCCGGATGCGATCATTTCCGCTTCCAACGATCTGGACGAACATCTGATTGAAAACCTGAAGATCCAGGGAGCGACCATCACTTCCTGGGGTGTCGGCACCAGCCTGATCACATCCAAAGACTGCCCTGCTTTCGGCGGCGTATACAAACTTGCCGCCATCCAGACAGAAGACGGCAGTTTTATCCCGAAGATCAAGCTTTCTGAAAATACTGAAAAAATCACAAACCCGGGAAATAAAACGTTCTACCGCATTTATGAAAAAGAAACCGGCAAGATCAAAGCAGATCTCATCTGTCTGGCGGATGAAACCTTCGACCCGAAAGAAGACCTTCTGCTCTTCGATCCAAACGCTACCTGGAAACGTACCCGTTTAAAAGGCGGCACTTATACTATGCGCGAGATGCTGGTTCCGGTCTTCGACAGAGGAAAATGCATCTATACCAGCCCGACTGTTATGGAGATCCAGGAATACTGTAATCAGGAAAAATCTACTCTGTGGGACGAAAACATGCGTTTTGTCAATCCGGCAGAGATCTATGTGGATCTGTCTGATAAGCTGTATCAGATGAAAAATAAAGTCTTCAACGAACTGAGTGAAGCAAAATACTAAAACTCTAAAAATGCATTGCATACTAATTGGTTACTCAACAATCATTCGTATACAATGCATTTTTCTTTTATAATTTAAAAAGAACTAGCTTCTAATTATCATCAGAAGCTAGTTCTTGCTTATCATTTACTTAACCATATTCAAATACAAGCTGGTCAACAACTCTCTTATTTTGCTGGTTTTGGTCTGTAAGGTGTCGCAGTTTTTGCGCCGTATGGATTCTCTGCTTCGCCTGCCTCAACTTTCTTGAACCACTCAAACGGTTCTGTACGGAACATCTCCCATGTCTCACAGTTCTGTGGCTGCTGCATGTATGGGAATGTGTAACGCCAGTCATTGGTACGGCTGATATATTTCTCATCCTGCTGTCCGGAGTTCTCGTCTCCAAGGTCACCTGCTGCAATACGAAGAAGGGAGCCATACTGCTCACTTACAGTGTGAAGCTTCAAATCTTCTACAAACAGTTTCTTCAGCGGACGTTTTGCAAGGTTGGACATGATTGTTCTGTTTTCATATGGCATAGTCTTCCACATACGGGCGATCTCCCATGCACGATCCATTACTTTATCTTTCGGTACCACTTCACTTACCATGCCCCAGTCAAGCATCTGCTGCGCTGTCCACTGACGGCTTGTCATCATATAGTAATTGCCGCGTTTTGTTCCAAAATAATGCTGAGCCATCAGTCCCATTGCATCGCCCGGTACAAGTCCGCCGTGTGCGTGCGGCACTTCCATCCATGTATCTTCAGAAGCAATTGTCACATCACTGAGCATTGCAGAATCCCAGTGGAAACCAGGTCCCGGAATCGCACCGATAGTCGGTACATCAAGATCGAAGATCATATTTTTGATCAGGTTTGTATCATCGAAATACTGATGCTGGAAACGCTGGGTCGGAAGCTCTGAATAAGTCTCCCATCCGTTCGGGTCAGATTCTGTCATCCAGCTGTCGCCGATGTGGGTAAAAATGATGATCTCATTTTTAAAGTCGAGAGAAAGCATTCTTACTAACTGTCCGATTGCACGGTGGGACATTCCGCTGTGGTGCATCGGGCCGTCATTTGTCTTCCATGTTACCTGAAGAATGCCATCTTCACGATACAGATCTGCAAAATCTTTAAACCATGCGCCGTATTCTTCCAGCTCCGGTAATTTTGCATAAGGTGCCATAGGTTTGTTGTTTTCGTTTGCCATAGTAAATGGTCCTCCTTTGATAATAAATAGATTGGTTTATTGTCTCCTAAGAGGTCCTGCGTTTTACGCAATCCGCTCTGCGCACAACAGATGTGACACATCCGCCATACGTAATAGGTTAATTTTCAACTTTTCTTTTTAACTGTCTTTCTTATGAACTGCTACTTACCAGTCCCCAACAGTCTTTTGTATTCATCTCCAACATACAGGTGCTGTATTTCTTTTTTTATTTTGCAGGTTTTGGTCTGTATGGTTTTACCGGTTTTGCAGCAAATGGATTCTCCACCTCTCCTGCTTCCACTTTTTTGAACCATTCTGCTGCCTTTTTCGGCATATTCCGCCAGGACTCTGCTGTCTGCGGCTGCTGCATATCTGTAGTAGCATAACGCCAGTCATTTACACGGCTGATGTATTTTTCATCCTGCTGTGCAGAGTTCTCATCGCCAAGGTCGCCTGCTGCGATACGAAGGAGAGAACCGTACTGCTCACTTACGGTATGAAGTTTCAGATCATCAACAAGCAGCTTTTTCAGCGGACGTTTTGCAAGGTTGGACATAATTGTTCTGTTTTCGTATGGCATAGTCTTCCACATACGGGCGATCTCCCATGCACGGTCAAGAACAGTCCCTTTTGCACATACTTCACTTACCATTCCCCAGTCAAGCAGCTGCTGAGCTGTCATCTGACGGGTTGTTGTCATGTAGTAATTGCCACGTTTTGTTCCAAGATAATGCTGAGCCATCAGACCCATTGCATCGCCCGGTACAAGTCCGCCCTGTGCATGCGGTACTTCGATAACAGTATCATCTGCTACCAGTGTCACATCACTTAAAAATGCGGAATCCCAGTGGAAACCAGGTCCTGTTACAGCACCGATGGTAGGTACATCCAGATCGAAGATCATGTTTTTGATCAGGTTGGTATCATCAAAGTACTGATGCTGGAAACGCTGGGTCGGAAGTTCCGAATAAGTCTCCCATCCGTTTGCATCGGACTCAATCATCCATGTATCTCCGATGTGGGTAAAGATGATGATCTCATTTTTGAAATCCAGAGAAAGCATTCTTACTAACTGTCCAATCGCACGGTGGGACATTCCACTATGGTGCATCGGGCCGTCATTTGTTTTCCATGTTACCTGAAGGATTCCATCCTCACGGTACAGATCTGCAAAATCCTTAAACCATGCTCCGTATTCTTCCAGTTCCGGTAATTTTGCATAAGGCGCCATCGGCTGATTGTTATTTGCCATCGTCATTATCTCCTTTTACTGATTGATTTTTATTCCGTTTGTCGGGATATCTGCACAATATTTCTTTGCTTTGGGTACCCCGTCCCTTTCATGGCTTGAGTATAACATCAGACCTGTATAAAATGGAAATTCTCAATATTTCAATGGTTATGTCAAAACCGTATAACCTTTTTGATGAGTTCTGCCGTGTCATTTTACCGTATTACGAGCATTTTTCCGCATAAAAACAGCCCCCGCCGGGTGTCACATGACCGCAGCAGAGACTGTTTATCTAGCGTAATAAGTTTTCCGGCATGGAGCAGGTCATGTGCCACGATGTGCGCCACGTCCTACTCCGTACCTGTATAAATTTTCTTGTCGTCTCAGTATTTTTCCAATAAAAATACCAGACATACATTTAATAATAATAAAGAGGAATGTTATGTATATTTTATAAATGAAATGATCTGTAATGAAACATGGCTTTTATCTTTTCAGATAATCTTAGCCCATGCTCTTAGCAGCAAAGTATGTCGTACCATACTCTTCGCCTGCTTTTACTTTTGTCTGTTCCAGCTGTTCCAGTGTCACTTTCTCAAGCTCAGCGACTACCGCTTCACGGTCTAACGGTTTCAGTCCAAGCATCTCACGTGCCTCAGCAGAAGTAGCTGGTTCATTGCCATATGCTTCGATCGCTTTTGCAGCACGCTCTACCAGCATCAGGTTAGTAGCCATGATCTTCTTACCGTCTTTGTCTTTGCCGTATACAACGTTGTCTTCCATACCAACACGAATGTGTCCGCCATTTGCAAGTGCGGAGAACATAACCGGAAGATGTCCTTTTCCAATACCAAATGCGGACCAGGTCACTTCCTGTGGGAGGTTGCCTTCAGACTGCAGACGCTGGATATATGCAAGCATATCCTGAACGTCTCTCGGTTCTGCTGCAAGACCGCCGACAACGCCAAGACAGAGCTGGAAATGAAGCGGAGCTTTTACGATGCCTTTTTTCCAGTATACGCCTACGGCACGAATCATGCCCATGTCAAAAACTTCAAACTCCGGTTTGATCTCTCTCTCCTGATACAGATTGCCAAGTTTGGTCAGGAATGTCGGAGAGTTACTGAAGATACCGCCCGGGATTCCCCAGTTGAAAGAGCCTGCATCAAAAGTACCCATCTCGATGCCCGGAACATTTTTGTGATGAAGCATACGCACTTCATTGCCGTACGGCGAATCATCGGATACACGGTTGTCTCCGGAAGAAGTGCAGTTGATAATAACGTCACAATCCGGGTATTTTGTACGAATCAGTTTGATGGTCTCATAAAATTTAACCGGATCCATAACGCCTGCACCCTGATCATCTCTCATATGAAGATGAACAATCGCTGCGCCTGCTTTCCAGCACTCGTATGCGGTTGCTGCGATCTCTTCCGGTGTCTCCGGAACATCATAGCCGTGTGGTGTGATAGCGCCAGTTAAAGCAGCTGTGATAATTGTTTTAGCCATAGTAAACTATCTCCTTTCAAATGTCTGAAACATATTTCTTTTGTTGATAGCTATATTTTATGGGCTCATTTTTTGTTTTTCAAGAGGTTTGGGCATAGTCATTATACCGTTTGCGACCATGCCTTATATGAAAAAATCATAACCGTTTTTCAGCCAGAGCTTATATACTATAAGTACATTTTTACAGGAGGAGATAACAATGACACTTTATGATGAATACACAATGAAAAACGGCTCTGTTCTCGTCACAGTCAACGGTTATGACGGGGAGGAAGATTTCTATGCAATGCATGACCTGATCAACCAGCTGCTGCAGCCGGAAGATTCCGGATACAGCGTAGACTCCATGTGTGTGGGCGGCTATCTGACGAAAGACAGCATCCTGATCCGCACCAGCAGTGAAAGCCCCTATGACTGCTGCAGTTTTTTCTATAATCCCACGAAAATGACAGCAGACGAAGCAGCGAAAGCCCGAATCTGGATCGACACGGTTATCAAAAAGCTGCATGAAGTAAGACCTCGCTAATGTACGGGGACTTCCCGACCCAGATGCAAACATGCCCCTGCGCCGGATATACAATATTTTATCCATCTGGTTTTATCCCGATGTTAAAATATCTCTTTCCGTACAGGGGCATGTTTTTCCTTATACTTTTCTGTAAAGAATTTTATTTCTGTTTTGCAGCCTGAGCTTTCTTTTCAAAAATCTCTTTAAATGCTTCGTTATATGGCGCTCTTGCCACACCAAATTCTGTTACGATGCCGGCAATCAGTTCATGATCGGTTACATCAAAGGCAGGATTGAATACTTTTACGCCTTCTGGAGCCATACGCTCTTTGTACCACATTTCTGTTACTTCTTCCGGTTTTCTCTGCTCAATCTTGATCTCAGCACCAGTCGGTGTGTTCATGTCGATGGTAGAAGTCGGCGCGCAGATGTATACCGGCACATTGTACTGTTTTGCAACTGCTGCTACGACAGATGTACCAATCTTATTTGCAGTATCTCCGTTGGCAGCCACACGGTCACAACCTACAAATACAGCGTTTACCCAGCCGTTTTTCATGACAGTTGCAGACATGTTATCGCAGATCAGTGTTACATCCACACCTGAAGAGTGAAGCTCAAAAGCAGTCAGACGCGCGCCCTGAAGCAACGGTCTTGTCTCATCTGCAAATACATGAAAATTGTATCCACGCTCCTGTCCAAGATAGATCGGCGCAGTTGCTGTACCATATTTGCTTGTCGCAAGTTTTCCGGCATTGCAATGTGTTAATATGCCATCGCCTGGTTTTACAAGCTCCAGACCATACTCTCCGATAGCTTTGCATACACGGATATCCTCTTCCTGAATCTCGACAGATTCCTCTTTCAGAAGTGTCTTGATCTCTGCAACAGTCTTATCTTTGTTACTCAGCACAACCTGCTCCATGCGGTTCAGAGCCCAGGAAAGATTTACTGCTGTCGGTCTTGAAGAATCCAGATATTCTTTCTGTTTTTTGAATTCTGCGTAGAAAGCATCAAAATCATCTGTCTCGATTCCTTTTGCAAGTACATAGATGCCATATGCTGCAGCCACACCAATGGCTGGCGCACCACGAACCTGAAGCAGATAGATTGCATCCCAGATTTCCTGCGCTGTTTTCAGGGAAATGATCTCGGTACGTCCCGGCAGTTTTGTCTGATCAATAATTACAACGGCGCTGTTCTCGTCATCCAGAGAAACCGTATCATAATCCATAATGTTTTTCTTCTCTTCCATGTTATCCTCCGATTTTTATTTTAATTCACACGCTGTTCTTGCCATCAGTTTACACAGTATCCTTAGTATATGTGGTAGTCTCAAAATTGTCAAATGCAAAAACAGCATTTGCCTCCCTCATAGCTGTTTTCTTTCCCGGTAATTTTAACATTTTCCCAAAACGTCTGTAGCAAAAATAAAAACTGCCTGCCCACAGTTTTTACCGCAGGCAGACAGCCTTTCTTCCTTATTATAGTGAATCAAATATGAAAAGTGTGAGTAATCATTTTATATGTGCACTTCCTCAGGCACATATTTTGCAATCCTGCGTCTGATATGTAAAGAATGTCACATACCTTTTCATGCACCTCTGCCCTCCCGTTTCCGGAAGGGCTTTGATGTCTGGATATGTACTTATTCAGCCTGTTTCTGTGAACTTCCGACCTTCATCTGTACTTTGACAAATGCGATCATAATACCACCTGCAAGACTGATAATGGCAAATACGACATACGGTACAGTGTAGCCGTTAAATGCTGATCTTAAAAGAGCCAGTAATACGAAGGACATAGATCTTACGATACCTACAATCATATTGATACAACTGTAAGATACGGCAAAATCTTTTCGACCAAATGCATAACTTGCCATAGATGGCGCAAAGTTTCCGTTACCGCCGATTGCAAAGCCCAGCATGAAGATACCAATATACATACATGCGCTATTTGGCATCAGCAGGAACAAAATACCGACAAAATACCATACGCCAAATGCTACAGATGCCCATTTTGTGCCGATTTTCTGGTCAACAACACCCCAGAGTACAGAGCCAATCATACCGATAACAGCTGCGACAGTTACCGTCAGGATCGCTGTCTGCTGAGAATATGCTCTTACATCCATGAAATAGCTTACCAACTGAGACATGATACCTACAGTTGCAAGACCAAAGCATCCATATCCGATTCCAAAAATCCATACTTTTGCATTAGTAAGTGCTTCTTTATAGGAAATCTCCTGAATATTGTCCTTAATTGCCTGCTCTTCTTCTCTTCTGATAATCTCAGCAACTGCCGGGTCATTATCCGGGAGACAGCCTGCCTCTTCCGGTGTCGCTTTTACAAACAGAATAATCAGAACTGCTACGATTGCAATCACGATACCCATAATGGTAAGTGCCATTGTAATATCGAATTTCTGTGACAGCGCATTCAGGATCAGACTGATCAGAGCGCTGGCAAGATTCATGCCGATAGTTACAAATCCCATTACAATACCTTTTTTGGTCGGGAACCAGTTTGCGCAAATCGCAAAACCACAGGTAGTTGCAAATGCATTGATGAATGTAACGACAAGCACCAGCATAACAGCATACATTGCGATGTTTACGGAATGTCCGTACAGGATCAGAGAAATCGCTGCAAGGAACATCGTAATTACGGTTACTTTCTTTAATCCCCAGGATTTAATGAACTTACCCCAGAAAAGTACCAGGAACAGGGCAATGATTCCGGCTGGTGTGGAAATAGAAAGAACAGTATCTGCATTCCAGCCATGAAATGCCGCCATCTGCGGAACGATGATGTTCAGACCATCTACAGTAAGACCTGTCATAAAGAACAAAAGGACTACTTCATAGCAGATGACGCCCCAGCCTTTGGCGCCAAAATTATAACTCACTTTATTTTTATTCATATTCTCTTCTCCTACTCAGGAATGGATTCTTCTAAATCTTATCTTTTTTATTTTTTCGGAAGCATGCTTGCGATTACCAGCATCGTTGCAGGCAGATTTGTTTTGTTCAGGATGGATTTTCCTTCGCCTGTTGCAAAATGCATGGAATCGTATTTTTTCAGTGTGCAGATCTCTTTTCCTTCTTTATCGGAAACAGTCATCTCTCCGTCAAGGATGAAGTAGATCAGCTCTACCGGAGGCTCAACATACTCTGTACCGCCACCTGGAAGGAAGTGTGACATTCCTAATGTGAAGTTTTCACACTGGCTTTCTTCTACACTATGGAGTCTGATAGCTCTCATATCAAAATGTCCTGGTGCATTGTAAGCTGCTGCCTCATTTACCTCTACTTTTCTCATTGTTGTGTATCTCCTTTCGGCTTGTGTTTTTTGCTGATATGAATATAACACCTTGCAAGCCGGAATGGAAATTCGCATTTTTATTGTTTATTATTCAAAAACGTTATAACCATATAGTAACCATACATTGTTGTTATGTGCAAACATTCACGGTTTATCTTAATATTTTTAGATGTTTTATACAAATGGCAGTGTTTACTATATACAATGTGTTTGCTGACTCATTCTGACTAAAATATGGAAAACAGGCAATCATATTAAGTTTATTTAATCATATTTTTAAACTGCTACCTATATCATTACAGTAAAAATCCGGGCGGGTATTCCGTCCGGATTTTTACTATTAGGGGGTTTTATGGTATTGGGTTTGTTTGGGTTTGCTCGGATAACACATTCGTCACACATTTGTCTTTATTTATCTAAGCAAGCTCAGTATAGCCCGATTGTTACGAAAAGGGAAATTCAGTTTGTGTATAAGGTTATGTCAAATCGTTTCGTCATTCCGAACTTCTTACCTTGCTTTTTACGGATTTTTTATCTTATACTTATAGATGTAAATATTTATATTAATATCCTCGCGCATTTGTCTTTGTTTATCTAAGCAAACGTAAACACTATCACAACATGTATTTCTGAATTGCTCCTTACATGAAGGTTTTGGAAATACTGCAAAGACAAATGGAGGTTATTTATTATGAGTATGATCAATTCTGTAGCAGGTCCTCTGAACACGGAGGATATGGGACGCACACTGATGCATGAGCATTTTCTGTATGGTTATATGGGATACCAGGGCGACTGTACACTGGGCGGTTTTAAAGAAGAGGAATATACAAAATCCTGCCTTCAGGCAGCAGAAGATGCCAGAGCTTATGGCGTGCAGACGATCGTGGACGCCACTACCAATGAATGCGGACGTAATGTGCGTTTTCTGAAAAAAATTTCTGATATGACCGGAATGAACATCATCTGCTCTACCGGATTCTATTTTCAGGCAGAAAGCTGCTATGCTTACTGGAATTTTCGCAAGGCTTTTGCCAATGTGGAAGATGAAATCTATGAAATGATGGTTACAGAGCTGACAAAAGGCATTGACGGAACAGATATAAAGGCTGGCGTTATCAAACTTGCCAGCAGTTATCAGCAGATCACTCCGATGGAGGAAACATTTTTCAAGGCTGCCGCACGTGCGCAAAAAGAGACTGGCTGCGTCATCATTACCCACACACAGCAGGGTACAATGGGACCGGAACAGGCAGAACTTCTGACTTCCAGTGGTGCTGATCCGAAAAAGGTTGCCATCGGACATATGTGCGGAAATATCGATGTGGATTATCATGAAAAAGTTTTATCTTACGGTGTCTATGACAACCTGGATCGTTTTGGTCTGGAAGGAGACCTATTCCATACCCCTACGGATGAGCAGCGCATGGATCTGATCAAATCCCTTTCCGATAAAGGATATGGAAACAGGATCCTTCTCGGACACGATTCTGTAAATGTGAATCTGGGACGCCCAATGCTCATGAATGATTTCATGAAAGAGGCTTTAAAAGATGCAAATATCCGTACCATTGGCGCAAAAGTTCTTCCGGGACTTGCCAAAAGAGGCATGTCTGATACTCAGATCAACGCTCTTTTGAATGCTAATCCGAAGGCGCTGTTTTCACGCTAGGAGGTGCCTATGAGTCAGAAAACCGTTATTATTTTCAGTCTGTGGACCAGCGTATGGGCTGCGATTTTTTATCATTTTTACAGCGTTTGCTGCAGCAGTTTTAATGTTCCGTGGGTAATGTTTGTCTGTATGGCAATCTTCTTTGGCATGGGCATGAAACCGAAGCAGGTGCCTGCTGCGATTCTCTGCGCCTTCTGTGGAATGGCATGGGGACAGGTAGATTTCCTGCTCATTGCAGGTTTTCAGAATGCAGGACTTGGATTATATGGCGCAAGCTTCCTTTCTATCGTCATTGGAACAACTGTTGCCATGTACATACATCTGAAATTGCTGGCAAATACGCCTTTTCGTCACATGCCCTATATTTTTGCCGGCGTATGCCTGACTTTCTCCCAGGGTGGCGGCAATGTAATCGGACTTGGAAGTACGTTTGTAATGGGCATCGTACTTTCGGCGCTGTGTACTCTGTGCCTGAACTTCTGTATGAAAAAGTTTCCGTTGGAAAAAACAGAAGAATAAGTTGATTCATTTTGAATATATACGCCCCCGGAGAATACATTCACACGGTTCCTTTACGAATGGATTCTCCAGGGGCGTATGTTTTTTCTTTAGTTTCTCTGAATCACTGCCACTGATAATAAAAAACAGAAGTATCTTTCACGGAATACAATTCCTTTGTGAAGGTACTTCTGTTTTTTCTTGCCTGTTGGCGACTATTTACACATTTATTTCAGAATCTCATCCGCAGCATTTTCTCCGGCGATACGACCGGAGTTTACGGCGAAACCAAAGCCATGTCCACTCATATTTACGTTATAAACATCTGCATCGGCTCCCCCGAAATCTACGCCTGCAACATACAGGTTCTTGCAATGGCTGTAGTCCGGCTTCAATGCCTGAAAGTTTTCGTTGACACGGATTCCACCATGTGTGATCAGCATGTCTGAGCCTGCTTTGATGGCATAATATGGCCCCTCTTCCAGTGGCTGCAGATAACGCGCTTTTTTGGCAAATACCGCATCTCTGCCTGCATGGCAGTCTGTATTATAACTGCTTAGTTCTTCAGTAAGCATTTCCGGTTTACATCCGATAAATTCTGCAAGTTCTTCTATCGTATCAACTTTGCACATGATACCATCTGCACATGCCTGAATAATAGTATCTTCCAGCTTTTCTTCTGCTTTTTCCGGAATATGGATCAGTTCAATCATATCCCTTCCATCGTTCAGTATCTGTTCTTTGTTTTTCTCGTTGAATACAACCCAGACATCTCCTCCCGGCTGGCGCATACATGCATTGGCAGCTTCTGCAAAATTATAGACGATGCTTTCATCTGCAAATCTGCGGCCAAACCGATTAATCCATACGTTTGTCGGTCTGCCAATCAGAAGATTTAATGCATCATATCCCTGTATCTTCGGAGCTACGATCTCCATGGCAAAATTTCCTTCGATATCGGCGCCTGCTTCCAACGCCATGCGCACGCCGTCGCCCGGATGACGCATACCTCCGCCCTCTGCCACTTCTTCCGGTTTGAAATCCGGGTAATATTTTTTGATCATTTCTTTATTCCCGGAAAAACCACCGGTGCACAAAATCGTCTTTTCCGCATAAATATTAAGTTCTGTACCGTTCTGGCTCTCAAAGACCGCTCCGCAGACTTCCCCTTTCGGATTGGTCAAAAGTCTGGTTCCTTTCATCCCCGGAAGTATAATGGCACCGTTCTCTTCACAGTACTTTTTCAGGCAGCGGATCACAACACGACCGACATTTTCTTCTGTTTTTGTAATATGGAATACTTCCGGCATCTGATTCGGAATATGATGCACAACATCAGTAAAGGCAACGCCTTTTTCCATCAGCCAGCTGATCGTATCTCCGCTTTTGTCAATCAGTGTACGGATAATGCGTCCGTCTATTTTCCAGTGGGAATATTCCATACACTGAGTAAAAATCTCATCCGGATCTGCAAATGTTAGCTTGCGGCGCTGGATCATACTGTCCACGCCAAAAATTCCCCGCGGGAACAGTCCATTTCCGCCTACCGCATTTCCTGCTTCTGCCACAACTACTTTCACGCCTTTTTCCACAGCAGCTGCCGCAGCTGACATGCCTGCCGCGCCGCCTCCAATAATCAGTAACTGTGTTCTGCTCTCTTTCATCATTTTCCTCTCCTGCCTGTTTTCATTAGGTTTCTAGAAAACTTGTTCTATATCCCTTCTTATCCACAGATAGCTCCCATGTCTGCCACAATCGCTTCCCCATTGATCATGTTAGACAGATTGGAACCGAGGAACAGTGCGATAGATGCGATCTCGTCCACGGTGCCCAACCGTCGCTGTGGAATCTCATGAAGTACTTTTTCCCGGAATTTCTCATTGGCAAATACTTCTTTGTTGATCTCTGTCTCCACATATCCCGGACAGATAGCATTGACCTGAATGCCGTAGCGGCTCCACTCCATCGCCATGGTCTTGGTCAGATTGATCACAGCCGCTTTGGAAGCTCCGTACAGAGATAATCCGTTGGAACCTTTTAATCCGCCCACAGATGCAATCTGTATGATCTTGCCGCCTCTATGGTCTGCTGACATCCGTTCTGCTGCTGTCTGGGAACCAAAGTACACACTCTTCAGATTAGTATCCATGACTTTTTCATAATCTTCCTCTGTTACCTGAAGAATCTTCTTTGTGATCGCTACACCAGCACAATTGACCCAGATATCGATATGTCCGAATTTCTGTTCTGCCTGATCCGCCAGCCAGTGAATCTCATTGATGTTCTGCACATCTGCACGCACGCCCAGCGCAATACCACCCAGATTGCGAATCTCTTGCGCCACTGCATTGCATTCTTCCTGTTTTCTTCCGGTTATGACAACGCTGGCATGGCAGCGGGCATAGGCAAAAGCGATGGCTTTCCCAATGCCTTTGGTACTTCCTGTTATCACAACCGTCTTTCCGGCATAATCAAAATCCGGTATTTTTACCGGCCACTGTTTTTTCTCCATTTTATTTTCTCTCTTTCCTGTATTTTCCATATAAATAATCTAAAAATACTTTTTCATAGCTATTTATGTCGCTAGTTAAAGACTATGGCATGGGTATTAGTATGAAATATACATTTTTATGACTATTTGTGCCGTCAGCCAAAGGCTATGGCATGGATATTAATGTGAAACGGAAAATGCCCCGCATAGATCTACGATCCGTGCAGGGTATCTCCCATTCGGGCAGTATGATGTTCCTGCCTTCTCTTTTGTTGTTCAGTTAGAATTTATGATGTAATTTCAGGATTTCAATCAACATCTTGTCACGATATTTTGCGATCTCCGGATTTGTATGTCCGATCTCATCCGGAAAATTTTTCATCATATGATCTACAGATGCCTGAGCGATCTCGCCATATTCTTTGTTCGGCATATGTTTCCAGTCAGCCATGTCCGCCAGCCATACATCTCCGCCATCGCCAAGCATTTCCATCATGCCTTTTAATCCGCCCGGATTGCCAAGCTGCATGATCATGTTGTGTCCAAAGATTGCCCAGCGGATACCCGGTCCGTAAGTCAGTGCTTTATCTGCATCTTCTGCATCGCAGACACCGCGCATAACAAGATCAATCATCTCACGGTATACCGCAAGTTGCAGACGGTTTGCGATATAGCCCGGGCACTCTTTTTTCAGGACAACGGCTTCTTTTCCGATGGACTGATAAAAATCTTTTGCAAGCTGTACGTTTGCCTGATCTGTTTTCTCACTGTATGTAATCTCAACCAGTGGAATCAGATGTGGCGGATTGTACGGATGACCGCCGACACATCTCTCTGGATGTACCGCATTCGCTGTCACATCAGAAATCAGAAGCCCTGATGAACTGCTGGCATAAATTGCATCTGCAGGCGCTGCTGCCTCGATCTCTGCAAGAATGCTCTGTTTGATCGGCAAACGTTCCGGTCCGTTCTCCTGAATGAACTGCGCATCCTTTACAGCCTCTGCGATCGTAGTCGTATAAGAAATATTTGCTTTGATTCCTTCAATCTCTTCTTTTTTGATTGCGCCGAACTCTACGAGAGAATTCAGGTTACTGTCGATATGCTCTTTACATTTTTCAATACACTCATCATTAATATCATACTGATATACTTTCAAGCCACGGAATGCGAACAGTGTCGTCCAGCTTGATCCGATAACGCCGCCGCCGATGGAAGCGACCTGTTTGATATCTTCTGCTTTCATACTCTTATGTCCTCTCTGCTTATAGGTAATCGTTTTCACAATTTCTCATGATCTTAATTAGCACATCTCGAAGATGCCGGCTGCACCCATGCCGCCGCCGATACACATAGTTACAAGACCATATTTTCCGTTGTTATCCTGAAGGTAATCCAGTGCTTTACAGGTCAGGAATGCGCCTGTTGCTCCCATTGGATGACCAAGCGCCATAGCGCCGCCGTAAGGATTTACTTTCTCCGGATCCATCTTCAGCTCACGGATACAAGGAATTGCCTGTGCTGCAAATGCCTCGTTCAGCTCAATCACATCCATATCATCAATAGTCAGACCTGCACGTTTCATTGCTTTCGGAACTGCATAGATCGGGCCAAGACCCATCATGGTAGAATCACATCCTGCAACTGCGAAAGATTTCAGTTTCGCAATTGCTTTGATGCCAAGAGATTTTGCTTTCTCCGCTTCCATCAATACAACAAATGCTGCTGCATCAGAAGTCTGGGAAGAAGTAGCTGCTGTTACAGTACCATTTTCAAGGAAGCACGGTCTTAATGCTGCCAGAGATTCCATAGAAGTATTTGGACGGATGCCCTCATCCTCTGTAACAACTTTCTCATTTCCCTCTGCATCGATAACAGTTACCGGGATGATAGACGGAGCAAGTTTACCATCTTTCTGCGCTTTTGCAGCTTTTCTGTGAGATTCTACAGCCATTTGATCCATTTCTTCTCTTGTGAGGCCGCGATTTTTTACGATGTTCTCAGCGGTAATACCCATTGCCATATATGCGCCTGGCGCATGGTCGTTTAACCACGTATCCTGATACTCTTCCGGATATGGTTCAAAAGTACCTGACATATCTTCTACACCACCGGCTACGATAACATCTCCCTGTCCCATAGCGATCGCATTTGCTGCAGTAGCGATAGCCTGAAGTCCGGAAGAGCAAAAACGGTTAATGGTATGACCGGATACGCACTCCGGAAGTTCTGCTCTTGCCACAACGCTCTTTGCAATATTCATAGATGTTTTGTAATGCTGTACCGCACATCCCATGATAACGTCCTCAATATCTGCACGGTCAAGCTGTGGAATTTTATCCAGCACGCCTTTTAAAACCTGTGCTGAATACTCAATCGGATGTGTTCCTGCGAAAGAACCTTTTCTCGCGCGGCACACTGCGGAACGACCATATGCTACAACAACTACTTCTCTGCTCATAATCTTGATACCCTCCTGGAAAATATAATATAAAAGTTATTTGTATAAAATATTCAACTTTCTCTGATAAAACGATACCACATTTATCATTCCGACTGAAATACTCCTTTTTTTCCTGCTTATACAAAAAAAACATAACCAACTTTCTGCTGATATTTTTTTGCTCAAATTTTATAAAATATATGTTATACTGATAACATCGCAACATATGAGGAGGATTTATTTTTATGGATATCAACAGACTGAATGAATTTATCGTTCTGGCCACTCATCTAAATTACAGCAAAGCAGCCAACCAGCTGTTCCTGACGCAGCCCGCACTGAGCAGACATATCCACGATCTGGAACAGACGCTTGGAACCAAGCTTTTCATTCGGGATACACATAATGTTTATCTGACTTCTGTAGGACAGCTTTTTTTTACAGAAGCAAAAGATATCGTAGATCACTACAACCATGCATTGCAGCTGGTTAAGGAAGCAATCTCCGATACCTCCGGAAAGCTGAGCATCGGATTTCTCGGCGCCGCTGTACAGCCATTTCTGGCAGGATTTACCACCCAGTTCAACAAAGATCATCCCCAGATCAGACTTTCTTTTGAGTGCAGTGACCTCGACCCGCTGATTAAAATGCTGAACGAAGACAAGATCGATATATGCTTTGTTACCCATGTAGACAGCAGTTATTTGCCTGGACTGCAGGGCGAAACCATCCTGTCTGACCGTCTGATGGTCGTGGTACATCCGGATCATCCGCTTGCAGGAAAAAAAGAGGTGTCTCTGGCAGAACTGTCTAATATACCATTTATCGCTTTTAATCATAATGATAATCCGATCACCAATGATTTCCACCGTCAGATGTTTAAAAAAGCAAATTCTACATACAACATCAAACATGAGGTTCCGAATATTGAAACTGCCATGTTCTTTGTGGAGATCAACGAAGGAGCATTTATTATCCCGACACACCTTACTTCCATGACAAAGGATCTGGTCACAATCCCTGTCACTGATGAAAACTGCTGTATCAACTTAAATCTTCTTTGGAAAAAGAATAATCCGAATCCTTCCATTCCGATCTTCCATAAAGCATTTGCTTCTTTCATGCAGGATATCGAGCTGTAAAATCAAAACAGATCTGTCTTGTTTCATATCCTGGCAGGAATTGCCCCATTTCATGAAACATGACAGATCTGTTTTTTGTACGCTTTCACTGCCCGAAATCCTGATTTTCTGCTAATACAGCAACAATTTCAGCAAACAGGAAAACTGTATTTTTACAAGTATGATATTAATCTTCTGTATACTTGCAGTTATAACGTTCTTCAAATACTTTGATCAGTTCCGGTTTGAAGTCCGGATGCGCAATCTTGATCAGCGCTCTTGCTCTCTCTCTGCATGATTTTCCCTTCAGTCTTGCAATACCATACTCTGTCACGACGTAATCAGCATCGCAACGCTGTGTAGTTACGATAGCACCCGGATCCAGATCCGGCACAATCTTGGAGATCTTTCCTTTTACGGTAGACGGCATAGCGATGATGGCTTTTCCGTGTTTTGCCATAGCTGCGCCGCGGACGAAATCAAGCTGACCGCCAATGGCGCTGATCTGCATCGGTCCGATGGATTCAGAACAGATCTGACCGGTAAAATCAATCTGTACTGCAGAGTTGATGCTGACGATATGATCCAGTTTGGAAATCTGGATCGGATCATTAGTATAATCTACTGGCTGCATGTTAATCTGTGGATTATGGTCTACAAAATCATACATTTTTCTTGTTCCCATAATAAATGCTGTGGTGGATACGCCTTTATCAAACGTTTTTTTGCTGTTGTTTACGACACCTGCATTCATCAGATCCATAACACCGTCACACATCAGTTCTGTATGGATGCCAAGATCTTTTTTATCCATCAGGGATGCGCAGACTGCATCCGGGATAGATCCAATACCAAGCTGAAGGGTATCGCCATCTTCTACCAGAGATGCACAGTTTTTACCAATATTGATCTCTACCTCTGTCAGCGGTGCAGGTGGAAGTTCCGGAATCGGTTCATTGTGCAGTACAAAGCAGGTAAATTCAGATACATCTACCATAGAACTGTCACTGATCGTATATGGCAGCTGATCATTAACCTGTGCGATGACAATTTTTGCATTGGTAATTGCGCCTCTGGTGTAATCACAGGACAGACCGATGCTTACTTTTCCATTATCATCTGGCGGAGTTACATACAGCATCAGCACATCGATGGGAACGGTTCCGTCAGACATCAGACCCGGAATCTCATGAAAATGCGCCGGAGTAAAATCTGCACGACCTTCCATGATTGCTTTACGGCTCAGACCGCTGGCAAAGAATGAATTGTGACGAAGATGTCCTTCCATGCCCTCTTCTGTACAGTAACGGTGTTTTCCACTGGATCCCATGTGGCATACAGTTACATTGGTAAACCAGTCTTTGTGGTCGCACATATTTTCTACCAGATAGGTAGGCTCTCCCATAGAATGCGCCAGAAACATGGTGCTGTTGTCCGGTATTTTCTTTAATGCTTCTTCTACTGTCACGATCCTGCTCTCGTATATATCTCTCCAGCTCATACTCTTACCTCTCTTTTCTTTTTATATACTCTCAGAATCTTTTAAACGAAAAATTCTGAGATAGATTTTTATCATGTTCAGAATCTTATAAACAAAAAACTAACTGTCCAGACAAAGTGATTCATTTATAAAATTCTGAACACCTCTTTTTGAAAAATCCCGGAAGCTTCTCATTGTAAATAATACGTTTGGGAAGATCCCGGGATTTCAATCAAATTTCTGCTGAAATGGTTGCACAGTTTCCTGTTTTATGTTTTAGCCGATTGCTGTCAGACCGCCATCTACATAGAGGATCTGGCCGGTAACGAATCCTGATGCTTCAGAAGCAAGGAATACTGCCGGGCCTGCACAGTCTGCCGGTACCTGCATTCTCTGCATCGGAACGCTTGCTGCGATACCTGCTTTCGCTGCTTCCGGAACAATGCTCTCCATCATCGGAGTCATTGTTACAGTAGGTCCAATGCCGTTTACAGTTACTTCCGGTCCGAACTCAGATGCACACTGTCTGATGATCATGTCCAGAGCGCCTTTTGTTGCACAGTAGCCTGCGTTACCTTTCATCGGGAATGTGGCGATCTTGCTGCGTACGGATGTGATATCGATGATCTTGCCATATCCGTTCTCTTTCATACGTTTTCCGAAGTGTTTGTTGCACATCATAACGCCTTTAACGTTTACGTTGAACATGTCATCCCATACGTCCATCGGGAAATCTACAGCGTCAAATTTTTTGTTGAATCCCTGTGAGCAAACGAGGATATCGATCTTACCAAAATCTTTGAAAGAGTTCTCTGCAAGAGCTTCTACTTCTTTTTCGTCTGTAGCATCACAGATATAATATTTTACGTCTGCGCTGCAAGCTTCTTTCAGCTCTTTTACAGCTCTCTGTAAAGATTCTTCTCTTCTGCTTGCGATTGCAACTTTTGCTCCTGCTTCGCAAAGCCCCTGAGCGATTGCCTGTCCAATACCGCCTGCACCTCCAACTACAACTGCGTTTTTGCCTTCCAGGTTAAATAAATTCGTCATGATTCATTCTCCTTTTTTATTTGTATTTGCTTGTTGTTCTTAACTCTGAGGCTAGTATAGCATCGCATTTTTACAAATGGAAATTCCTAAAATTTGACCGGTTATGTAAAAAAGTTATAACCATATCCCGGTTTTGTTTTACATTTTATCTATATTTACTACAATAAAACGGCATCCGTCATGCTCTGTAACTGTTCGAATGTACAGCCGTCAGCAATCTCTTCCACACAAAATCCTTTTTCCATAATCCTAACCACACACAGATCCGTGATGATCAGATCCGCTCCATGCAGTGCTGTACACGGAAGAGTCAGAGATTCTGTCAGAATACAGCTTCCATCCTTTTTCTGAAACGTAGACACAACGATAACCTTTTTCGCACCAGCTATAATATCCATGGCACCGCCCATCCCGGCGATCATCTTCCCGGGCACATAGTGACTTGCAATATTTCCCTGTGCATCCACCTGCAACGCTCCAAGCACCGCCACATCCAGATGTCCGCCCCGGCTAATCGTAAATGCTGTGGAGCTGTCAAAAAAGCTGCTCCCCGGCTCCACCAGAATGCACTGGTTTCCGCCTCCGATCATATTGGGATCTTCCTGTCCATTTGGTGCATTTTTCTGTCTGGCCGCCACGCCGTTGTCCCCAAGGCTCCAGACGTCATATTCTTTCGGTATATAATCTGCCACCAGCTCCGGCAGACCGATCCCGAAATTTACAATATCTCCATCTTCTATTTTCTGCGCCGCCCGTCTGGCGATCTGTTCTCTTACATTCATTTTTTCGCTCCTGTTATTCGATCCAGTTCCATCATTCTTAATATTTTGCTATTTCCCTGCCTGTTTGATGTATTACTATATCTGTCAATATCTTCTGATCAACTTTTTTGTTACCATATTCTTACTGTTTCCAGATTCTATGTTTATTAATACGTTCTCTATTTTTCCAGCTTCTTTTAGGTATCAACACGCGAACTTCTATATCGTTATCTTTTGGTCAAATCTGTATATCTCGTCCATTTTTTTGACATCGGATACCCCTCTACAACATAGTCCACAAAGACACCCGATGTCATGACCTGTTCCGGTGTAAATGCTCCGACCGGCAGAATTTCTCCGGTATCCACAATGACTGTGTCTGCCGCCATCGCCATGAGCGGATTAAAATTGATTGAAGTTCCCTTGTAGACCAGATTCCCAAATGTATCTGATTTCGCACTGCGGATCAGTGCAAGATCAGCGTGCAGCGGTTCTTCTAAAAGATAGGTTTTTCCACGAACCTGTATTTTTTCTTTTCCGTTTTCCACCTCTGTGCCAAGGCCAACTTCCGTCAGAAATCCTCCCAGTCCCGCCCCCGCTGCACGGATCCGCTCGGCAAGCGTTCCCTGTGGCACAAGTTCCAACTCCAGTTTACCTTCTGCATACAGTTTTCCTGCCAGCGGATTTCTCCCGATATGGGTCGTGATCATTTTTCTGATACGCCCTGCCTCCAGCAGACGGGATACGCCCCTTCCCGGATACGCAGAATCATTGGAGATGATCGTCAGATCCTGCACCCCTGTCTCCAGTACACCTTCGATCAGACGGTCCGGTATTCCACACGAAGCATATCCACCGGTCATGATCGTCATACCGCTTTTAAGCACATCACTTAATATAGAAAGTTCCCTCTGTTTTGATCTCATTTTCTGCTCCTTGTTTTTCTGTTCTTACGTACAACCAGTTCCATTTTGTTTTCCTTCCAATCAGCTACCCAAACATATTACATGATTGCCTTATACCCTATATCTACGTTACATAATTTCCTTATGTTCTATATCTCCAATTACATAGTTTATTTTATATTCTGTTACAAGATAACTTTCTCCGGTACAGCATTATACAAACTATATTTTTTACAACCTATATATCAGGTAAAAGAAACTTCTTCTTTATTATATCGGTTCCGGCTCCATATAAGAAAAACGATTCTGCATAATCCTATACAGAATCGTTATAAATGCCATATTTTTTCCCTGTTATCATTTTTCCTGCAAAGTACCTTGAAAATAAATCATGTCTGCCAGTTTTTTCATTAAAAAAATCGGATTGTACATATTTTAACAACAGACGCATACAATAAACCAAACGACTTTTGAGGTCTTTTTCTATGCCTGAAACATCAATACAGCCTTCTGTTTCCAATCCCGACAACAACGTGGATACCGGAACATTACAGATCAATGTCACTGCAAACACCGGGCTTCGCCCTGTTGAAAATGCACAGATCCGAATTTCCTATACAGGTGCGCCTGATTCCACATTAGAAGAAGTGGAGACGAACTCTTCCGGTCAGACGGAAGCTCTGACATTTTCCACGCCACCTCTGGAATATTCTATGCAGCCATCAGAAAAGCAGCCTTATTCCGAATACACAGCGCAGATTTCTGCTGACGGATTTCAGCCGGTTACCGTTTCCGGCATCGCATTATTCTCCGGAAAACTGACACTTCTGCCGGTTCGTCTGACACCTGTAGGGCAGACGCAAAACGCTTCTGGAACAATCGTCATCCCTGCCAACACTTTATTCGGAGATTTTCCACCGAAAATAGAGGAAGCAGAAATCAAACCTACCACAGAAAGCGGCGAGATCGTACTCAGCCGGGTCGTTATCCCGGAATACATTATCGTACATGACGGTCCTCCTTCGGATAACGGTGCCAAAGATTATTATGTCACTTACCGGGACTATATCAAAAATGTAGCCAGCAGTGAAATCTATGCCACATGGCCGGATGCCACTCTGCGCGCAAATATCCTTGCCATTATGTCCTTCACGTTAAACAGAGTTTACACGGAATGGTACCGCAATAAAGGATATAATTTTACTATCACTTCCTCCACCGCTTATGATCACAAATGGGTCTATGGACGAAATATCTTCTCCAATATTTCCCGCATCGTGGATGAAATGTTTAACAACTATCTTTCACGCCCCAATGTGCGTCAGCCGATCCTGACCCAGTACTGCGATGGTCAGCGAGTCAGCTGTCCTAACTGGATGACCCAGTGGGGTTCAAAAAGTCTGGGAGATCAGGGCTATTCCGCCATTGAAATCCTGCGGTATTTCTACGGAAATGATATGTATATCAATACAGCAAATGAGATTTCCGGTGTTCCAAGCTCCTGGCCCGGTTACGATCTGAAGATCGGTTCCAGCGGGGCAAAAGTGCGTCAGCTTCAGGAACAGCTTACTGCCATTTCCAAAGCTTACCCGGCGATCCCATCCGTAAGGGCAGATGGCATCTATGGTCT
This sequence comes from uncultured Roseburia sp., assembly GCA_905193415.1. Lineage (GTDB taxonomy): Bacteria > Bacillota > Clostridia > Lachnospirales > Lachnospiraceae > Brotonthovivens. Next base: position 24,273 of record CAJJOP010000011.1, read on the forward strand.
GCAGACAGAAGCTGCTGTGGAAGCATTTCAGTCTATCTTTGATCTTCCAGTAACAGGTGTGGTGGATTTCTCCACCTGGTATAAGATTTCTCAGATCTATGTGGGTGTGACGAGGATCGCAGAGCTGGTGTAACGATAACTTTCCATGGATATAGTTGTAATACAAAATATGTCGTACTTTTGTGTTATTCATCCAACAAAAGTACGACATAGCAACTAACATCCCGAATATATTTTTTGCACTGTCTTGATGGAAAACTATCTCTTTATCTATCATCTCGACAATGTCCATATTTATCAAGTGCCTCATACACTTTATGATATACCAGCTGATTGGGATAATACCGGTAATCTGCAAACACCTCTATTCCTCTTCCGTAAAAATATTCCATAATAGCCGCTGCACACCCGGAACTTCTGCTTTCCCCATACTCACACTGGCAAATAATATCCATCCCCTTTTCTTTTGCACGAAAAATAAATTCTGCCAGCTCATCAGACTCCGGAAAGTAAGTTTCATATGTTAAATCATATTTTGGCAAAACAACCAGATCAATATCATATAATGCAACTTGAAATACATTCTCAACTTTTCCCGAATAATTTACCGGTGCTTTCGCTACCATTCCACTTTTTCCTGGCGGATCATAAAAACTGATAATTACGGTATCTTTGGGCACACCTTCCTTTAACAATTTTTCCATTGCCATTCTTGAGTAGATATATACATTCATAAAATCTATTTTTTTCTCCATCTGGAAACTTTAATCCATACCGGTCCTTCCCAGTCTAAAGGATTTTTTTCTTCACAGTCTTCTAATTTCTTTTTTAATGTACTTTGAAGTTCGCGATATGGTTCATAATTTTCATATTTACTCCATGCCAGAACTTTATCTGAATAGTATCCCTTCTGACCATTTTTCTGTAAAATCTGAATATCCATTGCCCCTTGTTCCCGATGTTCTTGATACTTTTTCTTTTTAGGCGAATTGGAAATATACTCTAGCAGAAAGCTGTCAAGCGGAACATCCATCTCCGATTCTATTCGGATCAATTTTTCAAAATAATCACGATAGAACTCATGATTTTCCTTATATTTCCCCAGTATTGATAAAATGATATACAGATATTTCATCGTCATATTTATCCACTTTTGTGCAATCCCATATGTAAACGGATACCGTTCATCCGTTTTTCCTTTATAGATACCTAAAAGTTCATCGCAACACTTCCTATGCTGTTCTTCATAATCCGCTTTTTCCAGACAGATACTATCAATGAATATTTTTATCTTATCCAGACCATCATTCTTTAAGTTTTCTTTCGTTGTCTCCGTTCCTGATACCGAAAGCACATGACTGCTGGCATCCTTATAAGCTCTGAAAACAGCCGCCTTTTTAATTTCTTCCGATTCACTGTCTAATGTAATTCCAAAATAACTGTACATCAAAAAATTGATTGCATTTTTTTCTTTCATCTTTTTCCCCTACTTTCCAAAATCTTCCTGTTCTTCGTATGCTGCCAACGACTTTTTCATATCCTGTTGTAATTGATTCCTAAGACGTTTGGGCTGTAATAAGATCACATCCGGCGCATAATTTTTAGCAAACTGCACTGCTGCACGCTCATTGACATATACACTGACAGATACATGTGTCTCTGTCTCTTCTGAAAAAGTGATCTCTTTACCAAAGATATCTATCACATCAGAAATCATTGCCTTTACGATCCGATACTTTACAAACACCATTTCACTGGAATACATATAAATATGCGTTTTCATATATTCTGCCAGATTCAGACTTTGATTTTTAGAACCCCTCAATGATTCAAATGGTTTTCCTTCTGTCTCCAAAAGTTGTATATTACGAATCCGATCTACACGATAATTGGAAATATCATTATATTTATCATAATTACAGATTAGATAATATTTTCCTTCCTGTGCTGCCATCTGATAAGGTGTTACCACATATATCCGAATCGTTCCATCTTCCCGCCTCTTTAAATGCATTTTCTTATCCACATGATATTCAGCATATTCAAAGGAAACTTTTCTTCTTTTTTGAATCGCCTCGTCCAAAATTCCAATATTATAAAATACCTGTTTATTATCCGTTCGATCTACGGGTACAGAATAAATATGTTTTAATCTGGAAACAAAGTAGATATTTGCTAAAGATTCCAGTTTTTCTATCAGATCCTTTGCCTGATGATATGGGATATGTTTTGAAAACAGAACACTGTCAATCAAAAGCCGTAATTCCTCATCTGTAAATTTATGTTTTAGATAAAAATCTGTCCACAAAAGATTCTCTTCTTCCTTATCTAATGATTCCTTTGGACTTATTTTGCCTAATGCTTCGTCTGTTGTTTTTTGAAAAATATCTTTTCTTGAAACCTCTCTGTATTCAATTTCACTGCCATATTCCATAAGATTCAGCAGATTTCTTCGGATCGCTTTGCGGTCAACGGTCATGTGATACTCTTTTTGTAAAATTTCACGAATATCTTTCTGACTTAATCTGTGGTCACTATCTGTATATTTTTGTAAGATATCTAAAATATACAGGATCAATAATTTTTTTGGCGGTGTTTCTGTCATCTTTTCGTCCTCTTCTATGGTTTTCACATAATTTTATTCTAAGCTCGACCTGTAAATATTTCAAGCTGACTCATTTTCAATCTATCAAAAACCTATCGTTCTGATTGTTTTCTTTTCCGTCACTGACAGTTCTATATCTTCTGCAGTAAACATCGAGACATCTTTTGCCGTCAACTGATCGATATTCTTTTTCATCAACCTGGTTGCCTGATTCATCTGAGCCTGCTCCAATATATTTCTCACATATCTTCCATTTCCAAAATCATTCTGGCCTTTTATTTTCTTAAATTCTGTTTTTAATTTTTCCAACGCCTCTTCTGTAAGGCAAAACCCCTGTTTATTCGCAATTAATTTTGCAATCTCGCAAAGTTCATCCACATCATAATCCGGAAACGGAACGTGAAATGCGATTCTGGATCGAAGCCCTGGATTTTTCTTTATAAAATCTTCCATCTTATCTGGATATCCCGCAAATATAACGATAACATTTTCTCTTTGGTTCTCCATTTCCTGCACGATTGTGTTGATCGCCTCATCTCCAAATGATCCACTTTTTTCATCTACCAAAGAATATGCTTCATCTATAAACAACACTCCGCCTCGTGCATCTTTAAATTTTTTCTTTACACACTGCGCTGTCCAGCCAACATATTTTCCTACCAGATCTCCTCTGCCGACTTCTATCAATTGCCCCGTTGAAACAATCTCATTATCCTTCATTATCTGAGCAAAGAGTCTTGCTACTGTTGTTTTTGCCGTTCCTGGATTTCCCTGAAAAATCATATGCATCGCCGGAATCGTATTTTTTATCTCCTTTTCTCTGTATAATTTCTGTACTTTATAATAATTCAAAGCTTTCTCTATTACTTTTTTTGCTTCAGTAATTCCCACCATCTCCTGCAATTCATGATATGCAGATCCTTTCGGCAAGGATTTTGCTCTTTCATTTCTGATAACTGCTACATCTCTGTACTGTGGATAAATCTCTGTTTTTAATTTATGATCATACCACTCCTCAAAAAGATCCTGTAATTCTGAGGTATAATAATTTTTATCTTTTTCTACTTTTCCCCGTAATCGTTGATCTGAAGAAATATGGTTCTTTCTTGTCAATCTTTCCAGATATTCTATTGCGTTATTTTCTTTGATCAGATTTTCTCTTAATTCTATCAGAGATATATTTTCTAATTCATCATAAAAAAGTTGTTTTCGCTTTTTATCATCCTTGGGAATACAAATAAGTGTCAAAACCTTATTACGATATTTCTTCAACATTTCACAGACAACCTGTATTTTTTCATTTATCACATCTGCGTAATCATCGTCATCCTTACCTACCCGCACACAAAAATTAACTATGATACATCCGCCCTCTGATGCTTCATATAATGCCTCATATACATGTTTCTTAAAGGGTTCGTGAATTGACATAGATACAACACTGTAACGTTTATTTCGAATACGCCGTTTTCTGTATAATGCCTGTAATAAATACATTTCCATATTTTCTTTATCATTTTTGTTATCCACTTCGATCATATAGTGAACCGGATGTCCTTGTACCATTTGATCTGCTTTCCCCTTTAAAATCCTCTTCAGTTCAGGCAAAAACACTTCTTTTAACTCATTTTTCTCTGTTATTATTTTTAACAGATCCCTGTTATCGTCTCGAATCAGACTTTCATCATATGATATTCCATAGGCGCGTCCACCAATAATATCGTTCAGTTTATTTTTTTCCAGAATCTCCGTATCATCTTCAATATATTCCTGTCTGTCGGCTTTGGTTAATAAACTTTCTAACGTTTCCAATAAAATCTCCGATATTTCCATACTTTCGTAATTAATATTCAAATAGTTTACATACGACTCGACAAAACTCCCCGTATCTTCCACATTTGGAGCAATGCCACCTATCGTAACGATATTCTCATCAATATCAGAAATAAATATATAGAAACCATCACATAGATCACGACAAAACATATTACTTTTATCTGCATATTTATGTATTTTACCTTTTATAATCTTTCGGGATTCTTCTTCTGACACTAAACATTCTGTTGAAATGACAGTCACACGATAAGCAAACATTTTTCTGCCTCCATTTCGTTATTATATACTATCAGAAATCTTCATTTAGAAGATCTCGAGAGTACATTATTTTTGTTTCATATACAGTGTACTGAAATACATGGGGCAAAAAAGGGACATAAAAAAGACCACGCCCACACCGTTCTCCAGATATCAGCATCTATCGCTCTGATACCTGAAAACAATGTGTAACGCAGTCTTTTTATACAGTCTCTATTTTATTTACTCGATCACGCGGATCCAGCCTTCCGGAGCTTCCTCACGGCCCTGCTGAATATCAACCAGTGTATGATACAGTTTCTTTGTGATCGGTCCCATATCTTCCATTCCGCTTGGGAAGCAGATCTCGGTTCCGTGATCTACGATCTTTCCTACCGGAGAGATAACGGCTGCTGTACCGCAAAGTCCACACTCTGCGAAATCTTTCAGCTCGTCTTTGTATACGACACGATGCTCTACTTTCAGTCCAAGGTAATGCTCTGCAACATACATCAGGGAACGACGCGTGATGGACGGCAGAATGCTGTCAGACTTCGGTGTTACTACAGTGCCATCTTTTGTTACAAAGATAAAGTTTGCTCCACCGGTCTCTTCTACTTTTGTTCTGGTAGCCGCATCCAGATACATGTTCTCATCAAAACCTTTGTTGTGTGCATCTACGATGGCGCGAAGGCTCATTGCATAGTTCAGACCTGCTTTGATATCGCCGGTTCCGTGTGGCGCTGCACGGTCGAAATCGCAGATACGGATCGTTAATGGTTTGAACCCGCCTTTGAAGTATGGTCCAACCGGTGTAGCCAGGATACGGAACTGATATTCCTCTGCCGGTTTTACGCCGATAACCGGGCTGATTCCGAACATATACGGACGAATATATAAAGTAGCGCCTGTACCATATGGCGGTACAAATGCATCATTTGCTTTTACAACCTGCTCTACAGCTTCGATAAAACGATCTTCCGGAAATACTGGAATCTCCAGTCTCTTTGCGGAATCTGCCATACGTTTTGCATTCAGATCCGGACGGAAGATAACGATCTGGTCATTTACTGTTGTATATGCTTTCAGGCCTTCAAATACTGTCTGCGCATACTGAAGTACGCCAGCGCACTCATTCATAACGATCTTGTCATCTGTGCTCAGTGTACCTGCATCCCATGCTCCATCTTTATAATTGGCTACATATCTGTAGTCGGTGCTCCGATAAGCAAAATCAAGATTGGCCCAGTCAATATTTTTCTTTTCCATTTCTTACAGCTCCCTTTCATCAAACGGATGTTTCTCATCCGTGCTATATACTTTTATATGTACTCATACCGGAGACATTATTTGTAAAAAAAACGCTCTCCCTGATGAGTCTTGTGTCCTCTGAAACAGATGATTCTCTGTAAATCAATCTGTTATCTGATCAGACTATTTTTATAAATCATTTCAGTATTTCAAATACCGTATTCTGCCTGTAACTAATAAATCACTATTGCAGACTTTTCATTTTTCACTCTGTCACTTAGCTGTGCTAAAGTGTTCTGTCCATTGTAGCATATGCCTTTTTTGCTCCAATGTCAATGTAAAAATGATTTACAACGACGTGTTAAAAATTTCAATCTTGGCATTTTATTAACTTGTCGTTATACCAAAGCACTGAAATACCATCTTATCTGCATGAAGTGCTGATAGACTCAATCGCCACAGCGCCGCCTCTTACAATCTCGATATTTTTAAACCTGGAACGAAGCAGAGCGATCAGCTCATTATTTCTGTGCTCGGTCAGTTTGCACTCTAACAATACGCTGTCCTCTCCGATATCTGCCACATCTACTTTAAATACCTGTGCGATGCGAAATGCTTCTGCCAGATCATCTTCGGAACATTTTTTGATCTTTGCATAAAGAATCTCTTTCATATGGATCGGCACATTGGTCAGATCCATAACTTTGATAACTTCCACCATTCTGTTCAGCTGTTTTTTGATCTGTTCAAAAGTGATATCATCACATACCGCACAAATAGTCATACGGGAAGTATCCTCATTTTCCGTCGTACCAACAGTCAGGCTTTTCATGTTGTAGGATTTTCCTGCAAACAGTCCGGAAATCTTCGCCAGAACACCTACCTGGTTTTCTACATATAATGCAATCCATCTGTCTTTCATTTTCCTACCTCCTGCTTATGCTTTCAAGATCATCTCGTTCATAGCTTTTCCACCTGGTACCATCGGCAATACAATGTCCTCGGTAGCAATCATGAACTCAATTACTGTGCTTGCATCTTTGTTATTCTTTGCATATTCCAGTGCAGGAAGGATTTCTTCTTCTTTCGTTACGCGGATACTGTGTGCGCCATAACTTTTCGCCCACTGCATGAAATCCGGCACATATGGCGGACAGTTCTCATTCGGTCCCTTACAGAAATCCGGACATCCTTTCTGTCTGCGCAGACAGGTCGCTGCATATCGTTTTCCATAAAAGAGCTGCTGCATCTGACGTACCATTCCAAGATAATAATTATTCAGGATACATACAATGACCGGCGCTTTCTGTACTACAGACGTAGCCATTTCCTGCATGTTCATCTGGAAACCGCCGTCTCCGGTAATGCAGATAACATCCTTTTCCGGATTGCCCATCTTGGCGCCAAGGGCGGCCGGGAAACCAAATCCCATCGTTCCAAGACCGCCGGATGTGATAATATGATGTTTTTCATCTACATCCAGGAACTGGCTTGCCCACATCTGGTGCTGACCTACATCAGTAACATAGGTGGCATCATCATTTGCAAAGGTCTGATTGATTCCTTCCATGATCATCTGCGGGGACATGCCTTTGTCACGGCGCATTTCCAGCGGATTCTCCTGCTGCCACTGCTCAATCTGTCTGAGCCATTCAGAAGTATCTTTCTCCTCTACCCACTCCATCATATGCTCCAGAGCGGTCTTGGCATCTGCAACGATCGGTACGTCTACGACAACATTTCTTGAGATTGCTGCCGCATCAATATCTACATGGATGATCTTTGCTTTCGGAGCAAATTCGTTCAGGTCACCGGTAATACGGTCATTGAAACGGGTTCCGATGGAAAAGAGCACATCGCATTTGGAAACTGCAATATTGGCAGCATAACGTCCATGAAGTCCGCTGTTTCCTATATAGTATGGATTGTTGCTGTCAATCGCGCCTTTTCCCATAACAGTAGTAACTACCGGCACATGTGTCGTATTTACAAGCTGTTCCAAAAGTTTCTCTGCGCCTGCAATCTTAATGCCGCCACCGGCAAGGATGATCGGGCGTCTTGCAACTTTCAGCAGTTTTACCGCTTTTTTCAGCTGTCCGAGATGTACACCTTCGTTTGGTTTGTAACCGCGGATATCCACTTTTTTCGGATATTCTGCCGGACCATATGTTACCTGTATATCTTTCGGCAGATCAATCAGTACCGGTCCCGGTTTTCCTGTGCTGGCAATATGGAATGCCATTTTCAGTATCTTGCCAAGCTCTGCTCTGTTGCGTACAGTAACAGCATATTTTGTGATTCCTCTTGTCATGCCTACGATGTCAACCTCCTGGAAGGCATCGTTTCCGATAAGACTCAACGGAACCTGTCCGGTAAATACAACAAGCGGGATACTGTCATAAAATGCATCTGCGATCGCAGTGATCGTGTTAGTCGCGCCAGGGCCGCTGGTTACGAGACATACTCCTGTCTTTCCGGTTTCTCTTGCATATCCTTCTGCTTCATGGACAAGCGCCTGCTCATGTCTCGGAAGCACTATATCAATCTCATTATCCCGGTACAGTTCGTCAAACAGATCGGTAACTGTTCCTCCGGGATAAGCAAAAATTTTATCAACGCCTTCTTCTTTTAAGGCTTTTAAAAATAATTTCTTTCCAGTAATATCCATATCATATCTCCTTCATTCCTGGTATTTTCCAAGTACTCATACCCGTCAGATCCACCCGACAGTCTTCAGGATAAAGATCCAGCCCGTCAGTGTCAGGGATGCGAGAAGCGTAGTTGCCACGACAATGCTTGCCGTCAGCGTACCATCGTTGTGCATATTTTTTGCCATAATATAGCAGCTCGGAGTCGCAGGAGCGGCAAGCATTACTACCAGTGCCACCATTTTTTCTCCTGTGAATCCACACAGTCCGGCAATAGGAATAAAGATGGCAGCCTGGGCGATCAGTTTGATAAACGCAGCCCAGAGCGTCGGCTTAATCTTTGCCAGCGCTTTTCTGCCCTCAAATCCTGCACCTAAAGCGATCAAAGCCAGTGGGGTCGCCATCTGGGCAGTGGTGCTTACAGTCTTATTGACCAGGGTAGGCAATGGGTTATGAAGCAATGCCACAATAAGACCGAGTACGATTCCGATGATGATCGGATTCTTCAGGATGTTGATTCCAGCCTGTCGGATTCTCGCCGTATCGCGTTTCCCTTCATTTTCAGGATCATTGGCCTCAAAGGTCAGCACGAGTACGGAATAGATATTATACAATGGAACCGCACCGATGATCATCAGTGAGCCCATGGTAGAAGCGCCATAAATATTCTGAATGAAAGCAAGTCCCATAACGGCTGCGCTGCTTCGGAAGGAAGCCTGGGTAAATGCGCCAATCATCGTCTTGTCTTTCATAAAGATCTTTGCCAGTCCCCACACACTCCAGAAACAGATAGATGTGGCGATGGCACAAAATAAAACATATTTTACATCAAACACTGCCTGTATGTCCACATTGGACAAATCCCGGAACAACAGGACCGGCAGCGTTACTTTAAAATTAAACTTGTTTGCTACGGTAACAAAATTATCGTTGAGCATTCCGATCCGCCGCAGCACATATCCCAATACCATAACAAGAAAGATTGGGAATGTGACATTGACACTGAACAGGAAATTACTCATAAGATTACACCTTCCTTATTTTTTACGCTCGTATCTATAAAAGTAATACTCCAGATCAAAATAGGTCTGTTCATCACTGTCTGCAGTTACGACCCAGTTCGGATCTTCGTCCAGATTTGGGAAATATGCATCTGCATCGTAAGCATAATCCACTTTTGTGATATGCGCTACATCGCATTCATCCAGAAGCTGGCGATAAATGCTCTCTCCTCCGATGACGTAAATATCTTCAGACGGATATTTTTTCAGTTCTTCCCGGAGGGCATCAAGATCATGTACGATGGTCAGATCATACTGCTCTCTGGTGGATTCCAATCCCAGCACTTTATAGTCCGGATCAGAAGTAAGAACGATATTGGTTCTCTTTTTTAATGGCAGACCGTTTGGAAAACTCTCCAGTGTCTTTCTTCCCATTACGACAACTTTTCCAGTAGTCGTCTCACGGAAAAATTTCATATCCGCCGGAATGCTTACCAGCAGACGGTTATTCAGGCCGATGGCCCAGTTTTTATCTACAGCAGCAATTAAATTCATATGCTTACCCTTTCTGTTTCTCTGTTTTATTACAAATCTTGTAGATTTTTTCTTCTATTTTTATCCCCATATCTGATAACCAAACACTTCTGACGACATCTTTTTAGATGGCAATCGGAATATTTGTAATCTGCGGACCAGTCTCATAATCAATCAGTTTTACATCATCTCTTGTAAACTGATAAAAATCTTTCACTTCCGGATTCAGCCAGAATTTCGGCGCCGGAAACGGCTCTCTGCTGATCAGCTCTTCCACAAGCGGAATATGTCGGTCGTAAATATGGGCGTCTGCGATCACATGCACCAGTTCGCCCGCCTGCATGTCACACACCTGCGCCAACATATGCACGAGCACCGCATACTGGCAGACATTCCAGTTGTTGGCAGCCAGCACATCCTGGGAACGCTGGTTTAAGATCGCGTTCAGTACCAGCTTGTCCTGCCCCGGCTTTTTCGTCACATTAAAGGTCATGCTGTATGCACATGGATACAGGTTCATCTCATGAAGATCCTGATGGACATAGATATTCGTCATGATCCGTCGGCTGTAAGGATTGTTCTTCAGATCATAGATCACGCGGTCTACCTGATCCATCATCCCTTCCTTATATTGATGCTTTACACCCATCTGATAGCCGTAAGCTTTTCCGATAGATCCGTCCTCATCTGCCCACTCATCCCAGATATGACTGTGAAGATCATTGATATTGTTCGACTTCTGCTGCCAGATCCAGAGCAGTTCATCCGTACAGCTCTTGATTGCTGTACGCCGCAGGGTCAAAGCCGGAAATTCCTTCGACAGATCATAGCGATTTACCACGCCAAACTGTTTGATGGTATATGCCGACGTACCATCTTCCCATTTCGGGCGGACTTTTTCACCCTCCGTGCTGGTTCCGTTGTCTATGATATTTCTGCACATGGAAATAAATACCTGATCTGCGTAACTCATCTTCTCCTCCTGCTCATATATCTGCGTTGTCTCCATTTTTAATGACTTCTGACTTTCTCTGTAACTATCCATATCTGAAAATAACCCACAGTGCAAACTTCTCTGAATCAATTTCAAACCGGACACCGACTTCCAGTTTTATCAGTTCATCATCTCAACTGACTTTTTCTCTACTTTTGCCTATATCGGATTATTATAACAAATTATTTTTCTTTTAGAAAGTAGTTACTAATGTTATACCTGTCATTTTTTTCACTATCTCAAAAGACCGCATACATTTCACGGCATAAAAAAAACTGTATCTTTCACAGACACAGTTTTTTTTCAGTTCATACACAATATTGATTCTTTACAAAATCTTATGACCCATTGCGGCAGCTCAGATAATACCGAAAAACGATCTACAGAAAGCTGATTTTTTATCGTTGTGCGCTCCATAAAATCCAGAGAAGTCTGTGCGATTTCCTCCATCGGTCTTCCATCCAGCAAATACACATAAATGCTCAGAACGCCACGGATCAGTAACGCATCACTGTCTACCTTCAGAAAAAAATGGCCATTTTCTTTCTTCATGATGAACCAGGAATCCGTCTGACAGTTTCTGATCTTCGTATGTTCTTTTTTTTCTGTTTCATCCGGCACTGGAGCATTGCCCGCCAGCCGAAGTAAAAATTCATACTGCATCATCTGATCATCCAGACTATTATAAACTTCTATTAATTCCCTCTGTTTTTCTGCAATCGTTTTCATTTCATACCAATCCCTGTTCCACCATTAAATCCCCATGGCAAAAGATCTGAAAATATCTTTTCCGACAACTTTCCATTCCATCATCTTTGATGGATTGTTCAAGTGGTCATGAAATTTTTTCCAAAACTCTCTTTCTATGCTTTTTGGAGTAACGGCACTATCATCTCTGCCAGTTCCCGAACCATTTTTACCTCTGGCAATTCTCTTGTCGGAAGCGTGATACCAAGCTTTTTCTGAATATCAAGATAGAGTAATACGCGTTTGGATAATACGGCCGGCGCGCTTCCGCATCTTCCCGGCCGATCCATTTCTTTTAACTGTTCTACCGTCATATTGGAAGCTTTCGCCACATTGATTCTGACCATTTCAATGATATTGTCCGTCATTTCCTTCTCTGATAATAGCAATTTCGCTGCAATATAGTTTTTTAATCGATCTGCGATCACTTCGGGTGGTTCTTTCGGATCTAACCGAAGCTCTTCAAGAAGAGCTTCGGCCTTTTCATTTTTCTGTTTCAGATGTCCGGCAATTTCCCGCACATTTAATTCCATATTATGCTCCATTCCGCTGCCTTTTCGTTGACGGCACAATCAGATGTATAAAACAGTTGATCGTCCTAGGCCTCTACGACTTCCAGACCAACAGATTTTGCAAAAGCTTTCAGCACTTCCGTATGATCGCCATAAGCCAACGGCAGATGGGTGCCAAAATCAAGCTGTTTGTCATGGAACTCTTTGTGGTCTTTTACCTGGAAAATAACTGTCGGCGTGCAGTTTGGAATCTCTTTGTATGCACCGCCTTTGATCGTTCCTTTTCCGATAAAGATCTTTTTGCAGTCCGGGGACAAACGACAGAGTGTGATTGTCTGTCCGATATCTTTTGTCCAATCATTCCGGATCGTTCCGCCCCATCCCGTATACGCAAATGGCTGAATGCTGTATGTATCTGTCTCTCCGTCAATACCATGCATCTTTCTGTTCCCTACTGCATGGAAGGAGAAATACAGATTTTCTACTTTATCCAATCCACCCTGTTTCCACTCATCATTTGGCAGGCCTTCCTGTGTAAGCGGAGAAAACGGCGCTCTTGCCAGACCATCACCATAGTATAAGAAGGAATTTGTCTCACCCATATATGTTGCACATCCGGAAGCGCTCATAAGAAGCTGTTTGGATAATGCCGCAATGGCATCCGCTTCACAGGCGGAAGGAATACCATTCTCGTTATTCAGAGAATGCGTCAGACAGAAGGTCACACGTTCTTCATTGGCACGTCTTGTCGCACAGAACTGAGGACATGGAGCTATAAACATGTTGCAGTCATGTTTATCCAGGAATTTCTGTACTACATACCACATCCGTACACTGATCATCAGCGCTTCTTTCTCCATATTTACCAGTGTCGCGCCAGCCATCAGATCATCTGTGATCTTCTCGATTTCTTTCATTTCCTCTTCTGTCGGATTAAGACCAAGACGTCCCGGTGTCGTATAGTTCTGCATCGGATTGCCCGGTTTAAACTGATCCAGGATCTCATGTAAGTTTACCGCACGGAATCTGGTTCCCAGGATCCGTGTCACTTCACGCTGATTGTAAAATGCGTTGGATGTAATATCGCTTCCTGCCACTTCTCCCATACGGACAACCTGCAGCAGATTGGAATGTGCCATAACTTTCTTTAAACGAATGCCTTTCATGACATTGATGGCTTCTTCCCAATATAAAGGCGCATATCCTTCTCTTCCATGGGAACGTACATGAGAAATCGCTCTGGCAAACATACAGCAGTTTTCCGGCTGGATCATAACCGGTTTTCCCGTACGCTCTGCCATCTCAACAATCAGGTCTCCACGTACCATCTGCACAGCAGTAAAGAGATACAGATCCACCTCGCTGTCATTTTTCATCATCTCCTCAAACATCCATTCCGGCGTGGTCATTTCGTCATCACGATCCAGATAGATCGGATCCAGAAGGCTGATCTGTTTCTCATCCTTCAAATGCGCCTGTACATCCGCAAAAGATCCCTGTCCCATCATCGGCTGCATCATCGCCTCAAATTCTGGTGTCAGCTGTTCGGTGGGAGCCATACGACATGGTCCCTCGAAAAAATATTTGTGTACCAGACCGATATAGATTGGCTGTACATTCAAGCTGATTTCAATACCTTTTTTGATCATTTTCTTACCTCCAATACTTTCCTTTCACTCTCATCAGCTTCTTAAATCCTGCTCAGAAGTTTCCTTTTTGAAGACTGTGAAAGAACTTTGCCTGTATAACGTTCTATGTCTGTATTGTAGCGGTAATTTTTCTCAAAAAGTAGGAACAAACCATACCAGATAATTTTTAAACTTTTCTCTGTATGATACAAAAAATATCATTTTTACCCTATTGGGTTAGTATATTTTTCCATGAGATACGAAAGAAAGATATGCCATCTTACCTCCGGAATATCCAGATCTGCATGCAGCAATTCCTCAATCCGCTGCAAGCGGTTCAACAGCGTACTCCTCGGAATGTCCGCATCCAGAATCGTTTTGGAAACTTTCCGTTCATTTTTTAAGAACATATATAACGTATCATATAACCGGCTTCCATAACGCTGATCATACTCCTTTAATATATCCAGGCTGGGATGTTTCAGGAGCTCCGCATCTCTTTTTTTGAATAATGAAAAAATATAGGGCAGAATTGCATGTTCAAACGCATTCACATATCCTCCGATCTGCAAACTGTTCTGAAACGATATCAGGGACTGTTCCAACATCTGCCAAACATCTGCCAGATTACAGAATTCTCTGCTTGCGCCTGCATAATAAGATATCTGTCTCAAATATTCGGACAGCATTTTATCTGCGCCCTTTACATCCCATAATATTTTAAGATTACACAGAAAAACCAATCCTGTCTTATATTCTACCGTAACGATTCCCTGCATCCTGTTAAACATCAGTTTTGATCTTGATGGCACGGGCGCCAGAGAACCTCCCTCCAAAGGCTCCGCATAGATGACCATCTTCGGGTCTGTTTTTTCCCAGGAGATAATGTCAAGTGAACGTTCCAGTCGTTCAAAAGATTCTGCATCTTTATTTACCAGATATTCCTGCAATGGCTTATCCGGAAAATGCGTATCCAGATTATAGGAATTGATACCGATCATTCCACAAATCAGTTCTCCCAGATATTGTAATGCATCAATCTCGCCCTGTGAGATTTTGTCCTGATATTCCGGTTCTGCCATAAGAATCAATCCGAACAGGCTTTTATTATGGATCAGATTAAATGCATATCCGGGGCCAAAAATCTTCCCCGGTATCCGATACACATTTTTCAACGAAAAATACTTATAGTACGTCTGATTAAACAAGGCAATTTTCCCTGCATCAGAAGTATGCCTGTTCAGTACATCGGTCCAGTCCTGATCAAATTCTTTTGTTTGCGAATGGTCGGAATGTGCAATTTCCCATTCATTTGCATCCAATATTACCAGTGGATGTTGTATGACCGGATAACTCAGATTCAACAATTCTGTCAGTGTACATCCCTGCTCTATCGCCCCTGAAAGTCTGTCCTGCCACTTACGATATCGGTCAAACACTGCAAACATCTGATTTAACAGCAAAAACATCTCTTTCTTTACCAGGAATGAGCTTCCCCTGGCTGTCTGACAGAATACCATCCCCTCCTCTTTTCGATCTGTAAGATATAATATTTCAGATTTCATCGGTTCAGAATCCATCCGTATTCTGATCGTGCAGATCTTATCATGTTTCTTTATCGTCGCATTCAGAATTTTTTCTTTGTCTAGCTCATCTGCAAGCATCGAAATCGTAATATACATTGTACCGTCTTCCCCTATATTTTCCTTCATCCATGTCTCTCTGCAAATCCCCAAACAATCCCTGCTGACGGCACTGTTCAACGCTTATCCATTGACTTATGATCGACATTCGCCGTTCGTCAATCATGCGAGCATGTTGACTCTCTTGCGCTCATTATATCATAATCAAAATCTATTTCGTCCATAAAAATACAGTCCCATACTTCCCTCTTGCAAAAAAATAGTGTATACTGGACAAAAGAAGCAGTTGGAAGGAGTTTTTACCATGAGTCAGGCGAAGGTTGAGCGATATAAACAGGAAAAGAAAAACCGAAAAGCGCAAGTTAAAAAACAGAAGCGTAAAAAAGTATTTGGACGCATCATTGTCGTTCTTATCTGTGCTGCCATCGCTGTATGGATCGGATTTTCCGCCTACAGCTATCATGAAAAAAACAGGCCGGTAAAGACGACCAGCATCAATCTTGATTCCATTCAGAATTTTATCAAAAATAACTGTCAGTAATATGCTTACCGTTGTTTTCAGTCATATAACGGTTTCATTATTTGTTCCATCTAAAAACGGACACAACCTATAATCAGAGATTTCAAATCTGGTATTCCAGGGGGGCAAAAGAATTTATATTCTGATTTTTCATGAGAAAGAACCAGTATTTATGTAGCAAAAGATTCTCATCTTCACATAGATACTGGTTCTTTTTCGTTTTACATTTTATGAAAATATTGATTCCATTGACAGAATGATCACATTATTCCCGCCTCTTTTTCTTCTCCCTCTGCCTAATCTAATCCTCTTCAGTCTTTGCTTTTTCCAGTGCCTGGTCTACCGCTCCTAAAAGCAGGCTGGCTGTATATTGATTTTCATCGGAATATGTAATATCCCGCAATGTCTGTTTTTTACAGATCTGTTTGCTGATATCGTCCATAGAGACTTGCATCAACGGATACATCGTCGCCACTGTCTCATCCAGATTTACAAAGGATACGGAATTGATATGATTGGCATCTACAATTACCTGTACATCAATGGTCTTTCCCTGAAACTGTATGGAAGAAGTATATACTCCAGCTGTATATGCCGCTGCCTGCTCCTCCTTTTTATCCTTCCCGGGACCAAACATAAATACCAGCAAAAGGATCAATACGATTGCTAACACGATAAACAATACGGTATAGATCAGTTCCTTCATCCGAAATACAACGATCTTTGTCTTTCCACTCAAAGCATAACTCCTCCTCAAACATACTTTGTATAAGATATGCTGAAGTGGAAAAAATATGCTTATTATCCATACTATCTCTTTATTTCAGACACACGCTGCTAATGCTCTGTATCTGCACCGGAATACGATACAAAAAGCTGCAGATATCTTTCTGGCAAACTTACATTTGCCAACACAGCATCCACAGCTTTTCGCTTCTCATTTTTATTATACCTTTATACTATAAAACCGTTGAAAACCATCTTTCTTATGAAATAGATGTTCTTCCAATACATTTATCTTTCAGCAGAAATGCCACAACGGTTGAAATCGCAGAAAGCACTGCACACACGATAAATGCATTTCTGTATCCGCCATTTACATTCGGACCTGCTGCTGCCAGCATTACCGGCACTAACAGGAATGCACAGGAACGGATACCAATAATCAGCGGCATGATGATCTTATTTGCATCTGCAAAATCAAAACGTCCAAATACAGAAATGATCGCAGACGGCATCAGGTTCATCATACCTCCGAGTAATACTGCATAGAAGATAACAGAAAATACTGCCATTGGAACATTAACCATTCCACTTCCAAGTGCAGAGATTACGAGCATCAGTGTCCAGAGAACACAGAATACGCGAACCGTCTTGTTTGTGCCCAGTTTCTGATCAATGAATCCCCAGATAACGCTGGCCGGAATGCCGATGATAGATGCAATAGTCAGATACATAATCGCCATGTTCTGTCCAAGTCCTACTGCCACCAGTCTCGGAACCATCTGAGAAATAACTGCAACCAGACCAAGTGCTACAAATCCAAAAATAATTGTCAGCATCCACATCTCTTTTGTGCGAAGCAGTTTTCCAATGGTAAACTCTGTCTTTGCATTATTCAGCATTGCCAGGTTTGCCTGTCTCTCTTCTTCTGTGATCGGCTCATTATCCGGATATGCTCCAGCTTCTTCCGGGAACTGTTTGAACCATACCATAGTGATGATTGCCAGAATGATAAAGATGCCAAACATCAGATGATACGGTGCGCTGATTCCTTTTCCGAACATTCCCTGGAATACAGCAACCATGATTGCCGATGAAAAACAGGTACCCATAGTAGCCCATCCAAGCGCAATACCTTTCTTTTTCGGGAACCAGTTGCTCATTATCTGCTGGGTAGATACCAGATTCAGCGCATTTGAAAATGCTGTCAGAAGCACAACTGCCAGACCGTATGTAACAAATGCATGCACATGACCATGGAACAGCCAGATCAATGCAGATGCGATCATCATTACAAATGTCGGGATCTTAACGCCTTTTTTTGCAATAACAACACCGAGAACTGCTGATACTGCGATACCTGCAAAACCACCTACCGCTGAGAACATCAGCATCTGATTAGAATCCCATCCAAATGCCTGTGCAAATACAGTTACAGAAACATTTAATGTATCCGGTGCTGTACAGGTAAACATGTAGATAAACAGGGTAAAGATGATAACCATCCATCCCTTTTTGCCGAAACCACGGCTTTTCCCATTGTTATTCATAACATTAACCCTCCTTATGTGGTTTTATTATATCGGATAAAAGCCCTGTGTGGTTACTTATAAAAAAAAGCTGATACACTCAAATGAGTGTATCAGCTTTTAACTAACTTTTATCGTAAATCTGTATTTTCGAATAAGATGCTTTACAATTCTTCGAAAAAAGCTGTCCTTCATTTTCATGCTTGGATCAATCGTAACAAAGTCCTTTTTCCGAATCCTTTCATTTATGAAATCTGCTCCAAAATCTCAATCAGATTTTTTGCTTTAATTTTATACTTTTCCTGTCTGATTGCCAGCACAACACCAAAAGATGCCGGCACTATATCTGACAACGGATAAAATTTCAATTTATCTTCTCTTCCGGAAAACATATTCTCGTACGCAATGGTAATACATTTGCCTGAAAGCAGTGCCAAAAGAAGGCTCTGTCTGGATTTATATTCCCGGATCTGCACCTGTTCCAGCATCCCAAGCGTATCTAATGTACTTTCTACCCGTTCTTTATCATCCAGCGAAGCGTTTAAATCCAGAACTCCAATCTCACATCCTTCCAGTCTGCTGATGTCAAACCCACTGTAATCCATTACCGGATGTCTGGCAGACAAATAAAAACCTACCGGGATTTTCTCTTTCAATATCGGATATGTTTTTAAGCCGGATACCTTTTCCAGCTCTGATTCAAACACAATGATCATATGCAATGCGCCCTGCTCCAGACGATGAAGCAATACTTTTCCCGGAAGTATCTCACACTCTACTGTCAGATCCGGATACCGATCATTATAAAGTTCGATTCCATGTAATACCTTATCTGAAATACTGCCCAGTTCCTGCATTCCGATACAGAGATTCATCTGTTCCTGATAATACATATCCTTCGCCTGATCCACCGCCGTGCGATACAGCACCAGCAGCTCTTTCCAACTGTGATATAAGATTTCTCCCTGAGGCGTCAGTCTGACCCCTCTATTCATCCTCTCAAATAAAGGCATATCCAGTTCTGTCTCCAGCGCTTTAATCTGACGGCTGACCGTCTGCTGGCTGATAAACAGGTTCGTTCCAGCTTTTGAAATGCTGCCCATATTTGCAGCCTCTACAAAACATTCGATTTGTGTGATTGTCATTTTATTTCTGTATGATAATCAGGTCGTTCCTTATCATACGTTTCCTCATATTATAAAGTAGTAGTGTTTATAGACCCTCTCCAAAGTCTGTATACTATTCTATCTGAGATACTATAGTACTTTTCTTTTCCTGTAACCTGACCATTCAGCCCAGGTATATTGCCATCACTTTTATCCGACTTACTTATCTGTTGAACCTTATTATAAGATGATACAATCAAATTACATATATTTTTATACGGACATCAATAATTCTCCAGTAATTCCAGCAGTTCTTCCCTTGAAAAGTTCAATCAGTTTTTCTCTGTAAAAAGTCTTTTCCTCTACAGATTCTTTTAATTCATTCTCTGTCAACATAATAAACTCTTTCTTTCTGCATATCAGAAACGCTTCTATATTTAATTTTTATTATATAACATGGATAACAAAACTTTCAATATAAGAAGTGAAATGAAAATCGAACCCACCGGCGAGACGGTACAGCTGATCTGATGGATCAACATTTTACATGAATCGAAGAGGAGTTAAAGTCCTCTGAGACACTCAAACTTTGAGCCCTGCCAAGACTAAATTTAACAAAAAAAGATATCCGACAGGATATCTTTTTTTAAGAAAGCGCGAGACGGGACTCGAACCCGCGACCCCGACCTTGGCAAGGTCGTGCTCCACCAACTGAGCCACTCGCGCATATCTGTTATTTATTTGTTGCCCTTGCTGAGCACAGATAGTATATTACCTCAGACCAGATAAAAAGTCAACAACTTTTTTCACTTTTTTTATTTTTTTATTTAAAAAATCTCCAGTAATAAAAAATCCAAAAAATTCAAATATGCAGTTGTTAAGTCTACAAATCCATAGTAAAGTGATCATAGCAGTTCTTAAAGTTATGAAGTTGTTTTGTGTGGTAACTTAACAATACATCATAAATTTAAAACTGCTATTTTTATTTATACAAATGGTGGTTGCACGTACTTAGGGCTAGCCATCGCGCCAGCGACTTGGTACAATGAGTGCAAGAGAGTCAACATGCTTGCATGATTGACGAACAACATTTGCATTATATTATTACAGAAAGTTTTGAGCATCTGATTATGAGTAAAACTATAAAAAAATATTCCAAATTAGACAGTATTCCCACCGGTCAGGCCTCTGACCACATTACCGAAGGCTGTCTTGTACTGGAAGGCGGCGCATTCCGTGGTGTGTATACCGGCGGCGTTACCGATCTTCTGATGAAAAAGGATCTGAATTTTTCCTGCACGATCGGCGTATCTGCCGGTTCCATGAATGGATTTAACTATGTCTCCGGGCAGATCGGCAGAGCCAGCCGGTTTAACCTTGGACATCGTTTCGACCCAAACTATGTTGGCCTTCATGCATGGAAAGAAAATAAAGGCATCTTTGGATTTGACCTTGTATTTGATGACAACCGTGTGGAAGAACCATTTAATAAAGTTGCCTTTGACAATCCTGCCCACCGTTTTATCGCTGTGGCAACGGACTGTCTGACCGGAAAACCAGCCTATTTTGAAAACGGAAAATGCTCCGATATCTTTCAGGCGATCCGCGCCTCCTCCAGTATGCCCATCATGTCAAAACCCGTTATGTTGGATAGCAAACCTTATCTGGATGGCGGCTGCTCCGTCGCATACGCTCTTGACTGGGCGCTTCAGGAAGGCTATGAAAAAATTATCGTAGTGCGTACAAGAGACCGTTCCTACCGCAAAGTTCCGAACCACTCTTCCATAGCATTTCTGCAAAAACAGCTCTACGGCAGAAAATATCCGGAGTTTCTGAATGTATGGCAGAAAAGTGCTGAGCGTTACAATGCCCTCTGTGACCGTACCGATCAGCTGGAAAAGGAAGGTCGTATTTTCGTGATCGCCCCTTCCGTACCTGTTACCGTAGGACGTCTGGAAAAAGATATAGAAAAACTCGGCTCCCTGTACTGGATGGGGTATCATGATGCAGAAAGTGATCTTGCTTCTTTACGTGCTTATTTAAAAAAAAATAAATAAACAGATATCCAGAACTGTTTCTTGTAATCTTAATCCTACTAATATAATATAGAAAATATCTAATATCCAGCAACAGTAGGAGACTTTACATATGAGCAAAACAGCACTGATCGTTGAGGGCGGCGGCATGAAATGCGCTTACAGCGCCGGTGTCCTTGACAAATTTATAGATGATAACATTACATTTGATTACTGCATCGGCGTATCTGCAGGTTCTGCCAATGCCCTGTCTTTTATGGCCGGACAAAGAGACCGTAACCGCCGGTTTTACACGGATCACATTGATGAACCCGGTTATTTTGGTCTGAAATCCTTTCTAAAAACAGGAAATATTTTCGGATTACAATACATTTATGGCGACCTGACCAATTCTGATGGCGCCGATCCACTGGATTTTCCGGCAATCATGGCAAATCCGGCAGAATACTGGCTGGTCGCTACGGATGCTGAAACCGGTAAGCCAGCTTATTTCCGTAAAGAGGATATGGCGCAGGATGATTACCGCCTTGTCATGGCTTCCTGCGCCTTGCCCGCTGCCTGCAAACCGGTAGAGATAAATGGCCGTTTTTATTATGACGGCGGTGTTACCGATGCGATTCCGGTTCAGAAAGCACTGGATGATGGGTGTGATAAAATCGTTGCCATCCTTTCCAAACCGAGAGGCTATGTAAAAAATCCGGAAGGCATGCGTTTCCTTTATTCCCGAATGTGCAAAAAATATCCGAAAACCATAGAAGCTCTGGATAACCGCCATCTGATGTATCGGGAATCTCAGAAAAAACTGTACGATCTGGAAGCAGAAGGGAGAGCGTTGATCTTCGCCCCAAGCAATCCGCCCAAAATGGGAACTTACACAATGAAGCGGGAAGTGGAACAGCAGCTTTACGACCTGGGACTTTCTGATTATGCTGCACTGAAGGACAAACTTGCTCAGTTTCTGAATGATTCTCAGTCTCATTGAACCAACAGTTAGTTTTCAAAGTTGTAAAATCATATATTATGTATAAGGGATTATCATGGAAAACAGTTACTTAAAAAATATCAAAAATACCGTCTTTACGCCGTCCACTCCACAGGATTGTGTGAAGATCCTTCCAGATGGAACCAGCACGGCTTCCAGAGAAGAGCTTCTGACAGAACATTATCTGCAAGTCTATCTGAATGAATCACTGGTCATGGAACTAACCTGCACACCGACTCATCTGGAGGAACTGGTACTTGGACGTCTATACAGCGAGGGGATGATCCGCAGCATTGATGAAATCGATTATTTTTATCTGTGCGAATCCGGCAACACGGCAAAAGTATTTCTGAAAGAAACAGTGGATGCTGATCATGTTCTGGAAGAAGACACAAATGTCCCTACCTGCTGTACAAACAATAAAGTGTACTGGAAATCTGATGAAGACATCCAGCCTGTCGTCCCTATCGAATGGCATTCGGAATGGATCTTCAAACTGGCAGAAACGTTTGAAAAAGATACTTCCCTGCACAAGCAGACCTACGGCACACACAGCAGTTTTCTGGCTGTGAAGGATAAGATTCTGTTTATCAGTGAGGATATCGGCCGACACAATGCAATCGACAAAGTCATTGGAATGGCATTAAAAGAAGGGCTTGATCTGACACATACGCTGGTCTTTACCAGCGGACGTGTTCCAACGGATATGGTCGCCAAAGTCATCCGCGCACGGATCCCCATCTTCATCAGCAAAGCTGCGCCTACCAAACAGTCTGTAGAACTGGCTTCCCAATACAATCTGACTCTGATTGCAGGCGCCCACAGTGATAAATTAAAAATCTGTGTCAGCCCAATGGATACCTACTGTCAGCTCCCACCGAAACCACCAAAGAAGCAGCAGAAATAGTGCTAACCGGTGTGATCTGACTAACACTATTTCTATAAAAATCATGCAAATACATACAAAAAATGCAGGAAGCTGTATATAATACAGTTCCTGCATTTTTTATCGTCTATGTATCATATGTCCGATCTTTGAACCACATCATTTATAATTTAAGATTTTTCAGTAAATCTCCCAGTGAAGTCCCAATCTCTTCTGACTTCGGAATATTCTCGCGAATCTCTTCTTCTTCCTGTTTTTGCTTTTCTTCAATCAGTGCTTTCATACTCAGACCGATCTTTCCATCCTGGTTTTTGATTACTTTTACAGTGACTTTCTGACCTTCCTGCAGAACATCTGCCGGATGTTTGATTCGTTTATCACTGATCTGAGATACATGCAACAGTCCGCTGATTCCCTCTCCCAGGTCAATGAAAGCACCATAAGACTGCATGGATTCTACGGTTCCTTCCAATACCTGTCCCACCTGAACATCTGCGATCTTACGTTTTTTCTCTGCTGCTGCTTCTTCTTTCAGGATTTCTCTTGCAGAAAGTACCAGCTTTCCTTTTTCCATATTTGCCTCAATGACACGGACGCGGACTTCTTTTCCCAACCATGGATTGGTATCTTCCACATGTTTGCTGTCCAGTCTGGAAACTGGGATGAATCCACGGATTCCTTCCACCAGCGCAACTACGCCTTTGTTTACGATTCCGGATACAGTTACAGTCAGGATCTCTTTGTTTTCCAGATATTCCTGAATCTTCTGCCATGCAAGCAGGGTATCGGTATCATATTCGCCGTCTCCCATTACTTTGTAAGATTCTTCCAGCTCTTTTGCATAATCCTGCATGGTCTCTGTGTTTTCCGGTGTTTTTACTTCTTCTGTTTCCGGTGCTTTGATTTCCTCTGACATCTTATCGTTTCCTTTCTGAACCAGACCTGCGTCACGTTCAACCAATTTTCAAAACCTCTGTTTATGGCTATTGTATCATCTTTACGATTCCGGTACAACGGTCAGATTTTCACAATTTCGATAAGATTCATCCGGCAGACTGTCGGTAATGATTTCCGCTTCATCAAAGGCTGCAAAACTTACCGGTGCAATCTGATGAAACTTGCTGCTGTCACACAGTACATAAGCATTTCTCGTATGCTCCATCGCACAGGATTTGATGATGGATTCATTGATATCCGGTGTCGTAAAACCGGTGTCACGACGAACCCCATTAGTTCCCCAGAACCCTTTTGTAAAATTATATTTTTTCAGGTTCACATAGGCTTCGTTTCCTACAATCGCTTCTGTGGAAGCTTTCAGTTCTCCGCCAATAAGGATTACATGAAATCCGTTTTCGACGAGCTGAAGCGCATGGGAGACTGCATTTGTGACAAAGGTTGCTGATTTTTCTGTAAGATACGGTATCATACATCCCGTTGTAGTACCGGCATCCAGATAAACAAAATCATTTGGTTCCACAAGACCTGCCGCATAGCGCGCAATCTTCAGTTTTTCTCTGCGGTTCTGTGCCACACGCTGAGAAACTTTTTCATCAGAAGTTGTGATCCCGGTATCTTTGCGCACAGCGCCTCCAAACACTTTGACCAGCTCTCCCCGCTGATCCATCACATTCAGATCTCGTCGAATCGTGGATTCTGAAGCGCCAAACTGCTGTTTTAGTTCCTGTACTGTTACACTTCCCTGTTCTTCCAGAATCCGTAATATTTCTTCCTGCCTTGTCTCTGTCAGCATATTTCTACTCTCTTTCCTGTAAAAACTACTCTTACTATTATCTTCTTCTCATAAAAGACTGGTGACTATATTTATGATATTCTTTTATTTTTCTCATGCAGATCAGTTGTTTTTATAACCACTGTGCCAGTACCTGTTCTTTTTCCTCCGCAACATTGGTATCACGAACAATCTTTCTTACCGGAAGCACGCTTCCCGGTGATACAGAAAGCTCATCGATCCCCATAGAAAGGAACAGTTTTGTCAGTGCCTGATCAGCACCCAGTTCTCCGCAGATTCCGCACCAGATGCCAGCCTTGTGCGCATTCTGAACCGTCTGATTGATCATGCGCAGCACTGCTGTATGATGCGCATCATAGAACTCATCCAGAGACTGATTCTGGCGGTCGATTGCCAGCGTATACTGGGTCAGGTCATTAGTTCCAATACTGAAAAAATCTACCTCTTCTGCCAGAAGGTCACTGATCATGACAGCTGCCGGCGTCTCTATCATGATACCCTGCTCCACTTCTCCATAAGCAATATTTGCATCATCCAATTCTTTTTTCACTTCTGCAACGATCTCGCGGATCTGACGCACTTCTTTGACGGATGTGATCATCGGATACATAATCGCGATCTTGCCAAAAGCACTTGCACGGAACAATGCGCGAAGCTGTGTTTTAAAGATCTCCGGACGAGTCAGACAGATACGGATTGCCCGAAGTCCCATTGCCGGATTTTCCTCTTTGTCCAATGCAAAATAATCTGCCTGTTTATCAGCGCCGATATCCAGTGTACGAATGATAACACGTTTTCCGGCCATTGTCTCTGCTACGGTCTTATATACAAAAAACTGTTCTTCCTCTGTCGGATAGGTTTCTTTCTCCAGATACAGAAATTCGCTTCGGAAAAGACCGATTCCCTCTGCACCGTTCTGCAAAACTTTGGCAAGATCTTTGACATCTCCAATATTAGCATAAGTCATGACATTTTTGCCATCCAGAGTCACACTCTTCTCGCCTTTCAAAGTCTGAAGCAGTTCCTTCTGCTCTTTATCTGCTTTCAGCTTTTCCTGCATCTGAACGAGTGTCTCTTCATCCGGGTCTATATAGACACATCCATCATTGCCATCAACTACTGCCATTGCGCCATTTAAAGACTCGTCAAGATGAAGTTCCAGCGTACCGATCAGTGCCGGTATGCCCATTGTCCTTGCAAGGATCGCCGTATGAGAATTCAGGGAGCCATGTACTGTTACAAAAGACAATACTTTGTCCTTATCCATCTGGACAGTCTCACTTGGCGCCAGGTCATCCGCAATGATGATCGTCGGTTCAGAAGCATCCATCTGCTGCTGACTGCCACCATTCAGGATCGTGATAACACGCTCTGTGATATCTTTAAAGTCAGCAGCCCGTTCCCGCATATACTCATCATCCATAGCAGCAAACATATTTGCAAAATTATCTCCGGTGGCAGCCAGGGCATACTCTGCATTTACTTCCTGTGTACGGATAATATTTTCCACAGATTCGATATAATCATCATCTTCCAGAAGCATCTGATGCACTTCAAAAATCGCCGCACTTGCCTCGCCAACTTCTTTCAGCGCTTTTTCATATAAAGCTCCAAGCTGCTCTACTGCTTCATCTTTTGCAGTCTGAAAACGTGCTACTTCTCCGTTCAGGTCTTCCACTTTGTAACGCTTTACCTGCTGTTCGCCTTTTTTCCAGACCTGTATTTTTCCAATGGCGATTCCGCCAAAAACACTTTTTCCCTGATATACTTTCATGACATATTCTCCTTTTATCGAAACAATTCCCTGAAATTTTTATAATCCCGACTTTTCATTCCGTTATTCTGCTGATACGGCATCCTCGTTTCGAGAAAATTATCTTTTCTGTTTTCTTCTGATGCAAAAGGAGCCATACACGTCTGCGGTCTCTGCTCCGTTTCCTTTGTGTATGGCTTCCCTCCGAATCAAAGCAGCCAATCTGTCAGTAAACACTTGCCATCTGTACTGCCCGCTCATTCATTTTTATTGCACGATCAGTCCTCCAGACTTCCGTTCAGCACACATACGTTACTCTTTCCTGCTGACTTTTTCTGCTCTTTCAAATCCAGGGACTGCTGTCATTTCCTTACAGATTCTCTTTCAGAAAGCTTTCCAGTGCTGCAGCTGCTGCCTCTTCATCTTCGCCCTCTACTTTGATGGCTGCTTCCTCGCCTTTTTTAATACCAAGACTCATAACGCCGATCGGTTTTTTTGCATTTACAAATTTTCCTGCTTTTCCGATCTGTACATCAGATGCAAATGTTTTTGCAAGTTTTACAAACTCTCCTGCCGGACGTGCATGGATTCCCTGGTCATCTGTAATCACATAAGTAAATTCTTTCATTTTCGTTTCCTCCTGTTTTTTTCGTGTTTAAATGTAATAATATGGATTTCTTCTTTATGGAAGTGATCCTGCCTTTTATTACAAACCTTTTCTGATTTCGCTGACAGGAACACCTCCGGTATTTTTTATCCTTTTGTTTTTAATCTTTTTCTGAAACGCTTGCTGTACTTCTTTGAAACATTAATCAACTGCAACTTTCTTTTTGAAAAGTCCCAGCAATACAGCGCCTACGATAATTCCCACTACTAATGCGATCAGATACATCACTGTATGATCTACAACCGGGAATACGAAAATTCCTCCGTGTGGAGCCATCAGAGTACATCCGAATGCCATGGAAAGTGCTCCGGATATTCCGGAACCGATCACGCAAGCCGGTAATACACGGGTCGGATCAGATGCTGCGTAAGGGATAGCGCCTTCTGTGATGAATGCCAGTCCCATGATAAAGTTGACCGGACCGGATTCGCGCTCTGCTTTTGTCCATTTGTTTTTGAACAGCAGTGTGGAAAGTGCAATGGCGCACGGCGGTACCATACCACCAATCATAACGGCTGCCATAATATCATAGTTTCCTGCCGCAATAGATGCGGTACCAAATACATAAGCTGCTTTGTTGAACGGACCACCCATATCGATGGACATCATTCCGGCGACAACAATTCCTAACAATATTTTACTTGTTCCGCCCATGTTGGTCAATCCTGTATTCAAAGCAGTGTTTAAAGCTCCGATCGGCGGTTCGATACAGAACATCATGATTAGTCCGATGCCCAATATACCAAGCAATGGATACAGCAATACCGGTGCGATCTTCTCCAGTGCCTCTGGAAGTTTTGCAAATGCTTTTCTTAATAAAACGACCAGATAACCTGCGATAAATCCAGCTGCCAGCGCTCCGAGGAATCCGGATTTTCCACTTGCCGCAATCATACCGCCGACAAAACCAACCGCTAATGCCGGTCTGTCACCTATACTCATGGCAATAAATCCAGCCAGTACCGGGAGCATAAATCCAAATGCTACTCCGCCGATGCTTTTCAGCGTTGCTGCCACCGGCGTAATGGAACCAAATGCGCTTTTCGCCTCTGCGGACAGAGAGTTGATATCTACATTAAATCCATCAATCAGAAATGCCAGTGCAATGAGAATACCACCGCCAACGACGAACGGAAGCATATGGGAAACACCGTTCATCAGATGCACATACAGCTTATGACCGATTCCGCCGGAACTGTTTTTCTGAGAGGATGCTGCTGAAGGATTCCCAGCCTGATACACCGGTGCATCTCCGTTCATTGCCCGCTCGATGAGCTGATCTGCTTTACTGATACCGTCTGATACCTGACATTCGATGAGCTTTTTCCCGTGGAAACGATCCATCGGAACCTGGGCATCTGCTGCTACGATAATACAGTCTGCTTCCCGGATTTCCTGCTCTGTCAGCACATTTTTTGCACCACCGGAGCCTCGTGTCTCTACTTTAATGTGACAATGTTTTTCTCTGGCTGCTTTTTCCAGTCCTTCTGCTGCCATATAGGTATGTGCGATTCCGGTCGGACATGAAGTAACTGCCAGAATCTTGCAGGCATCTGCTGCAACTTGTGTATCTGCCTGCGCCGCAAGCTGATCGTTCAGATCCGGTTTTTCATCATCTGCAGCATCTATAATCTTCAAAAATTCATCTACAGTTTCTGCATTTTTCAGATTCTCTACAAAATCTTCATCCATCAGAAGCATGGAAAGCTTGCTTAGCACATCCAGATGCACATTGTCTTCTGTATTCGGTGCTGCAATCAGAAAGATCAGATTGACCGGCTCGCCATCCAGCGAATCAAACTCAACGCCATCTTTTACAACCATCGCTGCCAGTCCCGGTTTCAGGACTGCATCACATTTTCCATGAGGAATGGCAATGCCTTCGCCAATTCCTGTCGTGCTCTCTTCTTCTCTCAGATACACCTGTTTTCTGTATGCTTCCTCATCACTAATCTTCTCACTTTTTACCATGAGTGCTACAACCTGATCCAATGCTTCGGATTTGGAACTCGGTCTTCCATCAAGAGAAATGCTTCTCTTATCCAGCAAATCTGTAATTCTCATCATTTTCCTCTCTTCCACCAGATCTATTCCGGTATTTTATAACTCCCGTTACCACGAAACTTCAGTAACAATTTTTATGTGTTTCCGTTTTCTGTCGTAAATCCTTTTTGCTATAATGATAGGTAAAATATCAAAAAATTCCTGTTTAAAAATGTCAGGCTCTGATACCCTGTCGGTTTTTCTTCTATAAAACCAATGACTTATAGATATCTATAATCTCTTCCTTTGTTGCCAGAAGTTCTGAAAATGCGCTTGCACTTCCGGCTGAAACTCCCATTTTAAAAGCGTGAAGGTAATCTTTTTTCTCTTCCCAACCACCAATAAATCCGGCTACCATGGAATCTCCGGCGCCTACGGCATTGATCAGTGTTCCTTTCGGCGCATCCAGCTGATAAAATTCTTTTGTCTCCGTCAAGATCATGGCTCCTTCTCCAGCCATGGAAACCAGAACATTTCTCGCCCCCATCTCCTGCAGCTTCTCAGCATAAGGAAGAGCTTCTTCTTTTGACCTGATCTCAGCATGGAAAATATCGCCCAGCTCATGATTGTTCGGCTTGATCAGGAACGGATGAAACTCCAGTACGTTCAGCAGCAGATCTTTTGTGGCATCTACCACGAATTCAATCCCTCTGCCGGACAGACGCTCCATGATATCTCTGTAAATGGAATCCGGTATGCTGGCTGGTACGCTTCCTGCCAGAACAAGAATATCTCCGGCGTTCAGCTGATCTAACTGCTGCATCAGCTGAGCGATCTCTGCTTCTCCAACCGCCGGTCCCTGACCATTGATCTCTGTTCCGTCAAAATCCTTCAACTTCAGGTTGATTCTGGAAAATCCTTCTTCTACCGGAATAAAATCACATCCAAATCCAAGTTCCCGGATCTTTCTTCGGATCTCATCCCCGGTAAATCCTGCCATAAATCCAAGTGCTGTACTTGGTATTCCCAGATTCCACAAAACCGTTGATACGTTGATTCCCTTGCCTCCCGGAAGCATCTGTTCGGAAGCAGTCCGATTCGTCTTCCCCAGTTCAAATCCCGGAACAGATACGATGTAGTCCAGTGACGGGTTAAACGTAACCGTATAGATCATTTGTATTACACCTCCTGCTTGTGTTTGTTTTCTCTCTTTCTTATGCTGTTATTTTACAATCATATTCAGTCATTATCAATCGTATTAGTTCACAAATTTTACTTATTTTTTTATACATCTTTCACAATCATTCATTATCAGTCATCTTCATTCAATTCATTGGCTTTTATTTTCCAAGTTTTATGCATTTTCTTTTTTCGATATCGGTTGAAACTCTGTTATAGTCTGCTCTGTTTTTGTAAAAATATTACTATCTCTCAGGAAAGCAAGCTTCGCTGATATTTACAATTATTTTCACGTTTAATAACGTGACCAGCAGATGCTTTATATTTATCGTAATATTTACTAACACAGTAAGTGAACATACTACTTTTATAAAACCAAAAACAGTAATGATCTTATATCCTGTCACAAACGTTTTCTATCCATCTGGGTATATTTGTCGTTCAGGTTATAAGATCATCACTGCTGCTGATGTTCTCCATATTCTGTTTTACTTACGCTCTATTTTATATTGTATTACTTTTTTCTGTACTTCTGCTATGTATAATTTGGATTTTTATTCTTTTGGAATGAAACTGTCAAATATGAAGATTTGGAAATTTTCCCTTGCACGCTCCAGCTCCGCCTGAGATTTTATCGTCCATGCTGCATTTTCCACCTGATACAGTTTCCGACATAAGCGATAGGAAGTCTGGTCACTATACTTGTGATTATAGGCAATAAAATCTGGTTTTGTGAAAAAATTCAATAACAGATTTGACATCAAAAAACGAACCAGACAGTTCAATCCTTCATTTTCCTTCATAAAATCTGACGAGAGTTGTCCTCTTATCACTTCTGGCTGATGTCGGTAATACCATGCCACCACCAACGGATGAAAAGATTCTATACAGTAGATTCCGTCATAATCCGTCATTCGTGCATTCAAAAGCTCTGTTGTCCGGATACAGTTTCCTTCCGGTTTTATTTCTACGATAAGCGGTGCTCTGCCATCTATAACAGAAAGCACTTCATCTAACATCGGAATCTTTTGTGACGAATTCGCCAGCGTATACTGTTGCAGTTCTGCATAACTGCATTCCGTCACTTTCCGGTCAATCCCACACATTCGTTTTAAAGATGCATCATGAAAGACAACCAGTTTCTCATCTGTTGTCAGCTGTACATCCAGTTCAATGCCATATCCGGCTTCCACAGCCCGTTGGAATGCCGGCAGTGAATTCTCCGGATATTCTGTTTCATTATCAAAAAATCCCCGATGAGCGATCATTACTTTTTCAAAAGGCTGCATCTGCTCCCTGCGTCTAGTGTTTGGACGCAGAGCCAGCGGATAAGCAACAAACAGGATCGCTGCGATCACGATAAGTATAATTAGGATTGCTGTCATCTTTGGTTTCTCCTAAATTCCTTTGTTTATATAATTTTCTAAAATAAAATCAGACATAATTCCTTCTCCCTGTCAGGATGTATTTGACACTGTGTTCTCCGCAAAAGCGAACCGTCAATCACGTCTATGTGAAGTAGCACCTCTTGCATTATAACAAACACAGGTTCCTGTTTCAACTAATGCATTTGTTTTTTGAATTGTCAGACTTTAGTGAAAATTTTGCAACTTTATTTTTTTCTTAAAAATAAATTGACATTCTCAATAGATTCCTGTATAGTACTACTTGTGCTTGAGAGCACAACAAACAAATAACAGATATGCGCGAGTGGCTCAGTTGGTGGAGCACGACCTTGCCAAGGTCGGGGTCGCGGGTTCGAGTCCCGTCTCGCGCTTTCTTTAATAAAAAAGAGATATCCAATCGGATATCTCTTTTTTATTAAATCGAACCCCGGCAGGGCTCGAAGTTCGAGTGTCTCAGAGGACATAAAGCCCTCTTCGGTCCGTGCAAAGCGTTGGTCCACTGGACCAACTGCACCGTCTCGCGCTCTTAAAAAGACATTCAATAGAATGTCTTTTTTTACGTTGCAAAAATCGAATCTGCTTGCCTTTTTCTCTCTCCTATGTTATATTAATTATCGACATATGTCGATAACGAAAGTGAGGTATTTCCATGGCCAGACCTACAAAATGCCGGCGAATCTGCACAGAACCGGCTTATGATCAGTTTTTACCCGGCGGTATCGCATCGGGAGAAACCATTATTCTTACTCTTGATGAATATGAAGCGATCCGTCTGATCGATCTGGAGAAATGCACACATGCGCAGTGTGCAGAACAAATGGATATTTCCCGCACTACCGTAACAGAGCTATATGAAACGGCAAGGTATAAGATTGCAGACAGCATCGTAAATGGGAAGCCACTGCAGATTGCCGGTGGCAATTACCGTCTGTGTGACGGTACTGCATCATTCTGCTGCCACAGAACATGCACTCCAACTCAGACAACGGATTTCCCTGCTGTTACCCTGCCAGTGAAAGGAGCAAACACAATGAGAATTGCAGTCACTTATGAAAACGGACAGATCTTCCAGCATTTCGGTCATACACAGCAGTTTAAAGTATATGATATCGAAAACGGACAGATCACAAACACAGAAGTATTAGACACAAACGGTCAGGGACACGGCGCCCTTGGTGGATTTCTTAGAAATGCAAATGTAGATGCCCTGATCTGCGGCGGCATCGGCGGCGGTGCACAGACTGCCCTTGCAGAAGCCGGCATCAAACTTTATGGCGGTGTAACAGGTTCCGCAGATGATGCGGTTGCAGCATTTCTGGCAGACAAACTGGATTACAATCCAAATATTCAGTGCAGCCACCACGGTGCAGATCACACCTGTCATCACTAAAATTATTTTTACAAAAAGGACAGCAGCAACGACCTCATTTCATTTGATCGTTGCTGCTGTCCTTTTTCTATTTCTCCAGATACGCTCTCTTCTTTTACTGAAGGCTCTTCCAAGCTGTCTCAAGAGCAATCTCCATCATCTCGTTAAAGGATTCCTGTCTCTCCAGAGCTGTCAGTTCCTCTTTACGGAACATATGATCGGAGATAGAAAGGATGCTCAGCGCTTTTTTGTGAGAAGCAGTTGCTTCCAGATACAGACCAGCGGTCTCCATCTCTACACACATCATACCCATATCTCTTGCTTTCTGCGGAATCGTAGTCTCTGCATTGTAGAATACATCTGTGGTAAATACATTGCCTACACGAACACTTGCATTTCTCTCTTTGCAGCTATCTACGGCATCGCTGAGCAGATCATAATCAGCTGTCGGTGCAAGGATTCCGGTAAAACCATACTGTGCAGCATAGTTTGAGTTGGTAGATGCGCTCATAGCGATAACAACATCACGAACTTTCAGTTCGTCTCTCAGCGCTCCAGCAGAACCTACACGAATAATAGAGTCCACATCAAAGAAGTTGTATAACTCATGTGCATACAGTGTCATGGACGGAACACCCATTCCGCTTCCCATAACAGAAATCTTTTTACCTTTGTAAGTACCGGTATAACCGTACATGTTACGAACTGTGTTAAAAAGTTCCGGATTCTCCAGATAAGTTTCAGCAATATATTTTGCGCGCAGTGGATCTCCCGGCATCAGAACAACCTTTGCTACTTTGTCTTTGTCAGCTTCAATACAAGCAGATGGTGTTGAAAACATCATTTTTTCTTCCTCCCGTAATCTGTTTCTACCTATTATAATGGTGTTTTTTTAATATATCTTTTCAATCTTCTATCCAATTCATCAAATCAGACAGTGGATATTTTGCGGCAGCTTTATTTTTCAAACGTTGTCTGTCCATATTTTGTCCAAAACTGCCCTCTTTCTTCGTATAAGTATCTGTCTGTCAGATACCGCAAAAGACAGATTAACTATACAGGATGCCCCCTGAAAAGTCAATCATCAAAACCGCCAACACTTTATCTGTTTGGTTTATAATAAAACCGTCCCATCAGACGTTCTGTTTTAATTGCATTGATAAATGCATTCGGATCTGCTTCTTTTACCGCCTTTCTTACCGTTTTACTCTGAGCGCTGGATACAACTGAATAGACGACCTGGCGTTCCTTATGCTCATAAGGTCCCTCCCCATCCAATATTGTCGCTCCATGATTTGTCGTTTTGGCGATTGCATGATAAACCGCTTCCCCATGATCCGTAACAATAAAAAATGTTTCCTGCTGATATTTTTTATACAGCATATGCAGCATCTGTGTGGAAGCGAACTGAAAGATAATGGAATACAGAGCTTTGTCCCATCCAAACATAAAACCTGCCACCACAAGGATCACTGCATTAAATGCAAGAATGAGATTCCATGTATCCATTCCCTTTTTCTCTGACAGGTAAATAGAGATAAAATCCGTACCGCCGCTGGTCGCCCCCACTAAAAGACACAGACTGATGGCAAAACCATTCATGATGCCGCCAAAGATACTGATCAGCAGTACATCGGATGTAATAGCGATTCCAGGGATCACATCTGTCAGCACACTGGTCAGTACAATGCATACACAGGAATACAGCGTAAACTTTTTTCCGATAAAACGGAATCCGATATAGACAGGTATCGCATTCAACACCACATTGATCAATGTATATGGCAGGCTTATCCCGGCAAACATCTGTGCTCCTCTCTGTACCAACAGTGACAATCCCGTCACACCACCCGGATACAGATCCCCGGCTCTTACAAAAGTCTTAATGTTTACCGCCATCAATACAGAAGCCAGACATACTACGATCAACGTCTTCATATCCTGTTTCCACTCAGTTTTTTCATCTGTCTTCATAAGCGCTCTCCTTTTCATAAATATATGCGCCAGATTTTTCATTCATCATTCAGGAAATCGCATATACCAAAGATTTTTGAATGGCATTAACCAAACGTTTCAGATATTTATCTTATTGCTTTTTCATCTACCTGTATTTTAAATCACATCTTCCCTGTTTTTCAATAGTTATACTGTCGCATTTTTCTTTTAACATGTTATTATGTATTGCATTTTTACAAAATTTTGCATTTTTTCCAATACATCTTTACAGTACTTCATTTAAAACAACATTTTCCATTAAAAATCTATTGGCTGTATGGTAAATATATAGTATATACTATATACTGATTTTTATTATAAGAAAATATTATTAATCTATAACTTTTTATTGGGGGAAATCTATGAGGAAAAAACTTTTTTTTAAATTTCCGGATATAGTGGGAAATTATCATTCGCACTATATCAGGTTCGTCTGTTATCTGTTTGTATTCTGGCTTCTGATAACCGGCTCTCTGCATCTGAAATTTCTGATTATCGGCGGAGCAGCCTCTTTTATTGTAGCCTGGATCTGTATGCCCCTTTTTACCATCCCAAACCGTTCCCGGACAAAACATTATTTTATGCTGGATGTCAGGATCGTTCCTTTGATCGCTTATGTGTTCTGGCTTTTAAAAGAACTAATTCTGTCAAATATGGATGTTGCAAAAACGGTATGGAAAAAGGAACTGCCGATCAAACCGGAGCTGATCCGTTTTCAGGTTCACTTCGACAATCCGCTGGCCATAGCCATGCTGGCAAATTCTATCACACTGACACCTGGAACCGTCACACTGGATTCGGATACTGAAAATGTCTATGTGATTCATGCCCTGACCCCGACTGCCGCAGAAGGCATCCGCCAGGGAGGCATGGTAAAAAAAATAGCAGCTTTATTTCATGAAAATACGGATTTTCATATCCTGGATCCTAAAGACTGTTAATTTCACTTATTTACAGGAGGTTTTATCTTGCGCACCCTATATCTGATCATCCTTGCAGTACAACTGATCTTTATACTGCTCATGATCGTAAAAATGATCAAAGGTCCTTCCGTGTTTGACCGTATGAACGGCTTATCTGTGATCAGCGCCAACGTGCTGATCATGATCCTTGTATATGGCTTTCTGGACGGCCGCCCGGAAATGTTTATCGATATCGCCATCGCTTACAGTATTCTGGGATTTGTAACTAATATCGTTGTAGCAAAATACGTTGGGAGGAAAAAGAATGCTGGAGATTCGTGATATCATTTCAATCGTCTGTCTGTGTATCGGACTGTTCTTCTGCCTGACTACAACCATCGGTCTGTATCGCCTTCCGGACTTTTACAGTCGCTGCCATACAGCAGGAAACAGCGAAACAATGGCCATGCTCTTTATGTGTGTCGGCTTTATCATTCAGTCCGGTTTTACCATTTTATCCATTAAGATCGTAATCTTATTTTTAATTCTCTGTATCTGTAATCCGATCGGCAGCCATATCCTGGCGCGTTCCGCATATCAGATTGGATTCCCGATGGCAGGCATTTCCGGAAAGGAGGCTACTCATGCAGATTCTGATCATTGAAGCTGTGCTTCTGCTCTTTCTGATCCTGGTTACTCTAGCCGTCATCTTTAACCTGGATTTGTTTGCCTGCACGGTACTTTTCTGCGCATTCAGTTTCTGTGCTGTGCTGACCTATCTGATCTTCGGTTCGCCGGACGTGGCCTTTACAGAGGCTGTAATCGGTACCATGTCCACTGTATTTTTTGCCATCGCGCTAAAGAAAGTAGACCGTACGTGCAGACCTGAACGAAATATCCGCAAATTCAAAGTGTTTACCTTTATCCTGCTGGCATTCATGACCGCCGCATTCTGCTTCTGCAGTAAATATCTCCCTGTTATCGGAGATGCCAATGCGCCGGCAAATGCCCATGTGTCGGATTATTATATCGAACACTGCAAACATGATACCGGATCTGACAATATCGTATCCGGTACGCTGGCTGACTACCGTGGATTTGACACCCTGTTTGAAACATCTGTTATGTTCGTATCCGGTCTGGTCGTTACACTGATCCTGATTGATAAAAAACAGAAAAAATCATCAAAAGAAAAAGGAGGAACCAACGAATGAAAAAACGTTTCGGCGGAACCATTCTAAACGTCTCTGTCCGTCTCATCGTGCCTTTTTCCATGATGTATGCCGTCTATGTATTTGCAGCCGGAGAAAGCGGTCCCGGCGGCGGATTTCAGGCCGGTGCAGTACTTGCCCTCGGCATCATCTGCGCCCGTCTGGTCAAAGGAAAAGCCGCATCCTACCGGATCAAAGGCGCGCTTGCCGCATCTATTGCTGGTATCGGAGCATTCTTTTACTGTCTTATGGGATGGCTGACAATGCTGAACGGCGGACAATTTCTGGAATACGGCTATCTGCCTTTTGCTCACATGGAATATGAAAAATTACACGAGGCCGGCATTTCCCTGATTGAAGCCGGCGTTACCGTCTGCGTTATGATGACCATCGTAGCGATCCTGGAGGCATTGCTGCGAGGAGAGGAGCGTAAAGAAAAAAATGATTGATGCATTAAATAACTTTCTCGCCCAACGGGGCATCTACTGTCTGGTCTTCATTCTGTTTTTCCTTGGAATCTTCGGAATGATTACCTGTAAAAACTATATGAAGAAACTGATGTGCATGAATGTCATGCAGATCGCTGTTATCTTATTTTTCCTCTGTTTTGCCCAGAAGACCGGCGCACAGATCCCGGTACTGGATGGCATTCTCAAAGCGGCAAAGGATTATATCAACCCGATTCCGCATGCTCTTATGCTGACTGCCATCGTAGTAAGTCTCGGCACAACAGGCGTGGCTCTGGCACTTCTGATGCGTCTGAAGGAAACCTTCGGTTCTGTAGAAGAAGATGATATCTTACGGAGGTAACCATACATATGAATCTGATACATCATCTGCCTGTGCTGCTGATCATCCTTCCCCTCTCTGCTTCCCTGCTGAGTCCGATCTTAAGCAAGCTGTGGAAACAACTGGGACGGATTCTCGTGATCGCATCACTGGCAGCATCCTTTTTATGCGCCATCGGGCTTCTCTGTCAGGTGCTGTCTGCTTCATCCGGACAGATCCATTACTATATGGGCAACTGGGAACCGCCTCTTGGTATCGAATTTGTGATTGACCCGTTAAATGCGCTTCTGGTGCTTTTTATTACATTTATCGCATTGTGCACTTCCGTTTACTGTGGGAATTTTCTCCAGAATAAACGCTGGATCCAGACCGGTGGATTTTTCACACTGATCGGTCTTCTGACTGTAGGATTGTGTGGTATGACCCTGACCGGCGACGTTTTCAACTTATACGTTTTCCT
Source organism: uncultured Roseburia sp. (assembly GCA_905193415.1). GTDB lineage: Bacteria > Bacillota > Clostridia > Lachnospirales > Lachnospiraceae > Brotonthovivens. The sequence continues at coordinate 63,155 of CAJJOP010000011.1, forward strand.
GGAAGTCGCTTCCATCTCCTGCTATGGTCTTGTGGCACTTGGCGGTGGAAAATCCATCCTTGCCGCATTCCGTTATCTGCTGGTAGGAACGGTGGGTGCTTCCTTTTACCTGATCGCAGTTGGAATTCTGTATTCCATGACAGGAACATTAAATATGGCCGATATGGCTTTACAGCTTCAGGGGCAGCTTGATTCTCCTCTGATGCTTCTCGTCTGTGCTTCCCTGGTAGCGGCATTTGGCATCAAAATGTCCATTTTCCCTTTCCATATCTGGCAGCCGGACGCATACTCCTTTACCCATCCCGGAGCTTCTCCACTGATCTCCGGCGCTATGAGTAAAGTGCCTGCATTTGCCATGATCCGCTTTTTCTTCTTCCTGTTCGGCATCCATCACTGGATCATTGACAATACGCTGCTGATCATCGGAATCCTTGGCGCCGTTGGAATGATCATCGGCTCCATCATGGCGCTGACCCAGACGGATTTCCGCCGTATGCTGGCTTACTCCAGTATTGCTCAGCTTGGCTATATCGCCCTTGGCATCGGTATCGGAAATTATTACGGAGTAGCAGGCAGTTACCTGCACATCCTGAACCATATCTTTATGAAAGGCGGCCTGTTCTTTGTAATCGGAGCGATCCAGTACCGTTTTGGAATCGTGGATATCAGACAGTTCGGTCAGCTCCATAAGAAAATGCCTCTGACCTGTTTTACGCTGGTCATTGCATCCCTTTCCATGATAGGAATCCCGCCTGCTGGTGGATTTTTCAGCAAATGGTATCTGATGCTTGGCGCTATGGAAAATCATGACATCGCATACGTCATCGTACTGATGGCAAGCTCACTGCTGAATGCCTTTTATTTCCTGCGTGTTCTGGAGCATATCTTTATCTCTCCGGCTTCCGGTTTGAAAGAAAAGAATCCTCTTCCGAAACACGGCGAGCTTCCACTGACGATCCTGATCCCGGTGGCTGCTTTTGGTATCGGCATCCTTGCCATGGGATTTTTAAACAGTAATATCGTAACTCATATCATTCAGCCGACGTTACAGGGGGTATTCTCATGATAATCACTGACATCCGGCCGTTACTGGTCGTGGCATTCCCTCTGATTGCCGCAATACTAATCTTAAATTCCGGGAAACATCCGAACCTTCGGGAAGCTTTCAGCATCGGCGGAGCCCTCGCCTCTGTCATTCTGGTATTTTCCATGGTTCCCGATGTCCGCAGCGGAAAAGAATTTTCCTGGACGCTATGTAAGATCACAGACACGCTGAGCCTGACTCTGCGCACGGATCTCGCAGGCATCCTGTTTGCCTGTGTCTCCTCGTTTCTTTATCTGGTGGTCATCTTCTATGCCATCGGTTACATGCGGGGACATCATGAAAAAAATCAAACCGGATTTTATACTTTTTTTGCTATCTGCATCTGCTCCGCCTTCGGTATTGCATTTGCAGACAACCTGCTGACATTTTTTATCTTCTTTGAGATGCTGACCATCGCCACCTGGCCTCTGGTCTTCCATGAGAGAAGCGCGCAGGCCAAATACTCCGGCCGTAAATATCTGATCTATACACTGATCCCGGGACAGATCTTTCTAGCCGGCATCATTGCAGTGTACTGTATCTGCGGTACGCTGACCTTTCAGCCGGGAGGGTTTTTACAAAACTACAATATTTCCCCGGGGATCCTGATGCTTGTATTCTTTATGCTGATCGGAGCCGGAGCCGTCAAAGCCGGTATGATGCCATTTCACGGCTGGCTGCCGTCTGCCATGGTTGCTCCTACCCCGGTCAGCGCCCTGCTGCATGCTGTAGCGGTTGTAAAAGCCGGCGCTTTTTGCTGCATCCGTATCATGTGCTACGTCTACGGGCCGACGCTTCTGGCTGATCTTCCTGCAAACCAGATTATGGGAATCATATCCGTATTTACCATCATCTGCGCTTCCCTGATCGCCCTTGGTCAGGACAACCTGAAACGCCGACTTGCTTATTCTACAGTCGGACAGCTGTCCTATGTGGTTCTTGGAACATCCATGTTATCTGCAGCCAGCCTGACCGGCGCCATGTTCCATATTGTGGCACATGCAGTCATGAAGATCACACTGTTTATGTGCGCAGGCGCCATCATCGTAACGACTCATAAAAATAATGTCAGCGAAATGCGGGGCATCGGACGGCAAATGCCGATCACGATGGGATGTTATACGATTGCCGCTCTCGGTATCGTAGGACTGCCGCTGACGGTAGGGTTCCAAAGTAAATGGAATCTGGCTCTGGGTGCGCTTTCCATCCATCAGCCGGTTTATATCGTAATCCTGCTGGTAAGCTCCATGCTCGGCATCGCCTACCTGCTTCCAGTCACTTATATTGCCTTTTTCAGCAAAAATGAATCCGGCGATTTTACCCGGTTTAAAGAGGCTGATCTTCGGATGCTGATTCCTATCTGCATTACCGCAGTACTGGTCATCATCCTTGGAATGTTCCCGAACTTTGGTCTGCACCTGTTTGACATTGCAAAAACAGCCGCAAACGCCATCATGCACTGATGAGAGGAGATCATATTATGAATCGTAAGAAAAAAACAGCCTATGGGATTATCCTGGGGATTCTGATCCTTTCCCTGATCCTTCAGCTGCTCATAAGCGGACCTCATGAGGTCGGTTTCTATATTCTGTTTGGTTTCGTGGGTGCCTGGATCCTGATCCTGGTATCTAAACGAATCCTTGCGCCACTGCTCCAAAAATCAGAAGATTATTACGGAGGTAATGATGAATCTTAATATACATCCCGGTATTTTTCTCATTGTCTGCGGTCTTGCAGCAAGCATTGTACCAAAAAAGATCCGTAACATCCTGCTGGTGGCCGGGCCTGCATTTGCCTGCATCCTGTCTGCACAGCTGACAGTCGGAACTGTTCAGAATACAACGATTTTCAGCTGGCATGTGTTCCACTATCTGGAAGTTACCAGAGAAAATTATATCTTTCTGTTCGTATTTTCCGTGCTGGCTCTGGTAGCCGGCATCTATGCCATGCATAACGAAAGCCGGCTGGAGGCATTCGCCTCCATGGGATACGCCGGAAGCGCCCTGTGTGTCACACTGGCTGCCGGCTGGCTGACCCTGATCTTTTTCTGGGAACTGATGGCCATCACTTCCCTGTTCCTGATCTGGGCAAACCATACCCGTGCCTCCAACCGTGCCGGTTTCCGCTATCTTCTGATGCATATGCTTGGCGGTAACCTGCTGCTTTTCGGCATCCTGCTGAAAGTATCAGACGGACAGACGCTAATCTCCTGTCTGACAGACGGACCTCACGATGCCGCATTCTGGCTGATCTTCCTTGGAATGGCCATCAATGCAGCCATCGTTCCGCTCCATGCATGGGTTCCGGATGCTTATCCGGAAAGCACTATTACAGGCGGCGTATACTTAAGCTCTATTACAACTAAGATCACGGTTCTCTGTCTGATCCGCGTCTTTGCCGGTTCCCAGATGCTGATCTGGCTTGGCATCCTCATGATCCTGTATGGAGCCTGCTTCGCCCTGATGGAAAATGATATCCGCAGACTGTTATCCTATCACATTATCAGTCAGCTTGGATTTATGGTAGCTGATGTAGGTATCGGTACCCATCTTGCTATCAACGGAGCTTCTGCACTGGCATTTTCCAATGTGCTGTACAAATCCCTGCTCTTCATGTGCGCAGGAATCATCATTACAGCCACCGGCATCCGCAAGATCAACCAACTAGGCGGTCTGGCGAAAAAAATGCCTCTGTTATGCATCTGCTTCTTTATCGCAGCCCTGTCCATTGCAGGACTTCCGCCATTTGCAGGATTTACCTGTAAATCACTGTCCATGGTAGCAGCCAAAGAAGCTGGCATGCACTCCGTTGAACTTTTAATGATGCTTGGAAGCATCGGTACCGCCCTGTCCATTCCGATCAAAATGGGATATTTCATTTTCTTCGGAAAAGATAAAAATATCCAGCCGAAACCGGTACCGAAAAATATGTATGTGGCAGCCGTGATCGGTGCAGCGCTCTGTATCCTCTTTGGCGTCTGTCCGAACCTTGCTTACCGGATGTTGCCTTATGCCATGGACTATCATCCATATACGTTCCATCACATTCTGGAATATATGCAACTGGTTCCAGCAGCGCTTCTGGCGTTCCTTATGTACATCCGCAAAATGGAACCGCACAGTCTGCTGACGCTGGATATTGACTGGTTTGCACGGGTTCCGTTTAAAAAATTCATCGGACTGCTTACCAGAATCTTCAGCGGCATACAGTTAAAAATGGAATCCATTGGTAGAAAAAACCAGGCAAAGATCCGAAACTTCGCCGCCAATCCGCTGCGTATTCTTCCTGTTCAGAAAAAAGATGCAGACGGAAAAACGCTGCACCCGTTCCTCTACAACGAGGATACTTACCGGATGCCTATCGGATATGGTATTGCCGGGGTGCTGGTGGCCGGTGTGATCGTGGCGATCTTTATTATTTGTATACACTAGACGATATATCCCACAATAAAACTGCACATTGATTTTTCTCTGCATAAATACGCAGTAGTTAGGAGCATTCCGGTATCATAGCAATAAAAAGCAACCATTTTGTTTATACACTCTATCTGATAATCAGTAATAACTAACTGTCAGAATCTATGTTGTGATAAACAAAATGGTTGCTTTTTTATAATAGTTGTCTTCTTACCGTGAACAAATATCGTCAATTCTGCCTAATAATAAAAATTTTTCTGGAGATATTCAGCAGGCCAAAATTACCATTCGATTAGTGTGGCAGCCAATCTTTAGGAATTAAGAACATTATATTAAGTATAACTACGATACCCGTTACACTTCCATACACAGCACTCATATATGGATAAATATCTAACACTCCCACAATATCATTTACTTTGATCCGTGATAAGATGTCCAAAATTCCTAACAATATCGGCAACGCACAATACACCAAACTAAAGATTCTATAGAGAATTGCCCGTTTTCCATACAAAGTGCCTCCTGCGACAGCAAATATCACAGCAAGCGGAAGCAACAAACATCCATTTCTCCAAAAAGAATCCAGCACAGCAACAATTATAAGTAATATCAGATCCCGGATCAGCACTCCTTTTTTCTCTGTCCCTTTTGCAACTACTGTTACTGCATCCATCGTCTCTTCTACACTTGGATGATTTTCTTCCAGCCCCAGCAATCTCTGAACTGTAATTCCCAGCACATCTGCCAGTTCCTGCATCAGTCCGATATCCGGGAAATTTAATCCGGTTTCCCTTAGTTAAAAATATTACTCTTGTTGATTACTCAACTCTTCCAATAAATCGGTAATATATCTCAATTTCCTGTATTCTTTCGTTATCCTCATTCGTTGTTGCTTCATGTATGAGGATTTTTTCTATCATGGCATTTAATAATGGTGCTGTCAGTTCCTTTGGTACGGAATATTCCTTGATTAACTCAATCCACTTTTCAGCACCTATCATATCCTGTTCCATTTTAC
>CAJJOP010000012.1:0-60765 GCA_905193415.1 uncultured Roseburia sp.
TGCCCAGTGCTACCATTGTGGATGATATGGAGATACAGCTGATACAGATTACCATGCCGATCCACAGGTTTAAGTAGTTTCCGGTTTTCCACGTTCTGTCCTTTTTTGTACTGGGAGCCAGATCATCATTGTAATATTTTGATTTTTTCAGACTTTCGGCTGCTTCCGGCGTTAATTCATAGATGCCGTCATTCACTTCTTTTTGTGTTCTCTGAAACATAACATCTTCTCACTTTCTTTTTTTTTAGAAACTCCTCTCTTATTTTTACTCTCCACTCATTCAGACAGATCAGAAATCCGGTTCACATATGTTTTTAATCTTCACAATGTCCACACGTTCTTCCCGATAGGATAGATTTCGAATCTTCCTGCGAAAAACTGAAATCTGATTCATTTTTAATGTTCATCCGGTATTTCTGTTCTGTCAGGGAATTATTATTATCACTCCCGCTATTCTAATCTTCTGTTATCTCAATTTATTTTGCATCACATTTTAATACTGCGTTCAGCATTACGGATGCGCCCTGTGTACACTGTTTTACAGAAGTAAATTCAGGTTCACAATGGGAATGACCGTCTTTGGAAGGTACAAAGATCATGGTGGTCGGCATCATGTAAGAACAGAACTGAGCGTCATGGCCTGCTCCGGAGTTGATCTTCTGGTTGGAGTAACCAAGCTCGTTTACAGCTTCCTGTACATAGCCTACCAGCTCTTTGTCATAGTATACGGTATCTCTTGTCCATGCCGGCTCATAACCTGTTGTACATCCTACAACCTCTTTCGGCATGTTCTCAATGATCTTAACAACCTGCTCGATCACTTTCGGATCTTCATGTCTTGCATCCAGGGAGAAGTCTACATAATCCGGGATTACGGTATGTACATCCGGGTGGAGTACAATCTCGCCTGTGGTGTATACCAGTTCCGGATCCAGTTTGTCAAACTCTTCGTGCAGGTACTCAAGTACTTTTGCTGCTGCATACAGAGCATCATGACGGTATTTCATCGGTGTGGTTCCCGCATGGTCTGCCTGGCCATAGGTACGGATTCTGTAGCATACCATTCCAAGTACACAGGTAACAACGCCCACATCGTTTCCGGCTGCCTCAAGGATCGGTCCCTGCTCAATATGAAGCTCGAACATTGCTTTGTAGTCTTTCGGGTTCAGACGGTTTGCTTTATCTCCTTTGTATCCGGATGCTTCCAGTGCCATTCCAAAGGTCTGGGTCGGGTCAAGGATGGATTTTGAGTTCAGCATATCCTCATGTTTGAATTTCACGCGGATGTCTTCCGGCAGGTAATCGTAGCAGAGCACGCCGGATGCCATCATTGATGGCGGATACAGGGATCCTTCCTCATTGGTCCAGATCATGGCTGTGATGTTGTGTTTATGCGGGATGTTATTCTCAGCGATAGTCTCAAGGACTTCCATAGCTCCCATTACACCAAGGATACCGTCATAGTTGCCGCCATTTTTTACAGAATCACAATGGGAACCCATTACGATGCCCGGCAGATCCGGCTCGGATCCTTTCAGTGTTGCATAAAGGCAGGCCATGTCATCGGATTTAATCTCTGCGCCGATGGCTTCCATTCTCTTTACGAACTCTGCTCTTGCCTGTAATGCTTCCGGGGAAAGGGAATATCTTGTGATTCCGCCGTGTCCGGCATCTCCGAATGTGCTAAAGGTTTTGATCTTGTCCTCCATACGGGCTTCACTACATGTATACATATCTGTTTCCTCCATTTCTTTTATATAAGTGTCAAAATATTATTTTTTCGGTACACGTTTTACATATTTGCCCATGCCAGGTTTTCCAACAAAATCGCCGTTGTCATATACAAGCTGGCCTCTCAGGTAGGTCTGTACCGGATATCCGTGCAGTTCTTTTCCTTCCCAGATCGTATGGTCATAATCAGAATGCATGCTCTCCAGTGTGATCTTAAAGTCTTTCTCTTTATCATAGATGACGATGTCCGCATCTTTTCCTACCACCAAGGAACCTTTCTTGTCACAGCCAAAGATGTTTGCCGGATTCGTTGCGCATAATGCAACTGCCTGTGGGAATGTGATCTTTCCGCTGTTAGCTGCATCCAGCATATATGGATACAGGTTCTCTACGCCGGCGCATCCGTTCGGGATCTTCGTAAAGTCATCTTTTCCCCAGTCCTTCTCATAACTCTGGAACGGACAATGGTCTGTCGCAACGGTATCGATCAGGTTCATCCTGATGGCTTTCCATAATGCATCCTGGCTTTCCTGGCCTTTGATCGGCGGTGAGCATACGAAGTTTCTTCCGTCTTCCCTCTTATATACATCACAGGTAAACTCCAGGTACTGTGGGCAGGTCTCTACATATACTTCCGCTCCTTCTTTCTTCGCTTCGATACATGCCTCCAGGCCTTCCTTGTCTGCCATGTGCACCAGGTAGACCGGTGTGTGCAAGTTCTTAGCCCAGTGGACGGTACGTTTGTCCGCTTCTGCCTCTACGAATTCCGGTCGGCTCATGTAATGGTACCATGCGCTTGTCTTTCCTTCTTTCAGGAACTGCTCCGTATACAGGTCGATCAGGTCCGGGTTCTCTGCATGGACGTTGATCATGGCTCCCAGCTCTTTTGCCCTTAAGAGCAGCCGGGACAGGGTCGCATCATCCACCATCATGTTCTCTTTCTTATATACCAAGAAACACTTGAAGCTTGTGATGCCTTCCTTTACGGCCTCTTCCATCTCATCCAGGATCTCTCCGCCGTTCAGGTCTGTGATACAGCAGTGCATCGCATAATCCACACAGGCATCTGTCTCCAGGATCTCTTTTTTGGAATTTACCAGCCCGCGGATCGTTTCGCCCGTATGCTGTACCGGATAATCAAAAATGGTTGTTACTCCGCCACACGCTGCCGCACGGGTTCCGGACAGATAACTGTCCGCGGATACGGTGCCGCCAAAAGGCATCTGCAGATGGGTGTGGGCATCCAATGCTCCCGGGAGTACCAGCTTACCGGCTGCGTCATATACCTCTTCTGCTTCGGCAGGATCGATGTTCTGCTCAATGGCTGCAATGCTTCCATCCTTTACAGCCAGATCTGCTTTATACATGTCACTGGATGTAACGATGGTTCCATTTTTGATCACTAAATCATACTTTTTCATGATCTTCCTCCTTCTCTACTCCTTGCATACGTTTATATCAGATACAGGCACATATAATTCATACAAACAATTCTTATACGAAAAAACGGAGCATTCCTGTTGTAAGGAATACTCCGTCGTATTACATGTCCTCTATTATTCGGAACTGGTAGTACCGCTCCGTTTGTATGCTCGCATTATAACCCTCTTTGTTTTTAAAAACAAGGTTTTCTATCAAATCTGTCGTTTTTTAGGCCTAAATTGATTTTTCTTTGTGCTGTCATACAATTTTCTGTCTTTTTGTACAATGTACTCTCTAATATTAGGCAAAAACTTTTTGTTCCAGACGCATAACCCGTCCTTCCAGTTTTCGGACATTCTGAACAATCAACCCCGTTCCTTCTTTTTCTATACGATCAATTCGGTAATATTCCTTTAATTCTTCCAGATCTTTTTCTATCTTATCAATTTTAGTCTCCAGATAATCTCTTGTCCGATACAATTCTTCCAGTAACAGATTCTCTGATTCATGAAGCTGTGCTTCCCATTTCTTATCTTGTTCTGTGAAACGCTTGTCAAGCTTCTCTTCCCACCTTCTGTCCTGTTCTGCGAAACGCTTGTCAAGCTTCTCTTCCCACCTTCTGTCCTGTTCTGCGAAGCGCTTGTCAAGCTTCTCTTCCCACCTTCTGTCCTGTTCTGCGAAACGCTTATCCAGTTTTTCTTCCCAGCTTCTGTCCTGTTCCGCCAAACGCTCTTCTATTTTCTTATCCTGCTCTGCAAATTTAATATCAAATATTTCCCGAATAGCTCTCAAATCACACGCTTCTAACATAAACGATCTCCTTGCTTTCTGTTTTTTGCCATATAAATACCTGCCATAGTTCCTGCCACACCTGCTGATACCATGATTAAAAATAACGGTATCTGTCCACTGTCTCCGGTAACAGGCGCACTCACATGATCCTGTTCTCTGATCGGCACATCCTGAACATGTATTTCTTTTTCTATCACAGGAATATTCTGTCCCTGATATGAAGCGTCTACTTCATATTTTTCAACGTCTAACAGATATCCTTGTGCCGCTTCTATTTCTTTTATGTAATATTTTCCCAACGGAAGATCTGATTGAAAATAGATTTTTCCGTCTTCATCCGTCTTATTAGATTCCACCAGATCATCTGCCTGAATGATTACCTTACCTTCTCTGTTGTGAATATTCTCCTCAGCATACAGACCATATACTGCTCCCTCCAAAGCACATCCTGTTTCAGAAGATGTCTTTAATAAACGCAATGCTACTTTCTGTCGCTCATTTTTAAATTCGCTGCCATAGCTGGACATTTCCACATTCTGCCCCTCATACTCCAACGTAAACGCATCCAATTTTTTGTTGCATACATATCCTTCTGCCGCCTGAATCTCTTCAAGATGATAACTTCCTAGCGGAAGTTCTGTCAGGGATGCTTTTCCAGATGTATCCGTAATCATTTCCTCTATCACGGTTCCTTTTGAAAGACTCACACCATGATATTGCTCCAACTGTCTGTTTCCACTCTCATCTTTCTGAAAATCCGACGTATAAATGTCTTCGTCACAAATCAGTTGAAATACAACTCCCTCTAACGGAAGTTCTTTATAATGGAACATTGTTAAAACAGATTTCCTTTCCAAGCACTCCCGCAAGCTCTGTCTCCATCCGTTCGTTCCTATACCATCTAATTTTTCTCCGTATTTTGTAACAGTAACCACACCTTTCTGACTTTTGTTACTCAGCGCAACTTCTATCACAAAATCTCCATCTTCATCTGTCAGATAATCTTCCTCTGATGATACCCGAAAGGATACTGCTTCCTTTCCTGCCAAATAACCTTTTGGAGCCTTGATCTCATATGCCTCATAATTTCCCGGTTTTAATTTCAACGGAGTTGTTATTGTACCTGTTTGATCTGTTACAAATGTAGATATCTGTTTATTACCTACTTCCATAGATACATCTTTTCCGGTATCCAGATCACGGATCCGAAATTCCGTGCCAGCCAGTTCCACAGTGCGCCCGGTGTCCAGATCTTTTTTTACCATTCTGATATAAGCTGAAAATGGCGCATCATTAAATACTCTCCATTTTTGCGGAACTTTGGAATCTTCTGAGATATTTACAGTAAAATCATCTGTTGTATTCCTGTTTTCTGGTGTCTTTGTCTCTCTTACCAGATACTTTCCATATGGAAGTTCCTTTGATCTACCATATCCGTGCTCATCGGTTACGATAACATCACTGACAGCCGTCTGTTCCCATCCATACTTCTCAATATCTGAAAGCAGCTTTACCGTAAACTCTGCACCGGATACCAGCTCTGTTTCTGCACTGCTTCCATCTGTGGAGATTTTAATTAATTCAAATGCCTGTTTTTTTACAGCTTCCTGCACTTTTACTTCCACCATAACGATCTGTGTCCTCTCATCCACATATGTCAGGGAAACCGGATACTTCTTTTCATCCAGAAGATATCCTTCCGGTGCTGCAATCTCCTGAATATAATATTTTCCAAGATACAGATTTTCAAACGCAAGCATTCCTGCTTCATTGATCGTTCCTTCCGCTACCATTGTCCCTGCAGGATACAGCACCAGCTCCTGGCTATCCGGATATACAATATCTTCTTCCGAATACAGACCGTATTTCGCTCCTTCCAGAATGGCATCTCCCTGAACCTGAAAAGTACCTGTATCCCGGTCAATCTTTTTCAGAATGATTTTTCCCTTCACAGCCTGTTCCTCCATTTCAATTTCTACTGTTTCTCCAGCATGAACCATAACCGGTTTTATCATATCATCCAGCAGATATCCTTCCGAAGCTCTGATTTCTTTTATGTAATACACATCCTGTCTTGCTACCAGTTCTATTTGTGCTGCCCCATCTTTCCCTGTCAGCGGAATTTCTGTGATCAAATTTTCACAAGTGCTGTCACTATAGACTCCATATAATGCGCCTTCCACCGGCTGACCTGTCTCCCTGTCCTTTTTTATAACTCTGACTATAGTGTTCTCCGGTTTTACAGACAGCCATGTATCGCTTCCAACTCTGCACTCTTTGTTATATTGCTGAAAAGTAATATTTTGATGATCCGCTGCCTTTGCTTCAAATACCGTTACATAAGGTCGTTCTACACTTGCTGTTGCTGTAACGTGGATTCCACTACCATCTGTTGGAAGATTCCTTACATTACGTTCCGGAATCCGTACGTAAAAATGCTCTTTTGTTCCCTCGGATTCTTCCCATATCAGTTCTGTTCCCTCCGGAGCCTGTTCCAGTTTCACTTCTCCATTCAAGATTTTCCCTTTACTTCGAACGGAATACCAGTCACTTTGATACCAGTTTCCATCTTCGATTAAATGCAGCTCATTAGATGCTGGCGAAACAATCGAATATTCCGGAGTATCTCCATATCCATCCTTTCCGGCATTCTTTTTTACATCCTGATACATACGCATCGTGCAGTCATACACATTCTGATACCCATCTACCGACCGAAGGGAACTTATGGGATGCCCATCCATGCCATAATCCGAAAGAATGCAGTAAATAACTGCCTGCGTTACATAATAATCCCTGACCCAGTCTCCGGTAGAATAAGCCGCGTCATTCTTTCCACCATAACAATGACTACCATGTTCTATAGCATAAGAAATCTCCGAATACATACCATTCTGCTGCCATACCTGACTGATATACTCTGCTGATTCCTTAAAATGATTGCTAAATTGGGTACAGTAGGCCAGACGCCACCCATTTCTGGCATCATCAGCAATATATTTCACATAATTTCTCACTCTGGCATTTTCTACCGTAGAATACAGATAATCCATTCTGGGCAGATTCCACATCCCACTTTTATCATTTGCCCGTTTTACCTCCAGATAATTTTCCCCTGCCGATATGGTTGCTGCATATGTAACCCCAGTCGGTATGACCGTCATCCATAACGTAAGTATTGCCAACAACATTGCGCCGCCCTGGCAAAAGACCCTTCTCCATCTCCAATTTTTCAAAACACCCCTTCGTTTTCTTCTCTGTTTTTTCATCATATCCTCCTTTTTGTGCTGAAATCCGGATATGACAAAATATTTTGTTTTCTACTTTTCCCAGTAACATTCAGACGTGCTCCTGAATTTTTCTTCAAATATTCTTTCCAATATATCTGCTTCCATTTTCTCAGTGTATAATTCCTATGCATGTTGAAAAATACAATCATACATCAAAAACCACTCTCAGAAATTTTTATTCACGAGATTCTAATGCTATAGTTAGATATAATTGAAATAAGCTTTTATTATAGTCAGATATAAAACGAGTGCGTTTTCATCGTTTTATATTTAAATATAAACCTGTTCTCCTGCACCAAAATGAAACTGTTTGTTCGAAAATATTACATCCGGTCATTCCGGTTTTCATTATGTAGTTTTCCTAAGCATTGAAATTTCTGAATGCGCTGATTGCGCGAGATATAAAGACGATATCTAATACCTATCGTAAGAATATTAAGAAATTATAGAATGCTTGCCCTTTGATAAGGTAGGCTCATTCTATCACGGAGAATCTCTTCCTGCAAGTAAAAAAGCAGTAAAAAAAGACGGCTGTTTCTTATGCATTCTGCTATTTTGAAACAGTCGTCTTCTCTTATTTTTCCTATTCAATTTTAAAAATACGCATAAAATCAGGCATTTTTCATCTTTATCTGGTTAAAAATCCTTTGTTAAAAATGCTGAATTTCAAAAATATTTCCTATATTGATCTTCGAAAATTTAATACTTTCATAATATCATTCGCCGTTCGTCAATCATGCGAGCATGTTGACTCTCTTGCGCTCATTATATGATATAAAACCAGCTTGCATCCTGCTCCAGATCACTGGACTGGATCTCCTTCTCTTCTCCCGGCATAAAATTAAGCTCCTGGTTTTTAATGCTGACTCTGCTGCCCGGCTCGATGGACTGCGTAATAAATGCATTACCGCCAATAACAGAATTTGCACCGATCACAGTATCTCCTCCAAGTATGGACGCACCGGAATAAATGATCACATTGTCCTCAATCTTTGGATGACGTCTGACGCCTTTCAAATGCTGACCGCCTTTTGTAGAAAGCGCACCAAGAGTTACACCCTGATAAATCTTTACATTCTCTCCGATAACCGTGGTCTCTCCGATAACGATACCTGTTCCATGATCGATAAAGAAATATTTTCCAATAGTAGCGCCCGGATGGATATCGATTCCGGTATTGCTGTGAGCATGCTCAGACATGATCCTCGGGATCAACGGCACTTCCAGCTTATACAAAACGTGTGCGATACGGCTGACCGTGATCGCGTACAGTCCCGGATATGCCAGAATAATCTCATTTTTATTAAATGCAGCCGGATCTCCATCATAAGTAGCCTGCACATCTGTCTCCACATATTCGCGGATCTTCGGCAGTTTTTTAAAGAATTTAAAGCAGATATTCTGTGCTTCTTCTTCCATTTCTTCATTGGAACGTCCCTGATTTTCCGATTTCTGACGCAATGCAATACAGATTTGCTTGTTCAGATTGTACATTACATCCTCCAGAAGAACAGCCAGACGATTCTTTACGTTATAATAACGGTACACTTTTTCACGGAAAAATCCCGGATAAATGATCTTCATTAATTTATCGATCATCTCTATGATAACCTCTTTATCCGGTTGGTCAAAAAGCTCTACCTTATTGATAATACGGTCATCATTATAGTCATCCAGAATCTTCGTTACAATGTCATCAATCTCATATTTCTTTTTATCTTCTCCCAATGTTACCGCTCCTCTTTTTCATCATATATTCTATCCTAAACAAAACAGTTCACAATCAACATGTACCATTCCTCAATTATGCAGGCATATCAACTCTCCTGCTTTCATTTCCTGCCAACAGTTATATATACCTGCCATTCTTATAGGCTACTATAAAATCGGATAATACCATTCCACCTGCATTTTGTCAAGATAACAACTCATTTAAGATCTGATCTCTGCGATCCTGTACCATCATAAGGGCACTGTATTTCTGATATGTATCACTTCCATGTCTGCCAAGAAAACGACTGCTCATCTTATCTTCGGTCAGATCAGACATTACAAGCAGCATCTCCGTTCCATGTCCGAAAGCCTGAGCCAGAAATGTCAGTGTATGATCCAGATTTTCCTGCACCTGCTGTGTCCGTGCTTTCAATCCAACCACCCGTTCCTGATAGGAGGCTTTCTCTCTGGCAAAAACTTCCGGATCTTCTGGCGCTTCTTTTTGTTTCCGCAGAAAATCTCTGACTGCAAGCAGTTCCTCTTCTTCTTTCATAACCTGATGCAGCGCTTTTCTTACCGCATCAGAGAGCATACCCGTCAATGTGATCCTTTCATCAAAAGGAGCCTCTTTCGCCCTGTCCAGAATTGCCGGTTTTGCCGTTCCATTCAAAATACCGGAAATCTGATAATCCGAACGGTATTTCATATACAGGTCATAATAAATCCCAAAATTTTCCGCGATCTCTCTGCTTTGCAGATACTGTCCAAACAACTCTGGATCTGTCTCAATATCATTTAATTCGTACAGACGCAGCATAGAAGACAAATCCTCCCATCCTCTCGCCGTTACAAAATTGTTTCCATCTACGGTATGCTCCATACTGTAAAAATGTTCCGGATGCAGTTCCAGATAAGACCGTACCGCCGGATGCACTTGGCGTTCTGCCGCATATGCAGTCCATGCCTTCAAATCCGGTTCCACATCGATCCGTTTCAGTCGGTCCCAGGTTACCGGATCAAACTCTCTTGCCGAACTGTTGTATTCCGGCGGGTTTCCTGCCGTTACAACAAGCCATCCTTCCGGGATCGCATGCATGCCAAATGTCTTATACTGCAAGAACTGGAGCATGACCGGAGCCAGCGTTTCTGATACACAATTCATCTCATCCAGGAAGAGAATACCCTCTTTATGTCCATGATCTTCGATCTCCCGATATACCGATGCAACAATCTCACTCATGGTGTATTCCGTCATCTGGTATTTTTTTCCGCCAAATGTACGTTCTACAATAAACGGCAGACCAAGCGCACTCTGCCTTGTATGATGGGTAATCGAATAGGATACCAGTCCCACACCCAACTCTTCTGCCACCTGATGCAGGATCGCCGTTTTACCGATTCCCGGAGGTCCCATCAGAAATACCGGTCTCTGTTTTTCCCGACTGAGATAATAATCGCCCTTTTCATCTTTAGAAAAATAGGCCTTCATTGTTTTCTTGATCTGTTCTTTTGCTTCTCTTATATTCATTAGATTTCCCACATGTCTTCCGGTTCGGAAAACAATTCCTGTCTGTATTGTAATAATTTTGCCGTAAATTCAAGATTTCCGGAAGCACGCGCTGCCTCACTCCATTTTTCCAGACAGACCGCATCCACCATATCCATATGTACGATCGCATGCAATGCATCCTGACTTCCAGCATCCAGTATCCGGCGAAATACCCGGTCCCTGTACTCATGGATAAAACTCTCATACATGACCATTTCCCAATACGAGTATTTTTCCCGTGTAGAAAGATACAGTAACGCAAAGATCATACACTCGTCTGGACCAAATCTTGTAAGATTGATCCCTTTTATATGTCCCCGTTTTAATCCTTTGCATCCATATAATGTATGCGGACCTATATCCACCGTCAGATCCGGCAGATACATCTCTTCCAATGAACAGCACATGTAAAATGCAAAATCCTCTATTCCGGTTACAAAATCCGGTAATGTAAGGTTCGTTAATTCTGCATCCCCCATAAACATTCCGTGAGCAATGACATGTAAACCGGCAGGCATCTTTACTGTTCTGAGAGAAATGCATTTTGAAAAAGCCATCCTTCCAAGATATTGCACACTATCTGGGAGAAAAACCTCCACCAACGCCGGACAATGTTCAAATGCAGCATCCGCCACTACTTCCAGGCGCTGTGGAAAATTGATGGATTGTAATTTCATACATTCTGAAAATGCACTTCTTCCAATCTGTATCACACTTTCCGACAAATGAATAATCTGCACTGTACACCCGTAAAATGCGCCATCTGCGATTACGGTTATTCCATCCGGAACCGTAACTTCCTGCGCATTTCCTTTATATGATGTCAATACATTTCCTGTAATTTCAAATTCCTCCGGTGTGCTTTGCGTCAGCTGCCCGGAAATATTCTGCTGTTCTGTCATCTGCTAATTTCCTCTTCTTTTTTCTGGTTTTTCCATTTTTACCAAAAAGCATCCGTAAAATTCCTGTTTTAATCCGATATCCCTGCTGCTTTTTGTTCCAGAACTTCTTCACCTAAGATCATCCGGATCGCCCACACCGGCACTTTGGGTTCCTTCATATATTCCTCTAAAAAGACAAATGCCGTCTCAAAGGGTGGCTTCTGTTCCGGATAGATGCCCTCTCCGTCCGTAAAATAAAGCATCCCCTTTAAATGTTTCAGCTCTCCGGACTCCTGCAACTGCTTCACATACTGAAAAGCCGGTCGAAAATCTGTCGTTCCCAGACCACGGATCACAAAATTTTCCATACAGTCCCTGACATCCTGGATACAGCAGATCTTCCGGTCTTCCCGAATCTCGCTGTCACACTGGATCAGCCGGATATGTGTCCGCGCAAAAAAATGTTCCTGTTGTAAAAGAATCTGAAATGTATGTTCCAGAAATTTCTGTACTAACTCACCTTTTACCGAAGCAGAAGTATCAATCACGATCACAAATTCCCGTATCTTTCCGCCCTCCCGGTATTCCAGTGGTTCGATCAAAGGTACATTTCCATACATTTTCAATCCATATGTATAAAAAATATAGTCAAAGGTATCCGGACTTACCTGCATCGTTTCATGCAGGGTAAAAAAACGTTTCAGAAAATGGCTGTAATCATATCTTCTCCGATTAACGATCTGCAGATTCTGGAGCAGAGATTCCGTATTCATATCCGAATGCTTCTGAAAATCCTGTAATTCCACCAAAGCCTTCCGGCTAAGCTTCTCCCAGCCTTCTTTTGTCAGCTCGTTATCCAGATCTTCCCGCTCCCGCAGAGCATACTGCGATTCATCCGACTGCTCAGATTTTCCTGCCTGCACCTTCCATGCCTCATGATCATCCATGCTGAACAGTTCCTGTAGTTTTTGCAGTTCCTGTTTGGAAAGCGGATTTTTCCGAAAATACTTCCAGAGTACTTCCGCCGTCAGACAAGGAACTTTTTCTCGGAGTTCTTCCAGCACAGCATTCTGAAAAGCATCTTTTGCCAAATGTAAAAATGACTGATTCAGACTCAGCAAAATAGATTCCACTACGATGTCGCAGGATAAATCCCATAATTCATCCATATGAACGGTATCTTTATGTATCTGTCGCAGAAGACAGTGAAATATACTGTGCAGATAAAGGCGGTCTATATGATTTTTTTCTGTTTTATAATGCTCGATCACAAAATCCGGTGCATAACAGATACATTTTCCGTCACATGAAAATGTCCCCTCTTCCTGCGCCTCTGTCTTTACCGCCGAAAAGGCAGGACCCAGAAACCGGAAATGCATCAGCAAGCTGCTTTTGGTCAGAGTCAGAATTTCATCTGCAACAACTGCTTTGGATCGTCTGCCTTCCTGTTTTATCATTCATTTATCCTCTCATCAGATAATGACTGCTCACGTTATATGCACAACAGTATACCAAATTTTTTATACTGAAACAATCCAGATAGCTGTTTCAGTAATCCAGAGTATATCTGATCAGTATATGATAAATTCTGACTATTTTCTGCCATCTTTAGACTATCCCAAGGCATTTTAAAATCCAGTAGATCACTCCCAACACCCAGCTTGTAAAAATCCCATACAAAATTACCGGTCCGGCAATTCCGAATATCTGACAGCCGATACCAAACACCTGTCCTTCCCGTTTGTATTCTGTAGCAGAAGATGCCACACCATTGGCAAATCCTGTGATCGGCACCAACGCCCCGGCTCCGCCAAATTTGGCAAAGGAAGGATATATGTTCAATCCTGTAAGGATTACACTGGCAAGGATAAGAAGCAAACTGGTCCAGTAACCGGCCTCTTCTTTTGACAGTCCCAGCGCCTGTCCACTATTTAAAAATATCTGCCCAACCGTACAGATGGATCCTCCTACCAAAAATGCCTTAAACATATTCAAAGGCAGACAGTAGTTTGGAGTAACTTCCCGGATCAGCTTATCATATTTTTCCTGTTTTTTCTGCGGATCCTTCTCGCCCTCAATCTTCTTTTCTTCCTCTATCTGTCCACTCTTTTTAATCTGTCTTTTTTCCATTTTCTTCTCCACTTTTACTCCACATTTTTTCTTCCACAAATTTACTTCATACAAATAGTCTCTGTTTCATCTGTAGTTTTTCTCCATGCGAATGTTGTCTGTTTTTCTACTTTCCCTGATTTTCACTTTGGAAACAATACCATAAAAAATACAGCGCTCCCACAAATTTTCCCAGTGCAAAGCAGAACATTCCTGCATTTAATCCTGCCTTCAATCCCATGCGCCGAAACAAAACCGGCCACACCTGCAAGACCTCTGCCAGTGCTGCCGAAAGACATCCTACAAAACATCCGGCCAGCACGCCGGATACCAGAAGCAGCCAGGATCCCACCGGAATCGGAAGATCCTCAAAAATGGCAACGACCGTTCCTGCCGCCCCGCCAATCACTAAAATAGTCTCATACAGCCGCACATGGATCGCTGTACTACTCTTTCCCGCCATCCTTGGCACCACGCCAACACTGGTCAGCAGAGCAAAGGTTCCTGCTGCAGCAGCTGTCCCGGATATGAGGCCGATGAAAAACAGTACGATTTCTTTTTCCCACATTGTTCTACCATCCCTTCCGCCCAGAACAGCTTTTCCTTATTCTCTCACTGCCTGTTTCTGGTATAAATAAGTTTGTAAGCAGGAAAAATCGATTACAGACTTTTTTTCATAAATCTACTCCACATCCACCGATTTTCCTTCCCGGCTGCTGGATTCGATATAGGTGGTATCCACATCCTGCTCATATTTCCGCATGGCAACCTGCACCGGTGTAGGATCGTCTGTCAGCTTTTTCTTTCCAAGATGATTGTAAAAAATGAGAATGCCCACCGGAAGACCGATACAAAAGCCAATCTCGAGACTGTTAATTCCTACCGCATTTTTTCCCGTAACCTGCTGATAAAACTGATCAAACACGTCCGTCACAGACACATCCGTAATAAACGTCATGATCATAAATGCCGCTCCGAAAAACAATACGCCACAGATAAGACAAGTTTTTAAAAACTGCCATCCCTTTGGTTCTTCTTTCGAAACAAAATGCACGATAAAATCTGGTGCACCCAGATTATTTACCGTAATACCCGGATACTTTTCCTGTATCATCTGTATCAACAGCAGAACAGAAAAAGTCTGTACCTGTTTTTTCCTCTTTCCCCGAAAACGATACAATACCATCTGCCTGACCTGACGCAGAATATCCTTCCTGGCGCAGACAAATTTCCCTACATCGCAAAAACAGACCGTTGACTTTTTCACAAGAACATTCTGCTCAATCTTCACATATAATGTCTCATTCGTCATTCATATTCCACACTTTCCCATTGAATGCAGACGCAGTTTCTGTCTGTTTTAAATCTTTTTCAGAATCCGATGTACCATCTGTTTGTTTCGTATTTCCTGTTACCGCTTCAGTAATATTTTTCATATCCTGTTTTACAGTAGATGCCACATCTTTCGCATTTTCCGTTACAACAGATGCCATATTTTTCATGTCATCCTTTACCAGGTCAGCCTTATCTTCTATATCTTCTTTCGCAGTTCTTGCCACATCCTCCATATCTTCTTTTATCTCAACAGCAGTCTCCTTGATCGTTCTTCCCGAGCTTGAAAATGCCTGCGCCATATCTTCTTTCACACTGCGTCCTGCCTCTTTTAATTTTTCTCCCGTCTGCTGCATCTGCTTTACTAGCGTGCCTTTTTCCATTGTTTCATCCTCCTTTATACAGAAGCAGTAATATAAAATGCCTCCTACAGTAGCGGCAACCGCTACCATCAGGAGGCAGATACGATATTTTTTATGACCCATATCTGCACACATCCTTTTATTGATTTTTCATATTGTGCACATAGTATGCGTCATTATTATTTAATTATTCATATTTATTTCATTATTTTATTTTCTGCTGCCCTGCTTCTTCCCGCATACGCTGCAACAGTTTTTTCTCCAAACGGGAAACCTGCACCTGTGTCATATGCAGTTCTTTTGCCACTGCCGTCTGTGTACAATCCAGATAATATCTCATATAAATAAGCTCCCGTTCCGTACGGCTTAGTTTTGATATCAGCTGTTCCAAAAAGATACGGTCATCCACCGTATCCCTTTCATTCATTCCATCTGTAATCTGATCCTCCAGATACAATTCTTTTCCCTCTGCATTTCCAATCGGCTGATTTAATGATTCCACCTGTGCATTTGCCTCCATTGCCATTACAATTTCCTCTGGGAGCAATCCGATCGCTTCAGACAGCTCCTTCAGAGTTACCTCCCTTCCCAGTTGTTTCTGCATCTGCTGCGTTGCCTGTACAATCTTCCAGTGATTTTCCTTTAACGTCCGACTGACTTTTATCATACCTTCATCCCTGAAATATCTTCGGATCTCACCCATGATCAATGGGACTGCATATGTAGAAAATCGAACATCGTAGCTTGTATCAAACCGGTCAATGGCTTTCATCAGTCCAATGACCCCAATCTGAAACAGATCTTCTGCTTCACATCCACGCCCCGGAAAACGGTGTACTATACTCCATACCAGTCCGGTATTTTCTCTTACCAATGTATCCCTAGCATCCTTATCTCCCTGCTGTGACAATATGATCAGTTCCATCGTCCGGGACATTCTGCATTCACCCGCCAATCTTACGATACATCACAACTCTTGTTCCTTTTCCCGGGCTGGAATATACTTCTATATCATCCATAAAAGCTTCCATGAACGCAAATCCCATTCCCGAACGTTCCAGTTCCGGCTTCGTTGTAAACAATGGCTCCATAGCCTGCCGGATATCCGGAATTCCCACACCTTCATCTGTGATCGTAACAGTAAGATTTCGGTCTTCTAATACACATTCTAAAAAAATCTTTCCCATTTTCCCGCCATACCCATGAATGATACAATTTGTTACAGCTTCTGAAACAGCCGTCTTAATATCCGACAGTTCATCCATCGTCGGATCCAGCGGACTGATAAAAGCAGCCACTGCAACCCTTGCAAACCCTTCATTTTCTGACTTCGCATCAAATACGATCTGCATTTCATTCTGTTGTCCCATATTAGTCTACCCCCTCTTCTTCCACCCGGATCAACTGATGCAACCCTGACATGGAAAATATTTTCTGTACCCGTTTGCTTTTCAAATTCACTGCAACAACCTCTCCCCCGGTAAATTTTAATTTACGGCATCTTCCCAACAGCACTCCAATTCCAGAACTGTCCATAAAATCGGTTGCTGAAAAATCAAAGATCACACACCGGATACTGTACATATCGATCATCAGATCCACATCCTCCTGTATTTTTTTTGCAACATGATGATCCAGTTCCTTTGGTACATACACCGTAAGATCTGTTTCTTTTACTTCATAATGACATTCCATCTCTTCACACCTTCTATTTTTATTTTGCATAAAAACTCTGTATTCATCCTCTTTATGCAATTTTCTGATCCTACCATTTTTGCTATCTCTTCATCTGTATAACATGTCGAAATCACGATATACAAAAAGACGTCATGTATCTTTTTCATGACGTCTTTTGTAATCTGTGTTTATAAAATTTTATCCCGCTATAACAATTTTTTATGAATCAGACTTTATTTCCTGTCTGTTTTTATAATGATATCATCTGAAATATTCAGCATAATAAGTCTGATAAACAATCTATTGTTATACTAGTCGTTATTGTTAGTGTCTGCCGTATCTCCAGAAGTTGTATCCGTTCCTGCTGCTATACCGTATTCTCCCGGATTTTTATTCATATTATCAATACAACCTTTTGCTGTCTTTTTCTCAGCACTGCTGTTTATGCTTCCATCCACAACTTTCTGGAACCACACCATTGCATTGGTACCATCTTTTTTCTGATAATAACTATGTGCAAGATAATATATAGCTTTACCATCATTATAATTTTCATCCATTTGAATGATCTCTGTAAATTCATTAATGGCAGTATCATAATCCTTTGCAAGATATTTTTTCATTGCATCCGTATATTTCTTACCTAATACTTCATCTTTTACAGAATTAAATACCTGATTGTAAATCGTTTTTGCGTTATCACTCAGATTATCTTCCTGTACGGATTCCAGAGAAGTGCTGGCAGCCTCATAGTCTTTGCCTGCATATGAAATATAAGCAGTCAGCAGGTTCTCATAAGAACTGATCTTCTGTTCTACATTCGCACTATCTGTTTTATACTGCTCGATCTGACTGTTCAGGTCACTGATCTGTTCATTCAGACTTTTTATATCCTGTTCTCTCGTAGAAACATTTTCATTTGCCTTTACAACTGCATTATTCGCATCTCTTTTTGCACTCTGTTTCACACCTGGAATTACAAGAAAACATACAACCGCAATACCGATCGCAGCTCCGATCAGAAGGTTTACAACCGAAACCAGCGTGCTTCTCTCTCCAAATTTACTCGGACGTATGATCAGATCATTACCGCTTTCATAGGAAACGATATCTTTATCATCTTTATCCGCACTACGTTTTCCACTGGCACGCAGCTGACGATTACATTCCCGCAGATACGTAAGCGTCTGCGTATTATTTGTATCAATACGCCCTGCTGCCTTCAATGATTTCTTTGCCAGATCGTATTTTCCCTGCTTCATATATAACAGTGCCAGTAACTGATTTCCTTTTACAAGTCTCGGATTCAAAGACAGCACTTTTTTCAGCTGAATGATTGCAAGATCGTCATCCCCCTGCTGACAATAAGTCAGCGCCTGGTTAAATTTTGCGATCGTCTGATTCAGGGATTCCATCCGTGAGCTGCTACTCTGTACATCATTGAGATATTCACTGGCTGGATTCCGCTCCGGGATCAGACTTTTACTGATGACCCATTCACTAATGGCATCTACAGATTCTCCCATTTCATAGTATATGAGTCCCAGGAGATTTCTGGCATTCATATTCATTTTGTCAAATTTCAGGCTTCGTTTCAGTTCCTCCACTGCACCGCTCAAATCACGGACTTTTGCTTTTGCCAGTCCTTCATTATAACAGTAATTGGAAGCGGACTGAATCTTTTTGATCATCCGTACATCTGCTTCACAGGATGGACAGGTATCCGTACTGTCAAGCTCAGAACCACAATAATAACAATACATATTCTGCCTCCACTGCTTATTACTTATTTTTGTTTTCTTTCAACATTTCCTGAAGAATATCCATCATATCTGTCATATCACGATGATAGATCGCATCCTCCGCATCCTCGATTTCTACACTTGGTTTATATTTTTTCAGTTCTTCTTCAAAATTGATCATTCTGACTGCTCCTTTCCTTTGTCTGAAGATATTCCTTTAAAGCTCCCACAAAATATAATGAACCTGTACAAAACAGTTTCTGTCCCACTTTTTTTGCATCCATTGCAGCTTCAAAAGCCTTCCCACAATCTGTAATTCCACAGATATTATCTTGCTGTACCTGCAGGAAAACCTGCTCCAATTCCTGCACGGACAGACCTCTGGCATTTGGAATCGAGGTTACGATAATCTGATTCCAACACATTTCGCTGGATAGGATCTCCACCGCATGGCTGTAATCTTTGTCTTTAACCATGGAAAACAGCAGAATCGGAGATATCTTATCTTCTTTTACAAGGCGGGATGCTGTCTTGATAAATTCCCGGATTCCGGCCACGTTATGCCCTCCGTCAAGATATACCTCCGGAAGGATCTCTTCCATTCTGCCAGGCCAACGGGCATGCATCAGAGCATCTGCAGCCTGTGCATCTGTTAACTCTTCTATCACAGAATCCATCTTATCCATTTTTCCCTTGTTCAGCTGCTGCAACATCCTGATTCCGGTAATTGCCAGTGCCGCATTCCTGGTCTGATAATCTGCCACAAAAGGAATTTTCCATCTTGTCCCATTATCATACTCAGTCAAAAGACAAAAATCAATAAAATTTCTCTTAATTTCATTGATTTTACACATTTGAGAAGAAATCTCACAGACCGGACAGGAAAGTTCTTTTGCTCGCTGTGCAATAACTGCTGCCGCCGCTTCTTCTGTACCATCATATACGACTGGTATGCCTGGTTTTATAATGCCTGCCTTTTCCCCGGCAATCTGCACGATTGTATCGCCCAGATATTCTGTATGTTCCAGACTGATAGAAGTAATGATCGTAAGTATCGGATGCGCTACTGCATTGGTGGCATCCAATCTGCCTCCCAGACCGGTTTCCAATACAACATATTCCACATCTGCCCTTGCAAATATTACCATTCCAATTGCAAAAATAATCTCGAAAAATGTAGGATGGGGCAAATTTTTTTTCTGCATCTTTTCCACAGCCTGCTCCACAATAGAAAAAGCGGTCAAAAATTCTTCTTTTCCACACATCTGCCCATCGATCTGGAATCTTTCCCTGATATCCACAAGGTGAGGAGATGTAAAAAGTCCTACTTTTTTCCCTGTCTTCTGCAACATACAGTTCAGGAACATACAGACGCTTCCTTTTCCATTGCTGCCAGCTACATGTAGAATCTTAAATTTTTCCTGTGGATCCCCCAGCTCTTTCAGAAGAGCTTTTGTATGATCCAGACTGTTCTTTTTTGTAAAACGGGGAATATCATAAAGATATTCTACTACTTTCTCAAATGTATCCAATACAGTTACTCCTTTTACTGTTGGACGAATCCTGTTACTGGTTTTCATATATCCAATACCAGTAATAACATCCTTTTCAGACTTCTCAGACCATCCTTATTCCTGCATACATATATTACTGTCCCAGTAATACGCAATTACAAGAAAACAACCAGACAACCGGGATTTTCCCATTGTCTGGTTTATTTTCAACCTGTTCGGATGTTTACAAAATATCATTTTTCAACGCACATGCACATCCGTATTTACAGGATTTTCTTCTGTTTTGATCAGCCCAGCTGCGCAAGACGTGCTTCCACATCTGCCATCATCTGTTTGTATTTCTCAAGTTTTGCTTTTTCCTCATCAACTTTTGCCTGTGGAGCTTTGCTTAAGAATTTTTCATTATTTAACATGCCATTAGAACGAGCCAGTTCTTTTTCCAGTTTGGCTTTCTCTTTTGTCAGACGTTCTTTCTCTTTTTCCATGTCTACCAGCTCTTCCAGTGGAATATACACTACAGCATTTGTGATTACAACAGATACTGCATCATCCGGAATACCGGTCTTATCCTCCTGAACAATGACTTCACTTGCAGAAATCAGATGTGCATACCGGTCTACGCTGCTCTGAAACAGCATACGCAGCATTCCATCTTCTGATACGATATAGTATTTTGCTTTTCTGCTTGGCGGAACATTCATCTCTGAACGGATATTACGGATGCCCCTAACCAGCTCTTTTACTTTTTCTACCGCAGCCTCCGCAACAGAGAATACCCATTTATCTGTATACTCCGGCCAGGATGCCAGCATAATTGTCTCCTCTTCCGGACAAAGAGTGCAATAAATCTCCTCTGTAATAAACGGCATATACGGATGCAGCAACTTCAGCGCATTTGTCAGAACTGTCTTTAAAGTCCAGAGAGCAGCATTTGCAGCTTTCGGATTCTCTTCTTTCTTGTAAAGACGTACTTTTGCAATCTCGATATACCAGTCGCAGAACTCTTCCCATATAAAATCATAGACTTTCTGAACTGCAATTCCAAGCTCATATTTATCCATGTTCTCTGTTACATCTTTTGTCAGAGTATTTACTTTTGATAAGATCCAGCGGTCTACCGGAAGAAGATCATCCAGTTTTGGCTCTGTCGGCTGCTCATCCCCCAGATTCATCATAATAAATCTGGATGCATTCCATACTTTATTGGCAAAGTTACGGCTGGACTCTACACGCTCCCAGTAGAAACGCATATCATTTCCAGGCGCATTGCCAGTGATCAGTGTCAGACGCAGCGCATCTGCACCGTATTTGTCGATAACCTCCAGCGGATCGATACCGTTTCCAAGAGATTTGCTCATCTTACGTCCCTGAGAATCTCTTACAAGACCATGGATCAGAACGGTATGGAACGGCTCCTTGCCGGTCTGTTCCAGAGCAGAAAATACCATTCGGATAACCCAGAAGAAGATGATATCGTAACCGGTTACCAGAACGTCTGTCGGATAGAAATAATCCAGTTCTTCGGTCTTATTCGGCCAGCCAAGGGTAGAGAACGGCCACAGTGCAGAAGAGAACCAGGTATCCAGAGTATCCTCATCCTGTTTCATATGGGTACATCCACACTTCGGGCACTTCTCTGGCATCTCTTTTGCTACCACCATCTCGCCGCACTCTTCACAGTAGTACGCCGGGATACGGTGTCCCCACCAGAGCTGACGGGAAATACACCAGTCACGGATGCCTTCCAGCCAGTGCATATATGTCTTTCCAAAACTTTCCGGAACGAATTTCAGTCTGCCGGATTCCAGAGACTCAATGGCCGGTTTTGCAAGCTCATCCATTTTTACAAACCACTGCGGTTTGATCAGCGGTTCTACGGTCGCTTTACAGCGGTCATGAGTACCTACATTGTGTACATGATCTGTAACTTTTACAAGAAGTCCCATCTCATCCAGTTTCTTAACGATAGCTTTTCTTGCCTCGTAACGATCCATGCCTGCATAAATGCCGCCATTTTCATTGATGGTGGCATCATCATTCATGATGTTGATTTCCGGCAGGTTATGGCGTTTTCCAACTTCAAAATCGTTTGGGTCATGAGCCGGTGTAATCTTCACACAGCCGGTACCAAACTCTTTATCTACATATTCATCAGCAATGACCGGAATCTCTTTATTTACGATCGGAAGCAGCAATGTCTTTCCGATAATATCCTGATATCTCTCATCTTTCGGGTTTACAGCAACTGCCGCATCTCCCAGCATAGTCTCCGGACGGGTCGTAGCGATCTCTACGAAACGGCCTTCCTCTCCGACGATCGGATATTTGATGTGCCAGAAATGTCCGGCCTGCTCCACATGCTCAACTTCCGCATCAGAGATAGATGTCTTACATACCGGGCACCAGTTGATGATACGGGAACCTTTGTAGATATATCCTTTTTCGTACAGACGGATAAATACTTCCTTGACTGCCTCTGAACAGCCTTCGTCCATGGTAAAACGTTCTCTCTCCCAGTCAGCAGAGGAACCCAGCTTTTTCAGCTGTTTTACAATACGTCCGCCGTACTCTTCTTTCCAGTCCCAGGCATGTTTTAAGAACTCTTCTCTTGTCAGATCAGACTTCTGAATGCCCTGCTCTTTTAATTTATTGATAACTTTAACCTCTGTAGCGATGGCTGCATGATCCGTACCCGGCTGCCACAGTGCGGAATAGCCCTGCATTCTCTTATAACGGATCAGGATATCCTGCATCGTATTGTCCAGCGCATGTCCCATATGCAGCTGTCCGGTAATATTTGGAGGTGGCATTACAATGGTAAATGGCTTTTTGCTGCGGTCTACTTCCGCATGAAAATACTTATTTGCCTCCCATTTTTCATATAACCGGTCTTCCAGATCTTTTGGATTATAGGTTTTCTCCAGCTCTTTGCTCATCTGTAGATTCTCCTTTAATATATGATGTATCGTTTCTTTGTGTATCAGCTTCTGCACCCGGTTTCAGTTGCTGTAATGTAAAACAGATTTTCTCCAGGATACAGATATCATAATTTCGTTTTCTCCCCATTATATCAATTTTCCCCTGCCCTGTAAACTTTTTTCTGCATACTTTTCGCTATGCCATTGACAGTAGCATAAGAAACTCTTACACTAAGTATAACATTATGAAAGTCCGGACTCTTCCATGGTATACACCGGGAACACACAGTCTAATCATAATATAAAAACAGAAGCTGCAAAAGAAGCTACCAAAACAGGGGAACGCTTCTTTATTATACTTCCGTAAGGAGATAATCATTACCATGAAAAAATGGAGCAAGCTTGACAATGCTGCCAAAATCTTTCCATCTACAGTGGAAAATTCAGAAACACGTGTATTTCGCATTTACTGCGAACTGAAAGAAGACGTCTGTCCGGAGGCGCTGCAAAGTGCCGTCGAACAGGCTTTGAAGCAATTTCCACAATTCCGAAAGATCCTGCGAAAAGGATTGTTCTGGTATTATATGGAAAACAGCAGCCAGAAACCGGTGGTTCAGGAAGAATTTGAGTCTCCCTGTTCCCAACTGTACCGTTCCGGGCATCACAATTTGCTTTTTTCCGTTACCTACTACAAAAAAAGGATCAATCTGGAAATCTTCCATGTCCTGGCAGACGGAGCAGGTGGCATTGTCTTTTTAAAATCTATTCTGGCGGCATATTTAAATATTCTGCATCCGGACACACTTCCACTGGATGATCCGCTGCTGGACAATCCGCTGGATATCTCCGATATGGATACCGATGCATTTGAAGAATATTACACCGGCGAAAAAGATACCCGGGATAAGTCAAAAAAACTGGTCTGGATCCTGCGTTCCAAACGCCGACCCGACTTGGATATCAATGTAACAGAAGGCATTATCTCCACAAAAAAAATATTGGAGCTTTCACATAAATACCATGCCACCATGACACAGTTTCTGGTCGCTGTATTTATCCGCTCCATCATCAAAAATCTGTCAGACCGGGAGATCCGCAAAACATTGGTCATCGACATCCCCATCAATCTGCGGAATTTCTTTCCCTCTGACACAACACGGAATTTTTTTGCAATCCTGCCCATTACCTATCAGCCACAAAGTCAGGATGATTCGTTAGAGCAGATCTGTCAGGCCGTAGTACAGGAATTTGCAGATGTCATCACGCAGGAAAACCTTGCGGGAAAGATCAATTCCCTAGGATCTTTTGAACGGATCATGCCCATGCGGCTAGTTCCTTTATTTCTGAAAGATCCGGGACTACGCTTTATCAATTTCCTTACCAAACGGTTTGTGACCGGTTGTTTTTCCAACCTTGGAAGAATCGTATTCCCGGAGAGCATGGAACCCTATATTCAACAGATGGGTTTGTACTCTTCCACTCAGAGCATTCAGGCAGAATGCTGTTCCTTCCACGACCGCATGGTCATCGGATTTACAGAAGCGTTTCTGGATGTGACCGTGATCTATGCATTTTTCGAAGAACTGCGTGCAATGGACGTAGATGTCACGATCAACACAAATACACCCGCTGTCTGTATCGACAAAAATACCCATCCGATACAACAGACTGCTTCAAAAGAAGTGCCAGAAAGCAGCTCACTTTTATCTTCTTCCACTGATTCAGATATTGCATCGGGCAGAGAATATGTGAAACAGGCAAAAAGCAGAACAGACAAAAAACTGGTCTGGTTTGCTGATCCAGCAAAACGGACGGAATCCAGACCGGATGATGTATTTCCAGTTCCAAAAGATAAAAAACATCTGCCGGCAAAACTGCTGCATATATCTAACATCATCTGCATCATCGCCATGCTGTGCTATGCGCTGGTCTATGTATTTACACAGAATAAAAATTTCTGGATCATCATCATGTGCATTAACACACTGTTTATCTGGAACAGCATCGTCCGTGGAATGATCATAAAAAGCAGCATTCTGCGACGATTATTTACCTGTTTTCTGTGGACGAGCATCTTTTACCTGGCCATTGACATTTTTTCTGGCTGGCACGGATGGTCCGTCACGTTGCAGCTTCCAACCTTCGCTCTTGTCAACCTCTTCCTAAGCCTGTATCTATCTGCATTGTTTAAAACAGATACGTCCGATGAAGAATTGACACTGTATCTGTCACTGGAAAGCATGATGGGCATTGTTCCGGGAGTTCTCGTGCTGACACCGGCACTGCCATTTACCGTATATACACTGGCATTGTCCATTGTCTGCATCATTTTCATGTTGCTGATGCTCCTGTTCCGCTGGCGCAGTATCAAGCACGAATATAAAAAGACATTTCATTTCTAATATATGACATGTATAAATGCACAGCTATGATTTATCGCTGTGCATTTTTATATATGCTAATCTTGCTCTTCTGTCTACTGCATTTCATTGGCAATACCCCCTTCTGAAGTTGTAATTTCCATACAACTTTTTCCGGATAAATTCAATATAACCTTGAAAACTATAGAAAGAAAAAGCACTGTACCATTCAGCTGCCATTTCTGTGCAGAAACAGCTGTCTGATTGATAACAATGCTTTTCTTCTACAAATTCTATATACCTTTGACCATTTTTAATGTTCCTGTCATTTTTCCTGTAAGTATCTCTACTTCAATACATTCTCAATATCATTTTGAAAAACATGAGCACAAGTTCTCTGACAGAAGCTTTTGCATTTACATACTAGTATACTGTTTTACCAATTATTTAGCGATATCCACACCTGCAAGATATCCACTTCTTGTCGCCTGATCGACTTTACCCGGTTTGATGGCATCGCCAACGGTAAAGACTTCTGCACCGACTTCTTTCGCAGCTGCTTCCAGTGCAGATGCATCTACAGATTTCATACCGAGGGCAAATAAAACGGTGTCTGCTTCCAGTGTCTGCACGCCGTCTGCATTTTCGATCACAACGCCATCCGCTTTGATCTCCAGACATTTTGTTTTCGGAAGCATGGTCATATTATTTTTCTCCATCTCCCATACAAGCGCTTCTCTGTACATACCGAAGGACTCGTTTGCCACACGATCCAACATCTCTACGACAGTAACTTCATGCCCGGTCTTCTGCAGGTATAATCCAGTTTCGCATCCTACCAGACCGCCGCCGATCATAACGATCTTTTTGCCGCACTCTACCGTGCCATCATACACTGCCATCGTCTGATGCGCATGCTCGATACCTTTGATCGGAGGACATGACGGAACGCTTCCGGTAGCAAGTACAACGGCATCTGGTGCAAATGCTTTGATATACTCTGGTGTAACTTCTGTATTTAATTCTACTTTGATGTCTCTGTTCTCTACTTCACGGATCAGCATATCTTTGAAATTGCGCAGATCCGGTTTATCGATATCGATATCGGTAAAGTACAGCAGTCCGCCAAGCTTGTCAGATTTCTCCACGATGGTTACCTGATGTCCTCTGTCTGCTGCTGTCATCGCTGTCTGCATACCTGCAGGACCGCCGCCGATCACAAGCACTTTTGCATGCTTCTTCGGTGCCGGAAGCGCATCCGGATCAAACGGAAGATGTGCCAGCGGATTGATGGTGCAATGACCTACATAAAGGGCAAGTTCTTCACTGGTAAACGGAAGATCATCATAGCCTTCCTCCGGAGAACCCGGGAAACATTTATAGCAGCGCAGACATCTGCGGATCTGTGCCTCATTTCCATCCATACATTTCTGTGCAAAATTCGGGTCTGCCAGCATCTGACGGCCAAGGATCACGAAATCTACTTTTCCGGAAGCGATCGCTTCTTCACACATTTCCGGAGAATTGATGCCGCCTACTGCGCCAACCGGAAGCTTTGTATATGATTTTACGATAGAGGCCGGCTCAATGTTCAGACCATGCGGATGGAACATACTGCTCTCTGTACCGGATTTTACGGACTCTTCGTAAATACCACAGGTTACATGTACGGAAGTGATATATTCTTCTACAGATTTTATGAATTCTCCAGTTTCTTCCGGTGTGATGCCGCCCGGCTGATGATCGGTACCATCGATTCGAAGTTCTACAAGGAAATCTTCTCCTACTGCTTCACGGATCGTTTTTAAGATCTGTTTAGGGAATCTGCCACGGTTTTCCAGAGATCCGCCGTATTCGTCCGTTCTTGTATTCATCAATGGGGACAGGAACTGGGTAAAGATAAATCCATGTCCGCCATGTACGAGAATACCGTCAAATCCTGCTTTTTTCATATAAACAGCAGCAGTTGCAAAATCATTGGCGATGCGGTCCATATCATCCTTTGTCATCGGACGTGCTTTGATGCCTGCAATGTTTACCGTCTCTACCGGTCCGATACACTCCTCTTCCGGACTGAACGGAACTTTCTCTTTTCCACAGTGTACCAGCTCAGCCAGAGCAACAGCGCCATGTCGTTTAATACGTTTTGCATACTCTGCAACAGCATTGAATGTATCCATATCCTCTTCCGGTTTTGCAAAATCAAACGGACGGAATCCTGGGATTCGTACTGCGTCTACAAAGTTGACATCGGTCTCTCCTACTATTACACATGCATTTCCACCTCTTGCCGGTCCTTCAAGCTTCCGGTAAGAGAACTCTCTTGCATCCGGATTCTGTACGATCAGACCAAATGCCATGGGTGCACTGACGATACGGTTGCGGTACACCTTATTTCCTACTTTCATCGGGCTCAGTAAATGTTCAAATTTCATTTTAAAACCTCCATAACCTTTTATAATGTACGCCCGGAATTTTCTTCCAGTAAATCTGTCTCTAAAATCTTCATTCAGGAGATTCCGTGATACATTATATACTTAAAATTTTTTCAGAAAGATCAAAAAATACCATTTATATTGTCGTGGGCATCCATTTAGTTATAAGAATATTTTTTGTCATATTCTACATTTTCATAAAGATTCTCCCTATAAACCTGTATTTCATTGACATACCTAATAATTTTTTCTCTAAACCTATCTTAGCACAATCCAAAACATATGAGAAATTGCACTTTTTAACACCAGATATAAACATTCCTTATAGCTAAATTTTAAAATACATGATACACTGTAATCAATCGTGATTCATTCGTATGATAAATGGCTGCATATCATCTTTATGTTTTGCAAAATGGGGAGTTATATATCATATGGCAGAATATAGCGTAATGCATTTACCATACAGACAAAAATATTTCACACCGGGAAGTTATCTAAATAATACGGCAATCCTCCGTGGGGGAAATCATTGATTTTCTGATTGACACATAGGGGTTCATATCGAGGAGAACGACATTTATGAATACTACACAATTAAAATATTTTCTTTCGGCAGCAAAGCATTTGAGCTTTTCCGAAACGGCAAAAGAATTTTATATGACGCAGCCGGCAATCAGTCATCAGATCTCCGATCTGGAGCAGGAACTGGGGACAAAGCTGTTCAATCGGACTGCCCGCGGCGTCAGCCTGACAAAATCCGGAGAGATATTTCTGGATGATGCCAAGCGTTTTCTTGATCTGGAATATTTCAGCAGAGAACGGCTCCGCAATGCGCAGGTTCTCAAAGACGATCATCTTTCCATCGCCTATCTGGCCAGTCCATGCAAATATTTTCTTCCGAAAGTCATTTCAGATTTTCACAGACAGTATCCGCAGATTGAGATCACACTGAAACGACTGGATGCGCTGGGTGCGATCTCCTCTCTTGAGCAGGAAACCTTTGATATTTATTTTTCACTGATGGAAGATCTGAAGCACCAGAAGCACTATCATACAAGAAAAATCCACGAAGATCATTACTGTCTGATCTGTCGATCTAACCATCCCTGTCTGCAAAGCCTGAAGATCGATTATGAAAAGATCGCCACAGAACCATTTCTTATGTTTGAACCGGAAAAAGCGGCTTACATGAGCCGTCAGATCACACAGGTATGCAAGGATCTGAACTTCACACCTCGGGTCGTAAACACCTATCCTTCCATGGAAGAAGTCCTGTTTGCGGTAGAATCCGGACTAGGTATCAGCATCCTTCCTGGTAAGACTCGGAACTATTTCAGCGCATCCCTGACCTATGTGCCACTGGACAGCAGCAATACTGCCTGCGCCATGGGCGTTGCCTGGAGATCCGAGGCTGACGATGACAGACCTGCCATCCAATGGTTCATCAATGCCCTGAACCAGCACTTTGTCCGACTGTCTACGAAATAATCCCTGTTTTAAAATATGGAATTTTATTTTTATCTCTTTCATGAGCATAGAAACAAAAAGAACGTTGTCAGAAAAAGCAGTGCCTGATATCCCTTCTTGCCGGGAAATCAGGCACAGAAGTCCTCATTACTTCCATGCTTTCTGACAACGTTCTTTTTTCATTTACACGCACAGATTATTTGTCATTACTTTCATAATCTGAAAAACACGTTAAACACATTTTTGACAGCTATCGTCTTACTTATTTAATTTTCCATTGGCTTTGCTCTGGAACTTCTCATTGTTGATGATAAAACGCTCATGGGTTCCTTCGCCTATCAGACCAGCTTCATCACTTGCTTTTACATGAAATACAAGACGGCGTCCGTCTACTTCCACCAGCTCTGTCTCACAGGTAACCTGCATACCGATCGGGGTAGCAGCCACATGTTTTACATTCAGCTCTGTACCAACGGTTCCGCTTCCCTCTTCCAGATATGGTGCAACACTCTCGCATGCGGTTTTCTCCATCAGTGCGATCATCATCGGGGTAGCAAATACTTCCAGCATTCCACTTCCCACTGCTGCTGCAGTATTTTCACGAACAACTTCTACGGATCCTGTTCCTTTAATTCCAGCTTCTAACATCCTAATCCTCCTGTCAATTCAGCTTTTCATCTTTACCGGATTTTTTCCATACAGACACAGTTTGACTGGTCTGCCAGACAACATTTTGAATTTTCATCAAATACCTGTCCAGATATATTTCCATATATTGAAACATCCGGCGACTGTCTCTTTTGATTTCGTTCTAACTATAACACAGTCTCCCACCCTCTGTCCAAGAAAATCCTCAACTTTCATGACCTGTCATAAAATTTTAGCAGATCCTTAAGCTTCCAGCAGTTTTGATACGCTTACCAGTTTTACACATACGATAAACAGATCTGCTGCCACTTCCAGCTCTTCCAGTGGCGGAAGTGTCGGAGCAATACGGATGACAGAATCCTTCGGATCTTTTTTGTATGGATACGGAGCGCCTGCGCCTGTCATAACCATACCTGCCTCTTTTGCTTTCGCAACGATCTCTTTTGCACAGCCTTCATTTGCAAAATATGTGATAAAATATCCACCGTTCGGATTTGTCCAGCTGCCTACGCCAAGACCAGCCAGCTCGCTGTCAAATTTTTTCAGGAGCATCTCGAATTTCGGACGGATCAGTGCTGCATGTTTCATCATGTGAGCTTCTACACCAGATCTGTCTTTCAGGAATTTTACATGACGCAGCTGATTGATCTTGTCAAATCCAATGGTCTGTACGCCAAGCTGTTTTTTGATGTCCTCTTTGTTGGCAAGACTGGTTGCAAGACCGGAAATACCAGAACCGGAGAATGTAACTTTTGAAGTAGAGCAGAACTCATATACCATATCCGGGTTGCCTGCTTTTGCACATTCACTGAGGATATCCGGAATCTCGTCACGTTTCTCCTCATACAGATGATGTACACAATATGCATTATCCCAGTAGATTCTGAAATCTTTTGCTGCCGGTTTCAGATTTGCAAAACGGCGAACCGTCTCTTCTGAGTAAGAAGTTCCCAGTGGATTTGAATATTTCGGAACGCACCAGATACCTTTGACAGACTCATCCTCGCTGACCAGTTTTTCCACCATATCCATATCCGGGCCGCCTTCTCCCATCGGAATATTGATCATCTCAATGCCGAAAAACTCTGTGATGGCAAAATGACGGTCATATCCAGGTACCGGACAGAGGAATTTTACTTTATCAAGCTTGCACCACGGAGTATTTCCAAGTACACCATGAATCATAGAACGGGAAATGCAGTCATACATAATGTTCAGGCTGGCATTGCCGTATACGATAACATTTTCTGCATTGGTATCCAGAATCTCTGCGATCAGCTCTTTTGCTTCATCGATTCCATCAAGCGCGCCATAGTTTCTCAGATCGGTTCCGAGACGGCTTACCAGTGCAGTCTCGCTTGTCAGGACATCCATCATCGGCTCAGACAGATCCAGCTGTGCTTTGGAAGGCTTACCTCTGGACATATCAAGTTTCAGTCCTTTTTCACAAAATGTTTTATACTGCTGCTCCAGTGACTCTTTTTCCTGTAATAACTCTTCTCTGCTCATTTCCTGATATGGTTTCATTCTTCTGTCTCCTCCTGTGTCCTGATTCTGTCGAGCCAGGCCTTTCTCTCTTTTTCCAGTCCCAGTTCTCCCGGGTTGTATAATTTCATCCCGACATAGGGATCTGGCAGATACTGCTGATCCACATAATGATTCGGGTAATCATGGGCATATTTATATCCGATTCCACGGCCAAGCTTCTCGGCGCCCTTATAGTGCCGATCCTGTAAATAAGGTGGAATCGCCGGTGTTTTTTCTGTACGCACAAGCTCCATCGCCTTATCAATGGCCATGATAGCGGAATTGCTCTTCGGCGCGCTGGCTACATAGGCAGCCGCCTGGCTCAACACGATCCGCGCTTCCGGCATTCCCAGACGTTCTACCGCCTGCGCCGCACTGGTGGCTACAACGAGCGCCATGGGATCGGCATTGCTCACATCCTCTGCCGCACAGATCATGATCCTGCGGGCAATGAACTTGATATCTTCACCTGCATAAAGCATACGGGCCAGATAATAAATGGCTGCATCAGGATCAGATCCCCGCATACTCTTAATAAATGCAGAGATCGTATCATAATGATTATCTCCGCCTTTATCATATTTTATGACTCTTCGCTGAATGCACTCTGATACCACATCCAACGTGATATGTATCTTACCATCTTCACTTCGCGCTGTCGTCAGGACACCAAGCTCCAAGGCATTTAACGCATTTCGTGCATCACCGTTGCTGTAATCCGCAAGGAAATCTTTTGCATCGGCATCCAGCACAGCATCATAAGCTCCCAGTCCCTTTGTCTCATCGGTAACCGCCCGCTGTAACAGCTGACCAATGTCCTCTTTCTCCAACGGTTTTAACTCAAATATGATGGAACGGGAAAGCAACGCGGAATTTACTTCAAAATAAGGATTTTCAGTGGTAGCACCAATCAAAACGACCGTACCATCCTCCACATATGGCAACAGATAATCCTGCTGTCCTTTATGAAATCTGTGAATCTCATCGATAAACAGAATCGTCTTTTTCCCATACATTCCCTGGGCGTCTTTCGCCTGGGAAATGGCTTCCTCCATCTCCTTCTTACCCGCGGACGTCGCATTGATCTGATGAAATCTCGCGCTGGTCGTATGGGCAATGACCTGTGCAAGCGTCGTCTTTCCGGTGCCCGGAGGTCCGTAAAATATGACAGATTGCAGCTTGTCAGCCTGAATCGCACGGTACAGCAGCCGGTCTTTTCCGATAATATGCTGTTGCCCAACCACCTCTTCCAGAGAGGTCGGCCGCATTCTGGAAGCAAGGGGAGACTCTTTTTCTTTATTCTGTTCCCGCATATAGTCAAACAGATCCATATTCTCTCCATTCTGCCGTCCTTTTTCGACGACACAGACAGTTATGAAATATCGTTTTCACACCATCTTTTATTTTTTGTATACTCCCATCATCTGTGAAACAATTATCTGAGATATTTTTCATATCCGACATACCATCTTTCATATTATCCCAGATTTTTATTTTCCCGTGTTTTTGAATTTTTGTATACAGAAACTTTCATTTTTTCGTGTTTTTAATCTATATTTTCCGTTTTATACACAGATTTTGAAAAACAAACACACCGTTTCCTTCATAACATTCTACTTAAATTTACTCTAATCGAAGGGGATTTACAAGCTTTTTTCTCAATTTCTATCTTTTCCATAAAATTACCAAAAATTCTGCATTTCAACTGTGACAAATTCATAACAAACTTATGCCAAAAATTCCAGTCCTCCTGACCCTGACCTACGGCAAATACTTTCTGAATAATCTGGATCTGGAAACGATCGAAAGGATTTCTGAAACAAAGGATTTTTATATTAGTATAAAAAAACATAGCAGCAGTCAGATAATTTTTCAGGATACTATCCTAAAAAATTATCTGACTTGACTGCTATGTTTCTGTTTTATGGATGATTTTTTTATTCCACAATTTTTGCCTTGGCTCTGGCTTCCAGTTTTCCATTCTCCAGATCAATCACGATGACATCTCCTGCTCTGACCTGATCGGACAGAATCAGTTTTGCAGACAATGTCTCCACATGTTTCTGAAGGAATCGTTTCAGCGGTCTTGCACCGTATACCGGATCATAACCGTTGTCCACGATAAACTGTTCTGCTTCGGGTGTCAGTTCTACAGAAATCTCACGCTCTACGAGACGGTCGTTCAACTCTTTCATCAGCAGATGGATGATATGACCGATATTATCTTTCGTCAGCGGCTTGAACATGATGATCTCGTCCAGACGATTCAGGAATTCCGGTCTGAAGTTGCCACGAAGCTCGTTCATTACCTGTTCCTGACAGGTCGGATTGATCTCTCCGTTTTCATCAATACCCTCTAACAGATGCTGTGATCCGAGGTTGGATGTCAGGATGATGATCGTATTTTTGAAATCCACCGTTCTGCCCTGGGAATCTGTGATCCGTCCGTCATCCAGTACCTGAAGCAGTACGTTGAACACATCCGGATGGGCTTTTTCCACCTCATCGAAAAGTACAACGGAATACGGTTTTCTTCTGACTGCCTCAGTCAGCTGACCGCCTTCGTCATATCCTACATATCCTGGAGGCGCTCCGATCAGACGGGACACAGAATATTTCTCCATATACTCACTCATATCGAGACGTACCATGTTAGATTCATCATCAAACAGGTTGGCTGCAAGCGCTTTTGCAAGCTCTGTCTTACCTACACCTGTCGGTCCCAGAAACAGGAAGGAACCGATCGGTTTATCCGGATCTTTAATTCCTGCTTTGGAACGGATGATAGCTTCCGTTACTTTTGTAACAGCTTCATCCTGTCCGATGACACGTTTATGCAGCTCATCATCCAGATGCAGCGTTTTATTACGCTCACTTTCCGTCAATTTTGCTACCGGGATTCCTGTCCATCTGGATACGATCCTTGCGATCTCTTCATCTGTAACAGACTCATGAACCAGTGACATATCTCTGTTTCTTACCAGCTCTTCTTCCTGCTCCAGCTGTTTCTCCAGCTGCGGTTTCTTACCATACTGAAGCTCTGCGGCTTTATTCAGGTCATAATTCTGCTGTGCCTGCTGGATCTCTTTGTTCAGAGCTTCCATATCACTTCTCAGCTGCTGTACTTTCTCAACCGCTTTTTTCTCGTTATCCCACTGAGCTTTTCTGGACTGAAATTCTGTTTTCAGCTCAGCCAGCTCTTTCTGTAAGTTTGCCAGACGGTCTTTACTCAGCTTGTCGTCCTCTTTTTTCAGAGCGGTCTCTTCAATCTCCATCTGCATTACACGACGGTTCAGTTCATCCAGCTCTGTCGGCATGGAATCCAGCTCTGTCTTGATCAGTGCGCATGCCTCGTCCACAAGGTCAATGGCCTTATCCGGGAGGAAACGGTCTGAAATATAACGGTTGGACAGTACCGCTGCGGATACCAGCGCGCCATCCGTGATTTTAACGCCATGGAATACTTCATAACGCTCTTTCAGTCCACGGAGAATGGAAATCGTATCTTCTACAGTAGGCTCATCTACCATAACCGGCTGGAATCGTCTCTCCAGTGCAGCATCTTTTTCAATGTATTCTCTGTATTCATCCAGTGTTGTTGCACCGATACAGTGAAGTTCGCCTCTTGCAAGCATTGGTTTTAACATATTTCCGGCATCCATAGCGCCGTCTGATTTACCTGCACCCACAATAGTATGCAGTTCATCAATGAACAGAATGATCTTTCCTTCACTCTTTTTCACTTCATCCAGAACGGCTTTCAGACGTTCTTCAAACTCGCCTCTGTATTTTGCTCCTGCTACCAGCGCGCCCATATCAAGGGCAAACAATTTCTTGTCTTTCAGTCCTTCCGGCACATCGCCGCGGACAATCCTCTGTGCCAGTCCTTCTACAACGGCCGTCTTACCTACACCTGGTTCGCCGATCAGAACCGGATTGTTCTTCGTCTTTCTGGAAAGGATACGCACAACATTACGGATCTCGCTGTCACGGCCGATGACCGGATCAAGCTTCTGATCTCTTGCACGTTCCACCATGTCATATCCGTATTTTTCCAGTGTATCATAGGTAGCTTCCGGATTATCAGAAGTAACTCTCTGGTTGCCTCTTACCGTTGACAATACCTGGAGAAACCGGTCTCTTGTAATGCCAAACTGGCGGAATATTTCTTTAATCGCCGGGTTCGGATAACGAATCATGGAAAGGAACA
The DNA here is from genome assembly GCA_905193415.1 of uncultured Roseburia sp. Classification (GTDB taxonomy): domain Bacteria; phylum Bacillota; class Clostridia; order Lachnospirales; family Lachnospiraceae; genus Brotonthovivens. Next base: position 35,683 of record CAJJOP010000012.1, read on the forward strand.
GATGCTCAACGGAAACATATTCATCTCCCATCTGCTTTGCTTCGTCTTCTGCGCTGATCAGCACTTTATTTAACTGCTGACCGATAAAAACCTGTCCTCCGGAGACTTTAACCCGTTTTGCAAGATACTGTTCTGCTGTATCCACAAACAGATTTTTATTGATCTCCATCTTCTCTATCAGTTTCAGGATCAATCCATCATCCTGTTTCAGCAATGCCACAAGCAGATGCTCCTGCTCAATCTCCTGATTGCCATATTCATATGCAAGTTTCTCACAGTCTTGAATTGCCTGTACGGATTTCTGTGTAAATTTCTGAATATTCATAAAGCAGCCCTCCTTTCAGGTGCTTAGTTTCTTTGTTCTATCAGTTGTATAACAATCAACCTATTCTCTTTATACCACCTTTTTTTTACTGTGTCAACAGTTTTGTTAGCACTTTATTGAATTGAGTGCTAATTTTTGTGTATGACTGAAAAATGAACTAATTAAATTTCTCTAAAACAGAAATTTTTTAAATAAAATCTTCAAAAAATCAATATATCCAAAAAAGTTTTGTTGCCGTTTGCCTACCTGGATCCGTATATAATTATAAAGGGGGTAATTTTACCGTGAAGAAAAATATTAATCTTAGCGTTACTATAAACAACTTTTGCTTTCGTTTAGACCTTAAAGTGAGTGAGTCAAAAAAACAGACAAAAGAAACAAAGATAACTCCTCGTGTACATAATATACCGTCTATCATTCAGACGATTGAGAGTATAGGCAATATCATCCAGTTATTAATAGCATTACTAATGAGTCTGAATATATTATAAAATTGTATTAATCGCTGGTTGAGTGTTTTATATATATCATACACGCATTTTACCATATAGTAATCAGAAATGTATTGTATTTTATATCTTTAATTATGAATATAACAGGGATTTTTTATGTATGATAATTAATTCCAAAATCATTTCATAAAAAATCCCTGTTTTTAATCGTTCTATATAATTACTATTTTAAATCAAAGAGGACTTTTAGACTATATACTATAGTGCAATCACTTCCCGTCCCATCTCCTGTAGCATCTGTCTGTCACTGACAATGGTGGTTCCTGAAGTCGTCAGCATATTTCCGGTTATGGATGCGCTGGCTCCGCTCTGGAAAGCATCCTCTCCCGCATGATGCAGTAACGCACGTCCTGCTGCCAGACGGATATTCGCTTCCGGATTGATATAACGGAAGATCGCTATGGTTCGCAGGATGTCTTCTCTGGAAATCCGCGGCAGATGCTCCAGCGGTGTTCCCGGAATCGGCATCAATGCATTGATCGGAATGGAGTCGATTCCCAGTTCTGCCAATGTCAAAGCCATATCGATACGATCCTGCCAAGATTCTCCCATCCCGATAATGCCTCCGGAACAAACGCACATACCCTCTGCCTGCGCCCGACGGATTGTTTCAATCTTCTGGTCAAACGAATGGGTGGTACAGATCTGTGGAAAATAATTTCTGGAAGTCTCGATATTGGCATGATAACTTTCCACACCTGCCTCATGCAGTCTGTGAAACTGCTCCGCACTAAGCAGCCCATGAGAAGCACAAAGGGAAATCTTACATTCCTTATTCATACGTTCATAAGCATGCAGCGCTTTCTCAAAGTCTTCTCCATCCAGCACACGCCCTGCCGTTACAATGGAAAAACGATCCACACCTTCACTCTCATTATTTTTCGCTTCATTTACGATCGCATCTTCATCCAGAAAATCATATTCCTCGCAATCCGTATGATGATGGGCTGACTGTGCACAATATTTACAGTCTTCACTGCATCGTCCGCTTCTGCCATTGATGATAGTACACAGATCCACTTTATCTCCACAAAAATATTTCCGGATCTGGTCTGCGCCTTCGCACAACGCTGTAAGGTCACAGGTCAGCATAGCTTCCAGATTATCTTCTTTATTCAAACGCCTTCCTACGATGATCTCTTCTGCAAATTTTCTGCAGTCCAGAGTTTTGGTTGTCTCTTTCTCAATGCTTTTCTCTTTTGTATTTTTATATACTACTGTATCTTCCATGTTTTCTATCTCTCAATTTTGTTTTTATAGTTATAACATCCGTTCCAGCATCACAGAGTTTCTATAACTGTCACATTTTTCTCATTACAGTTTCTAATGTTATGACTGTAACGACTGTTTTCCTGACACGCTTTCATACTCTGCTGCATTTACCACACGATACAGCGGTTTTGCAATGGCAACAGATACGACTGCTTTGATCACATCTCCCACCAGGAACGGAACCAGACCTGTCAGAAGTGCTGCTTTCCAGTCAATGCCGGTTGCAACTTTCATCCAAGGTACGCCCACACCATAGATTACCGGGAATCCGATAGCAATCACGCAGATAATATTTCTGATCCAGTTATTTTTCTTTCCTCTTGCAAGAGAAATCAGGATAGCAGCAATCAGGTAACCAAAGATATATCCACCTGTCGGTCCTGCCAGCACACCAAAGCCTGCATTTCCATTGGAAAATACCGGAAGACCTACTGCGCCAAGCAAGATCCAGATCACAACTGTAATTCCTGCTTTTTTCGGTTTCAGCAAAAGTGCGATCATATTAATGATCAGCGTCTGTGCTGTAATCGGCACTGCGGAAAATGGAAGCCGTATGCTGATATAAGATGACACGCAGAGCAATGCCGCCAGCAGAGCCATCGTCGTCAGTTCCTGTACTGTAAATTTCTGTTTCATGAATCAATTTCCTCCCTCTCATACAAATGCTTGCTTTCTATAGTTCCATTTGACTATATTCAGAAGTTCTGAACCAGCATTTGAATGCTAGTATATTCCAATTGTTTTTATTTGTCAACTTATTTGTTTTTAAAAGTTTACATTTCGGTTGACATTTTACATAAAGGGAATCATTTATCAACTCACTATTACAATAAAAGCAGTTATTACCAGACAGTTACCACTACATTTTATGATCGTTACAACATTCCATGATCAACAGCTAGATTCTAAATACAACAACATATGATGGTTGTCATACCATGCATAAACATGATAAACTGTCGACAGATCACACCATAACGTGATTCCAAACAACGTAAAGTCGTGATTTTTTATTAAAAACATAATTGGTTTGCTCAAATGTCAGTACCTGTAATATATCATGAACAAAAACCTTCATGATCAACATTCGCCGTTTGCCAATCATGCAAGTATGTTGGCTTACTTGCGCTCATTACATCATAAATTCTGAGCATTAATAACAAACATTATGATTTAAACCAACAGATATACGATCAAATGTAATTTCAGGAGGATTTGATATGTTCCATATATTAGTAGCAGAAGATAACGATGCATATCGCAAACTGCTGCGTATCCATCTCGTCCGTGCCGGATACGAAGTATTTGAGGCAGGAAACGGTTCACAGGCACTGGATATCCTTGCCAACGAAACGATCCATCTTCTCATCGCAGATATCATGATGCCGGAAATGGATGGATTTGAACTGACGTCACAGATCCGAAGCGCCAACTTTTCCCTTCCGATCCTGATCATATCGGCAAAAAATACATTAGATGATAAACGGGAAGGATTCAAGACTGGTGCAGATGATTATATGACAAAACCCATCGATATGGACGAAATGCTACTGCGTGTAGAAGCCTTACTGCGCAGGGCACGACTTTCCAGTGAACATATCCTGACATTCAACGGATGCACATTGGACGAAGACACCCTTACGGTCTCATGGCAGCAGGAACAGGTCATATTACGGCAGAAAGAATTTTATCTGCTGCATACACTGCTTTCTTATCCGGGAAAAATATTTACAAGGCAAAACCTCATGGATGATATCTGGGGATTTGATTCTGAGACAGACCCACGAACGGTTGACGTGCACATTAAACGACTGCGTGAAAAATTTTCCACGTTACCGTGTTTTGAGATTCAGACGATTCGCGGATTAGGTTACCGCGCTGTTGTTCCTGACAATCAGAATCAGGAATAATTATTATCTTTTATCAGTAATACTGCCTTACGAAAACGCCAAAATAAAAATGTTTGTGAAAAACTTTATCAACGAAAATATCTACGTTATCCAAAACGGATTATCTAACAAAGATTCGTATAAATAATACATTTCACATTGTACTTTATCATTGCCGGAACAAGGCAGCCGAATGGAGATTTTATGAAGAAAATACGACGCAGACTAACACTTATCTTAATACTTACAATCATCATATCTTCCACCGCGACAGTGGTACTGACCTGCCTCATGCAAGGAGGAACATTTTTTTCCAGAAAAGAGATTCCAGTACTTTTTTATGTCTATGCATTTAAAGACATGATTTTATTTGCCCTTACGATCATTTTACTGCTGTGTTTTGTCTTTACCATCAGTAAGCGGACATCCACTCCTATCGTGGAACTTTCCAATGCCGCCAAAGAGCTTGCCAAAGGAAATTTTGATGTGCATATTGAAGAATCCGGACGAAAAGACGAACTGGGCGACCTTGAAAAACAGTTTAATGTCATGATCCGCGAACTGAGAAGCAATGAATATCTGAAAAAAGATTTTATATCCAATGTATCCCATGAATTCAAAACACCGCTTTCACTGATCAATGGATATGGAAAGCTTCTGACCGAGCCGGATATCACACCAGAAGAAAGACAGGAATATGCCGAACTGATCGTACAGCAGAGCAGCCATCTTTCAGAACTGACCAGTAATATCCTGAAACTGTCCAAACTGAACAATGATACGATCCAGGTTAATTGTACTCCTTTTGCGTTGGATGAACAGATCCGGCAGACAATCCTTTTTTTTCAGCCCAAATGGGACAGCAAGCAGATTCGCTTTCAACTGCATCTGCCAACTGCTATCTATCAGGGCGATGCATCACTGCTTCGTGAAATCTGGCTGAATATTTTGGACAATGCCATTAAATTTTCCCCGGAAAATGGTCTGATAGACATAAGTCTCCTGTCCACGACCTACACCTATGTCATTTACATCCGGGATCAGGGACCAGGTATGGATAAAAAGACCCGGGCACATATTTTTGAACAGTTTTATCAGGGGGATACTTCCCATAAAAAAGATGGCACCGGGCTTGGGCTGTCCATCGCATTGAAAATCGCACAGCTGCACGGTGGTAAGATTGACTGCACCAGCACTCCCGGCAAGGGAACTACTTTTACGATATATCTGCGGAAATGATCTATCTATATAAAATATTACTTCAAAAGCAAAATCATATATGCTTTACTTTTACCATATCACATACATACAATACATCTTCTGCTACACGAAAACGCACATCAAATCCAGCATATGGAAAACCATATACCCGTTCCGGATCTTTGTGATACGAAGGACGAGGATCCTGAGAGAGAACTTCCAGCAATGCCGCTCTTTTTTCTTCCGGCAACAGCTGCTGAAGTTCTTCCGACATCTCCACGCTTAAACGATACTCCTTTTTTTCTTCGGCAAAGCCTCCGGCGGCTTCCGGATGACTGTCCACATAAGGCAGGTATGGTTTGATATCAAAAATCGGCGTTCCATCTACCAGATCTGCTCCACTGATCCACAAAACCGACCCTAACTTCGAATCCTGCTCTACCTTTTCCAGTTTCACAGAAGACAATCCCATTGCATTTGGCCGAAAGGGCGAACGGGTGGCAAATACTCCAACCCTTGTATTTCCGCCAAGACGCGGTGGTCTTACCGTAGCTGACCAGTTTGTATGCTGTTTATTTTCCGAAAACTGCCAGATCAGCCAGAGATGGGAATACTGCTCTATCCCCCGCAACGCATCCGGATTTCTGTACTCCGGCTCAAATACAACTTTTGACAGCACATGTTCTGCCAGTCCACTCTGCCTCGGAACCCCAAATTTTGTAGGAAAATCATTCTGAATCCTTGCGATTATTTTCATTTTTATTATTTCTGCCATATTCAATTCCTTTTCTAATTGTCAGTCCGAATAAACTTTTCAATATTCTTCCATTTGTTTGCTCTTTTGTCTGAAAAATTCTGTAAAAATTCTTTTGTCTATGTTACAATATTTTATAAGAAAAAGATATATGTATGTTCAAATCACAAACCATATACTCCGAAAATCTCCTAAAATAAAGTTTTCTGAGATTCATTTTCTATTCAATGACATTTCCACAATATGTGTACTGTAATACAACGGAAAAATAGAATCAGAATATTAGAAAGATAGCCAGAACGATTTATTGAAGGAATTTTCCGGGAGTACACAACATACATGAGGGAGAATTTTTATGTCAGACATCATTACCGATCGTGAGCTTGCGAGCCGCATCTACGATCTCGATACAAAAGTATATCAGGCCACCGGCAGTTCACTGGGGAAAACGCTGCCAGCTGAAAAGGAAGCTTCCATCAATCAGCTGATCCATCTTATGAAAACGGATAAAGATAAGATCCTGAAACAGGAAATGATCCTGATTTCCAATATGCTGAAAACCATCGAATGCTCCCATTCCTATAAAGCTCTCGCAAAAGAATATTTTGAGCTGGAAGAAGCTTTAAAAAACTTCGACCCCAAGATTTATTATCTGACTTCCGCACTTGGGCGTATTGAAGAAACAGCCCGTCCATTTCCAAAGGATAAAAAACTGATCATCTGCATCAGCCGCCAGTATGGATGCCGCGGACAGGAAACTGGCATTTATCTTGCCCGAAAAACCGGACTTCCTTACTACGATAAAGATATTCTAAACAAAGCAAGCAAGTCACTTGGTTTTATTGATGATACCATTGCCGATCCTTACGATCGACCTGACACAAAAGACAACAGTGTACGGATGCCTTTATTTACAAAATTAGGTTCTCCTTCTTTTGACAAACTGTATTTTGCCCAGCGCAAAGTCATTCAGAAAATGGCAGAAGAAAGCAGCTGTATCTTCCTCGGACGCTGTGCTGACCAGGTTCTTGAACAGCTTATGATACCGCATATTTCCATCTTTTTATGCGCACCTCTGGAAGAACGGATCAAAGTAGAAATGGAGCGCAGCAATGTAGACAGCGTACAGGCCCGTAAAAATATTGCCGGCATCGACCGGTATCGTTCCGCATTTTACAAATTCTATACAGGAAAGACATGGGGGGCTTCCGAACAATACGACGCCTGCCTGAATACCGCATTTTACGGAGTAGAAGGAAGCGTGGAGCTGATTCTTCATATGATTCATATGCGTTTAAAAGATACTTCTGTAAATAATCCGGGCTCTGACAAATGAAAACGCCATATAAGGAAGCAATTTAAAAAACGCATCAAAATAAAACTTTATGGGCGTTGCAAGGGCAAGAAAGACAGAGTATAAGGCAAGGATGCTTTTTACTCTGTCTTTCTTTATGTCAAAATTAAATATGTCTTTCTGTTATCGTATCCTATTGGATATTGTGCGATTTACGGATACAATGTGCCGATATATTAAGCGGCTAAAAAAGCAGATGGCTGGCTACATAATTACAAATTATATTTATCAAAAGTGAAATCAAAAGAAACTACTGAGCAAGTATACCGTCCATATCATCAATTAAGTCCTGCAAAGTAATAGAATCCATCTGTTTCTGCATTGCTTCCTGTATTGAAAAGAGCCTGCAATCCAGTACAGCATGAACATTTTTACCGACAGGACATTCCGGGTTAGGATTTTCGTGGAAATGAAATAACATTTCCTCTTTCTCAACAGCGTTAAAGACATCCATTAGAGTAATGTCCTTTGGATCTTTCGCAAGGGAAGCACCGCCTTCCCCCGCTTTTACCGTAACAAGCCCGGCTGTTTTCAACTGTCCAAGCGTATTTCGTATAATGACGGGATTTACATTTACACTTCCGGCAAGGAATGTGGATGTTGTCTTTTCCTTGCCCTCAAATTCAACGATTGCTAACAATATATGTACGGCAATCGGAAGTCTTGAAGAAAATTGCATATAAGCCACCTCGCATTTCTATCGGTTTAATTATATGCGAAATGCGATGTAATGTCAATAATTACACCTTAAAAACAGGTCGAAAAATTTTTTAAAAAGTTTTCGATGTAAGTCTTGACATTACAACATAACTGCATTATAATATCGTTGTAATCAATATGGTTACAACAAAAAATACTTTACTGGAGGTATTCAAAATGAAAGTAGCAGTAGTTTGTGCCAACGGCAGAGTTGGCAGGTTAGTTGTGAAAGAGGCCATCAACAGAGGGCTGGATGTAACAGCAATCGCAAAAGGTGAGAATAAGACAGCAATAAAGAAATATGTCTGCAAGGATCTGTTTGATTTGACCACTGCAGATTTAGAAGGCTTTGATGTTGTTGTTGACGCTTTCGGTGCTTGGGCAGAGGAAGAACTCCCGAATCACACCAAGTCTCTGATGCACCTTTGCGACATCCTTTCCGGCAAAAAGACCCGCTTGGTAATTGTCGGAGGAGCAGGCAGCCTGTATGTCAATAAGGAGCATACCGCAGTTGTATCCGACGGTCCGGATTTCCCACCGCAGTTTTTGCCACTGGCGAAAGCACAGGGCAAAGCGCTTGAAGAACTGAGGGGGAGAAACGATGTGCAGTGGACATTTATCAGCCCTGCCGGTGATTTCCAAGCCGAAGGCGAGAGAACAGGCAAGTATATTCTCGCAGGTGAGGAGCTTACCTTGAACAGCCGTGGGGAAAGCATTATCAGCTATGCCGACTATGCGACCGCTATGGTTGATGAAATTACCAAAGGAAATCATATTCAGCAGCGTATCAGCGTTGTCAGAAAATAATCAATAAGCATTTTACTGTTTTTCAAAAGCAGTAAATTTATCAGACTGCCGATAACCCTGTTTTTGAGGTGTTCTATCTGTCCGACGCAAAAGCGGTTATTGCTGATTTCTCCGGCAACCCGCCCAGATAATACACATTCTAATCTCGTAGGTTTACATTTATCTTCGGGGCATGGTGAAATTCCCGACCGGCAGTAAAGTCTGCGAACCGCAAAGCGGCCGAAACGGTCTGTCCTATGCGAGCGATAGTAAAGAGAGGATAATATGACACAAACAGAAAAAAGATTATTCCTTATACAAGAACTATTGAAAGAGCAACCGCAGTATTCCAAAATGGAAATTCCATCGAATGAGCAGAAACAAAAAGTCCTGCTGCGCTCCCTTTTTAATATCCGTATGCCTTTACCTGTCAATGATGCGTTTTTAGATGTGCAAAATGCTTATCTGCAAGAGGAAATACGGCGAAAGGGAATTACAAAACTTACCGAATTACAGCCTATCCGAAAAGGATTATATCTTTGGCGGGGTGACATTACCACGCTGGAGTGCGACGCTATTGTAAATGCCGCCAACAGCCAAATGCTTGGCTGCTTCTGCCCCAATCACGGTTGTATTGATAATGCCATTCATACATTTTCAGGTATACAGCTTCGGTTAGCTTGTTCAGACATTATGAAACAGCAGGGACACGAAGAAGAAACAGGCACAGCCAAAATAACGCTTGCCTATAACCTGCCCTGTCAATACGTTATTCACACAGTCGGCCCTATTGTTCGTGGGTGGCTTACAAAAAAGGATAAAAAAATGCTTGTGTCCTGCTATCGCTCCTGCTTGGAGCTGGCAGAGCAAAAGGGGCTCAAGAGTATTGCATTTTGCTGTATTTCTACGGGAGAGTTTCATTTTCCAAATGATAAGGCGGCAGAGATTGCTATTCAGACCGTAAAAAACTTCAAAGCACAAGCACACAGCGAAATAGAGGTGATTTTTAATGTTTTCAAGGATATTGACTACAAAATCTATCGGGAATTACTCGGAGCAAATTAAAGAGCTGAAAAATGAGATTGAAACAGCCGACGCTATTGTGATCGGCGCAGGCGCAGGGATGTCTGCGTCCGCAGGAATGCGTTATGACGGTGAACGTTTTGAGAGATATTTTTCAGACTTTCATAAGAAATATGGAATCAGAGATATTTATTCAGGAGGCTTTTATCCTTATGAAACACTCGAAGAATACTGGGCGTGGTGGTCACGGCATATTTTTGTAAATCGTTATGATGTCGATATTGGAAAGCCTTATACCGACCTGTTGAAGCTGGTAAAAGATAAGGATTATTTTGTGCTTACCACAAATGTGGATCACCAGTTTCAGTTGGCCGGTTTTGATAAAAAGCGGCTATTTTATACGCAGGGAGATTACGGCTTGTGGCAATGCTCCAAACCATGCCATCAAAAAACCTATGACAATGAGGAAATCGTCCGGCAAATGGTAGCTGAGCAAAAGGATATGAAAATCCCCACAGAGTTGATACCTAAATGCCCGGTATGCGGAGCACCAATGACAATGAACCTCCGCAGCGATATGACTTTTGTTCAGGACGAGGGTTGGTATTCTGCTTCCAATTGCTATGACGATTTTATCCGCCGACACAAAGACTTGCATATTTTGTTTCTGGAACTTGGTGTAGGCGCAAATACCCCGGTTATCATTAAGTATCCGTTTTGGCAGATGACCGCCAAAAACCCTAATGCCACTTATGCTTGTATCAATTACGGCGAGGCGTTTTGTCCGCAGGAAATTAAAAAACAATCCGTTTGTATCAATAGGGATATTTCTGCGGTATTGGATGATTTAAAATATTTGCACCTGAATCATCCTGATTCTAAAAAAGTCATGGGGAGAAAAGCATAATCCCAAGCTTTTCTCCCCTTTTTCTTCTTATCTCGTGTTATCCCTGACGGATTTTTGATAAAACAGCGCTGAACAACGCCTCTGCACACTCCTCTTCGTTCCACATCTCTGTATCTAACAGAAGATCCGGATTTTTCGGAATCTCATAAGGAGAATCAATACCGGTAAAGGATTTGATTTCTCCACGCAATGCTTTTTCATACAGTTTCTTAGGATCACGCTGTTTGCAGGTATCTACATCTGCTTTTACATATACTTCGATAAAATCACTTCCAACCTGCGCTCTCGCTTTCTGTCTCGCTTCTTCAAACGGAGAAATCAACGTAACAAATGTAACCACGCCTGCATCTTTAAACAGCTTTGCCACTTCCGTCGTTCTGCGGATATTTTCATTTCGATCTTCCGTTGAAAATCCAAGATCACGGTTCAGACCGCTTCTCAGTTTGTCGCCATCCAGTACATAAGATGGTATCCCCTGTGCAACAAGACGTCGTTCCACTTCCTGGGCAATCGTTGTCTTACCGGAACCGGAAAGTCCTGTCATCCATACGACCAGACCACTGGTTCCCAGTAACCGTCTACGTTCTGTAGAAGTCATTGCATCAAAGGACCATCGGATATTTCGTTCATCGTACTCCTCATCCTTTAACGCTTCAGTGATAATGCCGCCGCCTGCTATCTCATAATCATCCACAATGACAAAACGACTGGTCGCATCAATACTGCCTGACCGGTCAAAAGCGATCGGACGCTCCAGTTTCAGAATACACTCTGCCACTTCATTTTTTTCCACATACTGTCTGCTGATGCAGCTTAAATCAGAAGCATTGACTACGCGTTCTACTTTTTCCAGACGCATCTCTACTTTTGCTGTTCCACATTTTAAATGGTAGGTCTTGTCCAGTTTCAGATTTTCTTTTCCAAGCCAGAACAGATTGGTCCGCATACGGACGCCCACATGCGGAGCCTCTTCTCCCTGTAAGCAGGCTATCTCGCCACGTTTTACAAAAATCTCTTCTGTCATAGTAAATCCGGCCGCATTTCCTGCTGAAAATGCTTCTGGCGTCGCTGCATTGAATACTTCCAGAGATTTTACTTTTGTTTTCTTTCCGGAAGGATAAAATACCAGCGCGTCTCCTGCATGGATTTTACCAGATTCTACCGTTCCCGCAATAATCCTTCTGCTGTCATTGCTTCCGGTAAATTTATATACCCCCTGTACCGGCATACGAAACGGCAGATGCTCCGGTTCCGGGACAGCCTGAAAAGCGTCCATCTGTTCTATCACGGTAGGCCCCTGATACCAGTCCATATGCTGTGAAGGGATTGCGATATTATCTCCCTTCATACCGCTGACCGGAATAAACATCTCCGGCTTGATATGGATCTTGCCTAGAAACTTCTCGTATTCCTCCCGGATATCTTCAAAAACGCTTCTGTCATATCCAACGAGATCCATCTTATTGACCAGCACACAGACCTGACGGATTCCGAGCATCGATAAAAAGTATCCATGACGTCTCGTATTTTCTTCCACACCTCTGGACGCATCGATCACGAGGAGCGCTGCCTCTGCACGGGATGCTCCCGTTACCATATTTTTCAGAAACTCAATATGTCCCGGGGCATCGATGATAATGTACTGACGTTTCTCCGTCTGGAAAAAACATCTCGCCGTATCAATGGTAATGCCCTGCGCCTGCTCATTTTTTAACGCATCCAATAAAAAAGCATATTCAAACGGCTTGGAATTACGCCTGCAATTTTCCTGAATCGCCTCTAACTTGCCCTCCGGAAGTGCGCCTGCATCAGCAAGCATTCTTCCGATGACTGTACTTTTTCCGTGATCCACATGACCTACGGTTACTATATTTAATAATTCTTCCATTTACCTTGTCCTCTTTTTACCTTAGTAAATTTTAAACTCTACATATATCCGTTTCGGCGAAGTGTTTCTAAACCACCGTCTTCTTTATCCTGTTCCCGTCCGCTGCGCTCTGCAATATTGGAAAGTGCGCCAGTCTTTAATTCTTCAATGATCTCCTTTGGATTGCGCGATTCAGAACGAATTGGTTTTGTACACGGCGCACAGCCAAGAGAACGGTATCTTGTTCCATCCCCCTGATTATAATACAGAGATACCGTAGGTATATTTTCCCTCTCGATGTATTCCCAGATATTTAATTCTGTCCAGTCCAGAAGCGGATGGATCCTTACATGAGTTCCAGGAGCAAAATCCGTCTTAAACTGATTCCAGAATTCCGGCGGCTGATCGTCCAGATCCCAATCGTTATACTGATCTCTTGGAGAAAAATATCGCTCTTTGGAACGGGAACCTTCCTCATCCGAACGTGCGCCAACGATAACGCCTGTGTAAGCTGCCGTATTCGTATCCGGCTCATACTTTCCGGTCTGCAGATTCAGACGGTATCTCGGCCAAGTACCATTTAATGTATGGGTCAAAGCTTCTGTTTTCAATCGTTTGCAACACTCCATGTGAGATACTTTTCCATTTGGAAATGTTTCCCCTGCCTCCAGCGCTTCTTTATTTTCGCCATAGATCATATACAGATTGTATTCCTTTGCGAGACGATCTCTGTATTCGATCATCTCCGGAATCTTATAATGGGTATCTACATGTACCAGCGGAAACGGCACATGTCCGTAAAAAGCTTTTCTTGCCAGCCAGAGCAGCACTGTACTGTCTTTTCCAATAGACCAAAGCATACAGAGATTTCCAAATGCAGCGTATGCCTCCCGTAATATATGTACGCTTTTTGCCTCCAGTTTATCTAAATGATCCATTTATTTTTCCTCCTTCGCAGCATTGGCAGCTGCTTCCTCATCTGTGATCATCTCATATCCGTAATGTTCAAAATAAAATCCCAGTCGGTCATTGATCTTCACTCTCAGATCATCACGCAGATGAAATGTATTTTTTTTATAATCTTTCTGACTGTCCAGATATTTCTGGAAATAAGGAACAGCCTCTTCGTAACCGCCGATTCCGAGATGTTCATAGATCATCTTCACATATGCAAGCGGCTCTTTGCAGAAATCCTCATAACAGATATCAATATAATCTGACTCCGGCATTGCATACAGTTCCTGAAATGTCTTTCGATAGATCCGTTCAAACAGATCAATACAGGTGTCTTCAATAAATTCATCCGAAGGTTTTTCATTCAGACAAAACAGAGACATTTCTTTCTTAAACATATTGATGGTAGACATAACTACCTTATAAGGATTGCGGTAAATATTGATAAATTTAGAACCCGGATAACAGTGTTTCAGCATTCCGATCCTGCAAGTATTCTCCGGACTTTTCAAAAGAAGCTGTTTTCCTTTCTGAATCCAAGTTACTTTTTTCAGAATATAATCATAGGCTTTCTTCCATTCCCGCTGTTTTTTCTCCGGCTGTTCGTCGATAAATGCGGTTTCAATATATTTCACACCATTTCCGCCATCGGGAAATACCAGCATGTGAGCAATCGCCTGTGTAGAGATCGTCGCCTGGGCAAATACTTCTTCCATCGGAAGATCTAATGTATATTCCAGATTATCCATAGGACGGGCACCCTGAAGCAGATTCTTCTGTACAGCAGCCAGTACATGTTTCATCAGAATGCAATTGTTAAATGTAACGGTTCTTACCGGATCAAACCATCCAAACTGCGGATCTCTCGTCAGAAGGTTCTGCATATATGTCGTTCCTGTTCTCCAGTGTCCCACGATATAAACCGGATCTTTTTTCAGTTTTGTTCGTTTGATGGGAATATAAAAGATCAGCCATTCCAAAAATGCCGGAATTCCAAGCACAAAAGATACAACTGACATAAAGCGAACCTGTTTTTTATTTTCCGGTGTAATCGGATTCTCATGGATCAACCGCATCCAGTTATCAAACCGACATCCCATCAGGTTATGGGAAATATTAAGTTTCTTCTTTTCCATTTCTCGCCACTCTCCAGTTCATAATTCTAAGCTTATGTTATTTCAGGTAAAATAAAATGCTCCATATCTGTAATTCATCTGATATTTATGACATCCAAAAATCTTAAGAATTTTATAAGATTTATATGAACTATATATGAACTGGATTTTTCTCCGAAACAATGAATTTTATAAATTGAATTTTTTCCAGATACAATCGTTTCCGGAGATTAGCGTTTATGAAAAACACATTTTTTCTGAATCAGTATTTTTAAATCAGCACTTTTCTCAATCTTAACTTTCTAATTCAACAAAAAAGAACAGTTCCGGGAAATATGTATCCTCTATCTGACACATACTCTGCCAAAACTGTTCTGTCATATGATTCTATATGTTCTTAACGATTGCGTCCATAAAAATAGGTTGCAAAAAAGATTACAGATGCGATGATTACGATCATCGGTCCGGTGGCTACATTAGTAAAATAAGAGATCATCAGACCAAGCACGCCGGAAAACATGGAAAATATTACGGCAAACAAATGATATTCCCGTACATTTCCGGATATATTTCTGGAAGAAGCTGCCGGCAGGATCAATAATGCATTGATGATCAGGATACCGACCCACTTAATAGAAAGCATGACTACCAGTGCAATAAAAATTGAAAACAGATTTTCCATTAAGGATACTCTGATATGTCTGCTCTTTGCCAACGTCCGATGCAGGCTGACTGCCTGCAACTGATTATAACATAAAATCCAAAATACCAGTGTTGCGATAAAGATCAAAACAAGGTACAGAATCTCTTTTTTCGTAATACTCAAAATATCTCCAACAAGAAGACTGGAATATTTACTGAAATTACCGCCTTTGGATAAAATCGCCAGACCAATCGCCATACTACAGGAAGAAAATACTGAAATGATCGTATCTGTAGCACCTTTGATACTGCTGCTGATCTTATTTAACAGCAAAGCAAATATAATAGCAAATATGATCATAGAAATATTCGTATCTTTGATCCCGCAGAGCACACCAATGGCCATTCCCGTCAACGCTGAATGCCCCAATGCATCGGAAAAAAATGCCATCTTATTATTTACAATCATGGTACCAAGAATACCAAACAACGGCGTAATGATCAAAACTGCGATCAGCGCCTGCTTCATAAAATCATATTCTAACCAGGAGGAGAAAATCTCTAACAACTTATTTTCCTCCTTTCCGTTCAGAATCTGAAACCTGATCGTTCTCATTTAATCGTTCTTTTTTATCCAATATTGCCTTCTTTCCAAAAATCGGATGCGGTTCTTTTTCAGACTGTCCTTTTTCCTGAACGGTCTGTTCTTTTATAATCTGTGACTGTGTTGTTCTCTGTTCTGCGATATCAAAGGTTCCAAATACTTTTTTAAAGACATCACTCTCATATACCTGCCTTACAGTTCCCTGTTTTGCTACTGTGCCGCCATCCAGCAACACAACCTGATCTGCATATTTCGCCACATAATCCAGATCGTGGGAAATCAGAATAATCGCCAGATCATAGTGCTTTTTCAGATTATCCACGGTTTCGTAAAACAGATCCATACCATTCTGATCGATTCCGGATACCGGTTCATCCAGCAGCAACAGGTTTGGTTCATCCATAACCGCCATGGACAACAATACACGCTGCAGCTCTCCACCGGAAAGATTGCATACCTGTCGATCGATCAGATCTTCGGCTTTAAAAATCCTCAGATTTTCCAGAACTTTTTCTTCTACACTCTTTCTCTTTTTCAGAAAAATCGGAAATTTTGTCTGAAATGCTGCCAGCATATCAAACACGCTGACCGGCGTTTTTTTATCCAGTTCCAGCTTCTGCGGAACATATCCGATCTTCATCTTCTGGAGATTTCCATTTTCATGGTCTTTCAGGTCTATCGTTCCTGTATGGGGAATATCTCCAAGGATTGCCCGGATCAGCGTGGATTTTCCCGCACCATTCTTTCCGATCAATGCAACCAGATTTCCACAGTGAACATGGAGGTTTACGTCATGCAAAATGACCTGTTCGCCGATGTTCACACCAATGTTATTGATTTTGATGCAATGCAATCCACAGGGATTGATCAGCTTTCTCATTCATTCGTCCTTTCTATGTCAGCTTTCCTTGCTTTTAAACATTCTTGATAAAAAAATCTCTATTCTATACCTAAGAAAACGCTTTTTTTAATAGCTCCAGGTTATTCTCCATTGCTTTCAGATAACCATCTGCTTCATAGTTTCCCCGTGTAAGCGGATCCAGATAAACGATATTCACATCCGTTTCTGCCTGAATCGCATCCCCCATACTCTTGCCATATAACTCTTCTGCAAGGATGATTTTTACTCCATCTTTACGCACAAGACTGACCATAGACGCAACTTCTCCTGCACTGATCTGGCGCTCTTCGTCCAGATCCATTTCTCCTACAACATCCATTCCAAGCTCTTCTGCAAGATACGCATACGCTTCATGGAAGGTAATAACCTGTGTGCCTTCCGTCTCTGCTCTCAGTTCCGCAGCTTCTGCTTCCAGATGTTCAATCTCATGGATATAAGAATGGGCATTCTGTCCCAGTTCTGTACTAAGAGAAGCTGTAACAGGATTCTTTTCCACAAAATCCTTCAAACCTTCTTCAATGTTTTCCACCTGAAGTTTATAATCCGACAGACTCATCCACGCATGTGGATTGTCATCCACAAGATCAATTCCGTCTGTTGCCTGAATAATCGTAAGATCCGGATATGCTTCTGCCACATCAGAAAGAAAAGATTCGATTCCACCGCCATTTACGATAAAGACATCTGCCGTAGAAAGCAATTTCATATCTTCCGGAGTCAGCTGATAATCATGCAGGCATCCTGTCTGCGGTTCACTAAGATTCTCCAGCTCTATCTGGTCGCTGTCTCCGATCACATTCATTGCAGCCACATACATTGGATAGAAGGAAGTCACAACAGTAATCTTATCCTCCTCCGTTTTGATTTGCTGATGTCTCACTGAAAGAGTCGTAAGTCCTAATCCAGCTGCTGCAATGCATAAAAGCATAACCAATACAAATAAATATTTATTCTTCATATCCAATAATCTGATCCATCAGATCCCAGATTTCCTCCCTGCCCTGTTTTGTTACCGCTGAAAACGGAATAATGATCGTATCCGGCTCCACATCCAGACCAACTTTTACCGCCTTGATCTGTTTCTGAAGCTGACTGCGTTTGATCTTGTCCATTTTCGTGGCAACAATGATAGGATGAAATCCCTGATACACCATCCATTCATACATCATCTTATCATTCGCTGACGGATCATGTCGAATATCAATCAGAAGGAATACGGCACGGAGCTGTTTGGAATTGTTCAGATAATTTTCAATCATCTTTCCCCATTTTTCCTTTTCCTTCTGAGATACTTTCGCATATCCATATCCTGGAAGATCTGTCAGATACATTGCATCATTAATATTATAGAAATTAATGGTCTGCGTCTTGCCCGGCTGGGAAGAAATCCTTGCCAGGGATTTCCGGTTCATCAATGAATTAATCAAAGAGGACTTTCCAACATTGGATTTTCCGGCAAAAGCAATTTCCGGTTTATCATTATCTGGCAGTTTACTGGTGTAACCGCATACGGTCTCCAGTTCAACTTTTTTTATAACCATAGTAAATACGCTTCCTTTCAAAAATGCTACAACACTAGTTTCAAAAAACGGTATTCCTATTTTACTATGGTTCCTGCCAGATATCAACATTTTTCAACAGATTCCATATTTTACACAATTGGTTCGTTACAGTGACATCCTCCCCACCTCTCAGATCTTCTTGCTGGAAGAGGATAAAAATACATATTCTGAATAATCATCGGAAAATATCTTTTACTGATTTAACTATGTACCCGATTCCGGGTATGGAACCTATCGTTTTTCCATGGAAATTTTCTTTTGTAGTGGTAATGCCATCCGATACTTCATTTGCATCTCCCTTTGTCTCCATTCCCTGTGCGGTAATCGTTATCACACGATGTGTTACCAGCGCTCCATTTCCCGCCTCATAAGCAATGATATCTCCCACATGGATATCGTCATACTCTACTTTTGTATTTACCATACAAATGCTTCCTACATGAAGTGCAGGCTCCATGGAACCTGATAACACAATATAGGGGCGGAATCCAAGTAACATCAGCACTGCTGCCATTGCCGCCAGACAAATAACACCTATACTAATCATATTATAAATAAAGTGGCCTGTTTCTTCATGTATTTTAGATTCTGCTTTTACACCTTGTTCACATTTCATCGGTATATATTTTCCTGCTTTTATACCTTGTTCACATTTCATTGATGCACATTTTCCTGTTTTTCTCATCTACATCAGCCCCCAAAATCTAAGGTCTTCCCAGTTGGTTCACACAACTGTCGCTACCGGAAAAAAACCGCCATTCATACTTCTCATTTTGAAACTTTGCAGTTCCGTGATCCGAAAGTCCTGTCAACTGAAACTTCACTTTTGAAGTCTCTGGATTCGCTATTTCAGTCAAAACGGTTCCTGCAGTCACATCAGTAATGTCGGATAAACGATATCTGCTGCATGATTCTTCCTGTACCAGATAACTGCCTCCCTTTAAATCTGAAAATGTACAGCTTTTTTCTACCCATCCATCTGAATCTATATGGGAACTGACATATACCGGGTCAAAACTTACCATCTGGTACTCCCGATACGCTTCTCCACTTTTCTCAGTTCCCTGCAATTGAAAGAAGAACACCGGTGTCCCATTTGCAAAATTAATATCAGACACCTGTATCCTCTTAGTAATTGTAATTGAGCGAGACAGAGCCGGAATAACAGTTGCTGAATTACTGATGATCGGAATATCATTGAACCTTACCTGAGCATCATTTTCAAAAGACTGTGCCACTCCATCACGGATCTTACAGTGAATTTGAAATCTATAGCAGCTTCCATCGTAGGACATTTTATTTTGCAGATACTCATCAGAAAATTCATAGGTAACCGTGTGACTGTCCTTATCATAAGATACGATTCCATCAGAAACCAAATTTCCTTTACCATCTGACATCTGTGCATTTAGATAGATAACTTCTTCCGGCAGCTGATCCTGAAACACTAACGTCTTATACTTTATTCCCGTATCCTCTCCCATAGTATGGATTTTCTGAGATACTTCATAGACAATCTCCTCTCCTTCCAGATCTGCTTCATAATTATTTTCTCCATTTACTGTCTTTATCGGTGCCTGTGGCTGCGACAGATATACAAAATAAGTTGCCGGATATGACCAGACATAATAATACCCCGCCTTTCCGTTCTGACCAACGGTAAACGCATGTCGTTTTCCTGACAATCCGATGGCTACGCTGGATCGTTCAAACCTCTCTCCACCGACCATATCTTCCCATCCTTCATTAGAAGTGCCTGCAAAAATGGTTCTTTTTACTCCGTCTATAATCAGTTCTTCTTTTTGAATCACAGTATCTTTCGCAGTATATCCATCTTTGGATGTATCCTTTGGACTGACGTATTCTCCTACATTCATAGAAGAAAATGTCATATAACTTCCACTATTTGCATCCTTCCCAGGAGCTATATCCACCAGTTCTCCCGTATCAACATAAAAAAATACAAATTCCACATCCATGCTCTCAATATTCCAGTAATTATATCCGTACACAAAATAATTTGCATGATTGCAAGAAATAACCGGATCTGAATATCCACTGGGAACTTTGAAATTCGAGAATGTTACTATTGCACCAATCTCTTTACCACGATAACTTCCAACTTTTTTCCAGGTCATTTTTACAACACTGTCTTTTTTCAGGTTACTGAACTTCCATTGTTTCTGACCTATGTCATTTTCATCCAGTTTTTCCACCTGTATTCCTGATGATATTTCATATTGTACCAGGGAAGAAATCTTTTTTAGCTGAAGATCATTCTGTGTATGAAAAGACATATCACTGTCAGTTACCAGATCTGACGCATTCGCCACGGACATATTCGAAAACAATATACTCAAACAAAGTATCACACAGATACAAGCTTTCCATATTATTTTATTTCTCTTTTTGAGCATCCTCAGCCCCCTTTCTATCTTAAAATCAATTCTGGGCTCTTTTGAGTTACCCATTGTGTAATTTTCTTATGCTATTTTACTTAATCCCGCTGCTAACATATTCTTCACAGCATTGACATTGCTGTCATATCTAGCGGTTTTTCATAAATTCATCCCAGGCTGTCTGCCAATCAGGAAACGAGCCTGCCTGACAGGATTCGGTGTATACCAATAACTGAACAGAACGCAGATTTTCCTTTCTGGATTGTTCTGAAATTGCTATTTCAGTCATCAGATTTCGTGTCTTTTCCCCAGGTTTCAGAATTTCTTTATAATAGAAATACTCTTCTGACGAATTATAGAACCAATCCGTAAGATTCCAGTCCACTGTACAGTATTTCTCTATCCGACTGTCAGAAAAGACCGCCTTTACCCTTACATAACAGGGCGCGCTTCCCATATTTTCTATCTGCACACGTTTTTGTATTGTCTGCCCTGGAAGAATTTCCTCCGGTTGTTGAAATTCCTCTCGTATCTTTACCTCTACAGTGCCAACTTTCGTCACATTATCTTTCTTGATTCCATCCGTAAAATAGGCCTGCATATTTCCACTCTGTCCGAATGCAGCCAGTAGCATACACAAACAAATACATACGAATCCTTTTTTCCATATTTTTTTCCACGCACCTGTTTTCCTCAATAAAAAATCTTTTCCTTCTGATGGATAACATATTATAGATCTTTCATTTTCATTGATTCTTCTGTCTTCATTCTGTATACAATGTCTCACGATCTGCTTCTCCTTTCACGATATGGAAGCAAAATAATACATACGATGAATGAGACTACAGCCAGAACCAGGCTTACTACCGGCAACATATCTCCTGTCTTTACA
Organism: uncultured Roseburia sp.; assembly: GCA_905193415.1. GTDB lineage: Bacteria > Bacillota > Clostridia > Lachnospirales > Lachnospiraceae > Brotonthovivens. Next base: position 57,340 of record CAJJOP010000012.1, read on the forward strand.
ACACCAGTATTCGATGTGTGCGTATTGGCATCCTGTACGATATGAACCGGCTCCGTCGAAAAGTACCACCTGATCTGATCTGCCGATAACGCCCACTCATTATCCAGCGTTGACGGCACGAAAAGCGTATAGGTAAGGGTTCCTTCCGCATTTGCCGGAATTGTTCCTAACGATTGTTCCCCAGCAAGTTCCTTTGCAAAAAGGTTTCCTTCGTATAAAGTATATTTTTCGTTCTGTATCTGCATCTCAATCTTCAGTCCGATCTCCTGTGCCAGATCATGTCCGCCTTCTGTTGCTTCACTTCGAAAGTAAATATTTACCGGTTTCGACTCCCTGTTTTGAACAGAAACAGCATCTGTTACAACATCCCCGGGAAGTAACTTTTGAAAACCACTGAAAAAATCTGATGCGTTTACAAACAATTTCTCCGCCTTTCCCTGCCACACGAGCTGAAATTGATTCGTTTTCTTCTCCTGTAAAACCTGTACCATGGATGCCTCACTTTTCTGTTGTGAAAGAATCGCCACCTCTCCCCATGGATGTTCTGACTGGTAATCAGGGCTGAAATTTCTACTTTGTATCGCATCTACAGAAAGATTCAACTGCCCCTGTTTTCCCGCTGTATCCTGATTTAGAGAGTCCGAAACAGACAAACCCGAAAAAATTTCAACATTTGTATTCTGATGCAGTACCTTTGTATAATAAAAAAATCCATCATCTGCCAAAAACCAGTTATCATCCATCCCATAGGGTAACAGATCTGCATCAGTAAGATTCCCATCACATTGCAGCCTGACCCGGACATAACAATCTGTTCCTGTATTCATAATCTTCGGAATCAACGAGATCCGGTCTCCCGGAAGAATGACCATGTCATCCTTCCAGGGAAGCAAAACTGTTCCATGATCAGTAATCTGCTGCTGATATTCCTTTAAGGATATATCTACAATATCCGTCTGAATATGATTCGTGACACTTGTCCAGGGTCTGGCATAAACATATCCAACACCCACCCCAAGCAAAATCCCCGAACAGATCATTCCTGTCAGGATGCCACCATATCGGCTCTGAAATCTTTTTTTGAGTAGTCTGCACCTTTTCTCAAAACTATGTCTTTTCATCATTAATTTTTATCAGCAGTTGCCGGATTCTGAACCGAAAGCACTGACCAAACTTCTGCCGGAGTCGTCTTGCCATCAGAATTATCTCCATCTAAAGACGTTTTTTCATCATTAATATTTCGTGTCTGGATTGCCAGTGCCTCTACTTTTACATTCTGAACCGTCTCCTCAAGTCCTTCATCTTCCACCACATTGAAAAGCTGAATATACTCAAAAAGTGCAGATGTAGAAGCATTTGCTGCCAAAGCAGTCATCGTATTATTTTTCGCAAATGCATACACATGTGTAACCGTCCTAGTACGTGTATCTTTCTGCGGAGTTCCTACCTCCGTCCAATTCAGGTCATCGATATCATATTTATACAGCTCTTTATCACTCTTTGCAGCAGCTTTGGTTCCGTTATCTTCCGCTACGGTAACATTCGCATAAGGCACCGTTACCCGCATAAATACATAAGCATCATTGATTCCGTCATTTAAGACTTTCGGATCTTTGGCCACCTCCTGTTTCGGCGTCATATTTTTAGCCGCATCCGGATCCCAGTGCGGTTCCTGCAGATCAATCGAAATCTTTCCATTGGTAAACGTATTAACAGCAGAATCTCCATCTGTAAAATAGGCAGATACCATTCCCGTAGAAATACATCCTACCACTGCAAGTGTAAGGGCTAATAAACGTACTTTTTTCTGTTTCATTCTTTTTTTGCTGAACTCCGTTCCCGAAATCCAGTCTCCTCCTTTTTCATATTTATTTCATTTTGCTATCTTTTGTCCGAAACGACTTGAATTCCCAAGAACAGGGATCAACTATAGAACATCTTTTCCGGAAATGCAGCAGATGCGCTGCGATGTTTTGTTTAGACAAGCTAAGTATAATCTTTTCAGAGCATAAAAAAAAGATGGGAAAATGCTGATTTACCCATCTTGTATAAAATGCCGATACCACAGAGATTCGGCTATTATTCTATTTTCATTTCTTTAAAATGGCTGTTTTTCAGGCTTTTTTTAAGTCTGAATCGTAAATATGCTTTCAGAAACAAACTCCTTTGCTATTCATTTTCTCCAATTGTCTTGTGCACTTTTTCAGCCTGTTTTTGAAGCATTTTTGCTGTCATAACATTTTCATTGTGCACTTTTTCAGCCAGCATTTACTTTTATAATACTTTTTCAGTCCATATTTATATAATGTTTTTTGTTAGTACCTTCTAATATTTATCTGATTTCGCAGCATAATAAAATCACTGTGTTCTCTGTTTCAGATACATACGGATAAATAATATGATACATAATACAAACGCCCCGCTGCTGTCAATCAATACATCGGTAAAAAGTCCTGCCCTACCAGGCACAAACAACTGATGAAGCTCATCCGTACATGCATATCCAAACGTGAGCAGAAAAGCACTTAGTATCCTAATCTGATCCTTTACCTCCGTCACATAAAAAGAAATATGCAATGAAATGCAAAGCAGCAAATACTCCGTCACATGAGCAGATTTCCGCACAAGCACAGAAAAAAGATGAATTACTTCTGTTTCTGATAAATGTGGAAACAAACCAACCCGATCACGGACATGTAAAAAAAACTGCACAAACCTATCACTCAGCTGTGCAGAATCATCCCCTGGCTGTGCAGAAAAAGAAAAGATCATAATTGCAATCACTAACGGAAAAATCCAGATTAAAAATCTACATTTTCTACTGCCAAAATTTTGTTCCGTTCCCATAATAATTATCTTTCTCCTGCTACATTTTTTATAATGAATATTCCTTACAGCCAGTAAAAAATACAGGCTAAAATATTTTCATCTACAGAATCATATCATATTGATCCTTATATCGCAAAAATATCATATAAAATTCCCCGACAGTGATTTGCCGGGGAATCGAATCCATCAAAAAACCTTATTCTTTTATGATCTCCAGAACCTCTTCCACTGGAATCTCCAACAGATCGGCAATCTCCTCTGGAGATTTTTTCTTGCATAAAGAGCGGATTAACACAGTACGTTCTTCTAAACGTCCTTCCAGTCGCCCTTCTTTCCTTCCACGATTAATATAATCGTCTAGTATTTTGTCCATAGTCCTGATACCTCCCGTCTGCATCTTTTTCTGTATCGCTTCATTAAAATACCGCTGGTCTCCGGTAAACACCGCCATAAACTTCAAGATCGCATCCACGTGCCGAATCACATCCGAACTGGGCTTATACTTCCCATCTTTCCGCTTCTGCACAAAATAATCTGCCACAATCTTAAAGTCACTGGTAAACATATTTACCTGTTCTTCTGAAAGATATGCGATAT
>CAJJOP010000013.1:0-59445 GCA_905193415.1 uncultured Roseburia sp.
CATTCGCCGTTCGTCAATCATGCGAGCACGTTGACTCTCTTGCGCTCATTATATCTTATCAGGCAAATAAATTCTTTCAAAACGTTCATTCTGTTCATTGACTTTTGCTCTCAATAGATGTAATATCTCTTCGACTCAGGATTTTAACAGTAATATAACGTTTGTTTCTGTCATAACACGTTTTTATAAATAATACATGGTATAACATACTGCCATAATATAAGGAGATTTCACATGCGCTTTGGAAATGATGAAAAACCGATTATTATTTCGGACTACAGAGGACGCGGACGACGCGGACGCCTCTCTTTTGGTGAACTACATACCCCGGAACCATCCTTTGGCTCCCATATGCAGACATTTGAAAAATTTTCTCTGATTTTTCATGGAATCTTATCTCTTGTACTGATCTTTGTCATTGAATGGCTGTCAAGGCATTCTTTTTCCGAGGCATGGCATTTTACTACCGGACATCCGCTGGTATTTCTGTACAATGCAATGCTTGTATTTGTCACACTGTTGATTCCTTATCTGTTTTACAGGAGATTTTTCTTCCGGATCGTCATATCTGTCTTCTGGCTGCTCCTTGGAATCATCAACAGCTGTGTACTGGCTTCCAGAGTGACGCCATTTAACTTTACGGATCTGAAACTGGTAGGCGATCTGCTGAATATGAAAAACAGCAAATATGTGACCGCAGGACAGACGCTGCTGATCATTATCGGTCTGATTCTGCTTGCAGTCTTTCTGGTATGGTTTTTCCTCAAAGGGCCTTCCCATCAGGATCATATCCCAAGAATCCGAAATCTGATCATCCTTGTTGCAGCAGTGGCAGCGGTTCCGTTTATTACCAAAGGAGCAATCCACGCAGGCGTACTTGCCGGATACTTCGGCAACCTTGCCCAGGGATATTCAGACTATGGATTTGCCTACTGTTTTGCTGCCAGCGTAGTAGATACCGGAGTCAGCAAACCGGTCAATTATTCAGATGATACGGTTCAGCTGATCAAAGATTCCATACATACGGACGAGACTGCTGTCTCTGAATCCGATATTCCAAATATTATTTTTGTTCAGCTGGAATCTTTTATTGATCCGGGCGATGTTAATTTCCTGACTACTTCCGAAGATCCGATCCCAAACTATCATTATCTGCAGAAACATTACAGCACCGGTTATCTGACTGTGCCGGTTGTTGGCGCCGGAACTTCAAATACAGAATTTGAGATTCTTACCGGTATGGCAATCCAGTATTTCGGTCTCGGTGAATATCCATATAAGACCGTCTTAAAATCCACACCTTGCGAAAGTATCGCCAGTGATCTCTCCCAGATTGGCTATGCGACTCATGCGCTGCATAACAACGGCGGTAATTTCTACAGCCGCGCAAAAGTATTTTCCAATATGGGATTTGATACCTTTACCAGCAAAGAACTGATGAACATTCAGAAATATAACGAAATCGGTACCTGGCCAACTGACGACATTCTCGTAGGCGAAACAAATAAAATTCTGGATTCTACTCCGGACCAGTCTGATTTTCTGTATACCATTACGGTTCAGAGCCACGGAAGTTATCCTACAGAAAAAGTATTTTCCAATCCGGCGATCAAAGTCTCCGGCGCTTCTACAGAAGAAAAAAATAATCAGTGGGAATATTATGTAAATGAAGTTTCAGAAGTCGATCAGTTTATCGGCAATCTGATCGAAGACCTGTCCAAACGAGATGAAAAAACCATCGTCGTTCTCTACGGCGACCATCTCCCAACCATGGGACTGGAAAATTCCAACATGAAAAGTGGCGATATCTATAAGACACGATATGTGACCTGGAACAATTTCGGCCTTGAAAAACAGGATCAGGATGTGACTTCCTATCAGCTGATGGCACATATCACGGATCAGTTAGGCATCCATGAAGGAACTTTCTTCCGTTACCATCAGTCTGAAATGGAGCAGAACAACCTTTCCAGACGTACTTATATGAGCAGTCTGAAAATTCTTCAGTACGATGTGCTTTACGGCAAAAAATATGTTTATGACCAGCAAGATCTCTTCACTGCTTCAGATATGGAAATGGGAGTTCAGGATGTTGTCATAGAACGATGCGCTCTCAGCAGTGACGGCACAAAGCTGAATATCTATGGCAAAAACTTTACTCCATGGAGCAAAATTTATCTGAACGGCAAAAAAACAGACACCGAATATCTGAACAGCACCGTTTTACAGATCTCCCTGTCGGATATCAACGACGGCGATTCTATCGTTGTAAATCAGCTTGGTTCCAGTGATACGATCTTCCGCTCTTCTAACACGCTGACATGGAGCAAACCACTGGATACACCGATAGATACACCTGCTGCAGATCCGGATAAAGATGCCGGAACTGTAGAAGATACGACCGAAAATGATCTGATCAACGGCAATAATACGCAGGATAATCCGACACAGCCAGCTGTGCAGATCCCGGATAAGATTCTGAAAGATCCGGTGGAGAACGAGACAAATAACTGATCGGCTTTTCTCATAATCTTGAAACTCTATCGTGATAAAACGATACACATCTAAAACAGAAAAACGGTACATCAGACAGCCACAGTGTTCACTGCCTGTCTGATGTACCGTTTTTCTGTTTCATATACGTTGTCGAATTGCTATCTGAATCATTTTATCAAAATATCTCACATTAAAAAATCATACTTTTATAGTAAATTATTTTCACAATATCAACTATTACTACTTTTCAAATATATCTATACAATAATAGATGGTACATTTTTATAATACCATCTATCAATTTCCAACACCAAGTAAAAAACTTAAAAAAATCCGCCGAAAACCAGATAATATATACCATGCTTTCAGGCGGATATTTTTGTTCTTATTTATATATTTATATTCCGTTTCTCCATTTTATGAGAGATAAACAACAGCGCCACTCCGAAGATTGCCACAAAGATTGAAATAAACTGTGACGTGGACAGCGCGCCTACGGATCCACGGATCAGGTCTCCCCGGAAAAATTCGATGATAAATCTTCCCACACTGTAGAAGATCAGATAACATGCACTGACTTTTCCCGGCGATACTTTACGGGATGCGATCAGGCAAAGCACTGCGAAGTTTGCAAAGTTGAATGCACTTGAGATCAGCTGCGTCGGTACCAACGGCACGCCATTTGGCGCAAATGCTGAATTAGTAAACGTTATGGCAAATGCAGTATGCGCTTCCATTCCATAGCAGCAGCCTGCCAGGAAACACCCCAGTCGTCCAAATCCCTGTGCCAGCGCGATAGATGGCACGATCAGATCCAAGTATGCAAAAAATGAAATTTTCTTTACCTTGCAATATACAAAGCCCGCCAGAATGCCGCCGATGATGCCTCCATACACGACAAAGCCATCTGCAATATTCAGCATAACCTTTGGATTCTGAATGATCTCATCCAATATCGTAATATAATACAGCACCTTTGCTCCAACGATTCCAAATCCAACTCCCCATATTAACAATGGAAAAATATGTTTCTCTTCGAGTCCCTGCCGTTTTGCCCGCCATTCCGCCATAAAATAAGCAGCGATAATACCTATAGCAATCATCAGTCCATACCCGTGAACCGTAAAATTTCCAATGGTCAGTAAATCGTTTTTCATTCTAAACTCCAATCTGCGTTTCAAATTTTCCCAACAATAATGCGGGGACAACCGTTCCAAAAACAGCTATACCCGCATTATATAACATATTCCATCACATGTCACGCTTCGCATTAACCTCTTTAGTATGTATCCAGATCATCGTCGTAAGGATGTGTAACCACATATTTCAGGAAATCCACAGCCTCCATCACTACCGGAACCGATAATACAATATAAGTAATGATCAGTTCTGCCCCTATATATCCGGCACAATACACAAACCCGTATTTTATATTCCAAAGCAGGCTCATATCCGTCCGGTAATAAAAGAAAATACAATTCCATACACTTTCTGCATACCGCAGAAGCGCTGCCAGCAGAAACGCATTTTTAAATTGCAGGATCTTTTTCTTCTGAAGCAGCACGCCACATGCTCCCAAAAGCCCAAATCCCACCAGATCATCAATGATCTCCGCCAGATTATCCGCATAAGGAAATCCCACCAGAAAACGAAGGACGCCAAATATGACTGCTGCCAGCACACCTTTACTTCCCCCAAGGAAATAGCCGATCAGACAAATAACCAACATGCTGAAACAAGTAAGCTCTCCTCCCTCATCCAAACGAAGAGGAGTTACAAAAGAAAGGACGAAAGCGACCCCAAGCAAAATCCAGAACCAGAGTCTTTTTTTATTCCAGAGAAATTCATGATTCATCCGTATCTTTCTCCTTTCCACTCATATGTTCTTTTACATTATACATATCCTGCTGAAAGCTTTTCCGTTCCATATAAATTCCCTTACGGTACAGCAGATACCATATCAGCAGGATAAACAGAATTCCGCATACCAGCATGATATTGATACTGTCCTCTGCGGTAGATGCGCCAATTCCGAATTTTCCATATACTTTACCGATGATCGCAACGAAAAAGCTCTGAACCTGAACAACCGCAAGAATGATTGCAACGATGTTGATCACATAGTTACTGCGCTTCTCATCCTGCGCATTTTTCAGTTCCACCATATGCTCCAGAAATTCCTGCTGTTCATAATAATCATTTCGAAGCGTCTCGTTGCCAAACGCTTCTCTTACACGGTCTGCTTCCCGCTGTGTACCAAAATATTTAAAATTTCCTCTCTGCCAGAACTTTACACTTCTCGCATAATCCTGATACAGCCTCTGAATATACTGCAGCGAAACCTCTCCATCTTTAGACAGCGCCCTTGTAACTTTCTGCGTCATCTTATTCAGTGAAGTATTCTGAAAAATAACCAGTTCTACGATAAACACATACGTTGCCATAACTGGAATCCGTTCTTCCAGACCATCTTCATAATTATACAGAATCAGCGCATCTACAATCTCCGTCAGATATGTCTCATAATAATCATAGATTGCTCTGTTATTTACGGCACATTCCGCCAGTTCCGGATAACCTATCCGAAAACTCTGATGCATGCTGTTGTATACTTCGCCACTTAATATATTATAAAATTCTCCGTCATTTGCAGGCCTAGCTGACATACAGATCAGATTTTTTCCCTGTCCGCAACGAATCAATCCATACTGCTCCTGTAAAAAATCATCCAGCAACATATACTGATAAAAACCGTTCTTATCCATATCTCCCGGTTTTCGTATCATAAGATAGTCCTGACTATTTTGGTCTTCTACCTGAGAAGTAGAATACCGGCTGTTCGGAATAAACAGGTTTACCACAAACATATGCGAGGATTCATGAGCAAGCACAGAAATATACACCTTCTCTTCGCCTATGATGACCGGTCGAGCGCCGTCCTCCGGATATTCATCATTTGTGTGCAGGAACAAAAATTCTCCCAGATATGTTCTTGTAAGTTCTTCTGCAACATCATTCCTGCACTCGTACTCCAGACACCCTTCCAGTTCCTGAAGAAGAAGCTGTGCCTTTTTTTCAATCTCCAGCTCCGGATTATTATAGTTTTCCCCATTTTCAAAAATATAACGGCTTTTGGGATTTTTCTGGTTTTCCGCATAGGGCAGAAACAGGTAAATGTCATCTTTGTGGGTTTTGATGTAAAAATCTTTTTTCAACAATTTCCGCAGATATAACCCATCACAGACATATACTTTATTTTCATCCTCAATCTCGCGGTAAAGGCAGAAATTTCGGGTTCTGAGAAATTTCATGCCATCTTCTGAAACAGCGGTTGCCGAAATCGCATCTATGAAATACCCATCTGCCTCCAGACTGCAAAGATAATCTGCAAACGCATTGGTCAGCGTAATAACTGCATCCTTATCAGAACGGTACTTCGGCGCTATGACAACAGAAATGATAAACAGACGGTTTGGCTCTTCTTTTGAATAATCCGCCATCTCTTCTCCACGAATATCATCATCCCGTATCATCTGTCCGGTTTCAACGATTTCATCCCACAGAGCCGGCTTTACCGGAAAAAAGTTAATATATCCTGCCAGCTCTTCCCCCTGCATGATACATACAAAGCTTTTCTTATTTCTGAGATAGCGTTCTTCCATATTAGCAAGTTCGCCAACATATTCATCTGCATAACACTCCGCATCCAACGCCATAACTTTCGGAAGAAAATCAATATTAAATTGTTCTCCTGTCAGAATCTGATATTTCATCTGAATCTCACTCCATTGTCTTTGTCTGGTAACATATCGACATTCGCCGTTCGTCAATCATGCGAGCGCGTTGACTCTCTTGCGCTCATTGTATCATAAAATCGTTTTTCGCTAGTTTGCTTTCAACTCTTTCCATAGATTGTTCATATAGCTTGTAGTCTCCGGATCGATCATCGTACAGACCTCACAGTTTTTGGTCGCATCCTCAGAAGGTACCATTGCCTCGTTATTTCTGTCCTCTTCAGACATGGAATCAATAACGGCCTCATTTGGCGTAGAGAAATAAATGTATTCAAAGTTTTTCTCCGCCACATCTTCACGGCACAGGAAATTCAGGAATTTCTCTGCCGCTTCTGTATTTTTACAGTTTTTGGATACGCACCAGGAATCCAGCCATACGTTAGATCCTTCTTTCGGAATCACATATTCAAGATTCTCATTGTACTCTTTTGCAAGATATGCTTCTCCGGAATATACTACTGCCATTGTTGCATTTCCTGCTACAACCTCATCTCTTGCTTCATCTACCAGGTATGCCTGCACATCGCTTTTCTGTTTCAGCAGAAGCTGCTGCGCCTCATTGATCTGATTCTGATCCGTCGTATTTACAGAATATCCGAGATATTTCAAGGCAACCATATAAGTATCTCTCATACTGTTCTGCATAATGATATCTCCGGCATAGGAACCGTCAAACAATACGCTCCAGCTGTCTACCGGTGCTTTCACTTTTGTCTTGTCATAGAGGATTCCAAGCGTTCCCCAAAAATATGGCACCGAATATTCGTTCTCCGGATCAAATGCCTTTGAAAACTCCCAGTATTTATCCCCGATATTGTCTTTGTACTCCATACCGTCAATGTTAATTTTCTGAGCTTCGCCTTCCTCGATCAGTCGTTTTATCATATAATCTGAAGAACATACGAGATCATACTGAATTGCGCCGGATTTATATTTTGTATACATTTCTTCCGGTGTCAGGGCTTCCTCATATTTAACCTCAATTCCAGTCTCATCTTCAAACATCTGGATCACATCCGGATCCATATATTCACTGTAATTGATAACCGTCAGTGTCTCTCCTGTAGATTTTGCTTTCTGTGTGCTTCCTCCACCGCAGGCAACTAATGAACCGCACAGACATACAGCAACTGCTGCCGCTGCAAAACGAATTAATTTTCTTTTCATCTTTCTTTCCCTTTCTCTTTGTCTCTATTTTTTTATACATCTCTCTTGCAATTTTTCAATCATCTGTTTTCCTGATCCGAACATTGCTGTCATTTTTACACCATCTCCCGCATCTTTTCACGTCTTTCCGGAATAAAATTGATCAGCAATAATACGACAAGCACTACAACAAAGATCAATGTGGATAACGCATACATCTCCGGTTTGATTCCTTTTCGGATCTCGCCATAGATCATTGTGGATAACGTATTAATTCCTGCACCCTTTGTAAAATAAGTGATCACAAAATCATCCATGGACATGGTAAATGCCATAAAAAATCCGGAAACGATGCCCCCCATGAGCTGCGGCAATACCACATGTACAAATCCATATACAGCTCCGGCTCCCAGATCTCTGGATGCCTCATACACACTAACATTCATCTGTCGGATCTTCGGCATAACCGTTAATATGACATATGGAATATTAAATGTGATATGCGCAATCAGCACACTGGAAAATCCCAGCGGCATAAAACGTACAAACCACAGCATTAGTGCAATACCTGTAACAATATCTGCATTCAGCATGGGAATATTGGTAAATGCCATCGTTACCCTGAAATTACGCTGTCTCATGGCAGAGATACCGATTGCAGCAATCACACCGATCAGCGTTGCGATTACAGAAGAAAGCAGCGCAAGTATGATCGTTGTCTTCAATGATTCCATGATCTGACGATTGGAAAATAACCGAACATACCAGTCCAGTGTAAATCCTCCCCACACAACTCTTGACCGTGACGAGTTAAAAGACAATACGATCAGTACTGCAATGGGTGCATACATAAATATCATTACAAGAACAAAATAAAATCTTGAAAAGAAGTCCCCTATTTTTTTTACCATATCGCAGAACTCCTCCCATCTGTATCATTTTTCATCGTAAATGCCGTCGTGATCAGCACAAAGATCATCAGCATAACTGAAAGTCCCGATCCCATATGCCAATCCATATTGGTAAGAAACTCTTGCTCGATAACATTACCGATCAGCTGCAGCTTACCGCCGCCGAGAATATCCGACACTACAAAAGATGTCATAGAAGGTACGAATACCATAACGATTCCACTCATAAGCCCCGGCAGAGACAATGGAAAGATAACCTTTCCAAATACCGCTCTCGGTCCGGCTCCCAGATCCCTTGCAGCTTCTACGATGTCTTCATCAATTTCCATAATGGAGTTATAAATCGGAAGCACCATATATGGAAGATAATCATATACCACACCGATCAGTATGGCGACCCATGTATTTGCAATCGCCAGAGGCTGAAATCCCAGTTTTGTCAGAAACAGGTTCAGGATTCCATTGGATGAAAGAATCATCTGCCATGCAAGAATACGCAATATAAAATTCATCCACATAGGAAGAATCAGTACGAAAAATACAAAACCTTTTCTTCCCAGATGTAATCGCTTCAGAATCATAACCAGCGGATAAGCGATTGCAATGCAGATAACGGTACATAACAAAGCAATCTCCAGAGAGAAGATAAATGCCTTCAGATGAATCGCATTAAACATTGCCAGCAGATTGGAAATGGTAAATCCACCATCCTGATCTGTCAGAGCATACTGAAATATGATTACCAATGGAATGATAATAAATCCGATCATCCACACCAGATATGGGGTGGATAAAAATGTCCGTTTTTTCATATCTTTAGTTATCCTCTTCCTTTATGGTCTCTTCGTCTTTTGACTTTGGCTTGTGCATAATCTGAATATTTTCAGGATCTACATAGATGCCAACCATCGTTCCCGGTTTTGTCGGAAGTGTGGAATGTACCATCCACTCAAATCCCCGGACACGGATCTTACTCTCATAATGTACGCCTTTAAAAAGCACAGAAAGCACTTCTCCATCCAGAATGCCTTCGCCTTCCGGACGAATGACCACATCCTCCGGTCGGATAACCACATCCACATTTTCATTTTTTGCAAACCCAGTATCCACACAGACAAATTTCTGACCAAGGATATCCACCAGACAATCCTCCGGCATGATGCCATCGATAATATTGCTGTCTCCGATAAAATCTGCTACAAAAGCGTTCTGCGGCTCATTGTAAATATCCACCGGCGTGCCCATCTGCTGAATCAGTCCCTGATTCATAACTACGATACGGTCAGACATAGTCAGCGCTTCCTCCTGATCGTGGGTAACATAGACAAATGTAATACCAACCTCGTTTTTGATCTTAATCAATTCCCGCTGCATATCCTGTCGCATTTTCAGATCCAATGCGCCAAGCGGTTCATCTAAAAGCAGGATCTCCGGCTCATTTACGATGGCTCTGGCGATAGCAATACGCTGCTGCTGACCTCCGCTCAGGGATGCCGGTTTTCGATGTTCAAACCCATCCAAATCTACCAGTTTCAATGCATATTTGATCTTATCCTGAATATAACTCTTGCTTTTCTTTTTCAGTTTTAATCCAAATGCAATATTTTCAGCCACACTCATATGGGAAAACAGGGAATACTTCTGAAACACCGTATTGATATGTCGTTTATCCGGACTGATACCGGTAATATCCTGCCCTTCAAACATAACTCTTCCCTGATCCGGCATTTCAAATCCGCCGATAATCCGCAGTGTCGTTGTCTTTCCGCATCCGGAAGGACCTAACAGGGTCACAAATTCATTTTTCCCGATTTCAAGATTCAGATCATCTAAAATCACTTTTCCGTCATAGGACTTTGTAATATTTTTCAATTTTAAAATTGCCTGTTCCATCCACTTTTCTCCAAGTTGTTATCTGCTATTTTTATTTTTTCTGTCATTTTCCTGCTCTGTATCAGTTTCCATGGCAAACAACAGTAAAACCATGCCTGCAATATGCTTTACTATCTGGAGTCAGATTGTTCTGACATTATTTTAAGACAGTGTTTCTGTTTTCATGATTTTATCTGCTTGATACCAAAAATTTTTAAAAGCTTGGCGGCGTGCTGATCCACAAAAGCTTTGCCACTGTCTTTCCAGGATTTTCAATATAATGTTCTTTTTTCGCCGCGTAATAAAAAGATTCTCCTTTGCTTACTGGAAAAATCTGATTTCCCAGATGTACACGGATCTTTCCCTGAATCACATATCCATATTCTTCCCCGTCATGAGGCTTATCCTCTGTCAATGCCTGATGCGGCTGTATCTCCACCAGAAGCGGTTCCATCTGGTTTTTCTGAGCCGTAGGCACGGTCCACTGGATACTGTTTCCTGCTTCATCTATCTTTTCAAAATAATCCTGCGTCTGAAAAACACATCTCTCCGGCTCTGTCTTCTTGAAAAAATCAGATGCATTCGTTCCGAGACATTCGATCAGATCCAGCAGCGTTGCAACGGAAGGCGCCACCTGTCCACGCTCCAGCTGTGAGATATATCCTTTGGTAAGCTCCGTCCGGTCTGCCAGTTCCTGCTGCGTCAGTCCATTGCGGTTCCTCAGATCCTTTATTTTCTGTCCTATTTCAGTATTTACATCCATTGTTTCTCTTCGCTGCGTCCAGGCAGTGTTCCCTTCCTTTCTGCTTATCTTTGCTGCAAAAAATATGCACCACTGTTTCTGTGATGCGTCTCGTGTACAGACAAGATTTCTTCATTCTGAAAAGCTGTCTGCATTCTCACTTATGTAAATTAAATATAAACTTTAAGATTACTAAAATCAAACATATTCCATTATACTCATAATAAACAAAAAGTCAACTATTATTGTTATTTTGTTCTTCATTTTGTTCTTCATTTTATACAAATTTAAAATCTGTTTAACATATGGAATTATTTTTTATATTCATGTCCATTCCCCAACCGTCAGCCCGGTGGCAGAAATAGCTAGGAAAATGTATTTTCCCCACTAATCTGATCTCCATTCTGGCACCTTTCAGCAGCCATCAAAAATAACGCCATCAATATAATTTTGCACAAAATTTTATCAAATAAAAAACAGATTCTCCTATCTTCAGAAAACATTTCATTTTCTGAATGATAAAAGAATCTGTCATTCTTTTTCTATGTATGTTATTTTCACAATACCATGAGGCCAAATCACACAGTTTTGCAAAAACAATACACAGCCAAAATCTTCCTCTTTCTCACGTTCAGGAACTTTTCCTGCAAAGTTCCCCTACAGCATTTACACCTGTTTTGGTGGAAGTACTGCATTAATGATCAGTGCGATCCATGAAAAGAAGATGCTCAGGACAACCCATGCTGCTACGCTGCGGTTTTTGCTCTGCGCGATCTTGATATTTCCAATCAGGCAAATGATCCAGATGATTGCTCCTACGATTGTTGTTATCATAACTGTTCTCCTCCTTTGTTTATTCGGACTCTGCGTTCACAGGTCTCTTAAACTCAATGCTGTTTATAGCTTTTGATGTAGTCATTATATCCACTATACAGTACTTTGTCAATTTCTATGCAGTGTAAAGAGCTTTTGCCAGAGCTTCATAGAGAACCTGAATGACCTCCATATGGGCACATGCTTTCCGATAGACACCGACAACGGTCTGTTTCCGGTCAAACTGAAAATACTGATACTGCGGCATATACGCTGGTCGACTCCAGCTGTCCATGACTGCAATCCCCTTTTCCAGTTCCAGCACTTCCTTTAAAAAAAGCATCGTTGACGGCTCTGGAAGTACTTTCATATGAGGGACAAAATGCTCTGACAGAAAAATATCGATCAACGATTCCGTTGTCTGATCCACCGGTGCATCTGCACTGAGATAAAAAGACTCGTCCCTGAAATCCACAAGCTGCGTTTTTTTCTCATCCTGAGAGGAATACAATGCGATCAGCGAAATCTCGCACAGTTCTTTTACTTCCAGCTCCTTCCGTCTCAGAGAAATATCCTGAAAAGTCAGGATAAAATCCATACTGCCCTCCAGCAGCATCTGATGTAGTGTATAATAAGAATGACTTTCCACTTCAAAATTTAAATACGGAAACATTGTACTCAATGTATCTAAAATAACCGGAAGGAAATTCGAAATGCTCCACCCCGCCACATATCCAAACCGCAAAGTCGTAATTGCCGTCTGTTCCCGCTGGATCAGATCGCATTTTTTCTTTGTGGAAAGGAAATCCTCTCTGCACCGCTCAAACATCTGACAATACAAGTTTCCCTCATCTGTAAGTTCCAGCGTCTTATGTGCCGAACGTTTAAACAGCTTTATACCCAGTTCTTTCTCCATAGAAGCAATCATACGGCTTACACCCGGCTGGGTCAGATACAAATTCTCTGCTGCCTTCGTAAAATTCCGTTCCTTTGCAGCCTCAAGGAAACATAACACCTGTCGATCATTCATTTTTCAACCTTCTCCCACGGTATATCAATAGCCAGAACAAACACCCGTTTCTGATGCTCATCATTATCTCATACCTCTCCAATATACTTTATCATACCATAAATAGTATGATGCGTAAATAAAACGGCATTTCAAACGGGTATGCAACATTGCTATAATAAAATTAGCAATTCCAGACATGCGTCAACAAGGAAAAGGAGAAGAAAAATGCAGACAAACAAAGAAGCATTATTAGCAATTTTACGAGGGGAAAAGGCAGATTTTATCCCGGAAGTGTATTCTACCATGAAAGATGTGGTATTTCCGGGCGAACGTTATATAGAACTTGGGGATAAATTTGATCCTTATGGAACGGGTCCGGATGCATGGGGTGTCATGTGGACCAATCAGGGACCAAATCCTGTGATCGACGGAAATATGGTTGCCAAAGATTTTACGCTTTTCGATGATATGGAAAACTGGAAAGACCATGTAAAATTCCCGTCACTGGATTTTATGCCAATCGAAAATATCTTCCGTGGCATGTGTGCCGGTATGCATGTGAATCCGGAGACAGATGTGGTATCCTGCCTGCTCCTGTCTGGACAGTTCGAGCGTATGAACCAGATGATCGGTATGGAAGAAGCACTCTGTTCCTTCTATGAATACCCGGATGAAGTACACGAATTTTTTGATGCCATGTGCGAATACAAATTAAAATGCATCGACCTTGCTTACAAATACCTTAAACCGGATGTGATCCATATGCACGATGACTGGGGAACCAACAAAAATATGTTTTTCTCCCCGGAACTCTGGCAGGAATTTATCAAGCCAAATGAAGAAAAATATGTAAAACGCATTCATGAATATGGCATGCTCTACATCCATCATTCCTGCGGTCATATCCAGCAGATCATTCCGGATCTTGTAGAGATCGGCATGGATGCCATCGAACCGGTCATGATCTCCAATAATATGGATGAGCTTCTGGAAAAATATGGTACTCAGATCACATTTATGGGCGGCATCAACAATCAGATGATCGACCAAGATTCTTCCACAGAAGAAGACATCCGCGCAGAAGTACATCGCGCTATGGATGCCTACTGCCATAAAGGTCGTTACATTCCGTATTACATCCCGTCCAGAGAAGATAAATTCGGTATCTTTGTGGACGAAGTAAACAGATATGGTCGGGAGATCTTCCAGAAATAATCCACACTGCAGTTCATTGTTTCATTCACAAAAACACCATTGAAGATCCCGTCTTTTCTGATGGGCTCTTTCAATGGTGTTTTTATTCATGCCCGATACTGTAAACTCGTCGGCTTCATTTCCAGTTCTGTTTCCACCTTTTTATCGTTATCATTCTGTTGTTCTGTATTGTTGTTTTCTTTCTGCTGCTTCTTTTGACGATCTGTATCATTGTTATTTTCTTTCTGCTGCTTCTTTTGGCTATCTGTGTTGTCATCGTTGGAATCAGAACCGTTTCCATCCGGTATCTGCATACCGTTAACATCCACATGATAATCTTCCCGGATGATCAGTTCCGAAATCGGCACCAGCTGAAAGCCTTTCTCTTCCAGTCCAGTCAGGAGCTGATCCAATGCTTCTGCCGTGTACTTTGCGCCATTATGACATAAGATGATGGCTCCGCCCTGTAATTTATCACTGTTGCAGACCCGGTTGATAATATCTTCCACACCATAATTTTTCCAGTCCAGACTGTCAATGGACCACTGAATCGGATAATAGTTACACCCCTTTACCGTCTGGATCACTTCATTATCGTAATCCCCATACGGAGGACGGAACAAAAACATATCATACCCCGTCAGTTCTTTTACTTTATTATGTACCGTCATCAGCTCCGACTGGATCTCCTCTTCGGATAGCTGACTCATATTTTTATGATTCTCGCTGTGATTACCAAGATCATGCCCATCCGCCAGAATCGCTTTTACATCATCCGGATAAGACTCTACCCAGCCTCCGGTCATGAAAAACGTGGCATGTACCTGATGTTTCTTTAATACTTCCAGGATTTTCGATGTATCATCATTGCCCCATGCCGCATCAAAAGAAATCGAAATCTTCGGTTCATCGGTCTGTACATTATAAATAGGAAGTTCGCGGCCATTTACCGTGCTGTGCACTGATATCAGTGCCGGATTCTGTTTCCAGTGATAACCAAATCCCACTGCACAGACGGCTGCTGCCACAAGGATCAGTAAGAATCTTTTCGATAAATTTCCTTTTCCTTTTTTCACAGACTGCCCCTCTGAAATGCTGTTGCTATAATATATGCATGAAATTCATTTTCTACAACTGCTTTTACTTATGATATAATGAGCGCAAGAGAGTCAACATACTCGTATGATTGACGAACGGCGAATGTTAATCATAAGCCGTTTTTGCTTATGATATAATGAGCGCAAGAATACCGCTTACATACGCTTTATAGCAGAAAGGATATCTCCATGCATCTGTTAGCTGTCATCATTTTTATTTTATGCATCCTGCTTGCCCTCTGGCTCGCCGCCGGATGGTACGCATTTCATGTTGCCCTTGGACGGGGCACTCAACTGGATTTAAATAATGCCGACCGTATCAAAGGAACTTCCTGGGAAAAATACTATAAAGAGATCACGGATGGCATCCGCTGGATTACAGCTCAGCCATATGAAGAAATCTGTATTACCTCTTTTGACGGACTGAAACTCTATGGAAATCTGATCTCCAATCCTTCCGCAAAAGGAACTGTCATCCTGTTTCACGGCTATCGAACATTCGGGAACTGTGATTTCAGCGCAGATGCAGACCATTATTATAACCTTGGATACAACCTGTTGATTGTAGACCAGCGAAGCTGCGGCAGAAGTGAAGGCAAATATATTACCTTCGGTATTAATGAACGAAAAGACTGTTGGAAGTGGATTGATTATATAACAGACCGTTTCGGAACCGAACATGAGATCTTTCTCGGCGGACTTTCCCTTGGTGCAAGCACGGTAGTCATGGCATCCGGAAAACCTCTGCCACCTCAGGTAAGAGGAATCATTGCCGACAGTCCTTTTACTTCGCCTTATGATATTATCTCCCGGACAATTTCGCACAAATACCATGCCCCAAGTGGCATTCTCATGCCCGTAATCTGCTTCTGGAGCCGCTGCCTGGCAAAGATTTCCCTGCGGGAATATTCTACCCTGCAGGCAATGGAAACAAACGAAACACCTATCCTGTTTGTACACGGAAAAATGGATGATTATGTCCCATGGAAAATGTCTGTACAGACCAGCGAAGCATGCAGACCGTATCATGAATTATTTCTGGTAGACGGAGCAGACCATGGCACCGGATATATGGTAGAGCCGGAATTGTACAGGGAAAAACTGACGGCATTTTTCCGGTACTGTTCTGCCAAAAGTCAAAGCCATTGATTTTCTTATTACATACAAATCATCCATCTGTTGGTCTGGCTAAAAACAGATCAACAGGTTATGAATCTATCTTTTCTGAAAATATATTTCTTATCTCCTATGAAGAATCCATTCCTGAGATAAGAAACACAAATATCTGCGATTTCGTCCGATATTTTCTTTAGCCATTTCATTACCATTATGTATAATCTCCACATATAAAAAGGTCTGAACAACAGCTTCTCCATCTGTTATCCAGACCTTTTTTCATTTTACGATCAGAATTTTCCTTACAATATCATGATCATGATTTAAATCAGTTAGTGCTCAATCTTCACAATTCGTCAATCATGCGGTCATTGCTGACTCTCTTTTGGGCTCATTACGCATAAGCACAAACAGCTTACAGTCTCTTCCAGTCCATATCAGTTCCAAATGATTATCAGTTATATTTATAGAATCCCTCTCCTGTTGCCACGCCTTTCTTGCCTGCGTCGATATGTTCTTTCAGACGTTTTGCAATCTTGCCCGGAAGTGTATCAGGATTCTGCGCATCCGGACTCATCATAACGATATTATAAGCAGTATCCAGACCTACGATATCAAGAATGCGGAACGGACCAAGCGGAGCGCCGGTACCCAGCATCCATGTGAGGTCAATAGTCTGCGGATCAGCGACATCATTGGCATACAGTGCCTGTCCTGCATTCAAGAACGGTACCAGCAGGGAATTTAAGATATAGCCCGGCTGCTCTTTTTTCAGGCAAAGCGGAATCATGCCGATCTCTTTTGCAAATGCAACCACCTGATCATAATAAGCCTGATCCGTGCCTGGATGTCCCATGATCTCTGCGGTATTGTTTTTCCAGATCTCATTGGCAAAATGAAGCGCCAGATATTTCTCCGGTCTTCCGGTATAAGAGGCAAAGGTACTTGGCACCATTGTGGAAGAATTAGTTACAACAACTGTTTTTTCCGGAAGGAGCGGCGCCATTTTCTCGTAAAATGCGATCTTGGCTTTCGGATCTTCTGACAGTGATTCAATGACCAGATCTGCATCTGCCATTGCCGTCGCCATATCCAGCTCATAATTCAGATTTTCATAAGCGGTATCTGCCTGCGCTTTTAGTTCTTCGATCTTCTCCGGTGTCAGCGCTGCGAAATCCTCTATCAATCCTCTCGGATACATCTTTGTCTCCGTGCCGATCAACGGTTTTACCGCATCCAGATCTTTTTTATATGTCTCATGCCAGCGGGCAAATTTGGGTCTTGCACGGTCAATGGATGCTTCTGTACGAAGCCATACCGTTACATCAAACCCTTTGTATGCAACCTGATATGCGATCTGGCTGCCCAACACTCCACCACCGACTACTACTACTTTTTTGAATCCCATAATGCATTACCCCGTGGCAAATCTTCCACTTTTCCTTTCTCACGAACTTTTCTGCAATTTTTATATGGGTAACAGAAGTCTTTTCTATATAAAAATTGTCTTTTTTTTAGAAGATGATCTTATTATATCTGGGGTTTAATTGTCTTTCAATATGCAAAAAAGTGATTTATTTTCTATTTTTTTGTGTGTATTGCACTCGTTTTATGTTTTCTTTTACACTCTGTAATTTTTGACAAACATTACAGGAAAAAGTTTATCACAACAGATCTTATTTTTAGTTTCTTTCACTACTTGATCAACAAATATTTTTCCAGCCATTCTTCTGCCAGTCCTGTCCAACTCCGTACTTCCTTCAAAGATCTGTGGATTGTCTCTTTTTCTTCTTCGCTCCATCGTTCCGGTCGTTGCCGTCCAATGCCAAATGCCACTAAGATTTCTTCTCCTTTTTCCTTTGGAAATGGCGTCCTGCCATCTTTGATTGCCTCTGCAAGAAGCTTTACCTGTTCCAACGTATCGGTTTTTCTGGCTGTTTGTCCTGTCTTTTGCAGGAACCATTCTTCGGTTGCCACAGACAGCCCATGAACACCTTCTGAAAATACATGATGCGCAAACGGCACGCCTGCCTTAACACAGGCCTGTGCAAACAGATAGCTGTTCTGTACCGGAACCACCTCATCGGTTGCAGTCTGCCAGAGAAAACAGGGCGGTGTATCGCCTGTCACATGATTTTCCAGTGCCATATAATCTAATTCCTGCTCTGTTGGATTCTTTCCGAGAAGCGCAACAAAAGAATCCCTGTGTCCATATTTGCCGGAACTTATGACCGGATAAGCTAAGACTACCGCATCCGGGCGATTCGATACGCTCTGATAGTTTTCGTCTGGATCTGTCACATCTTTTCCATGGACACACAGGCTTGCACACAGATGTCCTCCCGCTGAGAATCCACAGATTGCAATCTGATCTGCCCTGCTATGCAGTTCCTCTGCGTGGAAACGAATCATACGGACAGCTCTTGAGATGTCATTTAATGGCTGTAATTTCAATCGTGCTTCATCCAACAGGTTTATCGTATATGCCAGAACAAATACGTTGTAGCCGGTCTGATAAAATTCCATTGCAGGCAGATGTGCTTCCGACGGAGATACTTCCCGATAGGAACCGCCCGGAACGATAAGTATTGCCGGATGTTTTTTCGTATCTTCATGTATACAGCTGAACATGACCGGCAGAAAACCATAGGCTGCCGGATACTGATATTCCTCTTTTGTCCATAGTTCGATTCTTTCGTTTCTCATCATTTCCACCTCTCGCAAACACCGCTGTTTTTCTATATTCTTCATTATAATCAGCAGACAGCAAAAAAACCAATTATTTTTGCATCGCAATGCAAAAACGATTGGTTTTTTAATTATATTATCTATATTTTTATACTAAAGCTCCCATCTGATATGCTTTTTCAAAAACATCCAGATTTTTTACCAGTCCGGCTTCCATCACATTTGTGGCATAGATTCTTCCTGCGATCCGGTATTCCTCCAGATGTTCCACAAAACCATCCAGATCCCCCAGTGATCTTTCGATGATATCTTCTCCCAGTCCTGCGGAAATAATGTAATAGACTTCCTTTTTCCCAAGATGCTGCCATATTGGATATGTACGATCAATAAATGTCTTCATCTGGGCGCTGATACCATAAAAATATACCGGAGTAGCCAGCACAATCACATCTGCTTCCTGAAACAGTTTTAATATCTCTGCCATATCGTCGTTCAGTACACATGTCCCGCCGTTTCTCATGCATCCGTCACAGGCGCGGCAAAATCCAATCTTTTTCTCCATCAACCTTATCAGTGTAGCCGTATGTCCTTTTTCCTCGGCTCCCTTCTTAAACTGTTCACACAGCATCTGGGAATTCCCATTTTTTCTCGGGGAACTTGAAATGATCAAAATATTTTTCATGTATTGTTTCCTCCATACAATTCTCTGATCTTCATAACCATTTTACCACGCTTATACATTGCTATCACAATTTTTATTGTTCCAGATATTCTCTGATCCTGTCAATATTATATAATGGGATATTGGTCATCCATTCCTGTTCCCGGTAATCAGACATTGATGTCCGCACAGCATATTTGGGATTATATTTATCACAAAAAGCCCTGAGGCTCTTTGCCCGTAAATTCTCTTCTGCTTTTACTTCCACCGGAATGACAGAAGTCTTTCCCTGTAAAAGAAAATCAATCTCCCCTCTAGAATTTTCCGTTGAGTAATAATACGGTTCTATATTCTCGGAAGCAATCAGTTGCTGTAGCACATACTGTTCTGTCAATGCCCCCTTAAATTCTGTAAAAATACGATTTCCATCAATAATCACTCTCGCATCCAGATCTGTCATTGCAATCAAAAGCCCCACATCCAACAAATATATTTTAAACACATCCAGATTCAGATATGCTTTCAGTGGAAGCGCCGGTTTACCCGCTCTTGGTACCTTGTAAATCAATCCACAATCTAACAGCCATTGTATGGCCAGTTCAAAATCCTTAGCCCGGGATCCTTTCCTTACCTGTCCGTAGATAAATTTTTTATTTTCCTTCGCCAGCTGCATAGGGACAGAATTCCATACAAGATTTAATCTTGGAACCAGAGAGATGTCTGCATGTTTTGAAAAATCCTGCTGATAGTAGTTCAAAAGATTTTTCTGTATCTCTCTGACAAGATTAAAGTCCTTTGTCTCTATATAAGCCTGTACGACCTCCGGCATTCCACCTACATAATAATATTCCCGCAGTCTGTCCATATATTTAGACTTAAACATCGTTACCATATCTGTATCCGAACTCTGAAGAATGGATACAAAACGTTCCTCTCCCAATGCACATAAAAACTCCTGAAACGTCAGTGGATAAAGATCCATAAAATCCACTTTTCCAACTGGGAAGGATGTTCCTTTGTGAAGAGCCACGCCCAGAAGGGATCCAGCCGCTACGATTGCATATTCCGACGCATTTTCACAAAAATATTTCAATGAAGACAACGCTTTGGGAACTTCCTGCACCTCATCAAATATCAGTAACGTATTTTCTGCATCAATGGAAATACCCGTTTCTGCACTGATTGCCAGCACAATCCTGTCTATTGAAATTTCTCCATCGAATACCTGCTGCATCCTTGTATTACTGTCAAAATTTACATAAGCAACTTTTTCAAAACAGGTTTTTCCAAATTCTTTCATCAACCAGGTTTTTCCCACCTGCCTTGCGCCACGAATGATCAATGGTTTTCTGTTAGGTTTATTTTTCCACTCTATAAGCTTTTCCAAGGCAAAACGCTTCATATTGATTCCTCCCTGATTTACTGGCATTTCATAAATAATATACACATTTTTCCTTATTATATTACACTCAAATGCGGTTATCAACTTTTTTAAGGTCGTATAAATGTATTTTATTTACATTTTCAAGGACGTTAAAGTATGTATGTCAACATTTTCAAGGACATAACTATATCATTGTATCTCTCTTCTACTATCCAAAACACGCTACATCCTACTCTTTATGCCACGCAAAAAGAGATATCAACACATTGGTCAATATCTCTCATATAAAACATTATGCCAGCAACTGACTGATCTTCGATACGAACAAAATGCCACATCATCGCCAAAATACTGTTTGATCCTGTATGCAAATGTGGATTTACCGGAACCAGAGCCTCTGGCAATCCCGATAATAATACTTTCCATTGTTTATTTCCTCGTAATACCAAATTCCTCCGGCATAAAACGCGGGCAGATGTTTTCTGATGTGCAGATAACAGTGGATGCCAGTCTTGTGCCGATGACGCATGCCTCCTGTAACGTCTTTCCATAGGTCAATCCCAGGCAGACACCAGAGAAAAATGCATCTCCGGCACCCGTAGTATCCACGATGTCTACTTTCAGTGCCGGACAAATACCATTTTCTCCGTCTAAAGTGGCATACACAGCCCCTTTGTCTCCCATGGTCACGACCATTTTTGAGATTTTTGCAGAGCGTATGCGCTCTGGCAGAATCTGGTACAGTTCCTCCGGAGTAATGTCGTCATAGTTTTCAGAAAACAGGATGCCTGCCTCCTGTTGGTTGCATACAAAGCATTCTGTCTTTCGGATCAGATCTCTGCGTTCGATGGCAACGCTCATATTAGATACCAGCGCATACACTTTTTTGTTATATTTTTCTGCCAGAGCAAAAGTCTTCTTAGTCACTTCCTGATCCATGTCGATCTCGATGGCGATACTGTCTGCATTTGCGAAGATCTCATCCCCGGATTCTTCCAAAATCTGCACCATCGCCTCATGCTCCGGGCGTTTGGATACAGATGCCACCACATCTCCGTTATGATCGAATACGGCAAGCCAGGTACCCATGCCGTTTTTCACTTTTTTCATATATCTGGTGTCCACTTTATGACGGTTCAGTTTCTGAATAACTGCTTCACCCATGGCATCATCATCCACAGTTCCGACAAAAACAGGCTCCAACTCTACATTAGCAATATCTTCTGCCACATTTCGAGCAACCCCGCCATGAATTTGCTCGATTGTTCCCAGGTTTCTTCCATATGGAATATAAGTAGATGTGGAAAATCCCTTAATATCAATAAATACGTCTCCAATCACTGCTATTCCCATAACCTTTTTCTCCTTTATATATTTCGTTTGTCGTGTTTTATTCCTTCTGATTTATTTTGATCAATTCCCCTTACACGTTGTCAGGCTACCATCTGCAGGATGACCGCCATGATCGGTATTGTAATCAGGGAAACGATCGTAGACACCGCAACGCCGATGGAGGCACAGGTGCTCTGCCGCTCGTAAGGCGCTGCTCCCATTGCAACCAGGGAAGCAACAGGCATTCCGGCTCCCACAGTACAGATACCGATCAGGGTCGGATCCTTTGTGATCAGATGCATATACAACCACACAAGCACCGGCATCAACACCAGCCGAAGCGGCAGCATCGGCCAGATGCCTTTCTCTGTCTTAATTTCTTTTAAAGATACTGCTGCCAGAGAACTTCCGATAATAATCATGGAAAGCGGTGTCGTAATGCCGCCGATAAAGCTTACACAGGAATAGAACATATCCGGCATCGGAATATTGCCAAAGTAAATGATCAGTGCTGCCAGAGAGGCGACCACGCCCGCGTTGATCAGACTCTTGATGGAGATCTTTTCCTGTACTGCGCTTTCCTGTCCCACCATGGAATCTTTTTTCAGCAGTCTTAAGCCCAGTGAGAAGAACAGAATGCTGAAGGGCAGGTTAAAGATTGTAATATAGAAGATCGCGCTTCCGCCAAACAATGCCTCGACTACCGGATATCCCATAAAAGAGTTGTTGGAAAAGATCAACATGCACATATATGTTCTGCGCAGATGCTCCGGAACCCGCATAAGCCGTACCAGCGCCCAGGACAGAAAAGGCAGGATCACATACAGCACGACACCTGCCAGAAACAGCTTTAATACCATCCCCGGATCATCATGGGGTACCGAAGATACACTGTTCAGAATAATACACGGACAGGTAACCTGCACGATCATAGCCGAAATCTTTTTATTTGTGTCTGTATTCAGAATTCCCTTCTTAAAAAGGAAAAATCCAATTACCATTGCAAGCAGAAGCTTACACATCGTCGTCGCGATTGTCATAACTGTTCTCCTCTCATCCCTGTCATGTACTCTCAGAAATCTTCATTCAGAAGATACCGTAAGTACATTATCTTTTTCATTATTATCTGTTAAAGTTTTCCACATCCCGAACAAACTGCAAAAATATTTTCCATTTATCCAGCAACATTATCCTTTTTGCATTTTGCATAATGTCAAATCCTGCATATCATCATAGCATACCTGTTTCGATTTGTCACGCGTTGATTTCTATGGTAAACTATCTTTTAGAAATGAATTTTTTTTATAACAAATTTTATAACAAAGGAGATTTTTGAATTATGAAAAAATTTCTGAAAGAATTCAAAGAATTTGCCACACGGGGCAACATGTTTGACCTAGCCATCGGCATTATCATCGGCGGTGCATTTACCACTATCGTAAACTCTCTGGTAAACGACATCATCAACCCGGTACTGGGAATCTTTACCGGAAGCATCGATTTTTCCAATCTTTTTGTTTCACTGGATGGAAATCATTATGACACACTTGCTGCTGCGGAAGCTGCCGGAGCAAATGTATTCAAATATGGATCATTTATTTCCAATGTCATCAACTTTATCATTATGGCACTCGTTGTATTTGTACTCGTAAAGATCATCAACAGACTGCGTACACCGAGACATGCGGAAGAACAGGCGCCGACAACCAAGAAATGCCCGTTCTGCTGCTCAGAGATCGATATTAAAGCAACCAGATGTCCGCACTGCACTTCTCTGATTGAAATCGATAAAGACGAAATGAAAGCATAACTGGAGGTTTTACATATGTGGGCTTATGAAAGTGTTTTTTATCAGATCTATCCATTGGGATTTTGCGGCGCGCCTTTTGAAAATGACGGACAGCCACAGTCCCGCATCTTAAAAGTCAATGACTGGATTCCCCATATTCAGGAAATAGGATTTAACGCCATCTATTTTTCTCCGCTGTTTGAATCCGACACCCACGGATATAACACGAGAGATTTTCAGAAAGTGGATACCCGTCTCGGTACCAATGAGGATTTCCAAAATGTATGTCAGAACCTGCATAAGGCCGGCATCCGCGTCGTTCTGGATGGTGTCTTCAACCATGTAGGCCGTGGCTTCTGGGCATTTCAGGATGTACTGGAAAAAAGCTGGGATTCTCCGTACAAAGACTGGTTCCATATTGATTTTAACGGGAACTCCAATTATAACGACGGTCTGTGGTATGAGGGATGGGAAGGAAACTATGATCTGGTAAAGCTGAATCTGAGAAATGAGGAAGTAATCCGGCATATTTTTGAAAGCATCCGCCTGTGGGTAGAGGAATTTGATATTGACGGTCTGCGTCTGGATGTGGCCTACTGTCTGGATCATGATTTTGTACGCCGTCTCAGAAGCTTCTGCGACAGTCTGAAACCGGACTTTTTCCTTGTAGGAGAAATGCTGCACGGCGATTACAATCAGCTGATGAATGACCAGATGCTTCATTCGGTAACCAACTATGAATGTTACAAAGGGCTCTACTCCAGCTTTAACAGCATGAACCTCTTTGAGATCAACCATTCCCTGCTGCGCCAGTTCGGACCGGAAAACTGGACGCTTTACAAAGGAAAACATCTGCTCTGCTTCGTGGACAATCATGACGTATCCCGGGTGGCAAGCATTCTGGAAAATCCGGCGCATCTGCCACTGATCTATGCCCTGATGTTCGGCATGCCGGGCATTCCATGCGTCTACTATGGAAGTGAATGGGGTGCGACCGGAAACAAACACGATGGCGATCCGGCGCTTCGCCTGTCTTATGACAAACCGGAATCAAACGATCTGAGCAGGTGGATCACAAAACTGACTGCTGCCAAAAAGAAGAGCCACGCATTGAATTATGGTAATTTCCGTTCCATCGTACTGACCAACCGCCAGTGTATTTTTGAACGCGGCGATGAGACCGGACGCGTACTGGTAGCGATCAATGCAGACAGTCAGGATTACATGGCATATTTCGATACCGGATGTCAGGAATTTACCGATCTGATCACAGGCAATACCGTCAAAGCCGACGGCGGTTGTCTGCTGCCGGCGTACAGCGCATTCTTTTTAGTGGATAAATAAATATGTAATCTTAAAAGAGTCGGAGATATTCGACTCTTTTTTTAATATTATACTTATTTCCAATCATCTGTAAATTTCACATACTCCTGAGATACCTCTTTATTCGGAATCATATATTTTCATTGACAGGAATCCCCCAACGTGATATTTTTCAGTTAGTTCTATAAAACAGTTACAATGTATTTTCGAATCTTCCAGAACGGGTTTTTCAAAAATATATCATATCAGACGGAGGAATTATATGTGTAATATAAATGTTCAAAATCAGGCCTATCAAAAACTGGAAAACAGCCTGACAGATGTTATCGCCGAAGAACAGGCAAAACTCGGATATCGAAAAGAAGCGATCCGTTTATACTATCCACTTGGATCACTCAATCATTTTTTCGACAGTAATGATACCGCAGACAGCATGGCAATAAAGCTTCAGGCATTTGCTGCTTCTATCGTTGACAGGTTTGGCGTTACTAAAATTTCCCATAAGGGAGAACGTTTTTGCTTTTACCTTGCACCGGAAGCCTCAGAACATATTTATCATAACAAAGAAAAAAACAAATTCATTTATGATCTTGTAAACCTTTTGCAGGAACATGGTACGACCCTCGATACGGTCATTTCTTTTTTCAAAAAATGGGATGCAAACTGTACTGTAGAAAACGTTGATAATGGCGAATTCGATATTCTTATCCAGTTCACTGACCGTGAAGATCCTTATTATTATTGTTTTAAAGATGAGGGATGCCATATCATATACCACCGATTTTTACCGGAAGATTATGCCGATTTCGGATTTTAAACAAACACAGGCTTTGATTTTACATCAGAAGCAAGAGAATAAAATACCTCAACAAAACAGCATTTATGCAGCCTCTTCTTGTGGACGCCGATTATAAAAAAACATCCACAGTGCCATGGCGCAGATGATCACATAACCCAGTACACTGTATCGATCCGGGATCTGCTGAAACAGCACAAAACCAAGCACTGCCGAAAAGATGATCTGGGAATAATCGTAAATGGAGATTTCTTTTGCCGGCGCATGATAGTATGCTGCCGTAATGGAGAACTGTCCGCCTGCTGCTGCCAATCCTGCTCCCAGAAGCGTCAAAACCTGCAACATCGTCATAGGATGGAAATCCCAAATCAGATATGGCAATGTAACAACACAGGAAAATCCGGAGAAAAACAGCACAACAGATGCACCTTTCTGCCCTCTCTGTCCCAGCAGTCTGACCATGGCATAAGCGATGCCTGCACAGATGCCGCCACACAATCCGATCAGTGACGGAACCAGCTCCATATTCGTAAAGGTAGGCTTAATGATAAACAGACTGCCGCCAAATGCAATGAGTATTGCCACTGCCTGTGCCGGTTTCAGCTTTTCTTTTAACAGCAGGAACGAAAACAGGATAACGAAAAACGGAGACATCTTATTCAGCATGGATGCATCAGACAGTACCAGATGATCTACCGCATAAAAGTTACATAAAATCCCGATGGTGCCAAATCCGGCACGAAGGATCATAAATTTCAAATTTCCCTTTTCAATCTTAAATCCTTCCCTGCTCTTTACGATCATCAGAAAGGCGATAAAAAAAGCTACCAGATTCCGGAAGAAGCTTTTCTGCACGGAAGGCAGATCGCCGGAAAGCCGCACAAATACATTCATAAACGTAAAGCACAATGCTGATAATATGATAAATAAAATTCCCTTATATCTGGAATTCATGGCCAGACCTTCTTTCTTAAAAACATTCATTGTATTCATTCAGTCATTTATTCTAGCACAGATTCTTTTTATTTTCCAATCCAATCAGAAAGGAGCTAATTATTTTCCTGTGCGCCGCCAGGAACCAAAGAGAAAAAGGCAATGCTTCCGCATTGCCTTTTCCCCTTTGGTTTGTTATGGTTTGTTCTTCCAGTCTGAGAATTCTCTCATGGAAATCTGAATTTCTTATTTAATCATCATTATTTCCGGGATCATCTGCTGAGTTAGACAGAATCCCTGAATACTGATACCTATATTTCTTATTTACGGTTTGCAAGCGCATCATCCAATGGTTTGCCTGCTGCTGTTCTGTATTTATCATCAACTTCTTTGACATGTTTGGTACTGAACAGAAGCATTAATACGATAGAGATTGCACCTGTGACAGCTGCTGCAATGAAGATTGCCTGATATCCCATCTTGGAATATAACAGAATTGCTACTCCTGTAGGTCCTGCTGCATTGATCAGGTTTGCAACCGGATTTAATACTGCAAATACACTTCCGAAATCTTCACGACGCCAGTACTGAGCTGCTGCAGATACTGTAAAGTTGGAAGATGCTCCCATGAACAGTGCCAGACAGATCAGAGATGCAACCAGACATGTCGGGTTCGGGATAGCTCCGAGGATACCTGCCAGCAATGTAAGCGCACAACCAATGATCATGGCTTTTTTAGTACCTAATTTTGTATCTAACAGACCAAGTACAAAACTTCCAACACAACCGAAGATACAGATCATTAACATAATGCCTGCAAATCCGCCGAACTTGTTAATAGACTCTCCCATTGTTCCAAGGATCGCATTTGTCTGTGTCATCGTACCTACGGAGAAGAACAGCATTGCGCCTGCCGGAATTGTGATAAACCAGAAATCACGGCATTTCAATGTAGCGCCAATTTTCCATACAGTTGTTCTCTTTCCTTCAATCTCTGCTTCCATCATGGCTTTTGCCATTTCCGGAGTCATATTTTTGTCATTATCCCTGTAAGCGCCTGCCTGTTCCGGATAATCCGGTACAAAGATAACGCCAATAACCCATCCAATGATCAGGATGATCAGGAATGGCAAAAATGCCTGCACAATATGCGGTGTGCCACCTTTGAATGCTGTAGCTGCAAAAGCTCCGATAACGCCATTGCCAAGCGGGAATGCCAGGGTAGCAATACCCATTACAGTTCCTTTTCTGGTCGGGAACCACTGTCCTACCAGAATAGAAAGTGAAAATGTGCCATACATAACAGTCAATACAGTTCCAAGACCATATACAATCTGCCATACTTTCTGCATGGTTCCCGGAATGTATCCTGGAATAAACATAATTCCAAGCAATGCCAGCATGGATAATATACCCATAATAGCACCAAGTTTTTTAATACTCTTTAATCGTCCGATATAACTGGATGCCACCAGCTGAATGGCAATACCGATAATAGATGCAATTGAATAAATCTTTGATAACGTCGGTGCACCGCCGTACAGATCTGCCAAAATATTCAGCGGATAGTTACCAACTACCATGTAAGCCAGAAATGCAGTAGCGATCCAGATGATCAAGACCCAGCCTCGGCTTCCATAACCTCTTACTTTACTCTGTTCCATAAAACCAACCTCCTGTTTTCCCTTTTGTCTGATACAAGATTTTCCTTCCGTCATCTCCCCCGGAATAATGTACTTCAATCTGTATCTTTTCCTATTTTACCATAACACCTTTCTTTCGTATACCAACTCAATATGTATAATACACAATGTTTTTCAATGAGCAGCCACTATGATAGTGGTATACGTTTTTAACCGTATTCTGAAAAACATCAGATGGGGGAAGTGACTTGCATCACACATACATACCGGATTCGTCATCTGCCTTAACCCTTCTGATGACGAACCATCTCATATAAAATATTCTCACACATGATGTTGCCCGAGAAGCGTATCATAATACCCATATAGGCAATGCTCTCAACACTTCATTCTCGCACGATATAAGATATATTATATGAGAAGTTTTCCTGATAATTACATTCTAACACATGTAGTTACTTTTGAGTAATTACGCTTTTTAACAGCAGATATAAATAATTATTATAGGTAAAATTGTATATTTTTTAGTACATTTTTCATATTCTTTTATTTTCAATAATAAAAATATACATTTTTGCACAAATGTAATTTTTTCTCTGCAAAAAATATGTGAAATTACATAATGTGAAATGTATATCCCTATCTATACCTTTATTTCTGTTAAAAATAACTCTTATGAGTATATATTTCTATTAATCAATACAATATATATGTTATTTTTAATATTCTGACTGGAAAATTGTGCGTGTGCCGTTATCACAAGAATATGCACCAGTTTAAAAAGGACCGTGTATCTCTACACGATCCTTTTGCATAACTATATTTTTTATTAATATACTAAATCCTTTTCAAATCACCGAAAGCTTTTTTCATAAAAACCTCCAGTTCAAAAACATCCATCCCTGTATCCAAGTCCTGTTTAAGCATCCTGATTCCTGATCTGCTCCGCCAGATCTTCCAGATACTCCCATCGCTCCATTTTCTCTTCCAGCTCCTGTTCTGCTGCTTCTTTTTCTTCCACAAGTTCAGACAGCCGCTTGGAGTTGGTGGCATTTGCCACCATATCTGCATCCAGTGTCTCCAGCTTTTCTTCCAGAGCAGCGATATCTTCCTCTATCGTCTCATATTCCCGCTGTTCTTTGTAGGAAAATTTCAGCTTCTTCTGCCCATTCTGTTTGCTGGCTTTATAAGCTTCTTTTCCTGTCAGTCCGTCCGAATTGCCGGTATTCGCCTTCTCTTCTCCTGACAGTTTCCTGGAACTTTCCATAGTCAGGTCACTGGCATATCCATCTGTGCCCACGCGGTTCTCATAGTCTGTATAGTTTCCTTCATACTGGGTCAGCGTACCATTCTCAAAAGCAAAGATACGGTTGACGGTACGATCCAGAAAATACCGATCATGGGATACGATGATGACAATTCCCTGAAAATGATCCAGATAATCTTCCAGCACCGTAAGGGTGGCAATATCCAGCGAGTTCGTCGGCTCGTCCAAAATCAGCACATTGGGCGCTCCCACAAGGATACGCAGCAGGTTCAGACGCCGTTTTTCTCCACCGGAAAGCTTTCCGATCAGGCTGTACTGCTGATCCGCCGGAAAGAGGAAGCGCTCCAGCATAGAAGAAGCGCTGACCAGTCCATCCTCGGTACGGATATACTCTGCTGTCTCTTTAATGTAATCGATGACACGCATCTTTGGATCCATATAGGCAATGTTCCGGGTGCCGTCTTCCAGTCTTTCATCCGACTGCTGTTCTTCAATCTCCTGAGAATAATAACCAATCTGAATCGTCTGTCCTACCACCAGTTCGCCGCTGTCCGGCTGTATCCGTCCTGCCAGCATTTTCATAAGCGTGGTCTTACCGCATCCGTTTTTTCCGATAAATCCCACACGGTCATTTTTCAGAAAGATATAAGAAAAATCCCGGATCAACTCACGCCCTTCATATCCTTTGCAGATATGATGCAGTTCCACCGTTGTCCTTCCCATACGAGTGCTGATAGAGCCCATCTCCACTTTGCTATCGAATTCCGGTCCTTTCTGATCCCGCAGTTCTTCATAACGCTGAATGTGCGCTTTCTGTTTCGTGCTTCTGGCTCTCGCCCCACGGCGAATCCACTCCAGCTCTACTCTGAGAACAGACTGACGTTTACGTTCCGTAGCTACTGCCATCTCTTCCCGCTGGGCTTTCAACTCCAGATAGCCGGAATAGTTGGTCTGATAACTGTAAAACTGTCCTTTATCAATCTCAACAATCCGATTAGTCACACTGTCAAGGAAATATCGGTCATGGGTAACCATGATCAGCGCGCCTTTCCGCCGTTTCAGATAATTTTCCAGCCAGGTAGCCATGCCCTGATCCAGATGGTTAGTCGGCTCGTCCAGAATCAAAAGTTCTTCCCTGCCAAGAAGGGCTGCTGCCAGAGCCGCACGTTTACGCTGTCCGCCGGACAGTTCTCCTGCTTTTTGGGTCAAATCGGTAAACCCAAGCTTTGTAAGCATGGATTTTGCCTCTCCCTCAATATCCCAGCTGTTGTCAGAAGCCGCCTGTTCCAGCACATTGTCCAGCACGCTCTTTTCCATATCCAATTGCGGATCCTGTGAAAGATAACGCATGACAATATGGTTGGCACGGATCACAGAACCTCCGTCCGGTTCTTCCTCGCCGGCAATGATGCGCAGCAGCGTGGATTTTCCGGTTCCGTTGATGCCTATAATGCCTACTTTTTCGCCCTCCTGCACAGAGAAGGATGCTCCGTCAAAGAGCAGCCTGTCCGTGTAGGCTTTTGTCAGATTTTCTATCGTCAGAATATTCATTGTATCAAAAACTCTCTTTTAATCTTTTTCTATCAGTAAACCGCTGCGGTATGCTTCCAGCAGTTCTTCCAGTTCAGCGATATTTTCCCGCAATACTTTACCGGTGTCGGTATCCGCAACGGTCTTTCTCTTAACCACATTCTGCTCCATAACGATATGGGATGGCGTACTCGTCTCATTCCTCACTGTCTCATCCATGGATTCAAATGGCTCATGGGCTGCAAGGATCAGTCCGTAAGAGTTGTAGATCAGCGTATAACCCGCAATACCGGTTTTTGGCTGATATGCTTTGGAAAATCCACCGTCGATAACAAGCAACTTGCCGTTGCATTTGACCGGAGACTCGCCTTTTTTCACTGCTACCGGTACATGTCCGTTGATGATATGGCTTCCTTTTGCCGGAAGTCCGAACTCTTCCAAAATGCGGTTGACCACTTCTTCTTTCTCATACAGCTTGTAGTACGGATTCTTCGGCTCTTCGTGGGTCTTTTTATCCAGAATAAAATAGCGCTCAAAAGTGGTCATCTTCTCTTTACCGAATACCGGTGAATCCTTGTTTTTCCAGATAAACCACATGATGTCCCTGCCTTTTTCCTTCTCAATTGGGTCGAGGGAATAGTAGCCTTTTCTTGAGTAATGCTCCAGAATGTCATACAGCGCTTTTCCTTTGTATTTCTTTCCGTAAATATTGACCTCTTTAAAAGAACCATCTTCGTTCAGTGGCACACAGCCGTGATACAGCAGGTTTCCATTGTATACTTTATAAAGGCTTCCTTTACTGAACAGAAAACGGATATGACGCT
Source organism: uncultured Roseburia sp. (assembly GCA_905193415.1). GTDB lineage: Bacteria > Bacillota > Clostridia > Lachnospirales > Lachnospiraceae > Brotonthovivens. Next base: position 32,364 of record CAJJOP010000013.1, read on the forward strand.
GCAGACGTTCACTGTTTACAAAGCTTGCCCGCAGACGGTCTACCACATCTTTTTCCTCATCTGTCAGCTCATATGGATGCTCTTTGCTGATAGTCGGGAAGGAAGTATCTTTCAGCTTATACTCTTTACCTTCCACCACGCAGGTTCCTTTTTCCAGATCCATCTTGTCCAGAAGCAGTCGCTCTTCCATATGCCAGTCCGGATGCTTCATGATCAGCTGTCCTTCCAGTTTGAACTGGATCACGGAAATCGCTTTGTGCATCTTTTCATCCAGTTCAGCGTAAGCATTGTCATAATTTTCATCAGAAGTATCCACATGAAAGCATGTACACGGATCGTTCGAATACTGATTCAGCGCCAGTCTTGCCAGCGGCAGCATATTGATACCGTATGCATCCTCTAAAATGGACAAATTTCCGTATTTTGCAGAGATACGCAGCATATTGCACATGCAGGCAGTCTGACCTGCTGCTGCGCCCATCCACAACACATCATGGTTACCCCATTGGATATCAAGAGAATGATGGTTCATCAGCGTATCCATGATCATATGCGGATACGGTCCCCTGTCAAAGATATCTCCCAGTACATGCAGATGATCCACCACAAACCGACGGATCAGATAACAAAAATCAATGATCAGCTCGCAAGCTCTTCCTGTATGGATAACAGAGTTGATAATCTCGTTATAATAGGCTTCCTGATCGGACACATCCGGGCGTCCGGTCATCAGCTCTTCTATAATATATGCAAAATCTTTTGGCAGCGCTTTTCGCACTTTTGACCGTGTATATTTAGATGATGCGGTCTTGCACACACGGATCAGCCGGAAGATTGTCACACGGCACCAGTCTTCCAGAGACTCCAGATCCGGAATTTTGCTCTTGATATCCTCCAACTTACGCTCCGGATAATAGATCAGTGTCGCCAGCAGACGTTTGTCCGCCATTTCCAGTGTGCTGCCAAATTCGTCCTCGATCTTTCGCTGCACTGTACCGGAACCATTACTCATAATATGACGGAACTGTTCGTACTCCCCATGAATATCCGTAATAAAATGTTCTGTTCCTTTTGGCAAGCTTAAGATTGCCTGCAGATTCACGATCTCCGTAGCAGCTGCCGCTATATTCGGATACTGCTTTGCAAGGACTTTCAAATATTTGATATCAGCATTTTCCATAGAGTTATTCCCCTTTCACATTTTTGACCATTTCAGAAATATTTTCATATATTCCCCTGATACTCATATCCATCATTTCCGGTTCTGGTCTTTTACTCCTGTTTCCTCAGATGTACTCTCAGTATCTTCTAAACAAAGATTCCGACAGTATATTCCATTACTTATTATTTTAATCTACTCCAGAGCAAAAAACAAGTCAGGCTTCCTGCAATTACAGATTCTGATCTCTTCCCTTCCTTTTCTCTTCTGAAAATTCTGATCCAAGCCCCATATCTGAAGCACTAAAAGCCTGACTTTATTCTTTGTTTTCAATAGTGTCTTTCGTTCCGTTTTAAGATTTCAAAACACTCTATTTTTCAGAATGTTTGCCAATTCTAATACCATGCACATTGCATACTATGCCTAAGGCATTAAAACCGACTTTATAATTATTCTTTCGCAGCGATAACGTCACTCATATCGTACATGCCTGCCGGTTTGCCTGCAAGATATTTTGCAGCTTCTACCGCGCCTTTTCCAAATACAGCTTTTGAGGTAGCAGTATGTTTGAATGTAATGACCTCGTCTGTACCTGCAAAGATGACCTCATGCTCGCCTACGATGTTGCCACCGCGGACTGCCTGAATGCCGATCTCGTATTTTTCACGTTTTTTACGCTCCTGGCTGCGGTCGTATTTGTAATCGTATTTATCTTCCAGCGCATCGTTCATGGCATCTGCCAGTGCCAGTGCGGTTCCGCTCGGAGCATCCAGCTTCTGGTTGTGATGCTTCTCTACGATCTCCATATCAAATCCTGCCGGTGCCAAAACCTGTGCTGCTGTCTTCAAAAGATTCAGCAGTGTGTTGATGCCCAGAGACATATTTGCAGAACGAAGCACTGCTACTTTTTTACTTATCTCAGCCACATGCTCCAGCTGTTCATCAGAAAGTCCTGTAGTGCAAAGTACAACCGGAATCTGTTTCTCTGCACTGTAATCCAGCAGATCATCTACCAGACTTACATTGGAAAAATCAATGATGGCATCTGCTGCCACATCACAGTCTTTAATCGCCGCAAAGACCGGATACTCATTTTTGATACCGTCATATTTATCAATACCTGCCACAATCTCTACGGTCGGATCTGCTTTACAGATGTCCGTAATAACCTGACCCATATGACCGTTGCAGCCACACATAATTACTTTTGTCATAGCTTCATCCACTCCTTTTAACACGAAGAAACCCACATACTTATAAAACGTTCTGTTGCTTAAGCTAAAGTCAGACCGTATTTTTTCATCTCTGCTGCAAGTTTCTCTCTGTTTGCATCTGTGATCTCAGATAACGGAGCACGAAGCGGACCTGCGCCCATATCCATCATGTTCATAGCAGCTTTTACCGGGATCGGGTTTACTTCACAGAACAGCGCATTGATCAGCGGGATTGCATCCAGCTGAAGTTTTGCAGCTTTTGCTTTGTCTCCCTCAAGGAACTCCATAACGATGTCATGTGTCTGACGCGGAGCGATATTGGAAAGTACGGAGATAACGCCAAGTCCGCCAAGGGAAAGCAGCGGAAGGATCTGGTCGTCATTTCCTGAATACAGTTCCAGATTTCCATCACACAGGTTCATCATCTGTGCAGCCTGAGAAAGATTTCCGGTAGCATCTTTGATACCTACGATATTATCTACATTTTTTACAAGTTCAGCAACAGTAGCCGGCATCAGATTGCATCCGGTTCTGCTCGGTACATTATACATTACCACTTTTGTCTTAACCGCATTTGCAATCTGCGTATAGTGACTGATCAGTCCGTTCTGAGTTGCTTTGTTATAATACGGTGTAACAACGAGAATACCTTCTACGCCATAAGAATCAGCTTCTTTTGACATTTCAATAGCTGTTCTGGTACAGTTTGAACCAGTACCAGCGATAACAGGGATACGATGTTTTGTAAAATCTACTGCAGCTTTAATCACATCCAGATGCTCTCTCTCTGTCAGAGTAGAACCTTCTCCTGTAGTACCTGCGATAACGATACAGTCTGTGCCGTTATCAATCTGGTAATTGATATTCTCCTCAAGTCTCTCATAATCAACTTCAAAATTGTCCTTCATTGGTGTAACGATTGCAACACCTGCACCTTTAAAAATAGGCATTTTTCATTCCTCCCGTTTTTGGCTGGTAATAAAGGTTTTACTTCACGCAGTTCCTCCGGAACCTGCTGTATGCAGATTCTTTCAGATGTCATAAACTGTCCTGTTCACAGATATACGGCATCCCATACCTGTTTTTATCACTGACAGGAAACACAGAACTCCTCATCAGACGGAAACCATGCATTTCAATTCCTGCGAAAGAAAAGACCGGTCATGATAGGCCGGTCTCTGACAGTTCATTGTTTGTCACATTCAGCGATAGCGCCCCATCTTGCGATGACAGTCACAGCATTCTTCACACTGTGCCCAGAAAACAACCTGCAGATCAATCATCCTCTTCGGCGTTCTCCCCTTTCACCGACACTCTTCTGCCTCTGCCACATCCTGCCGGTTACTGTTGAATCACGCAACCTCTATCCTTATCAATATTTTCATACATTCACACTATAGCACTGCCCTGTAAAAATGTCAATAAACCTTTTTTCTGCGTGCTCTGTTACGCGACGAAAACAACGCATGATACCGGAACTGCATCCGTTTCTTCCATATATTATTTATACTACACTATTCTTTCGTCCGCGAAAATAGATTAGTGCAAAAAAAAACAGACAAACATACTATTTTCCTTCGAAAACTATATGTTCATCTGATTTTTCTATTCCTTCTCTGTCTGAATACGATACACTTCATCCAGATACGGCAATAATGCATCATCCAACACCCTGCCTGTAAGCAGGATTGTCGTATCCTCTGACCTGGTCTCGATCAAAGCGATCAGATCTTCCACAGAGATTACCTTTTTATCCACTAATCCCAGAACTTCATCCAGAATCAGCATACTGCATTCTTCTGTCGTCAACACTTTTCTGGCATAATTAATGCCGTTTTTCATACTCATCTGTTCTTCCAGTTTTTCTTCATCAGACAGCTCATCATAAAGACAATCTGACTTCTGAAAACGGAACAGTTTTATTTCCGGTTCCAGGCGTTTGATAAAAGAAATCTCATCATCATCTTTTCCTTTCAGAAACTGAATGATGATACTGTTGCCGCCCCTGCTTGCTTCATGAATGGCATAACCAAAAACAGCTGGCGTCTTGCCCTTTCCATATCCGTAATAAGCCTGCACTTTTCCTTTTCCCATGCGTTCTCCTTCCAATATCACAACCTTCTTACTGCTTTCCAGCCGCAATATCCGCACCAATACTCTCAAAATCCCGAATATGACACAGAACCATTTTTCGTCTTTTCCCCATCATATCCCACATAACTTAAACTGATTCCAAAGAGAGCTCACACAAGTGACATGCGTTCAAGATACCATACTCTATGTAAAAATGCAAGATTGACAAAACTTTCAGTTCAGTCTCTGTTTTCACGCATCTTCAAGGAAATCCACCTTACTGACAGACACCTCATAGGCGATCCGATGCTCCGTTTCATCCTCCCCGATCCGTTTCACATATTCACGACTCTGAATACGTCCCAGAATCTGAATATGGCTTCCTACCTCAAATCCTGATGCAAATCTCGCATTTCTGCCCCAGCAGATACAAGGAATGTAATCGGACTTTCCATACGAACGGTTTACCGCCAACAGAAGATCAGCAATCTCCCTTCCCAGAGGCGTTCTGCGGTATACAGGATCCTTGCAGACATATCCATCCAGAAAAATCTGATTTGTCTTTTCATTTTCTTCTTCAGTCTCGCGAAAATCCCATTCCCGGACAAATACAGAAAGTACCAGACGGTTTTTCTTTTCTTCATGCCGATTGTAAGAACGAAACTGTCCGGTTACCGTTACCAGTTCCCCGGTATAATCTGCCTGCGTATCTACAAGGCGTTCCGATACCATCAACGGAATATAATCTGCATAATTGCTCAGACGGTTGACCGCGATTTCTACCATATAAAATCCTTCCCCAAATACCTCATGGCTGAACTGAAATTCGGATACGATCTCTCCCGTTAAAGTTACCTGATTATTTTCAAACATTTTATCTGTCATTTGATGTATTCTCCCTTCTTCACATGTACGTTTTTATTCTTCCCCACAGTTTTTGTGGTATGTTTTTTCAATATATTCTCGATATTATAGTTTTAGAACAGCCGGCCCCGTATCTTTTCTACCCGTATAACCTATCATTTCTTCTCTGTAAAAATTTTGTGAAATCTGTCGATTAATTATTATTTCCATCGTTTCACTTGGCATTTTTCTTCTGTCCATTCTTTCTGACTTCCCGCAATATCATTTTGGTATAGAAATGATTCAATGACATTATTTTTAATCCTTGTTTTTATTTACCTACCAGATAAGCGCCTTTCTTTCTCATGCGATACCCTCATCCTTTTGTACTTCCGCACATTTTTTCTGAGTATCTTTTTCTATAAGAAAGAAATCCTTGCTATTTCAAATTTTTATGATAAAATAAAAGGGTTGAGCATTTACAGGGACTGATTTTTATATAAATTTTGATTTCAAACGCAGTCCTGATCCCTTTTGTTTAGTCTTGAGAGAAAGAAGGATTCATTATGAAGATAAAAAGAGAGGACGTCCGTAACATCGCGATCATTGCCCATGTAGATCACGGTAAGACTACTCTGGTCGATGAACTGTTAAAACAGTCCGGCGTATTCCGCGCCAACCAGGAAGTTCAGGAACGCGTCATGGACTCCAATGATATTGAAAGAGAAAGAGGTATTACCATCCTTTCCAAAAATACGGCAGTATTTTACAAAGATACGAAGATCAACATCATCGATACCCCAGGTCATGCTGATTTCGGCGGCGAGGTAGAGCGTGTACTGAAAATGGTAAACGGCGTTATCCTTGTGGTAGACGCTTTTGAAGGCGCTATGCCGCAGACCAAATTCGTACTGATGAAAGCTCTGGAGTTAGATCTCCCGGTTATCGTATGCATTAATAAAATCGACCGTCCGGAAGCCCGTCCGGATGAAGTTGTAGATGAGGTTCTGGAGCTTTTCATGGATCTGGATGCTTCTGATGAGCAGCTTGACTGCCCATTTGTATACGCATCAGCAAAAAATGGCTTTGCCACACTGGATCTTGCAGATGAGCCAAAAGACATGATGCCTCTGTTTGAGACAATCATTAATTATATCCCGGCACCGGAAGGCGACCCGGACGCAAACACACAGGTACTGATCAGCACCATTGATTACAATGAGTATGTAGGACGTATCGGTGTAGGTAAAGTAGACAACGGATGCCTGAAAGTAAATCAGGATGCCGTACTTTTAAATGCGCATGATCCGGAAAAACAGAAAAAAGTCCGCATCAGCAAACTGTATGAATTTGACGGATTGAATAAAATAGAAGTAAAAGAAGCAAAGATTGGTTCAATCGTTGCTATCTCAGGAATCGCTGACATTCATATCGGCGATACGATCTGCGATCCGGAAAACCCGGAGGCAATCCCGTTCCAGAAGATTTCGGAACCGACTATTTCTATGAACTTCATTGTAAACGACAGTCCACTTGCCGGTCAAGAGGGAAAATTTGTAACTTCCCGCCATATCCGTGACAGACTTTTCAAAGAGCTGAATACAGACGTCAGCCTGCGTGTAGAAGAGACGGAAAATGCCGACAGCTACAAAGTATCCGGCCGTGGCGAGCTGCATCTGTCCGTTCTCATCGAGAACATGCGTCGTGAAGGCTATGAATTCGCAGTCAGCAAAGCAGAAGTTCTGTATCATACCGATGAAAACGGCAAAAAAACAGAACCTATGGAGCGCGCATACATCGACGTTCCGGATGAATTTACAGGTACTGTTATTGATAAACTTAGCCAGAGAAAAGGCGAACTGCAGAACATGGGAAGCATCAGCGGCGGTTACACCCGTCTGGAGTTCAAGATCCCGGCCCGCGGTCTGATCGGCTACCGTGGCGAGTTCATGACAGATACCAAAGGTAATGGCATTATCAATACGATTTATGAAGGATACGAGCCGTACAGAGGCGATATCCAATATCGTAAGCTCGGTTCCCTGATCGCATTTGAATCCGGCGAATCTGTTACTTATGGTCTGTTCTCCGCACAGGAGCGCGGTACTCTCTTCATCGGACCTGGCGAAAGAGTGTACTCCGGCATGGTCATCGGACAATGCTCCCGTGCAGAAGACATCGAGCTGAACGTATGTAAAAAGAAACATCTTACCAACACACGTTCTTCCAGCGCTGATGAAGCACTGACGCTGACACCGCCAAAAATCCTCAGTCTGGAACAGGCACTGGATTTCATTGACACAGACGAACTTCTTGAAGTAACACCGGAAAGCCTGAGAATCCGTAAGAAGATTCTCGATCCGACATTAAGAAAACGTGCTTCTATAAAGAAATAAAAATATCTGCAAAAAAGAACCTGATTCTCAAAGTGATATATCTCCTCTTAAGCAGACAAGGGGGATATCACTACGAGAACCAGGTTCTTTTTTATTTTCTTTTTTCGTATCGCTTCAGCCCAAGTAATCCCAGGATCATCAGCACGGCAAATGCCGTACCAAACAGGAATCCCGCCTGCAGGTTATTTCCAAAACGTGCAGAGATAAATCCTGTAATCGCAGGCCCTGCGCCGCAGCCCACATCGCCTGCCAAGGCAAGAAATCCAAACAGTGCCGTTCCGCCTTTTGGAAGTACCCGTGATGCCGTTGTAAATGTTCCCGGCCACATAACGCCGGTGGAAAATCCCGCAACGGCACATGCCACAAGAGCAATGACAGCAGAACCAGAGATGCCGATGACGATATAACATACCGCGCAGAGCACTGCGCAGAACATCATAAACGGCCAAAGCTTCGCATCGTTTCCTTTTTTCCCATACCAGGTACGCTCTGCGCCTTTTAAAGCTGCAAACAGACATGGTCCCGCCAGATCGCCCACTGCCTTGCTTACATGCAATCCCTGTTCCGCAAAATCAGATGCCCACTGGGCAATGGCCATCTCACAGGAACCTGCACAGAACATGAATAACAGCAGCAACCAGAAAATCCCGGATTTTGCAAGCTCGCTCATATGCATCCGCTCTTCTTTCGCCACAAGCTCATACATGGGAACAGCAGAAAAATAAATGGCATTTGCGATTGGCAGCAACGCCCATAAAAATGCCAGCAGCTTCCAGTTCGCGATTCCCGCAAAATGGAAAAATGTCGTGGAAATCAGGATAACCAGCACACTGCCCCAACAATAAAATGAATGGAGCATGCTGACCGCTTTATCCTTCCGCTCAATCGGACAGGCTTCCACAATCGGTGTCAGCAGCACTTCCGTCAGTCCGCCTCCGGCTCCATAGATGACTACCGCCAGGATCAGTCCGTAAAAAGGATTTCCAAACAGCCCCGGAAAAAAGGCAAGTCCCATAGTTCCCACTGCAGCACAGATCTGTGCAACAATCACGCATTTCCGGTATCCGATACGGTCTGCACATGCCGAAGCAAAAAAATCCAGTATGATCTGTGCCGCAAAATTTAATGCGATCAGAGCCGATACCTGCGCCAGGCTGATCTTATACTGTGTCTGAAATGTCACAAACAACAGCGGTGCAAAAGTATTGATCATAGACTGCACAATGTATCCAATGGACGAAGCTCTTACTGTATGTTGATAATTTAAAGTTGTTTTCAATGTCTTCCCCTCTCATCTCTTCTATCTTCTAATTTCCAGTCTGAGAACCCGTTTCTGTCTATTATATCATAAGCAAAAGCGGCTTATGATCAACATTCGCCGTTCGTCAATCATGCGAGCATGTTGACTCTCTTGCGCTCATTATATCATAAGCAAAAGCGGCTTATGATCGACATTCGCCGTTCGTCAATCATGCGAGCATGTTGACTCTCTTGCGCTCATTATATCATAATCTCACAGAAAGAGCACAAAAAGAAAAAGTCAGTTCAAAGTTGTTCTTTCTCTACTTTGAAGAACGACTTAATGAAATGACTTTTTCTCAGTTTCCTGACTTTTCCGGTATCAAAAGCAGATATTATAATGCTTTGATTCTATTCAGAGCAGCTACCGTGTTCTCATAAGAACCAAATGCAGTCAGTCTGAAATATCCTTCTCCACATGGGCCGAAGCCTGAACCCGGCGTACCTACGACATTTGCTTTTTCAAGCAGATAATCGAAGAAATCCCATGAAGACATTTTCTCTGGCGTTTTCAGCCAGATGTAAGGCGCATTCACACCACCGTACACTTCAAATCCTGCTTCTGCAAGACCCGTTTTAATTGTAGACGCATTTCTCATATAATAAGCGACCTGCTCTTTCAGCTGTGCTTTACCTGCCTCTGAATATACAGCCTCGCCTGCACGCTGTACGATATACGGAGCGCCATTGTATTTGGTACCATGACGTCTTGCCCACATTGCATTCAGAGATACATCTCCGCTCTTTAATTCTTTCGGCACTACAGTAAAGCCAAGACGAACACCGGTAAATCCGGCATTTTTAGAAAAGCTGCGAAGTTCAATGGCACATGTTTTTGCGCCTTCACACTCATAAATGCTGTGCGGTACATCGTCCTCAGAAATATATGCTTCATAAGCAGCATCATAAATAATGATTGACTGATTTTTATTTGCATAATCAACCCATTCCTGCAGCTGCGCTTTGGTAATGGTCGTTCCGGTTGGGTTATTTGGAATGCACAGATAGATAATATCCGGCACTTCTTTTGGAAATTCCGGCACAAAATTATTCTCTCTGGTGCATGGCATATAAATAACATCGCTCCATTTTTCCGTCTTCGGATCATACGTGCCCGTTCTTCCTGCCATTACATTAGAATCTACATATACCGGGTAAACCGGATCGCATACAGCAATCTTATTATTGATTGCGAACAGCTCCTGGATATTTCCGGAATCACATTTTGCGCCGTCTGAAACAAAGATCTCATCCGCAGAAATATCACAGCCTCTTGCTTTGTAATCATTGTCAACGATGGCTTTTCTCAAAAATTCATATCCAAGATCCGGTGCATAACCATGAAAAGTCTCTGCATTTCCCATCTCGTCGACAGCTTTATGCATCGCGTCAATGATTGCCGGAGCCAGTGGCTGAGTGACATCTCCGATACCGAGACGTATCAGTGTCTTGTCCGGATTTGCCTCCTGAAAAGCATTTACTTTTTTACCGATTGTACTGAACAGATAACTGCCCGGTAATTTCTGAAAATTGTCATTTACTTTAAACATCTTTTTACACTCTCCTTTGTTTTGATACAATTAAAGCGTTTCAACCGTATCTGTATCATTCTGCATTTTCTTACTATCGTTTCTTACTGGTTATAAAACCTGTTTACAGCAGATGCTGTTTTGTGCCATAGCACAACTCATCAGATGTCAATCATACTGATGATCATCTGAGCCATTTCCGGAAGGGAATTTCCACTGTCCATACTATTTTTCTGTATGTATCGATGCGCCTCTTCTTCGGTCATATTGTTTCGTACCATCAGAAGTTCTTTTGCTTTCTGGATCAGTTCCTGTTCCTCTTTCGTCCGTTTCTTTGGCATGGAACGGCGTTTTTTCTTTTTCCGCTCCTGTGCATAGACCATCATTTCTGCTGTTGCCAGCAATTCATGAACTTTCAACGGCATACTCAGAGAAATGATATCTGAGCTGCGGCTGTCGTTCCATTGGGATTTTGAAGAAATCAAAAGCATATCAAAGCCTGACGGCAGATATTCTTTTAATTCACTGTAGACCATATCAGTCAGACGCGGACCGCAGATTACGATGCCTTCATTCAAACTGTGCGCTTCCTGCAGAGCCTGTGCGCCGCTGGTACATACCGCAAGCACAGAATATCCGCTTCTGACCAGTATATTTCTGATATTTTTTCCATTCTCCGGTTTTGGGAAAGCAACGATTATTCCTGTCATACAGCCTTACCTATTCATCAATATTTCCCCAGGTACTCCTTCACTTCCCAGTCTGTGATACTGGACATGAAGCTCTTCCATTCTTTTTTCTTAGCTTCAATGTATTTAGAGCAAATATGTTCCCCTAACACATCACAGATAAACGCATCCTTCTCCAGTTCTTCCAGCGCTTTCTCCAGATTTTCGGGAAGGATATCAATCTGACGTTCCTTCCGTTCTTTTTCTGTCATCTCAAAAATATTGCCCTCCACACTTGCAGGTGGCATGATCTGATTCTTGATTCCATCCATTCCTGCTGCCAGACATACAGCCAGTGCAAGGTATGGATTTGCCGCAGAATCCGGACTGCGCAGTTCCACACGGGTATATTCGCCGCGCTCTGCCGGTACACGGATCAGCGGACTTCTGTTTGTCTCAGACCAGGCGATATAGATCGGTGCCTCAAATCCCGGCACCAGACGTTTGTAAGAATTTACCAGCGGATTGGTAATAGCTGTGATGGCCTTGATATGTTTCATCAGACCACCGATAAAATACAATGCTTCTGCACTGAGTCTGTTCTCTGCATTCGGATCATAAAAAATATTTTTTCCTTCTTTGACCAGCGACAGATTGATATGCATTCCAGAACCATTTTCACCGAATTTTGGCTTCGGCATAAAGGTCGCCCACATGCCATGCCGTTTTGCGATCGTCTTGACTGTCAGTTTAAAAGTCATGATATTATCAGCAGAATGAAGCGCCGGTTCATATTTAAAATCAATCTCATGCTGTGCCGGTGAGATCTCATGGTGTGATGCCTCAATCTCATATCCCATCTCTTCCAGTGTCAGCACCATATCACGTCTTGCATTTTCGCCAAGATCTAGCGGTCCGATATCAAAATATCCCGCATGCTCATGGGAAATCATCGTCGGTTGTCCATAATCATCAGTATGGAACAGGAAAAATTCACATTCCGGTCCTACATTCAGACAATATCCCTGATCCGCTGCTTCCTGTTCTGCTTTTCTGAGAATGTAACGTGGATCGCCTTCAAAAGGCTTCCTGTCAGCGGTATACACATCACAGATAATACGTGCTACTTTTCCCTGCTGAGGGCGCCATGGAAGGATTGTAAAAGTGTTCAGATCCGGATACAGATACATATCCGATTCCTCCACACGAACAAAACCTTCAATTGCAGAACCGTCAAACATGCATTTGTTATCCAGCGCTTTTTCCAGCTGACTTCTGGTAATCGCCATATTTTTCAGCGTTCCAAAAATGTCGGTAAACTGAAGACGGATAAATTCAACATCCTCTTCCTCTACCATTCGAATAATGTCTCTTTGCGTGTACATAATTCTCTCCTGTTTTTATTTTGTATTTCGGAATCTTCCTTTTATCCCGAAAATACATGGCATTCATTTTAATCCGCACAATACTTTTTCAGCAGTATTTCATATAATACTTTTTGATTATATTTTCTTTTTAATACCAGAAATAGTATTATGCATTACAATTTACTGATTATAAAACCGGCTTTAGTATAGCACAAACACTGATTATCTTGCAATATATTCTAACACTTTCTTATATGGCATTTTCCCGCCAAACAGATCCAGGGCACTGCCGATCGTCACATTCAGGCGGTTCTGCCCCCATATCTTTAACTGCTCCAGATGTTCAAATGTTCCTACCCCACCGGCATAAGTAACCGGCAGTCTGCCCCAGCTGCCCAGCATCTTTACCAGTTCCTCTTCGATGCCGGATGCCATGCCTTCCACATCTACCGCATGAATCAGAAATTCATCCGCATATCCTGCCAGTCTGTCCAGCAATTCTACAGTAACTTTTTCTTCAGTAAATTTTTGCCATCGGTCGGTCACAATATAATATTCGCCTTCTTTTTTGCGGCAACTGAGATCCAGGACCAGATGTTCCCTGCCGGTAACCGCAAACAGTTTTTCCAGATTATCATAGTTGATCTTCCCGTCTTTAAATACATAAGAGGTCACAATCACATGGCTGGCTCCCGCATCCAGAAATTCCCGGGCATTTTCTGGTCGGATGCCTCCGCCCACCTGTAATCCGCCGGGATAAGTGCGCAGCGCCGCAAGTGCCTGCATCTTTGTTGCTTCATAATATTCCGAATCTGAAGCATTCAGCAAAATGATATGACCGCCGCGAATGCCATCCTTTTTATAAAACTGCGCATAGTAAGGCGCATCCTGTTCTGACACGAAATTTTCCTTTGCCTGATCCCCCTGATCCTGCAGGCTTCCGCCTACAATCTGTTTTACTTTTCCATTGTGAATATCGATACATGGTCTAAATTCCAACTGAGTTTCCTCCTTATTATAAGTGTATCTTTTTTAACTTATTATTCCTGGTTATATCAAACAGTATTTTCTGTTATTCTATCTGCACGACATATCCGTTTTCTCTTTATCTGTATTTCATCAAAACCTATCATACATTTTACTATCCATACCGTAACCTTCGGCTGGCGACATAAATAGCTATAAAAAAGTATTTTTCTCGCCAGCTGTCCCTTCGATGACAATCTCTTCTTTTTGTCTGGAAACATTTTTAACCTAATTTAAGCAGCCAAAGCATAGAACAGTTTCACTTATTGTAGAAGATTTTTTTTCAGATTACAACAAATAACTCGCATCTATTCAAATATGACACCCTTTCCGTTCCCAACACGTTTATTTCTCCAGATACGAAGTTCTTTTCTTCACAGCACTTTTACCTCTCCAATTGCAGAGCCTTTTCCCAACAACACTTTTATCTCTCCAATTGCAGAGTCTTTTCTCCCCGACACGTTTTTGCTTCAGATATTTTCTTACGATTTTCTTAATATTTTTCTCCATTGCTTGCAAACACATACTTTTTCAGTTATCCTAAATCGTTGAGTTATCTGATAGCCGCATTGCTGTCAGTTTTTTAAGGAGATACCTTTATCTGGATCTTATCGCATCCAGTCCGTAACATTCTCAGTCAAATCTGTTTACCCTCAGATACTTATGGGAAATCTCCATGATCAGGCAATGCACCTGCTGTCAGTTATTTTTATGAAAAGATTTAGTTTAAAAAGAAAGAGTGAGAATCACAATGTTAGATCAGTTTTTTACCTGGGTCGGAAGCGCCTACGCTTCTTCCCGATCTGTGGCAGTGACGATCGGTGTGATCTTCAGCGCCATGCTGTTTTACAAAAAGTTTTTCCGGTGGATCGGACTGTTTTTCACAAGAAAATTTCCGGAAGCGAAGAAGAATCATAAATACGCGATCCTCATCCCTGCCAGAAATGAGGCTTCTGTCATTGCAAACCTGCTGGACAGCATTCATCAACAGGATTACGACCTGGATCTTGTAACCATCTTTGTCATTGCTGATAACTGTACAGACAACACCGCACAGATTGCACGTGAAAACGGCGCCGTCTGTTACGAACGTTTTGACGATGCGCACCGCACGAAAGGATATGCGCTGCAATATCTGTTTGAACGCATCGAAGAGGATTACGGCAGAATGTCCTTTGAAGGATATTTTATCTTTGACTCTGACAACCTGCTGGCACCGGACTACATAACAAGAATGAACGAATCCTTTGACGCGGGATGCAAGCTCATTACCTCTTATCGAAACACAAAGAATTTTACGGAAAGCTGGATCGCATCCACCTATGCGCTGCACTGGCTGCGTTCCATCCGAAACAACCACCGTCCGAGATCTGTGCTTCGTCTGGCAACCAATATTCAGGGAACCGGATTCCTTTTTTCCAACGAGATCGTGCGGGACGGCTGGAAATATACCTCCATCACAGAGGATCGTGCCCTGACTGTTGATGCTGTCGCCCAAGGCTACGAGATCACTTACAACGATGCCGCTGTCTTTTATGACGAACAGCCGGTATCTTTGAAAATCGCATTCCGTCAGAGACTGCGCTGGTCTCGCGGGCATCTGGAAGCATTTGTGGAAACAGGGCCTTACCTGTTTTTGAATATCTTTTTCGGCAAATTGCTGGTGCGCACAAAATGGCACCGCGAGACAGAAAACACGAAAAAAGAACGCACGCCAAAAACGGTGCTTCTTTCCATTCTGGAATCTATCCGTCATCGGTGCGCCTCCTTTGACACACTGATGCAGCTGACTCCATTTGGCCTTATCAATATCGTAAAATGGCTGTTGGTATCCTTCTTTATCTACGGATGCTCCTGCTATGTCAACGGCATCGACCAGGCAGCTCTGTTTACCGGTGGAAATTATCTTTCCCGGCTGGTGGGCATTTTCTTCCACCCGGTACTGAACGTACATTCCGGTATGGATGCTCTGTGGGCAGGACTGTTTCTTGCATTCTGGCGCAGACTGATCTTCCGTCTGGATGATTATCTCTGGGACACACTTACCGCCGTCTACCTGTTCATCGTGGAATACGAACGCATGCCGCATATCCCATGGTATAAAAAGGTACTCTACTGCCTGACATGGCCGACTTTTGATATCATCGGACGATTTACCACTTATATCGCAGTGTTTAAAAAGGTTTCATGGAAAACGATTCCTCACGAATCCAAAGTTACCATTGAGGATTTACACGCATGCAGCAACAACCTGAAGAAACAGGCAGCTATTTCCCACAGTTCCAAGCATTTACAGGGAAGCAAAGCCTGATCGTTTCTGATTCTTTTTAAAATCTGCCGGAAACCACTGGCTGTTTTCTTAATCATCTTTGAAAACAATAGCAAGAAATTGATTTCCATACCTGTTCGCATTATCACGAAAACAGCAAACTAAAAATCAACATATTTTTACTCTCTTCAGACTCTTTTCGAGCAATAGATACAAAAAATTTAATTTTTCAAGCAATATTTTGTCATTGACAATCCTGAACATTGTAACTATAATTGATAAAACAACTGGTACGTCACAAGCGAATTAACTGACAAGTATCCTGTCAGGTTATATAATAAAATGTACCTGAGAAAAAGAAGAAAGTGAGGAAAAGAAATGGGAACAATCATTGGTGAAGGCATTACATTTGACGACGTTTTACTGGTACCAGCCTATTCTGAAGTAACTCCGAATATGGTTGACCTTACCACAAAACTGACCAATAAGATTACTCTGAACATCCCTATGATGAGTGCCAGCATGGACACTGTAACAGAGCACAGAATGGCGATCGCCATGGCCAGACAGGGAGGCATCGGTATCATCCACAAAAATATGTCTATCGAGGCACAGGCAGAAGAGGTCGACAAGGTAAAACGTTCAGAAAACGGGGTCATCACAGATCCATTTTCACTTTCCGCAGACCATACCCTTCAGGACGCTGATGATCTGATGGGCAAATTCCGCATCTCCGGCGTACCGATCATCGACAAAGATAACAAACTGGTTGGTATCATCACAAACCGTGATTTAAAATTCGAAACAGATTTCACAAAAAAAATCAGCGAATGTATGACTTCTGAAGGTCTTGTAACCGCAAAAGAAGGCATTACCCTTGAGGAAGCAAAAGCAATCCTTGCAAAAGCAAGAAAAGAAAAACTTCCAATCGTTGATGATGAGTTCCATTTAAAAGGCTTAATTACAATCAAAGATATTGAGAAACAGATTAAATATCCGCTCTCTGCAAAAGATGCGCAGGGACGTCTTCTCTGCGGTGCAGGCGTTGGCATTACTGCAAACATGATGGAGCGTATTGATGCCCTCGTAAAAGCCCATGTTGACGTCATCGTCGTAGATTCCGCACATGGACATTCTGCAAACATTCTGAAAGCTGTCCGTGATATCAAGGCAAAATATCCTGATCTACAGGTCATCGCAGGAAATATCGCTACAGGCGAAGCTACCAAAGCTCTGATCGAGGCTGGCGCTGATGCTGTTAAAGTCGGTATCGGACCAGGTTCTATCTGTACTACACGTATCGTTGCCGGTATTGGTGTTCCGCAGATTTCCGCTATCATGGATTGCTATAATGTAGCAAAAGAGTATAACATCCCGATTATCGCAGACGGCGGTATCAAATACTCCGGAGATATGACAAAAGCTCTGGCAGCCGGTGCCAACGTATGTATGATGGGTTCCCTGTTCGCAGGATGTGATGAGAGTCCGGGAACTTTTGAGCTTTTCCAGGGTCGTAAATACAAAGTATACCGTGGCATGGGATCTCTCGCAGCAATGGAAAACGGAAGTAAAGACCGTTACTTCCAGCAGGATGCAAAGAAACTGGTTCCGGAAGGTGTGGAAGGCCGTGTTGCTTACAAAGGCAGCGTAGAGGATACGGTATTCCAGATGATCGGTGGTATCCGTGCAGGTATGGGCTACTGTGGTGCTCCTACTATTCCGGATCTGATCGCCAAAAGTAAGTTTGTTAAGATTTCCGCAGCTTCTCTGAAAGAAAGTCATCCACATGACATTCATATCACAAAAGAGGCTCCAAACTACAGCGTAGACGAGTAAGATCTGCATCTGTATTTCATTTTTAATTATCTCAGGGACATTAAGATACGATGTCATTTATCTTAAGCGATCCGTATTTATTTTAAACTGGCAACAGACGGAAAATATGAGAACTATTTATTTCTCGTATTTTCCGTCTGTTTTTGACAGAACTTTTTTATCGTTAATCCTTTTATATTTTTCAGTTCAATATCTTTTTACATATCATTCCTTATGCATATTGCGCTTCTCTTATTTGCACTCCGGACTTTTTTAATCTGTGAAAAACATTACTCATTACCAGCGCCGTTGCCGCTGTTTGTTGCATTATTGCTGTCCTGATTTTCCCGCATAGTATCTTCCATCCGCTGTGTATTCTCTTTAATATTTTCCTTTGTGTTTTCTGCATTTTCTCGGATAGTATCGCCAGTATTCTCCATACGGTCTTCTATATCCGTGCGGTTCTCCGTATTGGTGCTCGGTTTCGTATCTTTGTTTTCCTTTTTCCCACAGGCTGCCGCACTGCAGCATAAGAGACCCATAAGCAGAATAATTAAGATTTTTTTCATCTCCATTCACACTCCTTCAGTATTCTTTCTGACAGGATTAATATGTGTGATTTTCTTGGTTTTATTCCTGCTTTACATTATTATTTTTGCAACTTTAATTCATCCTATATCATAATTTTTTATAAAAACCACCATATCACTTTCCAGACAAATTAACAGTTCTTTCATACATACGTCTGTTATTTTTTCATGCGGGATCTGAAGATAAATGATCCCAGATAACTGAAGATCAACGCCGCTGACAAACCGACTGCACAGGCAGAAAATCCGCCCCGGAACAGCCCCAGAAATCCATAGGCATCCACTGCCTTTTTCATACCTTTCCAGAGGTTATTTCCAAAACCCAGCAACGGAACCGTAGCCCCGGCTCCTGCAAACTCTGCAAACGGCTCATACACCTGTAATGCGCCCAATACGCAGCCACTGCACACCAGCAGCACCATAATACGCCCCGGCAGCATTTTTGTCCGATCCAGCAGAATCTGTGCAAGAGCACATATTACACCTCCCGTCCAGAACGCATTCACATAATCCATAATATAAAATTCCATCGTTTTCTCCACTTCCAATGTCTTATTTTTATACTTCTGATACTTTATTTTATCTCTCCGGTCGGTGCTCTCTTAAATTAGCTTAACCTCATTTAACTTTCCTTTGATCACTGAGATCAATTATTTCACACGCAGCTTTCCAGCACGACTGCATGAGCAATCCCCGGTACAGTCTGTCCTTCGTTAAAACTGATCTTTGACAACAATGCGCCAGTAGGCACAAACAAAATCCTTTTCAGTTCCTGTTCCCGTAACATCGGCAGGAAATGGGCGCTTAATGTTACAGCAGAACACCCGCACCCGCTTCCCCCGGAACCTGTCTCCTGCCGCTCATTATCATAAATGATCAGCCCGCAATCAGTATGCACCTCTTCAATAGTAATCCCTCTCTGATCCAGTAATTCAAACAACAGTTTCTGCCCCACTTTTCCCAGATCTCCGGTCACGATAGCATCATAATCTTCCGGGGTTCTGCCAAAATCCTGCAGGTGTACAGCAATCACATCCGCCGCTGCCGGCGCCATGGCTGCCCCCATATTCATGGCATCTTTTACACCATAATCCACGATCTTTCCTGTCGTCATCCCTGTAATCTGTATAGGGCGCTCTTTGCCGTGCTTACGGTAAATCTCTTCATTGCATATCAGAAATGCTCCACTGCCCGTTACAGTCCATGTTGCGCACATGGGACGCTGATTTGCATATCCCAGCGGAAAACGAAACTGCTTCTCAGCACTGGCAAAATGGCTGGATGTCACAGCCGCCACCAGATCGGCATACCCAGCCGCAACCGTCATAGCAGCCAGCCCCAACGATTCTCCTGCCGTGGAACAGGCTCCGTATAAGCCAAACAGTGGGATCTGAAAATCAAGCACGCCAAATGACGTTGCTATCGTCTGTCCCAACAGATCGCCTGCAAACAGGTAACGTACCTCCTCTGCGTCTACACCAGCTTTTTCAAGTACCATGGACAACGCCTCCTTTTGCAGCGTGCTCTCCGCTTCCTCCCATTTTTCTGCGCCAAAATTATCATCTTCGCCAGTGGCATCCAGCTTTTCTCCAAGAGGCCCTTCTGCCTCTCTGGTTCCTCCAATGGATGCACTTTCCATAATAAAAGGAGCCTCACGAAACGTAAGGCTCTGCTTTCCAATCTGCCGTGCCATACTTTACTCCTTTACCTGTCTGCTGATGAGCCACCATATATCTGTACAAAGTCCCTGCTGCAGACAATCATGTCTGCCTGATCAGTAACTGCCTCATCTGTGTTCTTTCATAGTTTACAGAAACTTTTTTCAGTAAAAGTATGCAGCATTTTATTGTTTTTATTCATTTGTATGCTAAAATCTTTCCAGTTGCTTTTCCGGTATATTAAAATGTTTTTAACAGGATAAAAAAACAGCATAGACATCTTAAACTCATATATCGATATCTACACTGTTTCGTTTTCTATAATACCTGAGATAAAAATTCTTTCAGACGCGGATTCTGGGGATTTCCAAAGAAATCCTTTGGATTGTTCTGCTCTGCGATATTTCCGCCATCCATAAAAAGGACTCTGGTAGCTACTTCACGGGCAAATCCCATCTCATGTGTAACAACAACCATGGTCATACCGTCATCCGCCAGTTCTTTCATAATCTGAAGAACTTCTCCTACCATTTCCGGATCCAGCGCGGATGTCGGCTCATCAAAAAGCATAACATCCGGGTTCATGGCAAGAGCGCGGGCAATGGCGATACGCTGCTGCTGTCCGCCGGAAAGCTGTTTCGGATAAGCATCCGCCTTATCCGGAAGACCTACTCTCTCCAGAAGCTCTCTCGCTTTCTTCTCCGCTTCGCTATTGGACATAATCTTTAATTTGACCGGAGCAAGCTTAATATTATCAATGATGCTCAGATGAGGGAAAAGATTAAACTGCTGAAATACCATTCCCATTTTCCTGCGAACCATATCAATATCTACCTTTGGATCCGTAATATCCTGACCTTCAAATATGATATTTCCACTCGTAGGCTCTTCCAAAAGATTCAGACATCTTAAAAATGTGGATTTTCCGGAACCGGACGGCCCGATCACAACCACTTTTTCGCCTTTTTCAATATGTTCACTGACTCCGTCTAAAACAACGTGGTCTCCATAACTCTTTACAAGATTTTTAACGCTTATCACCGGTTCTCAGTCTCCTCTCTACCACACTCAGTATTTTACTCAGGATCAACACGATAACAAGGTACACAATCGCAATTCCAATAAACGGCATAAATGCCTGATAAGTACGGCTCTGTACGATCATCGCAGTCTTAGTCAGATCCTTCAGGCCGATAACAGTTACCAGAGAAGTATCTTTCAGCAGTGTGATCATCTCATTTCCCAATGCAGGCAACGCATTTTTCAAAGCCTGTGGAATGATGATATAACGCATGGTCTTTACATAGTTAAAGCCTAAGGAACGACCAGCTTCCATCTGTCCTGCTTCCACAGACATGATACCGCTTCGAACAATCTCTGCCACATAAGCACCGGAATTGATACCGAATGCCAGTATTGCAACCAGTACCTGATTGGATGATGATGCAAAAATAACAAAATACATAATCAGAAGCTGAACCATCATTGGGGTTCCACGGATAACCGTCAGATACACCTGACAAATGGCATTGGCAATGTTTAAGATCACATTTCCAAAACCTTTTTGTTTTCCTCGTCTCTGATCGTGAATCGTACGGATAATAGCGATAACCACACCGATCACAAGACCAAGGATCAAAGCTAAAAACGCAACCTCCAGTGTTACGCCGAGACCTTTTAAAAACTGCTGCCAACGATCAGATTCTATAAATGTCTGAGAGAAATCAGATGCGATCTTGGCAAGCTTCGGGTGCGGCGATTCAGATACGGGGTCTTTAATTGCAGCAAATACTGCAAGATTTAATAATCCCTGCATAAAATCAATCTCCTCTTTCGCGATTCATATTTTTTCAGAAAATGCTATTCAGATGCACTTCTGCAAATTACCATTACACATCATATCATACTTTTGTAAAGTACGCGATAATTTTTTGTATTTTTATAATACAGAAATTGTATTTTTATGTAACAGGAGTTCCAATACATCCGGCTCTTAATTTATATTTCAATCGCAGATTTATTAAAACATAACATTTTAATCCATCTTTTTTTTACTGTGGCATAACAGATTTCTGATCACGCCCCTGGGATCTTTGATCAGAAGAATGACCAGCCAGATGACCATTCCAAGTGCGACCACGGAAATACCCAGTAAAAAGTCGTTTTGTATGTCTGCAGGCGTCTGTAAAAAATATGCAGCGCCATCATTAACATATTCAAAAACAGCATCCACAAGCCACATCAGAGATGCGCCCCAGTACATCAGACTAAGGGTACCTGTCTGCATGCGGTTACTGCCATCTTTAAAATACCATACAACTGTACTGATGAGCGCCGCAAACAGCGCAGTCAACAGCGTCATGATATATGCTCCTTATTTGTCCGTACAATGGAATCTGCTTCTTCTGCCCGTTTCTCGATAGCGCCTGTTACAGCTACCATTCCGATCCATACCGCGGTAACCACAACAGCCATCATCGTTCCGACAGTGGCCATCTCATGAAACATCTCTCCGATACCGGTCGGAGAATCTGCAGCAGTCAAAAACGGAAACCACGGCGTTACCTCGCCATGCCATACATGCTCAAATGCCAACAGCGCAGTCCCTCCCCAGAGCATTTTATTCAGCCATTTTAATTTTCGCGAGAAAGGAATTCTACCTTTCTGTCTTTCCGGCGTGCTTTCTGCAGTAAATACTGTATTTTCACTTTTCTCTTTTTTCTGTACGGCTTTTGTAATGATAGTAGATATCACTGCTTCCGCAGCCGGTACGATAAAACATGCCATAATCATTTCCTCCTCTATTATTAATACAAGCAGTCCTGTTTATATATCGTTATCAGCAAATTTATTTATATTATATATCAGTCAGGAAAGTCCCGTAAAGGACGGATTTCTCTCAAGCCCCAAAAAAACTCCCCATCACATCACTGTAATGGAGAGTCTCCTGTCATTTACCGATTCAATTTTCAAAACCAAAGCCGGTTATCCACAAAGATTACTCTGCTTTGATGTATTTATTAACGATCTGCTGAACAGTTCCGTCCTCTTTTAACTCGTTCAGAGCTTTATCTACTTTATCCAGAAGCTCGTCGTTGTCTTTTCCAACTGCAATGGCATAATCCTCTGTTACATACTCTGTATCCAGAATTTTCAGACCAGTATTTGCTGCTACAAACTCTTTTGCAGGCTCATTATCGATAACTACGCAGTCAACTTTTCCTGTTTTCAAAGCTTCGATGGCATTTGCGCCTGTTGTATAAGCGATTACATTATCCTCGCCGTAATCATCGGAGCAGTAGATATGTCCAGTTGTTCCTTCCTGAACACCGATCTTTTTACCTTCCAGATCATCCGGTGTTGCAATAGCAGAATCTTCTTTTACAATGATTACCTGTACGCCTGTCGCATAGCTGTCAGTAAAGTTTACGTTTTTGAGACGATCCTCTGTTACAGTCATACCTGCCAGAGCGATATCTGCTTTGCCCGTCTGTACAGCAGTGATGATAGAATTGAAATCCATATCATCAATTTTCAGCTCCATGCCGAGTTTATCTGCAATAGCCTGCGCGATATCTGCATCGATACCTACAATCTTATCGCCTTCATAATATTCATATGGAGGGAATGCAGCGTTGGTAGCCATTACCAGTGTATTGTCGTCTTTGCTTTCTGCTGCTGCGCTGGATGAATCATTTCCTTTGGATGCATCATTGCTGTTACCGCATGCTGCCATTGAAACAGCCATTACGCCGACAGCTACCAGTGCAAGAATCTTTTTCAGATGTTTCATTTCTTTTCTCCTCTTCTCTTTTCAGATAATTCTTCTGTTTTTTTACAGATTATTCATATCATTAAAAAAACAGTTCCAGACCATTATAGCGTATTCGTATTAAAATACAATATATTTTAAGAAATTTCATGGAATTCCGGTGCATTTTATGCAACTTTCCGCATTTTTATACACCCATAGCAACAGCGGTCTGCGGATCCAGTTCTTTTCCATCCAGCACAACTTCCTTTAAATCATTGCCTTCATAACGAAGCTTTAATGAGAAAAACGGAACATCCTCTGCCAGCAGACGCAGAAAAATCCGATCCCCATCCCATAGATTCAGTTTGCCAAGCTCCTTTTTTGGCACCCACTGAAGATCTCCTTCATTACATTCCCGCAGTGTTCCTTCAAACCCATCCGCAGTATACAGACACATATATTCTGTTACCCACTCATCCGATATAAAAGTTACCAACCCGCGGAAATGCCAGGATGTCAGATGAAGTCCCGTCTCTTCCATAGCTTCCCGCAGCAGACATTCTTCCGGTGATTCATTTTCTTCAAAATGTCCGCCAATGCCGATCCATTTTTCCTTATTGATATCATGTTGTTTCTTTATGCGGTGCAGCATTAGATATTTATCATCCTGCTCCACATAACAAAGCGTTGTCAGTGACATATCTTTCTCCCTTTATTCTCCGAGATTATGCATGTTTCTACCATTTATTAATATGATCTCGTGTTACCTTTGCATCGTTGCAGCAGAACACCATCATTTTCTCCCTGTAACAGATCAGAACATTCCTGTTTTATCGTATTCCTATATTATAATAGTACTACTTTATTTCAATAAAATATTAGAGTATTACCGTTCCCATCTCGCTGACGTCGTAACCTTTCATAAATGCAAACTGCTCCTGAAAATCCCGGGACTGCAGGATGCGGATCATCTGCTGCACTCTCGGATCTCCATAATTTTTCTTCTTTATAATCAGGTCATATTCTTCCATCTGAAGCGGAACGAATTCCACACCGCTTACATTCCATGCAGTTTTTTCTGTTCCGATGCCAAGATCTGCCTCGCCCTTGCTGACACATGCTGCTACAGACATATGGGATGCCGCCAGATGTTCATAACCGGCAATCGTCTCCGGGATAATCCCCATCTGCTGTAAATGTTCATCCAGCAAAATCCTTGTTCCCGCACCCGGTTCCCGATTTACAATGATCAGATCTCTTCTTTGAAGATCTTCCCAGGATGATATCTGCTTCGGATTGCCACTGGCCACATAAAATCCCTGACTCCGACTTGCCACACGGATACGCACTACCGGGCAGCCCGGAAGCAGCTTTTTCACATAGGGGATATTATAAGTATCCGTCTCCGCATCCCACATATGGCTGGCTGCTGCCAAGACTTCATCCTTATATAATGCAGTCAGGCTGTCATAGCTTCCGCGATGAATACGCTCTGCCCTCGCCGCCGGCATCTGCGTATTCATATATTTCGCCAGAATATCCAATATCTCATCCTGCCCGCAGATCTGAAAGGCATCTGGTTTTTTCCCCGGTTCAAATATCTGATTCACAGAAGACATACCCTGCATCCCTTTTACTGTGTTTTCGTAAATTGGGGCGGCAAATCCCTGTACGGGCCGGCTTCCCCTTACAGTATTTTCTGCACTGACGGATTCTGCTTTTCTGCCACTTCCGCCACGGGACTGTTCGATATAAGCCTGTACATCATCATAGGTAAAACGCATCTTTCTACCTATCTTATAGCAGTTTAATTCTCCCCTTTTTACCAGTTCATAAACGGTGTTCTGTGCGATCTGAAGTATAGATGCCACTTCAGGCGCAGTCAAAGCATCTTTATTTTCCAAACTCATCGTTTCTGTAATCCCTTCCTTGATAAATATAATAATCTCCCGTACAAATCACGGATATTTTATGCCGCTGTCTACTGTCTGGCACTGCTCAATTTTTATACACATTATACCACGTCTCATACGTTTGTGTGTAAGCTTTTTATTTTTCATTTCGTTTTAGTTCATTTCATTTCGTTACGTTTCTTCTTTTATTTCACTTCGTTTCACTATGTTGTATAACTATTTTCACTTTATATCACTGTTTTTTGTTTGTTTTATGTATTGCTTTTTATGTTTCTTCATCCTATAATAAGACTATAGCAATTAATGAAACGGTAAAAAACAATTTGGGAGGATTATATTATGATCAGTGCAAGAAATCAGTTTCAGGGAACTATCACAGAGGTTAAGGAAGGCGCAGTAAACGGTATCGTTAAACTGAATATCGGTGGTGGCAACCATATCAGTGCTACTATTTCCATGGATTCTATCAAAGAGCTTGGTCTTGCAGCAGGCAAAGAGGTTACTGCTATCGTAAAAGCTACAGAAGTTATGATGGCTGACGGCAAACTCAACATCAGTGCAAGAAACCAGCTTACAGGCACTGTTTCCGCTATCGAAGAAGGTGCAGTAAACGCAATCGTTAAACTTGACGTTGCTGAGGGCGTTGCAATTTCTTCAACGATTTCTATGGAAGCAGTAAAAGAGCTTGGTCTTGCAGTTGGAAAAGAAGCTACTGCTATCATTAAAGCTACTTCTGTTATGATCGGCGCTTAATCAGAGTTGACAAACTTTCTCTGACACCTATATAATAGACTATGTTGGATTATGTTATCATCCTTGCGTGATACTTCCGGCAGAAATGATTCAATATTCATATAATGGATTATGTAGAATTTTCATTATCATTCATACATAATTCTTTATATAAACAACCTTAAGATTTATATGAAAAAAGCTGTTCAGCATCGACCCCGTCGCTGAACAGCTTTTTTCTGCTTTCATTAAAATTTTTAAAACCCATGTCTAATAATAAGTATCCATCAGCATTTCGTTCAAAATCGCATCATACATTCCGGTTCCCATCACTACAACTGCAATAATAATGATGATAATATACACGACAATGCCAACTATGCTGAGTACCAGACCTACCGTTGCCATGGTACGTCGTTCCTGCTGTCCCTTTGCCAGATAGAGCGCTCCGAAAATAATGCCGAGGATTCCGGTAATGATATTGACACCGCACATCAGCACCAGTGACAAAATGCCAAACACCAGAGCTGCAACAGCAAATCCGGAATTGTTCTGCTGCTGTGGCGGCTGGTAATTATAATTGCCATTGTTATAATTATAGGAATTGGATCCATTACTATAACCATTATTCTCCGATGAAGACTGACCATAGTTATATCCGTTATTTCCATCTGTAGACTGGCCGTAGTTATAGCTGTTATTTCCATTTGTGGACTGACCATAGTTATAGCTGTTATTTCCATCCGTGGACTGACCATAGTTATAGCTGTTATTTCC
>CAJJOP010000014.1:0-59402 GCA_905193415.1 uncultured Roseburia sp.
GCAGGAGAATAAAATTCTCCTGCGGGGCTGCCGCTCTTTTTATTTACTCTGCTCGTTGCTAACTACATCATTCCCATGCCTGGGTTGCCAGCTGGCATTGCCGGTGCCGGCTCTTTGATATCTGCTACAACGGATTCTGTTGTTAATAATGTAGATGCTACACTTGTTGCATTCTGAAGTGCGCTTCTGGTTACTTTTACAGGATCAAGGATTCCTGCTTCTACCATATCTACATACTCTTCGCTTGCTGCATCAAAGCCGATGCCCGGTTTGGATTCGCGTACTTTATTGATAATGACTGCGCCTTCCAGACCTGCGTTTGCAGAAATGTAATACAGTGGTGCTTCCAGAGCTTTCAGGATTACTTTTGCTCCTGTCTTTTCGTCGCCTTCCAGTGTCTCAGCTAATGCTGCTACTTCTTTGGATGCGTGGATATATGCAGAACCGCCGCCTGCGATGATTCCTTCTTCTACTGCTGCTCTTGTTGCTGCCAGAGCATCTTCGATACGGAGTTTACGCTCTTTCATCTCTGTCTCAGTTGCTGCACCTACACGGATAACTGCTACACCGCCTGCCAGTTTTGCAAGTCTCTCCTGCAGTTTCTCGCGATCGAAATCAGATGTTGTCTCTTCGATCTGAGCTTTAATCTGAGCGATTCTTGCATCGATTGCATCTCTCTCGCCTTCACCGTCTACGATAACAGTGTTCTCTTTCTCAACTTTAACAGATTTTGCACGACCTAACATGTCGATGGTTGCTTCTTTCAGCTCAAGTCCTACCTCTTCAGAGATTACCTGACCGCCGGTAAGGATTGCGATATCACGAAGCATTTCTTTTCTTCTGTCGCCATATCCCGGAGCTTTTACACCTACTACGGAGAATGTTCCACGCAGTTTGTTTACGATCAATGTTGTAAGAGCTTCTCCCTCAATGTCCTCCGCAATGATAAGCAATTTCTTGCCGGACTGTACGATCTGCTCCAGTAACGGAAGAATCTCCTGAATGCTGCTGATCTTCTTATCTGTAATAAGGATGTACGGATCATCCAGTACTGCTTCCATTTTATCCATATCAGTTGCCATATATGCGGAAATATATCCACGGTCGAACTGCATACCTTCTACAAGGTCAAGCTCTGTTTCCATGGTTTTAGACTCTTCAATTGTAATAACGCCATCATTGGAAACTTTTTCCATTGCATCTGCTACCATATTTCCATCTACTTCGTTACCGGCAGAGATTGTAGCAACTTTTGCAATATGGTTTTTGCCGTTTACTTTCTGACTCATAGATGCGATTGCTTTAACAGCTGCTTCTGTAGCTTTTTTCATACCCCTTCTCATAACGATCGGGTTAGCGCCTGCTTCCAGGTTCTTCATACCTTCTTTGATCATTGCCTGAGCAAGTACGGTTGCGGTTGTGGTACCATCACCGGCTACATCGTTTGTTTTAGTAGCTGCTTCTTTTACCAGCTGTGCACCCATGTTCTCGAATGCATCTTCCAGCTCGATATCTTTTGCAATGGTAACACCATCGTTTGTGATCAGCGGAGCACCGAAAGATTTATCAAGTACAACGTTTCTTCCTTTCGGTCCAAGTGTAACTCTTACGGTATTTGCTAATTTATCTACACCAGCTTCCAGTGCTGCTCTGGCTTCTGATCCATATTTTAATTCTTTTGCCATGATAATCTGCCTCCTGAAAATTTTAAGATTTTCCATTTTATCAGTCTCTATCTCAACTTCATCCGACTGCTATAAAACATACGCTTTTAGTTATTTCAGAAACAACGCCTGTTACGTTTTCAAGTATCGTCCGGATTTCTGATAAAATGGATATTTATTATTCTGTTTTATCAAATATAGCTTACTCTACAACAGCAAGAATATCATTCTGTTTTACGATGATATATTCTTCGCCGTCAAGTTTTACTTCATTTCCTGCGTATTTGGAATAGATAACTTTATCTCCAACTTTTACCTGCATGGTAACTTCTTTGCCATCTACCATTCCGCCAGGTCCTACTGCGATTACTTCTGCTTCCTGTGGTTTTTCCTGAGAAGCGGTTGTAAGTATAATACCGGATTTAGTAGTCTCTTCAGCTTCTAACTGTTTTAATACAACTCTGTCACCTAATGGTACTAATTTCATGATAATTCCTCCTTACAGCGAATATCTGCTTTTCTGATTTATTAGCACTCATTTCTTTTGAGTGCTAACCGTTGAACCTATAATAAGTATTTTGGCTGTTTTCTGCAAATTTATTTACAGGTATAAAACAAATATTTTTCTTTTATATACTCTCATATACTCTTTTTTTCTTTCATATACTTCCAATCTTATTTTCTTATTTAAACTGGTCAGTATTCCTAACAATTCTTTCCATTATATAGCACTTTCTTTTTATTTATGCATAAAAACGGCAACAATCCATCTTGAGATCATTACCGTTTTACAAATATTATAAATAATTACAGCTGTCTAAATTAATCCAAAATGTTTCAACCCGTTATAAATACCATCCTCATGAATATCCGTTGTCACATAATCAGCGACTGCCTTTACTTCCGGAGTACCATTTCCCATAGCGACTCCATGAGCCACATACTCCAGCATATCTTTATCATTGATGCTGTCGCCAAACGCATACGTATCTTTATGGTCAATGCCCAAATATATGCACACTTCCTGAATACCCGTTGCTTTGGAATGACTCTTCGGTACCATTTCCAGTACCTGTTCTCCGTGAACCAGCAGGTTGTACTCTTCTTTTAGGATTTCTGCTGCCTTCTCATAAGCTCTTCCATTTAACTCCACACACATTTTGCATGCATGCATCCGCTCTTCATTTCCGGCAATGGGATACACCAGCTCGCCCAGTCGTTCCTTAATATATTTTCCATATCCATTGGTCATCATCTCTGCATCCATGTAAAGCTCCTGTGGTGCTTCCAGAAGTATCGGCAGGTTATATTTATGAAGTACAGACACTGTCCAGTCCAGTTTTTCTTTCTCAATCTCCTGCAGATAAATCTGCTCCCCCTGATATTCAATATAAGTACCGCATCCGCCTAATATACCATCAAATCCCAGAGACAACAAATGTTCCCCAAAGATCATAACCCTTGTCCTTCCACTGCATAAAAATGCCAGATGTCCGTTTTCATGAAGCATCTGAATGGATTTTACGGTACTTTCCGGAATCACGTTTTCTCTGTCCCAGACTGTTCCATCGATGTCAAAAAATACTGCTGCCATTTTGTACTCTCCTGTCATATAATCCTATTTTCTTCTATATATAAGGTGCAACCTGTTTATTGTAGCATACCCTTCCTGCTATTTTCAACTGACATCCTCCGGCACGTTAAAAATCACATCCTCTAGTACGTTAAAAATCCTCCGAACACCTGTCTGTACCAGACAGGTGTTCAAAGGATTTTCTTTAAACTGAATATTTATGATACATTATGCGCCAAAAGGTCTACTGCACTTTCAGTGCCGTATAACCCATCAGGAATTCATCCACTTTTGCAGCGGCTTCTCTTCCCTCACGAATTGCCCATACGACCAGGGACTGTCCCCTATGCATATCTCCTGCTACAAATACTTTCTTTACATTGGTCTCATATTCTCCCGGAGCAGTCTCCACATTGGTGCGTGCATTCAGTTTCAGGCCAAAGGCATCTGCAATATATTTCTCAGCTCCGAGGAATCCGGCAGCAATCAGTACGAGATCCGCATCCAGCTTGCTCTCCGAACCTGCCACTTCGCTCATGACCATGCGGCCGGTTTTTTCATCTTTCTTGCTCTCCAGTTTTACGGTAATGATACCGGAAAGATTTCCGTTTTTATCTTTCAGAAACTCTTTCACGGTTGTCTGATAGATCCGCGGATCATGACCATATACGGCAATAGATTCTTCCTGACCATAATCTGTCTTGCAGACTCTCGGCCATTCCGGCCATGGATTGCTCTCTGATCTTGTATCCGGAAGTTTCGGCATCATCTCCAGCTGTGTAACAGATTTTGCTCCGTGACGGATACAGGTTCCCACACAGTCATTACCGGTATCGCCGCCACCGATGATTACAACTTTTTTATTTTTTGCGGAAATATATTTCCGGTCTTTCAGGTCAGAATCCAGCAGGCTCTTTGTGGTAGATGCAAGGAAATCCACTGCAAAATAAATGCCTTTTGCGTCTCTGCCTGTGGCATTGATGTCCCTCGGATGTTTTGCGCCGCAGGCAAGGACAACGCTGTCATAGTCTTTCAGAAGCTTTGCCGCTTTCACATCTTTTCCCACATTTACACCGGTCTGGAATTCAATGCCTTCTTCTTTCATGACATTTACTTTCCGGTCGATGACCTGTTTTTCCAGCTTCATATTCGGGATGCCGTACATCAGCAGTCCTCCGGGACGATCGTCTCTCTCAAAGATTGTCACATGATGTCCACGTTTATTCAACTGATCTGCTGCTGCCAGTCCTGCCGGACCGGATCCAATGACTGCTACCCGTTTTCCGGTTCTTACCTTTGGAGGGTTTGCAGCTGCATATCCCTGCTCATAGGCATTTTCTATAATCTCATATTCATTATCCTTACAGGTAACCGGATCGCCATGCAGACCGCAGGTGCAGGCTGCCTCACAGAGCGCCGGGCATACTCTTGAAGTAAACTCCGGAAAATTATTTGTCTTTTTCAGTCTCTGATATGCATATTTCCAGTTACCGCGGAATACCTGATCATTCCACTCCGGTACCAGATTGTGCAGTGGACAGCCGCTGACCATGCCCATCAACACCATGCCGGCCTGACAAAACGGAACACCGCAATCCATGCAGCGGGCACCCTGCTCCTGCTGTTTCTTCTTTGGAAGATGTATATGAAACTCGTTAAAATTTTTAATTCTTTCTTTCGGATCAGCAGACACACAGGCCTGTCTTTCATAATCCATAAATCCAGTTGGTTTTCCCATGTTCTTCTCCTCTCGTTTTTCTTTCTACAGTTTTATTTTCTCAGATCTTTTCCTGAGTTCTTCTTTTATTTTTAATTTCCCCCAGATCTTTCACTGAGTTTTTCCTGTATAGCTTCCGCAAACAGCCATTTGCCTTTCATCTGACTGTTTTACGGAAACACACTCTAAAACAATCTGGCGCAATCTTTATTTATCTATATTTGCATAAAATGCTTCAATCTGCGCCTGCTCTGTGTTCAGACCTTTTTCTTCCATCTGAACAATGGTCTTTAACATTCTGTTGTAATCATACGGAATGATCTTTTTAAATTTCGGCAGATACTCTCCGAAATTATCCAGAATCTTTTTGCCTTTTTCAGAGTTTGTGAGAGTAACATGTTCCTGGATCAGCTCTTTGAGTTCTAATACATCGTATTTATTCGTAATCTCTTCGGTAAATACCATCTGTTTGTTCGTTCTTGTATACAGATCGTTATCCTCATCCAGAACATAAGCAACACCACCGCTCATGCCGGCTGCAAAGTTCTTTCCAGTCTTGCCCAGAACTACTACACGACCGCCGGTCATATATTCACATCCATGATCGCCGACTCCCTCTACAACAGCTACAGCACCGGAGTTACGCACACAGAAACGCTCGCCTGCGACACCGTTGATAAATGCTTTTCCGCTTGTCGCTCCATAAAGAGCCACATTACCGATAATAATATTTTCATCCTGTTTATATTTGATTCCCTGTGGAGGATATACGACCAGTTTACCACCGGAAAGTCCTTTTCCAAAGTAATCGTTACTGTCACCTACCAATTCAAGTGTCAGACCTTTCGGAATAAATGCTCCAAAACTCTGCCCACCGGCGCCGGTACATTTTACGATGTAGGTATCCTCTTCCAGCATATCACCGAATTTTCTCGTGATCTCTGCGCCGAGCATCGTTCCGAGAGAACGGTTGATGTTGGATACGTTCACATCAATGCTTCGTTTCTGCCCCTGTTCCATTGCCGGTTTCAGCTGACGGATCAGCACTTTTTCATCCAGTGTTTTATCCAGTTCGAAATCATATACTTTCTTCGGATCAAAGATTACTTTCTCGCCTGCGTTTGCAAACGGATTGTTCAGGATTGCGCTAAGATCCAGTTTCGCGCTGTTTCCGCATAAATGATCTTTAACTTTCAGCAGATCACTGCGTCCTACCAGTTCATCTACGGTGCGGATACCTAAAGCTGCCATATATTCCCGCAGCTCCTGTGCGATAAAGTGCATGAAATTTACGATGTATTCCGGTTTTCCTGCAAACCGTTTTCTAAGTTCCGGATTCTGAGTCGCTACACCTACCGGACAGGTATCCAGGTTGCAGACACGCATCATGACACATCCCATCGTTACCAACGGAGCCGTAGCAAAACCAAACTCCTCTGCTCCAAGCATTGCTGCGATGGCTACGTCACGACCGCTCATAAGCTTACCATCTGTCTCAATACGTACTTTGTTACGAAGACCGTTTAGGATCAGCGTCTGATGAGTCTCAGCTACACCAAGCTCCCATGGAAGTCCTGCATTGTGGATGGAGCTTCTCGGCGCTGCACCGGTACCTCCATCATAACCGGAGATCAGCACTACCTGTGCTCCGGCTTTTGCAACACCGGCTGCAACAGTACCTACACCAGCTTCAGATACCAGTTTTACAGAAATCCGCGCATTTTTATTGGCATTTTTCAGATCGAAAATTAACTGTTCCAGATCCTCGATAGAATAAATGTCATGGTGTGGCGGCGGGGAGATCAGGCTTACGCCCGGTGTGGACATTCTTGTCTTTGCAATCCACGGATATACTTTTTTACCCGGCAGATGTCCGCCTTCACCCGGTTTTGCTCCCTGTGCCATCTTAATCTGGATTTCCTGCGCACTGACCAGATACCTGCTTGTTACGCCGAATCGTCCGGATGCTACCTGCTTGATGGCAGAACAACGGTTCTTGCCATCCGCACCGATAGTCAGACGATCCAGATCCTCTCCACCTTCACCGGAATTTGATTTACCATGAATCATGTTCATAGCAATCGCCAGCGTCTCATGAGCTTCTTTTGAAATAGAACCATAAGACATTGCTCCTGTCTTAAATCTCTGTACGATGCTGTCTACACTCTCTACTTCTTCAATCGGAACACCTGTCTTAGGATATTTGAATTCCAGTGTTCCACGGATGTTTTTAATGCTCTCCTCATCGTTTACCAGAGCTGTATACTGTTTGAATAAGTTATAATCCCCACGTTTTGTGGATTCCTGCAGCAAATGAATCGTCTGCGGATTGTACAGATGTTTTTCTCCTCCGCTTCTTTCTTTATGACTTCCCGGGCTGTCCAGCGTCAGGTCAGTTGCCAGTCCCAGCGGATCATATGCTGCGGAATGCAGGTCATCTACATTTTTTGCAATGTCATCCAACGTGATACCACCAATACGGCTGACAGTATCTGTAAAATATTTATCGATCACACTCTTGTCGATACCGATGGCCTCAAAGATTTTGGAACCATGGTAGGACTGGATCGTGGAAATACCCATCTTGGAAGCGATCTTTACGATGCCGTGAAGGATTGCTGAATTGTAATCTTCGTAAGCTGCATAATAATCTTTATCCAGAAGTCCGTCATCAATCATCTGTTTTACGGTATCCAATGCAAGATACGGGTTGATGGCACATGCGCCATATCCAAGCAGAGTTGCAAAATGATGTACTTCTCTCGGCTCGCCGCTCTCCAGGATCAGCGCCAGCGCGGTACGTTTTTTCGTCTTGATCAGATACTGCTGTAATGCAGATACTGCAAGCAGTGACGGGATCGGCACATGGTTCTCATCCATATCACGGTCGGAAAGAATCAGGATATTGGCTCCGTCTCTGTGTGCACGGTCTGCTTCTACGAACAGATGATCCAGCGCTTTCTCAAGACTTGTATTTTTATAATAGGTAATGGAAAGTTCTTTTACTTTGAAACCTTCCTTTTTCATGTTTTTGATCTTCATCAGATCGGTGTTTGTCAGAATCGGATTACGGATCTTTAATACCTGACAGTTCTTTGGCTCTTCTTCAAGAATATTGCCATCTTCTCCAATATATACAGATGTAGATGTTACGATTTCCTCGCGAATTGCATCGATTGGAGGGTTTGTTACCTGTGCAAACAGCTGTTTGAAATAATTAAACAACGGCTGATTCTGCTCTGACAATACGGCAAGCGGTGTATCGATACCCATTGCAGTAGTCGCTTCCTGTCCGTCTCTTGCCATTGGCAACATAACATTTTTGACAGAATCATAAGTATATCCAAATGCTTTTTGACGACGCTGCAGCTCTTCTGCAGAATATTCCGGCACTCTCTGATTCGGAATCTTAAGATCTTTTAGCTGGAGCAGATATTCATCCAGCCACTGTCCATACGGCTGACGACCTGCATACCGCTCTTTTAACTCATCATCATCCACGACAATGCCTTTGACTGTATCCACCAGAAGCATCTTACCCGGGCGGAGACGTTCTTTTACCACAACTTTGGATGGATCGATATCCAGAACACCAACTTCGGAAGAAAGTACAAGATAATCATCATCTGTAATGTAGTAACGTGAAGGGCGCAGACCGTTTCGATCCAGAACTGCTCCCATGATATCTCCATCACTGAAAACGATAGATGCCGGACCATCCCATGGCTCCATCATTGTTGCATAGTACTGATAGAAATCTTTCTTTTTCTGTGACATGATATGGTTATTTGCCCACGGCTCCGGAATGGCAATCATCACAGCAAGCGGCAGCTCCATACCACTCATTACGAGAAACTCCAGTGTATTGTCCAGCATAGCGGAGTCAGAACCGGATGCATTGACTACCGGCAACACTTTAGAAAGCTGTCCTTTCAGATGCTCGGATTCCATCGTCTCTTCTCTTGCCAGCATCTTGTCTGCATTACCACGGATCGTATTGATCTCACCGTTATGTACGATAAACCGATTCGGATGCGCACGTTCCCAGCTTGGATTTGTATTAGTTGAAAAACGGGAATGTACCATGGCAATGGCTGACTCGTAATCCGGATTCTGCAAATCTGAGAAAAACAGACGCAGCTCGTTTACGAGGAACATTCCTTTGTATACGATTGTTCTGCTGGACAGGGATGCAACGTAAGTGTTGTCATTACTCTGTTCAAACACACGACGGATCACATACAGTTTCCGGTCAAAATCAAGACCTTTTTCCACATCGTCCGGACGTTTTACAAATCCCTGCATAATGCATGGCATGCAATCCAGTGCTTTCTGGCCGATGACAGTCGGGTCGATCGGCACTTCTCTCCAGCCAAGGAACTCTACGCCTTCTTTTTCTACGATAACCTCAAACATCTTCTTTGCCTGATTGCGTTTCAGCTCATCCTGCGGGAAGAAGAACATTCCAATACCGTAATCTCTCTCGTTACCTAAAAAGACGCCGAGGGAAGACATTGTCTTGGAGAAGAATTTGTGCGATATCTGTAAGAGGATACCAACTCCATCTCCTGTCTTTCCTTCGGCGTCTTTGCCTGCTCTATGTTTTAAGTTTTCTACAATCTTCAGTGCATTTTCCACTGTTTCGTGGGTTTTCAGACCTTTGATATTTACGACTGCACCAATACCGCAATTATCATGTTCAAACTGCGGATCATACAGGCCCACGGCCGTTCTTGCAGCTTCTTCTCTGCGATTCTCCATATTTCCGCCCTTTCTCATATCTCATTATAAAATGTATGTTTGCATTTAAGATGCAAAATTCATTTCTTTTTCTTTGCAGATATTATGTTACACCAATTTTTTCAGATTGTAAACCACCTTTTTTCTTTAAGTTGTCAGATAATCTGACTTTTTTACTATTTTACTTATATTTTTTATCTATTTTCTATATTGTCTTTGTATAACAGTTATTTTCGCACAATTTAATTGCAAAATATCCATAAAAAACATTATGTTATCTTCTCTTCTTCAAATTTGTTTTTTTTAATTGTTTCTAAATTGTTTCTCATCACTGCTGTATACAACAAATAAAAACCCCTGAGTAATGCCGGAAAAATCTCGCATTACCCAGAGGACATCACATTTTATTATAAATACCAAATTCAGCTTTGGATTCATTATTTTGCCAGGTAAGACTGTACTTCCTCTATCGTATCAAACACTGCCATCGCCTGATTTTCTTCCAGCTCTTCTCTGCTGCCAAATCCATAGGTAATGCCAATGCAGTCGATTCCCATCTCCTGTGCGCCGATCGCATCATATTTCGTATCTCCGATCAGCACAACTTCTCTTCTTTCAGCATCAGTCAGTCGGCGAAAAGCCTCTTCGAGCACTTCTCGCTTCGTATCAATCTTTCCATCAAGGCTTGCGCCCACGATCACATCAAAAGCTTCTATCAGCCCTTTTTGCGCCAGAATGCTACGGCACATAGGTTCTGGCTTGGAAGTGGTAATAACCTGAATATAACCAGCCTTGTGAAATGTTTCTACCACATCCAGTACGCCTGGAAATGGGCTGCACATAAACATGCCACCGGCTTCATAATGTTCTCTGTATTTTTCCACTGCAACTTCTGTCTGCAATTCATTCACATTAAAGACCTCTGGAATGCGTTCCCGCAGTGGTGGACCAATAAAGGTACGCAGCACTTCCTCTCTCTTTTCTTCCATACCCAAAAAGTGCATGGCATATGTCAGTGATGCAATAATTCCCGGATAAGTATTCATAATCGTTCCATCAAAATCCCAGAAAATATATCTATAATCTTTTTTCATCTAAAACCTCGTATTTCTCTAATTTTAACGTCTGTGTACCCCTATCCATTCTATATCGCTTCTACTGCTATTTCTCCTGACCCATTTTGTACATTTTGTAATTATATAAAGCCAAACAGAATATCTGTCTGAAAAACTCACATTTTCTATAATTCATCCAACATCTGTTTTACTGTTTTATGAAGAACCGGATGCACCATTCCCGGACACAGCTCTGCCAGTGGGCGAAGGACGAACTCCCGGTGTTGCATATCAATATGTGGAATATACAGGTCTTCGCTGTCATACACAAGATTGTCATAAAACAGGATATCCATATCCAATGTCCGGGGACCCCAGTGCATTTTTCGCTCTCTGCCTGCATTTGCTTCAATCTCATGCAGTGTCTGAAGCAATTCCTGTGGTGTAAGTAACGTTTCCAATGCCACACAGCCGTTTAAAAATTTGTCCTGATCGGTTACGCCATACGGCTCTGTTTCCAGGAAATCAGATACCTTTACATTTTGAATGCTTTTCTGTTCCTGCAATTCCCGGATTCCCTGTTTCAGCATTGCCTCTTTATCTCCCATATTGGATCCGACAGAAAGATATGCTTTATGCCAGCTTCTTGAAATCTCTACAGACACCGTTTCGATCGGCAGTCCGATGGGCGCCCACGGTTTTTTTATCTCAAGATCCAGTCCCCACAGACGCGGCACTTCCAGTAACAATGATTCTGCCAACTGTTCCGCTACAGACTCAAGCAGTTTGAAGGTATGCTCTCGCATAAATTCCGTTATAAAATGACAGATATCCCCATAATGAATCGAATCCGTTAAAGTATCTGTCCTTCCGGCTGTCCGTGTATCTGTATAAAGGGTCGCATTAACCAGAAATTTCTGTCCAAGAGTATTTTCCTCTTTAAATACGCCATGGTTTCCAAACACTTCAAGATTTCTTATTTTTATTTTATCTTTGTATTGCATTTTATCCCTTTCATTCCAGAACAGGCTCCGCACTATTTCGCTGTGAGCACTGCTTCCATCATCTTAATAGCATGTACATTTTCTTTCACATCATGCACACGGACAAAGGCACAGCCTTTCATCACTGCCATTGCGGTAGTCGCTACCGTTCCTGCTGTCCGCTCTGCTGCCGGAACATCCAGTGTCAGACCGATTACGGATTTTCGGGAAGTACCTAACAACACCGGATAACCAAGCACATTAAAATCATCCAGATGGTGTAACACCATCAGATTATGCTCATATGTCTTGCCAAAACCAACGCCCGGATCCAACATAATAGCATCTGCTGCAATCCCTGCTTTTTGAGCCAGTTGCAGAGTCTCCATCAGATCTCCCATAATCTCCCTGCGAAAATCTGTATACTGTGCTTCTTCTCGGTTGTGCATCAGACAGCATGCTTTTTTCGACTTCGCGATAACATCTGCCATCCGTGTATCATATTTTAATCCCCAGATATCATTGATCAGATCTGCTCCGGCATCCAGACCAGCCTGTGCTACTTTGCTTTTATAAGTATCAAGTGACAGCGGTGTATCAAAATGTTTCTTTAAAGCTTCCAGAACCGGTACCACACGTCCAATCTCCTCTTCATCCGAGATTTTCGTATATCCCGGTCTGGTAGACTCGCCGCCTACATCAATGATATCCACACCATCTGCGATCATCTGCTCTGCATGCTTCAAAGCTGCATCTATTCCATTATATTTTCCGCCATCGGAAAAGGAATCCGGCGTTACATTCAGGATTCCCATTACATAAGTGTGATGCACGGTATCAAATTCCCGATTTCCTATCTTCATCGTCTTATACACTCTCCATCTTTCCAATATATGGCATCTTCTTATATCATCCATTCATTATAAGCAGAGTGCCTATCCTAAAATTCCCCTGTTCTGCATTCTACCATTCAACTGTAGTATTACGGTCTTCCAGTCCCCATTTGCAGCTGTCTTTTGCTTCACAGAAGAAGCACAGCCTGCAATCATGATCTGCTTTTCCAATATAATAACCAAGATCCATTTCTGAAGCTTTTGGCTTCTTGCTTCTGCCATGATGACCGGCAAGGACGTTCAAAATCTCATCCACCCATTCCTGTGGGCATTGCACATCTGTCAGTATTTCTTCCGCAATAATGAGACCGGTCTCTGAATGATGAATACCGGTCTCATATTGTGCGCTTCTTCCAATATCATGAAGAAGCGCACATACATATAATTCGTCTTTCAGAAGCATTCTTTCTCTCCGTGTCAATACTTCTGTCTGCGCTTCAACAACTTCCTCCAAAAACAGGATCCAGGCAATCCTTGCCACATCCAGCGCATGTTCCAGCTCATGATGACAATAGATCCGCTCTGTTTCCTGTTCTTTTATCCTGTTCATAATCCGGAGAAATTCCGGATGTTTTAATACTCTGTCCGTATAAATCATACTGCCGTTTTACACTCCCTGTTTTTCTAGTATACGGAAGTTGGCATATAAAGTCAATAAATGCAATCAGAAATAACAGACCAAAACAAAGCGGTTATCTATAAAATACTCTCATTGTTTGATCTGTCTTTTCTCAAACTATTGTCCTGTCTTATCATATGCGTCTTTTATATCTTTCAGATAAGACAAGGAACCAAAGGCCAGTACAGCTCCCTCTTTTCCAGCCTGCCCAATGGCAGAGCTGACTGCCTGTTTCATTGTTTCACAAAATGTGCTGTTAATCCCACAGGATTCCAATGCCTTCTGAAGTTCTTTTCCAGACAGTGCCCTTGGATTATCCGGTGTGACTGTGTATACAAAATCTCCCGGCTGGAACATATGCTGAATAATCTTATCGTAAGCCTTATCTGCAAGAACGCCCATGATATATACCACCGTTCTTCCTTTCAGGCAAAAATCTGCTGTTTCACGCAGCCGGATCGCAGCACCTTCATTATGGGCCCCATCCAGATAGAAATCCGGTGCTGTACCAATCTTCCAGAAACGTCCAGGCCATATTGCTTTTTTCAGTCCATAACGGATAGTTTCTTCCGTCAGTTCCGGATACTGCGTCTGCAAAAAGCGAACTGCATGAAGTACGCTGACCGTATTTTCTACCTGAAATTTTCCATATAGCGCTGTACATACTGCCTTCCAGACAGATGTTTGATTTTCATCAGTTACATCATTCCAGTCAAAACACATGCCATCTTTCGTCATGCAAATAGCAGAAGCTTCTGCTGCATCCGCCCAGTCCAGTATACTGTTCTTTGACTCCGCCACAGTTTGAATAACATCCATCACTTCTTCTGACTGTTTTACACAGACTACCGGACAGTTTTCTTTAATAATTCCGGCTTTTACTTCTGCAATTTCCGATAACGTATTTCCCAGGAAACCGGTATGGTCAATACTGACAGATGTCAGGATGCTGAGCAATGGCTTTCTGATAAGATTGGTAGCATCGGTCGCACCGCCCATACCCACTTCAATCACGGCAATATCACACTGTTCCTCATAAAACCACAAAAAGGCTGCTGCTGTCTCCACTTCAAACCTTGTGGGATGCGGCAGACCATTTGTTACCATTTTCCAACAGCCTTCCGCAACTTCTGTAAATACTTCTGCAAGGCGTTGCTTTTCAATCAATGTCCCATTAATCCGAAACTCTTCTTCATAAGAAAATACATCCGGTGTGGAAAAATGTCCTGTCTTATACCCGGACTCCCGCAAAACAGATGCCAGCATTGCCCCGGTAGAACCTTTTCCATTTGTTCCTGCGATATGCACCACCGGAACCTTCTCCTGAACATCCCCCAGTTCTTTCATAAGGTTTGTGATAGAAGTCAGCCCCAGCTGACTTCCATATTTTTTTGTTTCTTCCAGAAAGGCCATTGCCTCCTGATAATTCATATTGCTGCCTCCAATTCATTTGCATCAGGGATAAAACCGATATGCATGTTGACTCTCTTGCGCTCATTATATCATAAGCAAAAACGGCTTATGACCAGCATTCGCCGTTCGTCAATCATACGAGTATGTTGACTCTCTTGCGCTCATTATATCATAAACAAAAAAGAATTACCTCTTATATACATCACAACTGAACTGTCTGACGATTAACCAAAAGCGGTAAAAACGGATTCAGATTATCCTTACGCCAGGCGGACATAATATTCAGACTTCCCCGATAATGTTCAAATTCTAACAGGCGATATGACGGATGATACAGATCCTTAAAGGAGGTATCCATCAGTGCGATTCCTTTTCCGGCCTGCATCTGAAACAGTACCGAATCCAGGTTTTGCACATATCTGATTTTTCCATCTTTGATGCCATGAGCACGGAGGATCATCTGTAATGTCTCCTCCCGTCCCGGCGCATCTTTACTTTCCGGCAAATAAAAAATTTCAGCCGCACAGTCTGTGATATGAAGATCTTTTTTTTCATATAGTGGATGATACTTTGATAATACAAAAACCGGCTTCACTTCCCCTAAAATATTTGCCACTATATCTCCCTGCATATTCGTACGTTCAAAATCAAACGTATAGATAATGTCAAACTCGCCTTTTTGCAATCCTTCCCGCAGTTTTCCAAAAGAGTGACTGGAGATTGAGATATCCAGATCTGTATATTCCCGTGCAAAATCTCTCAGAAATGGCATAAAGATACGATCCGTATCCATCAGTTCCAGGAAACCAAGCCTCAAACGTGCATTTTCCCCGACAGTCAGCTCTCTGGCTCGTTTTAGGCTTTCTTCACACTGCTGTTTCATTTTCTGACAACATGCCAGCATGATCGTACCTTCCGGCGTCAGACGAAGCCCTTTGTTCGTCCGGATAAATAATTTTAATCCCCATTCTTCTTCCAGTGCACTGATCTGACGGCTGATCGTCGGCTGCGTTGTAAACCGTTTCTTTGCCACAGTAGAAAAACACAATGCATCTGCTGTCTCCAGAAACACCTCTATCTGTTCTGTCAGCATCATTCTCCCCCGTTTCTATCATATACATTCTTAAAATTTTCACATGAAAACTCCAAGAGTACATTGATATCTCTTCTTATATTCGTCAGAAAACCTGACGTAACTTTGCCAGTAATATTTCTCTCCATTCAAATAGCGCTGTCAACAGGCTATTCGTCCTTTTTCAAAACATCCAGTGTTCTGACCGATGTTTTAATTTCCAACCTTCAGCTGCTTCATAATCTCGTGCAGACCATTCAGCTGATTTGCCGTAAAATGTCTGGTAAAATTTTCTGACTCCAAAAGGCGACATTGATAAGACTGAAGTTCTTCCGGCAACCGGTCATCATAAATCTCTTGCAGCAAAGCCAATGCCCCACAGATGATCAGCGATTCACTGTCTGAATCAAACCGGCTCCTGCCATCCTTCCACTCCACATGCAGCCACGTATTGACCTGGCATTCCGGAACCAGATACTCTTGTTTCCGCCAATTCTCCGGATATTCCCGTTTTTCAGATGCGCATTCCACCAGATAGGTATACTGGCTGATAGCATCCTCCAGCTCTGACAGATCTGAAAAAATATCATTTTCTGTCTCCTGCATACTCATACGTTCCGTCATATTCATATTTTTCTCCATAGTTTCTCCATGTTTTTCATGATATACTCTCGGGAAATTCTCCCTTATAGAAAAATATGTAACAGTATTTTTCATACTGTTACATATTTTAACACAAAAAAACATATATTTCAGTTTTTCTTTTTATGATTGCTTTTGTATCATTTTTTTATGATTACTTCTGCATCATATATTACAAACAGCATCAATATTCTTTCATACAGAATATTCTGCAGACCTGTTCAGAATTACCTTTTCGTATACCAGTTTTTTCAGCTGTGTAAACGTGTCAATCTTCATGCTTTCTTCCGGTGTGATCTGAATGCTGTATTCCCGATTAACACTAAGAAGAAACAGCACTTTTTTATTCATGGCTGTGGTTGCGCCTCCGCAACGGGAAGCCGTCAGAGCCGCATCTCTTTGCAATGTCGGCAATCCTGCGATCTTTTCTACAGAATATGCGCAGATCTTATAAAAATCATCTGTATTGATCTCATTCTTTTCCAGTACAAATTTATCACAGAGATATTCT
Source organism: uncultured Roseburia sp. (assembly GCA_905193415.1). Classification (GTDB taxonomy): domain Bacteria; phylum Bacillota; class Clostridia; order Lachnospirales; family Lachnospiraceae; genus Brotonthovivens. The sequence goes on from CAJJOP010000014.1 coordinate 16,883, forward strand.
GTAAAATAGTCTTCGAACTGTTCATAAGAAAGATCGGTATGCTTTAAAATAAGATCCACATATACTGCCGCTGATTCTTTTTTCTGCAATAATTTATTTTTAATATCTTTTCTCATCTATGCGATCACGACTTCCATATCCAGGACTTCTCCCAGACGCTTGATATCACCCACATGATCTCCGAATACCGTCGGCATATGAAGGCCAAATTTTGCCTGTTTGTGGAAATAATCATACTTATCTTCCACTTCAAAGTAAATGCCCTCAGAGCAACCGGTAGTATCATAACCAAAGCCTCCCACTACCGTTCCTTTTGCTACCATGATCTTGCTGCACTCCGGATTAAAACGCATCAGGGTAATCGTCTCGCCTTTGAAATCGTCAAAGTTAATTCTCATGGTTGCACCCCAGCCGCTGTTGGTAAACGGACGAAGGGCATATTTTGCTGCCGGCTGGTCAAATCCGTGCATTTTGCTGTTTGGTGTCGCATGACCGGTATAATAAATATTTGGTGTACGATCCATCGCTTCAATATAGGAAATACCCGTATATTCTCCTTCCACATGTCCATTATAGTATACACATGGCTGTGTATTTCCCTGATAAGGCGCTTTTCCGGTCAATGCAGCCAGTGTTGCAATAGACAATACTCCGATCAGATCGTATTCACAGGCAGACGGAATTCCCATTTCATTTAACAGGGTATGGGTAAAACAGAAGGTAAACTGTTCCTCATTCATACGTCTGGTTGCACAGGCATCCGGACATGGAGCAGTAAATGCGTTACACTGGAAATGCTCCATCAGCTTTCTTGCCAGAACAGATGCTTTTACAGAATTTACCACATATTCTTCTTTGACATCATTTTCTTCTGCGCGTCCCATATAATCTGCCACAATCTTATGTACTTCTTCCATATCCTGATCATCCAGATTATACACATGTCTGCCCGGAAGCGTAGGATTCTTTCCATGTTCATTCACATGCATCATATCCAAAAATTCATGTACGCTGAAATAATTATATCTGACACCGAAACGCTTCGTTGCCTCATCATTGGAAAGCAATGCATCCTGACCGCCAAGGGAATACTGGGAATTATTTCTTGTAGTAGCCAGAATTCTCATATTGCGCAGACATTTTCTTGTTCTCAATGCACGGAGCAGACGCATACAGTCCGGTACATCCAGAAATGCATAAGATTCAAATCCTCTCGCACTCAGCATCGTATGTAATACCGTTGCCCCAAACATTCCCTCACAGGCAACCGGAACCCGATATTTCATAGCAAACTCTTTTGCAATATTCTCACATCTCATACCGGTAAAAATATAGAGGTCTGTCTCTGAACAGTTTTGGGCAATACGTTCTTCTTCTTCTCTTAAGATAAAAAATTCATCCGACATCTTCACATACATTGGCTCTAAGATCTTTACTCCCGGAACCTGAGAGATTGCGCCGCCAAACCCATTACTCCATGCCTTAAAAATCTCTGCCTGGTTCATTTCATCAAACTCTGTCGTCAGTGCCTCCTTCGGACCGAAACGACAAGGTCCCTCATATACATACTCATGAATCAGTGCCACGTAGACAAGCTGAACATTTAAAGTTACATCTGTGATTTTCTTTACATTATACATTTTGCCACCCTTTCCTTTTTGTATCCTGAGATTTTATAGATGAAACATTTTTACCAACTTTTTGATAAAATGCTACATTTGTATTTTCACACGTTCATCATAAAAGCCCCTGAAAACACATAGATACCTCTTTTTTCTTACAGGTAGTTTTTGATATTTTCATAACTGAAATATTTCCCCCACCTGTGATCTTTATAAGTATCTTATCATGAAAAAGTTTCTTTCTAAACTTAGCAAATTTGTATTATGTTCTTTATATTTTGAATACCAACTAACCTTATAGTATTGATATATTTACCTATAGTTACACGAATAAAAAGCCTTTTCCTCATTTCCATGAACCCATATTTTTCTATCCTCATAATAGAATAACCAGTAGGGATAACAAGAAAATAATTTCGTCCAACTTCAGGGAATAAAAAAAGACCGCCTGCTGACACTACAGTCAACAGACAGCCTCTTTCATACTCTCGGAAAAACGTTTTTCCAAGTTCATTTATAATCTGTCCAAAAATCCAGATTTTATTCACTGCGAATCAGATGATATGTAAACATATCAAACATTTCCACAGTTTTCTAAGATAAATCCTAGAGAAGAGATCCTACAGCCATGAATAACGGTGCAAATACCAGTGCAACGATAGTCATAAGTTTGATCAGGATGTTGATAGATGGGCCTGATGTATCTTTGAAAGGATCACCTACAGTATCACCAACAACGGCTGCTTTATGAGGATCGCTTCCTTTTCCACCATGTTTACCACCTTCGATGTATTTCTTAGCGTTATCCCATGCGCCACCAGCGTTAGCCATGAAGATAGCCATCATAACACCAGTTACAAGCGCGCCTGCAAGAAGTCCGCCAAGAGCGTTAGCGCCAAGTAAAAGACCAACAATAATCGGAACAACGATAGCGATGATACCCGGAAGTAACATCTCTTTCAGAGCTGCCTGAGTAGAGATACCTACACAGGATTTGTAATCCGGTTTGCTTGTTCCCTCAAGGATGCCTTTGTCAGCACGGAACTGACGACGTACTTCCTCGATCATCTTGTAAGCTGCTTTGGAAACAGCTTCCATGGTGATTGCAGAGAACAGGAACGGAAGCATAGCTCCGATGAACAGACCGATGATAACAGTCGGCTCAAGAAGATCGATTGCTTTCAGGTTTACAGCTTCAGAGTAAGATACAAACAGAGACAGTGCTGTCAGTGCTGCGGATCCGATAGCGAAACCTTTACCGATAGCTGCTGTTGTGTTACCTACAGAATCCAGAGAGTCAGTGATCTCACGAACGCTCTCATCAAGACCGGACATCTCTGCGATACCACCTGCATTATCAGCGATCGGACCGTAAGCATCAACGGCGATTGTACTACCAGTTGTTGCAAGCATACCTACTGCTGCAAGAGCGATACCATAGATTCCAGCGAATTTGTAAGAAGCAAAGATACCAACTGCGATCAGGATGATCGGAAGTGCAGTAGAGTTCATACCTACAGCAAGTCCGCTGATGATATTGGTAGCCGGGCCTGTCTCAGACTGCTCAGCAATTTTGTGAACCGGTTTGTATTTGTCAGATGTAAAGTACTCTGTAACCTGACCGATCAGTACACCAACGATCAGACCTGCGATGATAGCGCCGCAAGGTTTGAAAGAACCAAGCATCGGTTTACTTAATACGATAGCCATGATAACAGTGATGATATTAGCGATATTACCGCCAACTTTCAGAGCTTTATGAGGATCTCCACCGTCTTTACCACGAACACAGAATACACCAATGATAGAAGCTACAACGCCGATAGCAGCAAGGATCAGCGGATAGAAAGCGCCGCCTTTGGTTCCGAATGTTCCGGAAATGCCGCTTGTGATCAGACCAAGAGTGATAGCAGATACGATAGAACCTACATAAGACTCGAAAAGGTCAGCTCCCATACCGGCAACGTCACCTACGTTATCACCTACATTATCAGCGATAACAGCCGGGTTACGAGGATCATCTTCCGGGATACCAGCTTCTACTTTACCTACAAGATCAGCTCCAACGTCTGCTGCTTTTGTATAGATACCACCACCTACACGTGCAAACAGCGCTACAGAAGAAGCACCTAAACTGAATCCGAAAAGAATGTCGGATCTGTCAGTTACCAAATAAATAATACTTGCTCCGAAAAGACCAAGTCCTACTACACAAAGTCCCATAACCGCACCACCACGGAATGCGATTGGAAGTGCTGCAGTCATACCCTTTTCTTTCGCTGCATTAGCAGTTCTAACGTTTGCTCTTGTAGCAACGTTCATACCGCAGTAACCTGCGATGATAGAAAATACTGCTCCGATGATGAAGCAGAGTGCGGTCGGCCAGCCGATAGCAAAACCAACTACTACGAATACAATGATAATGAAAATAATCAGAATCTTGTACTCTGACATCAAGAATGCCTGTGCTCCCTCGTGAATAGCAGCAGCGATTTCTTTCATCTTGTCAGTACCTTCTGACTGCTTTTTCACGTTTGCAGCAAGGACAGCTGCAACGAGCAATGCAACGATGCCGATGATTGGAACAATCCACATCAGTGTTGTCATTTTACAAATCTCCCTTCAATATTGATGACGAACAAAATGAAACCGACAGCGTTTACCGCCGGTTTCATGCGTCTGTTTTGCATTGTATCATAAGAAAAACAATGCTGTCAACTTTTTTATGCAAGTCACGGTCTTTTTTTATGCATGTAACTTTCATTTTTCATAAAAAAATCTTTCATTTTGTTATTTTTTCACGCCTTTTGTATCTCGTTTTGCAAGGTGGAGGCGTCCAAGATGCACTTCTTTTTCACGGACAGTTACCACCGGATCTTCCTCCGGATGAAGCACATAGCAGGCTGCAAACCGGTCTTTATCCGCCAGCCGCATACCCCGGACGCCGATTGCTGCTTTTTTCTTCTGCGGGATCTCTTCCACGGCGATGCGAAGGAACATATTTTTCTCAGACTGCATTACAAAACTGTCTTCCGGTTCAGTGACTGCTACATAGATAAGCGTATCTTCTTCTGCCAGTTTTGTAGCTGCCGTCGTTCGTTTTGATACATCAAATTCATTTCCTGATACCAGCTTGATCATACCGCTTTTCGCTGCAAATACCAGCTGTTTGTCCTGGATTGCTCCAAGAGCCGTTACAAAGATAAGATTTTCTTCACTGCTGCTGTAATTACTCAGGTTATCCACAGGAACTCCTTTATCCCGGAATTTTCCATGGGGAAGATCCACCACTTTCAGCAGATGCATCTGTCCGGCATCCGTAAAGATACAGATCTTATCTGTGTTCATACAATGAACGATATAGCGGCTTTCCTGATCTGCCGCCTCTTTGTTCCGCTCATATACGGATACATCCACGGTCTTGCCATATCCGAAACGATCCATGAGAAATACCACCGGCTGCTCTTCCAGTTCTTTTTCCTTGTAAACCGCTGCTTTTGCATTTTCAATCACGGTCTTTCTCGGAACTGCATACTCTTTTTTCAGTTCTTTCAGTTCTTTGATGATAACTCTCGCCATAGAAGCCCGGCTTCCCAACACATCCTCGTAAAATGCGATGTTTTTCAGCGTCTCCTCATGTTCTTTCATAAGAGCTTCCACTTCCAGACCAATCAGCTTGTACAGACGCATTTCAAGAATAGCTGTTGCCTGGCGTTCTGTAAAATGAAGCTCTGCCGCCTGTTTTTCAGAAGCTCTGGACTTGAATGTGATCCCTTCCGTCTCTCCGGTTACCAGACATGCTTTCGCCTGTTTGATATTTTTGCTTCCCCGGAGGATCTCGATGATCAGGTCGATCACATCACAGGCGCGAATCAGGCCTTCCTGCACTTCTTTTTTCTCCAGTGCTTTTTCCAGCAATGTCTGATATTTTCTGGAAGCCAGCTCATACTGAAAATTCACATTGTGCCGAATCACATCCACAAGTCCCATGGTCTCCGGCCGTCCATTGGCTACTGCCAGCATATTCACGCCAAACGTATCTTCCAGACGGGTCTTTTTGTACAGAAGATTCAGGAGATTTTCCGAATCTGCACCTTTTTTCAGTTCAATGACGATGCGGATGCCTTCTTTGGATGACTGGTTGGAAATATCTGTGATATCTGTTGTTTTTTTTGTCTCCACCAATGCATAGACATCATTCAGAAATTTTCCGATATTTGCTCCGATCATCGGATATGGGATTTCTGTGATGACCAGGCATTCTTTTCCACCTTTCAGTTTTTCACGCTCTACTTTTCCACGGATCTTTACTTTTCCGTTCCCTGTCTTGTAGATTTCTGTCAGTTCATCTTTGTTTACAACAATACCACCTGTCGGAAAATCCGGTCCCGGAATGATCTCTAGCATTTCTTCTGTGGTAATATCCGGATCTTTCATATAGGCGATCACACCGTCAATGACTTCCCCAAGATTGTGCGGTGGGATGTTTGTCGCCATACCTACCGCGATGCCTTCTGCTCCATTTACAAGAAGGTTTGGAATCTTTACCGGAAGCACTTCCGGCTCTTTTTCCGTAGCATCAAAGTTTGGCACAAAATCTACTACATTTTTGTCCAGATCAGCAAGATAAGCTTCCTGGGTCAGTTTCTGCAAACGGGCTTCTGTATAACGCATTGCCGCTGCCCCGTCTCCTTCAATGGAGCCAAAGTTCCCATGTCCGTCTACCAGAGGCATTCCGTTTTTAAATTCCTGCGCCATTACTACCAGCGCACCGTAAATGGAACTGTCTCCATGAGGATGATATTTACCCATGGTATCGCCCACGATTCTTGCACATTTACGATAAGGCTTGTCATATCGGATGCCCAGTTCGTGCATGTCGTACAGCGTTCTTCGCTGTACCGGCTTCAAACCGTCTCTCACATCCGGAAGCGCCCGGGCCACGATAACGCTCATGGCATAATCAATATAGGATTTCTGCATCAGTTCCGAATAATCGGTACGGATGATCTGTTCTCTTTCCAGTGTTTCCATTTTTTTCCTTCCAACTTCTATCTCAAATACTGCTGTCTATGCATATAATAAAATCGGATTCATCAATAATACTAGATATCCAACTCCGCATCATTTGCATGCTCATAAATAAATGCCCGACGTGGCGGTACATCCGTTCCCATAAGCATTTCTGTGACATCCGATGCCATTCTGCCGTCTTCGATCTCGATCCGTTTCAACATACGGGTCTCCGGGTCCATGGTCGTCTCCCACAGCTGCTGCGGAGACATCTCTCCCAGACCTTTATAACGCTGCAGCGTAAAGGAGCCTTTGTGATTTTTCCGATAACGCTCCAATGCCGCATCATCATACAGATACTCTTCCGGTCCTTTGGACGGCTGCGCCTTATACAACGGCGGCATTGCCACATACACATGCCCTTCAAAGATCAGTTCCGGCATAAAACGATAGAATAACGTCAGTAACAACGTGGAAATATGCGCACCATCCACGTCCGCATCTGCCATGATCACAATCTTGTCGTAACGCAGCTTCGTAATATCAAAATCATTGCCGTATCCTTCGGAAAATCCACAGCCGAAGGCATTGATCATCGTCTTGATCTCGGCATTTGCAAGAACTTTATCAATGCTCGCTTTCTCCACGTTCAGAATCTTGCCGCGAATCGGCAGAATCGCCTGAAAGCTTCTGTCACGGGCAGTCTTCGCAGAACCGCCGGCAGAATCTCCCTCGACGATAAAAATCTCACATCTGGAAGCATCCCGGCTCTCGCAGTTTGCCAGTTTTCCATTGGAATCAAAAGAAAACTTCTGCTTCGTCAGCAGATTTGTCTTAGCACGTTCCTCTGTCTTTCGGATCTTGGCAGCACGCTCCGCACAGGAAATTACTGTTTTCAGTGTCTCCAGATTTTTATCAAAAAACAGTTGGATCTCCTCACCAGTCACTTTTCCGGTCACACGGGCTGCATCCTGATTATCCAGCTTTGTCTTCGTCTGGCCTTCAAATCTCGGCTCCGGATGTTTGATAGAAATAACCGCAGTCATGCCATTTCGCACATCGGCACCGGTAAAATTTGCATCTTTATCCTTTAAGATTCCCAGTTCTCTCGCATACTGATTAATCACAGTCGTGAAGGTGGTCTTAAAACCGGTAATGTGTGTTCCACCCTCGGCATTGTAGATATTGTTGCAGAATCCAAGGATATTTTCATGAAATTCACTGGTATACTGGAAAGCAGCTTCCACAGAAATTCCATCACTTTCTCCTTTGTAATAGATCACATCATGAAGCACTTCCGCTTTTTTATTCAGATCCTTTACAAAACCAATGATACCTTCTTCCTCATGATATACGATATGTTCCGGCGTCTCGCCCCGCAGGTCATCATAAATGATTGTAAGCGCCGGGTTCAGATAAGCCGTCTCATGAAGTCTGCTCTTCACTTCATCCTCTTTAAATTTTGTTTTTTCAAAAATCTCCTTATCTGGAAGGAAACAGATCTTCGTTCCTGTCTTTCTTGTCTTTCCAATGACCGGAAGCAATCCATTTTCCAGTTCGATCACAGGTTTTCCCCGTTCATAGCGGTCGTGATGAATCTGTCCTTCTCTACTGATCTGCACATCCATCCATTCAGACAATGCATTTACAACGGATGATCCCACGCCATGAAGACCACCGCTGGTCTTATATGCAGAATCATCAAATTTACCACCGGCATGAAGTGTGGTAAATACCAGACGGGCTGCAGACATTCCCTTTGCGTGCATCCCTACCGGAATACCCCTTCCGTTATCTTCCACGGTACAGGAGCCATCTGCTTCCAGTGTAACATGGATCGTGTCGCAGGCTCCCGCCAGATGCTCATCAACAGCATTATCTACAATCTCATAAATCAAATGATTCAATCCCTTACGGGACACACTTCCAATATACATTCCCGGGCGCACGCGAACGGCTTCTAATCCTTCCAGTACCGCAATGCTCCCGGCATCATAAGTCACATCCTGTGGCATATTTCTTCCCTTGCCTTTCCCATATTCAAACATCTGTTCGTTTTTCTTCTGATAGTTTACCAAATATTTCTTTTTCTGTAAATCTATTTTTAGCTATATCCAGCCGGCTTTAACTGTCAGAAGCAATCATCATAATAATATTGATTTCACCTGCATATTCATTCCTTTACCTTTTCTGCCGCCTGCTTCCTCATCTTAAACAATCATGAAAATATTTTTCTCAACCATATTTTTGTTAAAATATAAACGAATTTCTTCTATATAAAGAACCCCATAACCGAAAAAAGAACGTCTGGCTATTCCATCCGTTCTTTTTCCCAATTCCCTAACGTAAATATCTCCGTAAGCACTCCTGCTATGTATTTTCTACATTGGCTAAGATGTTTTCATACAACCTCTATAACAATCATTCCAGCACCGCAGCAGCTTTTTTCTTTTCAATCTTTCGTATAATCAGAAGAATGATCAACAACAGCGCGATAGATATCGGCAACGTGATCAGCGCTGACTGGGTCACACCTGCAATAATATATCCAACCACACAGACTGCAATAACGACAAATGCATATTGCATCTGTGTCTGCACATGGTTCAGATGATTACTCTGTGCGCCTGTGGAAGACATAATGGTCGTATCTGAAATTGGAGAAATATGATCGCCACATACACAACCTGCCATGATGGAAGCCACACAGATAACCATTGTTGATGGGGAATTAAAGCACATCGGTACTGCAATCGGAATCATAATACCCATGGTTCCCCAGCTGGTTCCTGTAGAGAATCCAAGGAAGATACTGATTGCAAACATGATCAGCGGCATAAATACATTAAATGCCGTGCTGCTGCCAAATACACCTGTAACAAATCCTGCGATATCCAACTGATCTACCAGACCTTTTAAAGTCCATGCCAGTGTCAGCACGATCAGAGCCGGAACCATCAGCTTGAATCCTTCTGTCAGACTATCCATAAAATCTTTGAATTTTACAATGCCTCTCGGAATATACATAAGCGCCATAAGCACCAGTGTTACAAATGTGGCAAATACCAGAGCCAGTGATGCGCTGCAATTTGCAAATGCTTCTATCACATTTGTTCCGCCATTCAGATAACCCGTATAGATCATAGAACCGATAGCAGATACGATCAGCACAAGAATCGGGATCATAAGATCAGATACCCGTCCTCTGTCACTGCCTTCCTGCTCACTCTGTTCCATCTCTTTATACTCATTTCCTGTAGTAAACAAGTCTCCGTGCAATGCATTGATCTCATGCTGTTTCATCTTACCAAAATCAAGCATCGTAGCACTGGTAAAAAATACCATGACCAATGTCAGGATTGCATACAAGTTAAACGGAATCGCATTCAGAAACATCTGGAATCCGTTAATATCATATCCTTTCGGCACATAACTGGATACAGCTGCCGCCCAACTGGATACCGGCGCGATGATGCAGACCGGAGCAGCCGTAGCGTCGATCAGATATGCGAGCTTCGCTCTGGAAACATTATATTTATCCGTAATCGGACGCATAACATTCCCTACCGTCAAACAGTTAAAATAATCGTCTACAAAAATGACAACGCCCAGTACAGATGTGGCAAGCATCGCTCCTCTTTTTGTCTTCAGACGCTGCGTCGCCCATTTTCCATAGGCTTTTGATGCTCCTGATTTTGCCAGAAGCACAATAATCATTCCAAGAAGTATATCAAACACCATAATATTGATATCAATGTTCTGTGTCGCAGAATCTACGATCGTGCTAAATGCCTGCCATGGATGAAAATTAGCCAGAAACAGCCCACCCAGAACACATCCTGTCAACAGTGAGGTATATACTTCTTTTGTGATAAATGCCAAAATAATGGCAACCAGTGGCGGTACAATCGCCCACAAGGTTCCAACAAACTGAATATCCATACACTTTTCTCCTTTGTATTCACATGTACTCTTGAAAACTTCTAAGGAAAGCATTCCAAGAGACACTAACAAAGTATTATCTTACCATGTGCTTCCGGATTAAGTCAATGAAAACCCTGTTTTCTCATTTCGGCATTTTATACAAATATTTTTATTTTTCTATGTTTTCAATCTGCCAGTCAATAGGGGAAAGTCCGTTTGCTTTCAGAAATTCATTTGTCTGACTGAAATGTCTGCATCCGAAAAATCCGCGGTACGCGGACAGCGGACTTGGATGGGGTGCTTCCAGGATCAGATGTTTCGGATTATTCAGCATGCTCTTTTTCGCTCTCGCCGGGCTTCCCCAGAGCAAAAATACGATGGGACGATCCTGCGCATTGACCGCTTCGATCACAGCATCCGTAAACTGTTCCCATCCGATTCCTCTGTGGGAATTGGCCTGATGCGCCCGAACTGTCAGTACCGTATTCAGCATCAGCACACCCTGCTTGGCCCATTTGACAAGATACCCATTGTTCGGAATATAACAGCCCAGATCTTCATGCAGCTCTTTATAAATGTTTTCCAGGGAAGGTGGAATATCAACCTCCGGCTTCACGGAAAAACAGAGTCCATGGGCCTGTCCATCGTTATGATACGGATCCTGTCCCAGGATTACAACTTTTACATCTTTTAACGGTGTCAGATGAAATGCATTAAAGATATCATCCGGCGCCGGGAAGATCTTGCGTGTCTGATATTCTTTCAATACCGTATCATATAATTTTTTATAATAAGGTTTATGAAATTCTGCTGACAGCGGCTGCTGCCAATCATTGGTAATTGGTGGCATAATTGCTTTCCTTTCCATATATATTCAACTTCCTATTGATATATTGCTATCGTCTGACTGATACCCCCCGACCTGCAAGATAATCTTTCAGATCCATGATCTCCAGTTCTTTATAATGGAACAAAGACGCTGCCAGCGCTGCATCTGCTTTCCCTTCTGTCAATGCATCATAAAAATGCTCTTTTGTTCCCGCGCCGCCGGATGCAATGACCGGAACAGATACATTTTCAGCAATGATCCGTGTCAGTTCAAGATCGTATCCAGCCTTCGTTCCGTCACAGTCCATACTGGTCAGCAGTATCTCACCAGCGCCCAGCTTATCTGCTTTCATTGCCCATTCCACCGCATCGATGCCCATATCCACACGACCGCCATTCTTATAGATATTCCAACCGGAACCATCTTCTCTGCGTCTCGCATCAATAGCAACGACGACACACTGGCTGCCAAACTTGTCTGCAGCCTCACTGATAAGCGTCGGATTCATGATAGCCGCAGAGTTAATGGAAATCTTATCTGCGCCTTCTCTTAAAAGTACCTTGAAATCATCAACAGTACGGATACCACCGCCTACTGTAAATGGAATAAATACATTTTCCGCTACTTTTCTTACCATATCTACCACAGTGGCTCTCGCATCTGAAGTAGCTGTGATATCCAGAAATACCACTTCATCTGCTCCGGCTTTATCATACGCCGCCGCGATCTCCACCGGATCTCCCGCATCCCGCAGGTTTACAAAATTCACACCTTTTACGACTCTTCCGTTTTTTACATCCAGACAGGGGATGATTCTCTTTGTAAACATCAGTTATCCTCCCTTTGAATTGCTGCAAAATTTTTCAGGATCTGTAATCCTACGGCACTGCTCTTCTCCGGATGGAACTGGCAGGCAAACACATTTCCCTGTTCTACGGATGCATGGATACAGGTGCTGTAATCCGTCGTTGCCTTTACGATAGCCGGATCCTCCGCCTGCAGATAATAAGAATGTACAAAATATACATAAGGTTCTCCGGTCATGCCCTGAAACAGCCGTCCATTGTTAGAAAGCTTCAGCGAATTCCAACCGATATGCGGAATTTTTAATCCCTCTTTATTCGGAATGCGAAGCACTTTTCCTTTCAAAATGCCAAGTCCTTCCACGCCTGGCGTCTCCTCACTGCTCTCAAACAGCAGCTGTAATCCGAGACAGATGCCAAGAAACGGTGTTCCGTTGGCTGCCACTTCCCGGATCACATCATCCAGCCCCAACCGTTTCAGATTCGCCATGGCATCTCCAAAAGATCCTACGCCCGGCAGAATCACTTTATCTGCTTTCAGGATTTCTTCCCGTTCTCCTGTTATCACACTTTCCTCGCCGATATAAGCAAGCGCCTTTTCCACGCTTTTCAAATTACCGGCATCGTAATCAATGATCGCTATCATTCCTTTTTCTTCCTCCCTGATCAAGTTCCAGCCAGAATTCCACGCCATCCGGATGATTGATCGCGCCACATTTCTGATGCAGCGAATCCATGATTGCTTTTACGATGGACAGCCCGATGCCGCTCCCACCATATTCCCTGGTTCTTGCTTTATCCACTTTATAAAACTTAATCCAGATCCGATCCAGATCTTCTTCCGGGATCGGTTTTCCGGTATTAAACACACTGATGCGCAGACAGTCCTCTTTTTTCGTATAGAAAATACGTATCTTTTTCTCTCCGTCTGCATGGTTCATGGCATTACTGAGATAGTTGGTAATAACTTCTTCTATCTGGAATTCATCCGCCCATACATATTCCGGAGCCAGATCTGCTTCTATCTGAATCTCTTTCTGCTCCAACAGGATTGACGAAGAATTTACCACACCTTGAATCAGTTCTGTGATATCAAACCGTTCCATAGTTACCTGATTATTGCCAAATTCCAGCTGATTCAGCGTCAGCAGCTTCTTAACCATCTTATTCATCTTGTCTGCTTCGTCCATAATAACTTCACAGTAGAATTCGCGACTCTCTGCATCATCATTAATGCATTCTGACAGTCCTTCCGCATATCCCTGAATCAGAGCCAGCGGCGTCTTCAGTTCATGAGAAACATTGGATAAAAATTCCTTTCGCATCTCATCAATCTGCTCTTTCTGTTCAATATCCTTCTGCAACTCGTTGTTAGCTGATTTCAGCTCAGAGATTGTCTGTTCCAGCGTTTCTGAAAGCTCATTCATATGTTTTCCAAGCTCATCGATCTCGTTATCTCCCACAAAGGCAACCGTTCCGGGCAGCGCCAGACCGCCTCCATGCTTACGTATCCTCTTGTTTTTACCGAACTTTTGTTTCTTCGGCACATATTTCGCTTCAAAATCCAGATCAACCATCTTTTTGGAAATATCTGTCAGCTGCAGGATCGGTTTTGTGATCTTACGGCTGATGATGATACTGATACATACACTGACTACGATAGCTACGGCTCCGATATATAAAAGGAATCGGTTCGCAATCTTTACGCTCTCCCGGATGCTCTCCATAGCAGTACGCATCAGGATCAGATTTCCATCATCCAACGTGCCCCACAGCATCAGATATTCCTCATTGTCCATATGGGAATCCCGAATGGACTCGATCACATAATTGTCTGTCTCATACAGGGTATTTCTATCTTTGCCATCTACACTTCCGCCAAAAATAGCATCCATAAGCTGACGCTGAATAATATTGATATTGCTGACGGATGTCCGTTTTACCGTTCCATCTGCCGTCACGATAATAACAGAAATGTTCTGTGTGGAACACATATTTTCAAATTCTGCATTGAAATCATCGGTATACAGTATATCTTTTTTACTGGCAGCCTGCAGTTTTTCAAAGCTTTCCATAAGAAGGCTTTTTTTCTGTAACGTATAATACCGCCCCAAAAAAGACGAATTAACTACAAAGCATGCCATAACGGTTCCCACCAGCAGAAGGATGATAATCGTCATAATCTGTCTGGTCAGGGAATGATTTAATTTTGTCTGCTTCATCTCTGTCTCCGTATCGTCCATTTTTTCTGGCGATACAACTGTTTTTTGTATATCTCGTTTTAACTGTAACGATAGATTGCGAATTCCATAATGACTGTTATCAACAGGATATCATCTATCTTCTTATTGATCGATATTATTTTTAATAATCAAACAATCCTCTTTTGTCTATACTTCAAATTTATAGCCCATACCCCAGATAGTTTTGATATATTCGCCTTTTTCGCCCAGTTTGTTGCGCAGTTTTTTTACATGGGTATCAATGGTTCTGGCATCGCCAAAATAATCATAATTCCATACATGGTTCAGGATTTTTTCTCTGGAAAGGGCAATTCCAGCATTTTCGATAAAATAGGTCAGCAGTTCAAATTCCTTGAAACTCAGCTCCACATCTTTCCCATCAATCGTCACTCGGTGAGCCGCTTTATCCAAGATGATGCCTCCCACTTCCACGCTTTCGTTTTTATTTAATCCATTGGTTCTGCGAAGGATTGCTTCTACCCTTGCCACCAGAATCTTCGGACTGAATGGTTTGGAAATATACTCGTCCACACCCAGTTCAAATCCATTCAGCTCATCGCTTTCATCGCCTTTGGCCGTCAACATGATAATCGGCACTTTGGAATTCTCCCGGACTTCCCGGCAGACTTCCCAACCGTTCATCTTTGGCATCATAACATCTAAAATGATAAGTGCGATCTTATTATCTGAATAAAAAATATCCAGTGCTTCTTCTCCGTCTCCGGCTTCCAGTACTTCAAAATCCCTTTTTACAAGGAAATCCCGTACCAGTTTTCTCATACGGCTCTCATCATCCACAACTAATATTTTTAATTTTTCCATGTTGATCTCCGTTTCTGCTGCTGATGCAAAAGTAATTTGAAACTGTTTTTCTATTTCTGTTTCATATTCATCTTGTGCTGATAAATAACTGCTATTTTCTCTTCACTCAACACATATCTTTTAATCAATCGCTATTCTTTTATTGATAATCATGATTGCTTTTATACAAATCATTTAATACTAATAGAAAAACATCCGTTCTATTATCCCTACATGTACAGACAGCTGATTATATTACATATCTATGTCTGTTTTCGCATATTGCATGTATTATAATAACATGAAATTGTGCCTTCTGTGTGAAAAAATAGCAGGAAAGTCTCAGCTTATTTGCTGCGCCTTTGCCTGCTGCTATATTTTTTCTTCGTATTTTTGTTTTTATTAATGAATCATTTGTTTCTTTTCTATAGACTTATTTCTTAATAATACGCATTGAAGATTAACGATTTTTAATATCTATTTTCTAAAAGGCAAAAATCTCCATCCTTTTTTAATCACTAAAAAACTTTACATATTAAACTGTGTCCGACAGATCTGGATACCTGTCTTCGTCTTAAAAATACGCTCCATGGCTCTGGAAGCCATCTCAACAGAAGCATCATCCTCGTACAGATTGACAAGAAAATCTGCCTCTACCAATATCTGATAATCAATATCATCAATGGCATCATAAGTATGATGGTGTCCTACCAGATATGCCACCCGTTCTGCCTGTGCCTCACTGTAACCGCATTCCAGAAGCATTTTTCTCGCCGGTTCCGGTCCTTCCTGCTCCTGCAGTTTTCCGCCGCACTGTCCGAATTTTTCCTCTGCCGGGCGGATGCCGATATCATGCACCAGCGCTGCCGCTTCCAGAATCTCCTGTTTTTCTTCTGGAATCTCTTCCCCGTGACCAATGAGCGCTGCAAAGCTTTGTACTTTCAGAAAATGCTGAATCCGCTTTGGATCTGCCTGGTTCCACTCGATCATTTTGATGCATAACTGATCCTGTCTGTTCATGGGGTGTCCTCCTTATTATTTTCTAAAATTACTACAACAATTACCTGAAACTCACACTCTGTTAGATAAGATTGCTTTCCGCAACCATTTTTCACTGGAAATATATATAATATTTCCTTTATACTCTTTCAGAAATTTTTTCATGCAGGCTATTGTATTTTTCTATAAACATAGCAGAATACTTTGTTTTTGTAAAGAAATAATGCACATTTCTCATAACATACCCTTTACAACTTCCAGTCGCTTACAGAACATCTCATAATATTGTGGCAACTCTGAAAAACAGGATCGTTCCACTTCGTTTATCTGATTCAACCCAATTTTGCGAACAGCTTCCATCGCAGCCTCTTTTTGTGTCCCACGCTTTCCGAACAGAGTCTGGCAGTTTGCTCCCTCTATCGTATCATAAGATAAAAACGACTGATTAAAGTCCATCAGCTTATGCAATGAAACCGGCTGATTTGTCCGGTTATCCACCAGCATTCCCCAGTTTCCCCAATGTCGGTCTGTATTTCCCATAAGGTAATCCACAACATTCATCATATAATAATTTTTCGCATCTAATTTCAGGACTGCTTCCTTTGCATTTATCTCCTGATTCGCCGCATAGATCTCAAAGTTTTCCATAGACACAATTGAAAAATTCTCTGATGTAAAATTTTTGCTTATGCTGACTTTTTCTCCATCAAAATAATCTCTTTCGTACAAAACCTGATCCACATCAAAGCAACGACAGATCTGACTTGCCAGTAATTCCCGTTCCACGGCATCTGCATCGCCATCTTTTAAAAGCCAGAATCCATCTTCCATCCTGCGCCACGCCTTTGGGAAACAGCCATTTGTAGAAAGATCCCTTGCTAGCGCTTCATTTTGCACAGAATACTGTTTTCCCCGAAGCGAAATATCAATGAATGTATTCTCCAGATGGTTTTCATATAAATTTACATCCGAAAATGTGATGTTCTCTCCTGCCCGCCGAACCCAGAACACATCTGTCAATGACAGACAACGATACGACAATGCGATCTTCGCCCTCTCCCGATCCGTAACTGCCTGAGACATTCCGATACTGTTTAAAATTTCTTTCGCATATTTCCGATCCAGAGTCAGTACCCGGCCGGCACACCAGTAATTGAAATTCATAAGATTATTAACCAGTGTATCAACGTCATCTTCTTCCTCCAGATAAAGGTTGTATGGCATGAATGCTGGCTCCAACACCTTTGCGTGGCCAGTTTCATCTATGGTTGCAACGCATTGATCCTGATGCATGATCTGGTAGGTTGTGGTTGAATTGTGGGGCATTGAATTCCTCCTTTAACAGAGCTTATTTGGTATTTATTCTATACTAGCACAAAACAAAAATATTTGTATATGGTTTTTCATATCCTTTATTCATCCGGAACCATAAGCTTCTCCTTGTGTCTGTTTTTTGATTTCCATATTCCCATACCGCAATTATATAATAATTTTCCACTTCTAGCTACCTTACCCTATCATCTAAAGCCAGTGGGATTGCGGTAGCCTTATTTCAAATGGAAGTCCTCTCTGTAAGATAATCTGTTTATAAAACATATTGATAGCACTGGAAGCAGGGATATCAACTGCAGACAGAATACTTTCCGCTTTTTCTTTGACCTCTGGTTCAACTCTATATCTCCGTTTTTTAAGAGGGATTCTGTTCGATCGTTTTTTTCAGATCGTATAACTCACTTCCTAAAGCATCTATCTGCATTTGATAAACATTATACTCTTTCCCTGTTTCAGGATGGTCTGGCGTTTTCGGAAAGCGATCTAAAATCATATTTAATCTTTTCATTGTTGTATTTTCTTTATAGTCTTTTAACCACTCATAATCCGCTTCAATGTTTCTAAAATACTTGCTCATTCCAAACATTTCTCGTTGTAATAACTCAAGCATATCCTTTATGTTTGAATACTGCAAACGCAATTCTTCTACTGATTTTCTAACTTCACATAATTCTTCTAGTAAAACTCGTTCTTCCATTTTTTCTCCTCTTTTTTTGTAAATACGTTTATTATAATCGTTTACACGTATTTTATAACACTAAATTGATTTTTGCAAGCAAAATAATGATATTTCAAAAATTTCTTTGTAAAGTAAAAAGAGAATGGCTTTGTACCATTCTCTTTCCCCCTCACTTCAAACTCTTATATTTCCACCGACTCCAAATCATCCGGAATCAAAAGATTCCCTTTAAAATATTCCCTACCTTCCTTCGTATAAAGCTCTTTCCGCCGCAATATATTTTTATCCTCGGTGTGATACAGCAACAAGTTTTTCACATTGAGCTCCTCTGCTAACTTGCATGCGTCTTTTACGGTTGAATGATGTTTCTCATATGGATGAAATATCTCTGCCTGGCTATCTAAGCAGAACGCCTCATGCAACAGCCATGCACTGTTTTCAGCATATTGCTTTTCACAGACGTTGTATGGTTCATCTCCACAACAGGTTAGTTTCTCTCCCTTTCCCAATTCCATACAAAATCCAAACTGTTTCGCTTTTGTTGACTGTATATCAAAAAAAGTAACCTTTTTATCCAAAATTTTGATAGATTCGCCATCCTCAACTACTTGCAAATGAAACCGATCATCAATAAAAACGGTTTCTTTTTTCTGCAAAAGTTTTCCTGCCATATCTTTTAACAGAGCGATCACTTCATCATGGGCATATATTGTTGCCTCTCCCTCATATTCTCCCCGGTTCATATTCTGGCAGATCATTCGGATCATCCATAGTATACCGGTAATATGATCAAGATGCTTATGTGTCACAAAAATATTTCTAATATTTTTCCAGTCAATTCCGGCATATTTTAACTGTCGAAGCAGAGTGCTTCCACCACCGCCATCTACCAGGAAATACTGATCCTCTTCCTGCATGACAAAACAAGTATTATAACACTCGGTAACAATTGCATTTCCCGTGCCTAACATTGTAAGTTTCATGTGTTTCTCCTTCTATTTTTATAGTAGTACAATAAGATACTTTTATTTGTCATATCAAAAATGGCATCCTATAAAACAACTTTTCTTCAAAGTGTTCCATTTTCGTATTCATTAAATATACTGAAAAAAGAACAGCTTTCGCCATTCTCTTTGTGGTAATTCATATCCGAATTATACCATAAAAATAACGACACTGTATATTACTTTCGCAACATACAATGTCGTTACTTTTATTTTCTTCGATACACCAAACAAAACATATTTCTGTATACGATAATATCATATACATAGTTTGACTTGTTCAGTTTTAGTGGAGGTGAGGGGAATCGAACCCCTGTCCGAAATCCTGGCCACTGTCCTTCTACGAGCGTAGTCCCTGTATTGACATTCCCTCTACCGGACACCCAGGAACAGGTTTCCGGCTTCAGTAGCTTCATGATACGCCCTTATGCGCAAAGCTTTGCATAAGTCGTTTCCTGCATGGTCGATGCCTGGGTCCTAAAGTGCAGGTGCTCTAGGTCAGACAAGCTGCAACTTAGGCAGCCAGTGCTAATTTTTTGTTATCAGCGTTTATATTTAGGTTTGAAATTTAACGCATTTCATGCGGCCCGCTTCTCCAGCTTTCAAAACCCCGTCGAAACCAGTACACCCCCATGAATGTCGGCAGATTTCTCTGCCATTATCTATCATTCACAGGCCGACAGAAAATTTCTTTTCTGCCGTATACCTGACGTGATATCTGCTTGAATCGCTATATCTTGTATTTTTTGATGATATGACTATCTCTTTTCTGAAATATTCTATATTTTTTTGATGATATCCTTATCTCATTTTTAAAACATTTTATACCAGACTGTTCTACAGATATCTGTTCTGTCTTTCTATTCTGATAAAAACATTTATATTAAGTAACTCAATACTTAGTACATCTTGCTGATCTTGAAATCTCTTTCTGCTTCTCTTCTCTGGTCTTTCTTTGCGATATCCTGGCGTTTATCGTAAAGCTTTTTGCCTCGTGCCAGACCGATCTCCACTTTGATCAGACTTCCTTTGAAATAAACCTTCAACGGAACCAGCGTATAGCCTTTTTCTTTGATCTTACCGGCAATCTTGTGGATCTCCGATTTGTGAAGCAGAAGTTTTTTCGGACGCAGAGGATCTTTGTTGAAGATATTGCCTTTTTCATAAGGACTGATATGCAATCCATAGGCAATGACTTCTCCGTTTTCGATCCGGATAAAAGACTCTTTCACGCTGCATTTTCCCATGCGGACAGATTTTACTTCTGTACCATGCAGGCTGATGCCCGCCTCATAGGTCTCATCAATGAAATAGTCATGATATGCTTTTTTATTGTTCGCAATTAATTTTATGCTTTCTTTTCCCATATCATTCATCCGCTGCTATGTTCAGGAATCTCAATTTATGCTCTTCTATGCTGCTTTTTTCAAACTGCACAGATACCATAAAATATTATTTCCAGATTCTGAAACTTCCATGCAGGAAGCCCTTCTCCTGAATACAGCCTTTTTTCTGCTCCTTTTCTTTCTCAGCTATTCTAAACTACCACGAATTGCTGAAATATTCAACACATTTCTACGATTCTTTTCCTTAAATCTTTCTTATCTGTTTTACCAGACATTTTTTCAATGATATGATGCCCGTTTTACAGCAAGTGCAGCTACATACGCCCTTGTTTTCTATCTGCAATGCCCGTAGCTGATATGTATCAGATCTGTTTTTGAAAAGGATAGTGAAAAATAGCGCTTACTCATTTTTATCAGAAATATTTTTTTCTTCACATCCATATTTTTCGGCAGCACCAGATTCAGGAATACAGCTACCACAAATACGACAGCTACGACATTTGCTCCAAACACGGTCTGGATGATCTCCGGAAAAATACCCCAGATGCCAGCTTCACTTGCCGAAGTAAATCCGATACCGAATGCCAGAGCCAGTGATGCGATCGTGATATTTCTCTGCGTAAAACCTGCCTGTGCGATCATCTGCACACCGGACAGCAGGATTTTCGGCAATGAGATCAGTCCGCCTGACATGATCACAGACAGATCCACACGGCCAAGACAGATAGCAAGCACATAACCTACCGCCAGTCCAAACAGGACAGACAGCTGTTTTAAATATCCTTTTGCAAAAATGTTCCACAAAAGGCAGGCTGCCAGCGTCACAACACCAAGAATCAGGTTTTCTGCTGATCGGCGCCAGGTTGGATACGAACATGGCCAAAACATGCTGTAATCCAAATGGGATTGTCACGCTCTATGCCATCATTTTTCACAGAGAACATAAGTCATCCAAAAAGATACAACTGCATTATCGATCCCCGTTTCCAGTTACTAATGAAAATGCAATCGTACGGTTGAGGGAATCTGTATCCTCCACCCGAATCCGTACTTTCTGTCCCAGCTTATAACGGATTCCCGTACTTTCCCCCACAAGTTCATAAGAATCCTCACAGAACTCAAAATAATCTCCGTGCAACGTAGTCACATGCACCATTCCTTCCACTGTATTCGGAAGTTCCACATAGAAACCATAGGCAGTAACACCAGATATCACGCCTTCGTATTCCTGACCGATACGCTGCTCCATATATTCCACTTTTTTCAGTTTTACAGTCTCACGCTCCGCTTCATCTGCACGACGCTCCAGCTGACTGCACTCTTTTGCCACTTCTGGCAGAATCTTTTCATAATGCTCCAGACGCTTTTCTGTCATCTTACCCCGTAACGTCTCTTTGATGATCCGATGGATCTGCAGATCCGGATACCGACGGATTGGAGAAGTAAAATGGCAATAGTACTGTGCTGCAAGTCCAAAATGTCCTACGCACTCTACAGAATATTTCGCCTGCTTCATAGAACGCAGGGTCAGTCTTGCAATCAGCGCCTCTTCCGGCGTATCCTCGCTTTTGCCCAACAACTTCTGTAATTCTTTCGGATGCACTTCATCGCCGCCCACATGCACATGGTAGCCAAAATTGTTGATAAATGTATTCAGCTTACGGATCTTCTCCGGCTCCGGATTTTCATGGGTACGGTATAAGAATGGAACCTCCTGCCAGAAATAATCCTGCGCTACTGTTTCATTGGCGATCAGCATGAAATCTTCAATGATCTTTGTAGCCGCATTTCTGTCGTAAGGTTTGATATCCACTGGCTCGCCAGCCTCGTTTAAGATAACCTTTGTCTCCGGAAAATCAAAATCAATGGCTCCGCGGTGCATTCTCTTTTCACGCAAAATATCTGCCAGTTCTTTCATTAGATCAAACATGTCCACAAAACCGTCATACTCTTTCATGACTGCTTCATCACGATCTGTTACGATCTTATTTACATTCGTATAAGACATCCGGCGATCAACCTGAATGACTGTCTCCGCGATCTTATGATCCATCACAGTTCCTTTTTCATCAATAGTCATCAGACAGCTTAACGTCAGACGGTCTTCCCCCTGATTCAGCGAACAGATGCCATTGGACAGCTGTTTTGGCAGCATCGGGATCACGCGATCCACCAGATATACGCTTGTTCCACGGTTCAAAGCCTCATGGTCTAAGGCGCTGTTCTCCTGCACATAATTGCTGACATCTGCAATATGCACGCCAAGATGATACAGATTCCCTTCTTTTGTCAGTGAAATCGCATCATCCAGATCCTTTGCATCTTCTCCGTCAATCGTTACGGTCTGCAGGTCTCTCAGATCCAGACGCCCTGCCATATCGGCCTGGCTGACCGGTTTTGAAACATTTTCCACCTGATTGGAGATTTTTTCCGAAAAATCCTCCGGCAAATCATATTCGCGGACAATAGACAGGATATCCGTTCCTGGATCATCCTGATGACCAAGGATCTCTATAACCTTTCCTTCTGGTTTCTTGCCATTTTTTCCATAAGAAGTCAGCTCCACAACCACTTTGTGACCACTGACAGCTCCTTTTGAACGCTCCAGCGGAACAAAAATATCCGACTGTATCCGCTGATTATCCGGTCGTACAAAACCAAAAGTCTTGCTTTTTTCAAAGGTTCCTACAATCGTCTTTAGTCCGTGGGATACGATCTTGACGATCTCGCCTTCCCGCCGTTTCCCGTGGGACGGATGGATGCGGACTTCTACGGTATCCTGATGAAAAGCGCCGTTTACTTTGCTCTCCGGAATAAAAATATCTTCCTCTTCGCCTTCAACGATCACAAAGCCAAATCCCCTTGCATGGGCTTCAAATACGCCGGTCTGCATACGCAGCTTACCCTTGCTGTATTTTCCCTTAGCAGATATCTCAATCTTACCATCTGCCACCAGCGCATCCAGCACTTCATGCAGCTCATGGCGCTGCTGCTTCGGAATATTCAGCAAGGCTGCCATATCCCGCGCTTTCATCGGGACATAAAACTCATCACATATAAAATCATAAATGACTTTTTTTCTTTTATTTAATGCTTCCTGTTCCATCTCTCTCCTTTCTGTTCCATCTCTCTTGATCCCTGATTTACCTTTGATAGAATCCACCTCTAACATACGGTTACATCCTTGCCTTTTCTGCTTCTATTCAAAAAACAAAGGCATACACTCTATAACATCTAGCTCTACTATTCAAACAAAAGTTTATACCTAACAATATCTGGTGCTACTGTTCAAGCAAAAATTTATGCCCACCAACAACAGTTTCTCTCACTCAAAAAAATCTTATCCCCAGCCGCTGCTATTTCTATCACGCAAACAAAAAGCTTACACCCGGCAGCATCTATCTCTATCGTTCAAATAAAAGCTTACACCTAGTGGCATCTGTCTAAAATCATAGGGATAAACAAAGAAAAGCTGCCGTAAAACTACGACAGCCTTATGTCTCTGAGTTATCCTGAAAACGTTCCAGCTTCTATGCAAATCTTGCGATACAGAGAAATGCAGCGATAATAAGGAATACTGCAACAAGGATTCTTGTAACTTTTACAAGAACACCTTCCATGGAACGTCCTTTATTTTTTCCCCAATAGGAATCTGCAGCTCCGGCAATGGCTCCAAGACCATTGTTCTTTCCTTCCTGCATCAGGATGATCACTGTCAGAATAATGCTGACTATAATAAATACTATCATTAAAATCGTTCTGAAAATTGCCACCGTTCACACCTCCCGTGGAATAATAACCCAATATGACTAATCTAGTCTATCACTTTTCGGATCATTTTACAAGTATTGTTTTCATTTTCTGATGTTTTTTCATGTTTTTTAGGATGTATTTTCTCAACAACCTAGAAAAACCGTTTTTTCTTAACCTGCTGGACGAATTCCTGATTGTTTTTCGTGTGCAGGAACATCTGAAGGATATTTTCCACCGCCTCATCTGCCTTCATGCCATTGATGGCTCTTCGCATAATATAAACTGCTTCCTGCTCTTCCTGATCCAGAAGAAGATCCTCTCTTCGGGTACCGGATTTCATGATATCGATGGCAGGGAAGATTCGTTTTTCTGAAAGCTTGCGATCCAGTACAAGCTCCATATTACCGGTTCCCTTGAATTCTTCGTATACAACATCGTCCATCTTGCTTCCGGTATCTACCAGTGCCGTTGCAAGAATCGTAAGGCTTCCGCCCTCACGCATATTTCTCGCTGCACCAAAGAACCGCTTCGGCATATGCAGGGCAGCCGGATCAAGACCACCGGAAAGAGTACGTCCACTTGGTGGAACCACAAGATTGTACGCTCTTGCCAGACGGGTAATGCTGTCCAGAAGGATCATGACGTCTTTCTTATGCTCTACCAGACGTTTTGCGCGCTCGATAACCATCTCAGATACACGTTTGTGATGATCCGGCAATTCATCAAAGGTAGAGTAAATGACTTCCGTGTTTCCGCCTTCTATAGCCTCTTTGATATCCGTAACCTCCTCCGGGCGCTCATCGATCAGAAGGATCAACAGATGCATCTCCGGATTGTTGCGTTTTACAGATTTTGCGATTTCTTTTAATAAGGTTGTCTTACCGGCTTTCGGTTGGGATACGATCATACCTCGCTGTCCCTTACCCACAGGAGACACCAGATCCATGATACGCATGGATACGCTGCCACTGCTTCTGCCTGGTGTTTCCAGACGAAGACGCTCATCCGGGAAAATCGGTGTCAGATCTTCAAATGCTTTTCTTCTGACTGCTTCTACCGGTGGAAATCCATTTACGGTTGTAATATAAAGCAGGGCGCTGAATTTCTCCTGCTGCTGTTTGATCCTTGTATTTCCGCTGACGATATCGCCTGTTTTCAGATTAAATTTACGGATCTGGGATGGAGATACATAGACATCGTTTTCTCCCGGAAGATAGTTTTCACAGCGGATAAATCCATATCCGTCCGGCATGACTTCAAGAATTCCATTCGCTGTTTCTCCACTGTCGAGATCTGATTCATCCAGTCTTTTTTCTTTTTTATCTTCAAAATCCTCTTCGGAAGCATCTTCCGCATTTTCGTTTTTCTCTTTGGTATCTTCTTTTCCTTCTCTTTCCACTCTTTTTTCCGATTCTGCTTTTCTTCCGGAAACATCTTCTGCATGATGTCTTACATGCCGCTCTCTGCATACCGGCTTCTCTTTCTTTTTCTCTTCTGCTTCCTCTGCTGCCACTCTTGCATCTTCTGCAAGCATTGCTTCCACAAGTTCTGCCTTCTTCAAAGTGGATATCTTCTTTAATCCACGACTTTTGGCTACCTCGCGTAATACAGCCAGTGAAAGGCTCTCATATTTTTCTCTCATATAGCAACTCTCCTTTTCAATGACATCTGTAAAAACAGCTTTTCCTGATACAATAATCCCGAACAAAAACCATCTGTTTTTCTAAAATTCTAAATATCTGCTGCTCATACAGCAGCCAGTTCACGCAACATAAATATACGTTTTTTAACAATCCTAAGCAGAAAATATCCGACCTTATCATATATCTTTTTATGTCTGTTCATTTTCCTTTTACCGACAGAACAAACAATTATAAAATACATATTCTACATTAAGTCCATTCCACTATCTTTTAACAGTGGCACAAATAGTTATAAAAATATATATTTCACACTATTCATCTGTTTACATACAACTTGGAATCGGTGTCAGAAGTGACTGATATAAAATAATATTGACCTGACGATATCAATTTATTTAACTAGTTGCATTATACAACACTTTTTCTGAAATGGGAAGCTTTTCTTTCCTTGATTTGTCATTTTATTAATGATATGATTGTGAATAGTGGATATAAATATACTTATATTAAGGAGAAAGAACATGGATCTTAGTGAAAAAGCAATACAGATGCACAAAGACTGGAATGGAAAACTGGAAGTCGTATCCAAATCCCCGGTAAAAACCCGTGAGGATCTTTCCATTGCCTACACACCGGGCGTTGCCGAGCCTTGCAAGATCATCGCAAAGGACCCGGAAGCTGCTTATACTTATACAATGAAAGCAAATACCGTTGCCGTTATCTCTGACGGAAGTGCCGTTCTCGGTCTTGGAAATATCGGCGCACTGGCTGCAATGCCGGTTATGGAAGGTAAATGCGTTCTTTTTAAAGAATTTGCCAATGTCAATGCCGTTCCAATTGTTCTGGATACACAGGATCCGGACGAAATCGTTAAGACCGTTGCAAATCTCGCTCCGACTTTCGGAGGCATCAATCTGGAAGACATTTCCGCTCCACGATGCTTTGAGGTAGAGGAACGTCTGAAAAAAATGCTGAACATCCCGGTCTTCCATGATGACCAGCATGGTACTGCCATCGTTGTTCTTGCAGGCATCATCAATGCTCTGCGCGTCACAGGAAAGAAAAAAGAAGACTGTAAAGTTGTAGTAAACGGCGCTGGCTCTGCTGGTGTTGCTATTACCAAACTACTCCTTACCTATGGTTTCAAACACGTTACCATGTGTGACAAGCTTGGTATCATCGGTAAAGATTATCCGGAACTGAACTGGATGCAGCAGAAAATGACAGAAGTTACCAATCTGGAAAACCAGACAGGAACTCTGGCAGACGCTTTAAAAGGCGCTGATATCTTCGTCGGCGTATCTGCTCCGAACATCGTATCTGCTGAAATGGTAGCATCCATGAACAAAGATGCGATCCTCTTTGCTATGGCAAACCCTGTACCGGAGATCATGCCGGATGTAGCAAAAGCTGCCGGTGCCAAAGTTGTAGGAACCGGACGAAGCGACTTTCCAAATCAGGTCAATAACGTCATTGCTTTCCCTGGCATTTTCAAAGGCGCTCTGGAAGGTCGTGCAGAACAGATTACAGAGGAAATGAAGCTTGCAGCCGCTGAAGCAATCGCAGGCCTCGTCAGCGATGAAGAACTGAATGAAGACTTTATCATGCCGGAAGCATTTGATCCTCGCGTTGCAGAAGTTGTAAGCCAGGCTGTTAAGTCACATATCAAATAATCGAAATGAAGCAATGGAACGATAAGCGCTATCATTCTCTGGATTATGAACTGAAACAGACTTTCGGAGAAAAAGTTTACCGTATTTCCTTAAATGGCGGCATGACCTGTCCGAATCGTGATGGAACCCTTGGTACCGGCGGATGTATTTTCTGCAGTGAAGGTGGCTCCGGAGATTTTGCTGGAAATGCTGCCATTTCCATAAGGGAACAGATTTCAGAAGGGGAACGACGGATTGCTGCAAAGTCAGACTGTCGGAAATTTATCGCCTATTTTCAGGCTTATACAAACACTTATGCTCCGGTTTCCTACTTAAAGCCGTTATTTATGGAAGCCATTTCACAGCCGGAGATCGTCGTTTTGTCAATCGCCACCAGACCGGACTGCATCAATGAAGAGATTCTGGATCTTCTGGAAGAACTCAATCAGATCAAACCGGTATGGATAGAACTTGGGTTGCAGACAATCCACGAAAAGACAGCTGCTTTTATCCGAAGAGGTTTCTCCCTCTCCTGCTATGAGCATTGTGTACAACAGTTAAAAGCCCGTGGTCTTGCAGTGATCACACATGTAATTCTCGGCCTTCCACAGGAAACGATTCCGATGATGCTTCAAACTGTAGATTATCTGGCAGATAGTGGCATCCAGGGCATTAAATTACAGCTTTTACATGTTCTGAAGCATACTGCTCTGGCTGATTACTATGAGAAGGATTCCTTCCCCATCTTTGACCGTGACTCTTATTGCAGACTGATCCGAAAATGCATCGAACTTCTGCCGGAGGAAATGGTCATCCACCGGATTACCGGAGACGGGCCGAAAAATCTTCTGCTTGCGCCTCTCTGGAGTACGGATAAAAAGAAAGTCCTGAATCAGATTCAGAGAGAATTCCGGGAACATAATTCCTGGCAGGGAAAATATTATAAAAAATAATTTTTATGCCGTGTTATCTTTATAAAACGAGCCATTACTGTATTCTACACGCAAATTCCCATGCCGTAGCCTTCAGCTGGCGGCATAAATAGTCATGAAAATGTATTTTCCATACTATAATATTATATTTTAATATGATATTGGAATAAAAAGATTGTCCTGTTTTACAGAGCCTTAACAGAAAGGAGCTTTCATATGTCCGAAACATTTACTTTGTATCGCCTTATGATCTTATATATGCTGGATAAGGTTGATTTTCCACTTACAAATACTCAGATTACGAACTTTATACAGGAAAAAGATTATACGGATTATTTTACTGTTCAGCAGACATTATCAGAATTACTGGACTCTGATCTGATTATTGCAGAATCAACCCACAACAACACTCTCTATCGCATTACACCGGAAGGACGACAGACTGTGGATTTTTTCAGCAATAAGATCTCCAATGGGATCAAACAGGATATTCTGGAATATTTTACTGAAAACCGCATGGAACTGAAGCAGGAGACTTCTGTAGTCTCTGACTATTACAAGACAACAGATAACCGTTATGCGGTACGCTGCCAGATGAAAAATGGCGAGCATTCTATCATTGATCTGACCCTTGCCGTGCCGGATAAGGAACAGGCAATCGCCGTATGTAAGAACTGGTCTGAGCAGAGTGAAAATATTTTCATGCTGCTGATGGATGAGCTGATTAAATAATTACCCGCAAAACTTTAAAGGGCAGGAACTGATTTTCTATCAGTTCCTGCCCTTTTTATTCCTATTTTTTCTTCTTCACACTGTAGCCGAACTTGCCGATCTTTTCGCCGAGTTCAAAATATTCGCCATGGGAATATGCTACCAGTCCCGCATCGTTGAGATGGAATTTGCCAGTCTCATCCAGCAGACTTTCATCTACCACTACTGCTGTCACTTCTGCCAGGAACATATCGTGCGATCCCAGTTTGATGATGTCTTTTACTTTACACTCAATATTTACCGGGCTTTCTGCAATTCCAGGTGCTTTGACGGTCTGGGATACGGTCGGCGTCAGATGCATCTGTGCAAATTTGTCCACATCTCTTCCGGATTTTACACCACAATAATCAGTAGCATAGGTAAGTTCTTTCGTTGTCAGATTGATGACAAATTCACCGGTCTCTTTGATAATATCATAGGAATGACGTTCCGGACGGATGGAGATTGATACCATTGCCGGGTCTGAACATACGGTTCCTGCCCATGCAATCGTTACCATATTTGGTTTTTCTCCCGGACGCTGACAGCTTACCATGACTGCCGGTACCGGATAAAGCATATTTCCTGATTTCCAAATCTGCTTGCTCATATAATCTCAACTGCTGTTTCGCCACCATATCATACGCTGTCGAAACAGTTTTTCCTTTCTTTTTACTCTTATAATCCAAATCAAACACACCTGAGACGTGGTGCGTGATTTCAGTCAGCGTAAGCTGACATATGTAACTGATTGATAAATTAAAACTATGCTTCCTGCAATACTGACATAAACATCGGAATCAGCTGCTTCTTTCTGGAAACAACGCCCTTCAGCAGATAATACCCATTTTCTTCATGTACGTGATATGCATTTTGAACAAGTTCTTCTGCACCTTCTCCGGCACAGATCAAATAGGTATTTTCTTCCAAAATATTCGTCAGCATCACAAATACCATGGACACTTTCCGCTCAGCGATAACCTGCTGCAGATACGGCTGCAGTTTCTCTTTTACCTGATCCAGTTCTTCCTGTGTCATAGCGCTGATCTGACCTACACCAAAATCGGTGCCATTGCTGCAGAATGCTTTGAAATCCTGATAGAAGATCTCTTCTTCTGTCTTGGAGGAGAAATCACTTCCCGCCTGGAACATGGCTTTCGCATACTCATCCGTCTGAATACCTGCAATCAGGGCGAGTTCTTCTGCGACAATATGATCCACTTCCGTACAAGTCGGTGAACGGTACATCAACGTGTCTGACAAAATCGCAGAACAGAGCAGACCGGCAATCTCCTTTGTAATCTCCACTCCCTGTTCCCGATACATCTGATAAATGATCGTCGCCGTACATCCAAGAGGCTGATTTCGGAAAAATACAGGCGCCATCGTTTCCAGACTTCCCAGCCTGTGATGATCAATGATCTCCAGGATCTCGGAACCGTCAATATTATCAACGGCCTGAGATTTCTCATTATGATCCACTAATATCAGCTGTTTTTTCTTCATGCTCAACAGATTTCTTCGTGAGATCATACCTACATACTTTCCTTTTTCATCCAGCACCGGAAAATCTCTGTGTTTTTCTTTCTGCATGGTATCCCGTACATCGTCTACATAATCATCCATTCCGAAAGTAACGAGATTTTCTCGCTTCATAAAATATTTTAATGGAATACTCTGGTTGATGAGACGAGCAACCGTATAGGTATCATATGGTGTGCTGATGAGCACGCAGTCCTTTTCTGCTGCGATCTTCTGAATCGTCTTGGTCACTTTCGCACCGGAACAGATAATCATGCAGCTGGCATTCATTTCAAGCGCACAAAGCTGCGATTCATAACGGTTTCCACTGATGACAAGATCGTTATCTTCGATATATTCTTCCATCATATCCGGATTAGCCGCCGCTACCAGAACCTTTCCGTCACAGAAATAAGCGTGTTCATTGCCTACAAGGAGAGTTCCTTCCAGTGTCTCTAAAATATTTTTATACTGCGTCTTTGCCCTTGCAAGAACCCGGCAGTCATAAATATCCATGTAAGACTTTGCAATATCTCCCGTAGTGATGAGACCTTCCAGCTTGTTATCTTCACTGGTAATCGGAAGTGTAGCTACATTCAGCTGTTTCATCATTTCCCATGCTCGTTTCATGGAAAGTTTCCCACTGACACCTTTTGTCTTGCGGATCTCAATATCTTTGACCTGCGCGCCGGCATCCGTGATCAACGCCGGTGCTTTTACATGAAAATGTTTTAATACATATTTTGTTTCTTCATTTAATTCGCCTGCACGCTTCGGCTCATATTTAACACCTTCTGGCGCACTCTGATTTTTCAGATGCGCATAGGCGATCGCTGCGCAGATGGAATCGGTATCCGGGTTCTTATGACCTACCACCCAGATTTTTTTTGTTTTTACTGACATTTAAAATACCCCCAGCATATGTAACAGGATTACGACCAGCAATACACAGTCAATGATAGCAAATACTGCCAGTCCTTTGACTCCATTCAAAGATTTCCGAATGGAATTCAGACTTTTCTCTTCTTCGGCATGAATGGTTTCCGTAACCTGCTGTTCCAGTTCTTCCAGAGAATTACGATATTCTCCTATGCCATCCTGAAGCAGGTTGATCTGTTTTTCAACCTCTGTATTCAGTCCCAGCATTCTGTCATTCATCTGTTCTTTTACAGAAGCCAGATTTTTTTCCAGTGCCGCCCGGACCTCTTCCAGTTTTTCCTCCAGTTTATGACCGGTTTTCTCCAGCATAGCATTCATCTGTGTGGTTGATTCAGAAAGACTGCCATCCATCTGTCCACAAATCTCGGTCATCTTTCCATCCATCTGCTCACTGACATCGGATAACTTGTCATCCATCTGTTCTGCTGCATCGGAAATATGTTTTTCCATAAAGGCTTCAAACTGTTCCATTTCTTTGTTCAGATCCTGGATCATCTCCTGAATCTGAACAGACACGCCAACGATCAGACGATCTGCAGCTTCTTTACGGCTTTCGATCATATTATCAAGCTCTGTAGCCTGCTCTTTTTTCTCACTGACGATCGTCTCCAGCTCTGTTACCTTATCTTCTTTTGAAGTCAACAGAGTCTGCAGCTGTCTCGCTTTTTCTTTCAGTTCATCAATCTGATGAAGCAAATAATTTTCTTTCTGCATTTCCTCTAATTTTCCTTTCGCGGGTGTTCTTTCATCATATAATTTACATGCGACTGTACCATCATGGCAATCCGGAACATCATGGCATCTTCAAACAGCCTGATATCCAGTCCCAGTATCTTCTGCATACGCTCCAGCCGATATACCAGTGTATTTCTGTGCACATACAACTGACGGGCGGTTTCTGAAATATTCAGATTGTTTTCAAACATCTTATCTACCGTGATCAGCATCTCTTCATCCAGCAGTTCCTGCTGTCCTTCGGAAAATACTTCCTTCAGAAAACGCTGACACAGATCCATTGGCAGCTGGTAGATCAGCTGTCCGATTCCCAAATGTCCATATATAGCAACCGATTCTTTTGGATAAAAGATTTTACAGATTTTTAATGCCATGCAGGCTTCCCGATAACGATTTGCAAGCTGTCCATTCTGCCGTGCCACGGAAGAGTAGCCTACCTTTACCGCAAGCATTGCTTCTGCCTGAATATTGTCAATCAGGATATCTGCAAAATTACGGCAGTATTCTTCTTCCAGACCATTTACCTGTTTTAAAAGAACCGCCCGTTTTTCATCCATATCCACCAGAAAATCCTGAGAATCCTGCACGAAAAGATTTCTTACCGTCTCCATCGCAATCTCATTTTTTTCTTCTGCAAACTCCAGAACATACAGCATTCTCGGAATATCATCTATTTTTCTTCGCCGGCCATCTCTACGCATCTGTTCTTCATCCAGTTCTCCCAGCAGAAGTTGTCTCATGGACTCCTGCTCATCCATTGGCGCATATGCCACTGCATGCAGATTCCGGATCTGGGAAGCAGCCATCTGCGCAATCACAAATGCATATTCTCCACTGCTCATCATATCAGACAGCAATACATATTCCAACTGGTTCTGCACAATGATCTTTATAAAAAAATAACCGTAAGCAACCTGACTCTCTGCAATGGAATCGGCAAATTCCAGAGCAGCGTTCTCTACTTCCGGGTTCTCGAAGTGCCCGGTTCCCGCTATCATCGTTCCCTCTCTGGAAAACAGATAAAAATCCGCATGTGCAATCTCTTTCATCTCATTCAGCGCACCCTTCAGTTTTTCCAGAAAAAACGCTTCGTTCATCCAAACACCTCCCTATTTTCCTGTTGGAAAAAGACCGGGTAACTATACCCGGTCTTATTGTATCATATTTTTCTTAAAAATACTTCTGATTTTTCTATTCTGTCACATCAACAAATGCGAGCATCCTGCTTATCTCATAAAATCCTTTTCATCAGATGTATATGCTGTATTCTCACAAACACAACTATCCTATTTTACAATTCCTGATTAATGAGAAATAATCTGCTCTGTCTCTTTATCAAAAATGTGAGCTCTGCCAATATCAAATGCAAGTGAAACATGGCTTCCATGTCTTGCTTCTGTTGCAGAATCAACTTTGGCTGTCATAGTAATGCCGTCTACATTATAGTACAGAAGAACTTCTGAGCCAAGTAACTCATATCCGGTACACTCTGCTTCAATCATATAGTCCTTGTGTTTTGCCACAAACTCTGGATGATCGTCAATATCGTCCGGACGGATACCAAATACAACCGTCTTTCCGGCATAATTGCCTTCCTTTAAAGCTTTTGCTTTTCCTTCCGGCATTACATACTCTGTCTTACCATGAACAAGTTTAACAACGTCTCCCTCAACTTTTACAACACAGTCAATAAAGTTCATCTGTGGTGATCCGATAAATCCTGCTACGAACAGGTTATTCGGCTCATTATAAAGTTTCTGTGGAGAATCTACCTGCATGATAACACCGTCTTTCAGAACGACGATTCTTGTTCCCAGTGTCATAGCCTCTGTCTGATCATGTGTTACATAGATGATCGTAGCGCCCAGTCTGCGGTGCAGGGATGCAATCTCAGAACGCATCTGTACACGAAGTTTTGCATCCAGGTTGGAAAGCGGCTCATCCATCAGGAATACTTTCGGCTCACGCACGATAGCTCGTCCCATAGCAACTCGCTGTCTCTGACCACCGGAAAGAGCTTTCGGTTTACGGTCTAACAGTTTCTCCAGATCCAGAATCTTCGCTGCATCACGAACTTTTTTCTCAATCTCATCTTTCGGCACTTTTCTCAGTTTTAATCCAAATGCCATATTATCATATACCGTCATATGCGGGTAAAGTGCATAGTTCTGGAAAACCATGGCAATATCTCTGTCCTTTGGCGGAACATCATTCATTAATTCGCCATCGATACGGAACTCGCCTTCTGAAATCTCCTCAAGACCTGCAACCATACGAAGAGTTGTTGATTTACCACATCCTGAAGGACCTACAAAGATGATAAACTCTTTATCGGCAATTTCCAAATTGAAATCTTTTACTGCTTCAAATCCATTCGGGTATCTTTTGTAAATGTTTTTCAAACTTAACTGCGCCATATGTAACCTCCATATACCATAATTTTTGCCATTTTGTTCAGGTTTTCCCTATCCCAATCTATGATTATTGTACCAAATTACCAGTTTTTTGTCATTAGTAGAACTGCCAAATTTCAAATCGGAACCTTGTTAAAACAACCTGATAACATTCTTTTATGCCAGGTTGTTCGTTGTTTTGACGATTCTTCTTCCTTTTATCAGTTATTTTGCTCAATCATCAACATTCAGGTATCCGATTATTATAAAAGACTTCATATTCCATATGAAGTCTTTTAACTGTATCAATTTTTTGATAAAAGCACGTCAATATTAATAATGCATACTTAATAATGCATACCCTTTTATTGAAACGCATCCATTTTACTAAAACTATCTGTAATAATCGATATAATTTTTTATTTCTTACTTATACAAAAACAGCTTTTATTACTGGCGTCCGGTACTTCCAAACCCACCACGGTCTGCATTTCCGAGACTCTCCACCTCGTCAAATGTGATTTTCGGCTGATTTTCTACAATACGGAACTGACAGATCCTGTCATTCTGATGGATCACGGTATCTCTGGTAGCATATACCGGCATTCTCCACATATCCTCATCGCCGCAATAGCTGCAGTCAATAATGCCACAGCTGTTGGTCTGAAGGATTCCATAATTTTTAAATGTAGAACTGCGCGGCACCAGATGCGCTTCATATCCTTTCGGAAGTTCCATAGCCACACCAAGGGGAATCAGTTTGAATTCTCCCGCTTTTAATTCCACATCTTCAGACGCGCGCAGATCGATCCAGTCTGATTTTCCATCTACATAAGTCAGTTTATCGATTTTATCCGTAAAATATTTAATCCTGATAGAAGGCATCTTTCTTACTCCTCTTCCCAAAGCATATCTTCATGCTCTGTCTTTCTGTCACGAAGCATCAGGTTTAAGACAGCATCTTTAACCGGGTAACCTTCAAATAACACTGCATTTACCTGCTCAATGATCGGCATGGACACGCCATATTTTCTGGAAAGTCCTATAGCAGCTTTGGCAGAATATACACCCTCCACTACCATTTTTACCTGATCCATTGCTTCTTCCATGGAACATCCCTGTCCCATGAGCATTCCAGCTTTCCGGTTTCGACTGTGCTTGCTGGCACAGGTAACGATCAGATCACCCATACCGGAAAGTCCGGAAAGTGTCTCCGGTTTCGCTCCCATAGCGATCGCCAGTCTGGAGATTTCTTTGATGCCGCGGGTAATAAGAGCTGCTTTTGTATTATCTCCGTATCCAAGTCCGTCTGCCATTCCGGCAGCCAATGCAATCACGTTTTTCAAAGCTGCACCAAGTTCGATCCCTATCATATCCGGGCTAGTATAGACACGGAACGATTCATTCATAAACAGGCTCTGGATATATTCTGCTACCTTTCGGCTCTTTGCCCCTGCTACTACCGTAGTAGGAAGTCCAATACCCACCTCTTCTGCATGGCTTGGTCCGGAAAGTACGGCAACCTTTGCCTGTGGGATTTCTTCCTGAATGATCTCCGGCAATGTCATCAGAGTGATTTCCTCGATTCCTTTTGCCACATTGACAATCAGCTGACCTTCTGCCACATACGGAGCCATGCTTTTGGAAGTGCTGCGGATATAAGGCGACGGCACAGCCAGCACCATCATATCCATTCCCTGGATCGCTTCCTGCAGATTTGTCGTAAATTTAATATTTTCTGATAATTTTACACCCGGAAGCTTATCCACATGCTCATGTTTTTCCTGAAGCATACGCACTTCTTCTTCCAGAATCGACCATACCGTTACGTCATGGCCATTTTTATCCAGTACATAGGTCAAAGCTGTTCCCCAGCTTCCTGCACCAATGACGCTTACCTTTGCCATAGTTTACCCCTCTCTGTCCTGTAAGACATCTTATTACTGTTTCCGTTCCATTCTTTTTCATTTTGCATGCGACAAAGTCAGAATAAAGCGTACTTGTCATAAGCATTCAACCACATGCATTTATATATAACTGCAATCATTTTCACATAATATGCCTATGCAGTTTTTTTGTCTTTCTTCGGCAGAAATTTATTTTCTGTACCTGTCGCCAGACGTTTGATATTCTGACTGTGACGGATATACGCGATTGCCGTCAGAATACCTGTCAGAACATACATTTCCGGCAGACAGGCTGATGCAACTCCCAAAAAGCCAAGCTGTCCAAACACGATCATCTGCACGAAATAAGAACTTACAATCATGAGTGATCCAATGGAAATAAAACCGGTCGGAATCACTGTTGCGAAAAACAGTACTGCACTGATCGGAACCATAAAGATATAGGTAGAAAATACGATTCCCACCGTAGCTGCAATTCCTTTTCCGCCTTTAAATTTCAAATAAAACGGAAAGTTGTTTCCAAGGATTACTCCCAGTGCAGCATACAGTTCAAACAGTTTTACCATATCCGGATAACGGTTTTTAAATGCCAGCCAGACGATGACCACTGCAAGCACTGCTTTCAGACTGTCACCGAGAAAAACAATCACACCGGCTTTCCATCCCTGGGTACGCAAGGCATTGGTCATACCGGAATTGCCGCTACCATGCTGACGTATATCAAATTTATGAATCTTGCCATAGATCACACCGGTCTGAAAAAGTCCCAGTGCGTAACCAATGACCAGACACAAGATTCGTACTGAAAGCATTAATGTTCTTCCTTCCTCTCTCTGATGATAAACTTGAGAGCTGTGCCTTTAAATCCAAAGGCATCTCTGATCCTATTTTCCAGATATCGGGTATAGGAAAAATGCATCAGCTCTTTATCATTTACAAAAATAACAAACGTAGGCGGTTTTACTGCCACCTGTGTAATGTAGTAAAGTCTCAGACGTTTGCCTTTGTCGGAAGGCGGCTGCTGCATTGCTACTGCTTCTGTCATGATTTCGTTAAGCACACCGGTAGCTACACGCATGGAGTTATTTTCGATTACCATATCGATCATATCAAAGATTTTCGGCAGTCTCTGTCCTGTTTTTGCAGAAATGAACATGATCTCTGCATAAGGCATAAAGCTTAAGATCTCACGGATCTTATTGGTATGTTTGTAGATCGTTTTATCATCTTTCTCCACTGCATCCCATTTATTGACAGCGATAATGATGCCTTTGCCTCTTTCGTGGGCGATTCCGGCAATTTTTGCATCCTGTTCAGTCACACCTTCTGTAGCATCAATAACGATAATAACTACATCTGCACGTTCTACTGCCGTTACCGCACGGATAATGCTGTAACGCTCAATTTCTTCTTTGATCTTGTTCTTTCTGCGCAGACCTGCGGTATCAATGAAAATATATTCTCTGCCATGGTATTTTACTTCTGTATCAATGGCATCTCTGGTCGTTCCCGCAATATCAGATACAATGACGCGGTTCTCTCCGGTCAGTTTATTAATGATAGAAGATTTTCCTACGTTCGGTTTTCCAACAATAGCTACCTTCGGACGATCATCTTCCTCTTCCTCTGCCAGATGCTCCGGGAACATTTCCACCAGTTTCTCCAGCATATCGCCAAGACCCAGTTTTCCTGATGCAGCGATCGGCATAGGATCTCCGATGCCCAGATTGTAAAATTCATACACATCTGTCATATATTTATCAAAGTTATCCACTTTATTTACCACAAGGAGCACCGGTTTGTGGGAACGACGGAGCATATCTGCCACCTTCGCGTCTGCATCTGTCAGTCCCTGATGCACATCTGTCATAAACAGTATCACATCTGCTGTAGCAATGGCGATTTCTGCCTGCTCACGCATCTGTGATAAGATAATATCTTTTGTATCCGGCTCAATACCGCCGGTATCTATCATTGTAAATGTATGATTCAGCCACTCTATGTCCGCATAAATACGGTCTCTGGTAACACCCGGCGTATCTTTTACAATGGAAATACGTTCTCCGGCCAGAGCGTTAAACAAGGTGGATTTTCCAACATTCGGGCGGCCTACTACCGCTACCACTGGTTTACTCATAAGTTTCCCCTTTCTTTCTATATATACGAAATATCCAAAAACTCTTCAAAGAGCGATTGCCCGTCTGATTTTACAATATGAACCGGAACTTGTAAAGCATTTTCCAGTTCCTCCACAGTCACATCATCCAGAAAAACGCGTTCGCCGCTGCGCAGCATATTGCACGGAAGGAGGAGTTTTTCTCCCAGATCTTCCCCTGCCAGCTGTAAGGCAAGATCCTGTCCGGTCAGCAATCCGGACACTGTGATCCGTTCTCCAAAAAACTGATTTATGACCGTAATAACCTGTATCTGTATCTCTGGATGCAATGCCATAAATGCTGTTGCAAGCTTTGTCAGCATCGGAGCAGCAAGTTTTCCGGTAGCAATCGTTATCTTATGTTCCCTGCCACGCAGTCCCATTGCCTGCGCTGCTTCTTTTTCACTGCCTTTCCGGATCTTTCTGCGGTTTTTAAAAATATCTTTCAAGGAAGAATGAGACTCTTCCATCCGCTCCTCTTCCTCCCGCAGACATTCCTGAAATTCTTCGTATAACAGACGCATCATGCCCACGCCATTTTCCAGCTGGATATAACCGTCATAACGTTCCTCTTCCGGAAAATCTATTTCTGCCAGAAGATACCACTCATCTCCGGCATGGATAAAATGGGTTCCATGCTTTTCATAACAGATTTTCTGCCATTTATGAATGATTGCAAGCACTTCCCGTGCATCCTCTTTTGTAAACGGCTGCAGCGGATACAGGTTGTCCCTGTATTTTGTAAGTCCTACCGGAACGACAGACACACTTTCCATATAAGGGATATATCCCGCCAGATCCCGGATGCTGCGTTCCAGTTCTTCTCCATCATTGATACCCTTGCACAAAACAATCTGTCCGTTCATCTCGATACCGGCTTCATATAGCTTTCGGACTTTCTCCAGTGCTTCTCCCGCAAACCGGTTATTCAGCATCTTGCAGCGAAGTTCCGGATTCGTTGTATGTACAGAAATGTTGATCGGAGCCAGCTTATAACGGATGATCCGATCTACATCTTCATCTGACATATTGGTCAGAGTTACATAGTTACCCTGCAAAAAAGAAAGTCTGGAATCATCATCTTTAAAATACAGCGTCTCCCGCATATTCGGCGGCATCTGATCGATAAAACAGAAAATGCACTTATTTCTACAGGAATGATATTCATCCATCAGACCATTTTCAAATCCGATGCCCAGATCTTCAGAATAATCTTTATCAATATCAAGTTCCCATTCTTCCCCATCCGCTTTCCGAATCAGAATGACCAGTTGTTCATCGCTGACCAGAAAATGATAGTCAAAGATATCGTCCATCTGCTGCCCGTTAATCGACAACAGGAAATCTCCCGGCTCAATATTAAGCTGTTCCGCAATACTGCCCGGTTCCACCGAGCAGATCTTGTGTTCTTTTTTGCTCATACAGTTTCTTATCCTTATTATTTCTTTTCTGATACTTCTCTTATAAATACATTCCATACATCCACATACATATATAAAATATTTCACAGATATTCATCTGCCCGTACAGATACAAATCAGAGAACGTTTTTCAGCATTCTGTCAGATGCTCTAATAATTCATCATAAACAAATTCCACGGCTGCCTGACGCACATTGTTCCGTCCAAGCTCGCCAAACTGTTTTGTTCTGGTCCATACGTTTCCATTTACAGAAAAGCCAAAGCAGACCATGCCTACCGGTTTTCCCGGCGTTGCCCCGGAAGGTCCTGCAATTCCTGAAATTCCTACGCCCACTTCACTGCCTGCTGCTGCAGCCATTCCTTTTGCCATGGCACCTGCCACTTCCTCGCTGACAACACCATGCGCTTCGATCAGTTCCGGCTCCACATGAAGGTATTTGATCTTTGCCTCATTGGCATAGGTCACAATGGATTCATTGATCACAGAAGAAGCGGATGCCACATTGATCAGTCTTGCTGCCGCCATTCCTCCCGTGCAGGATTCCGCAAAAGCAATATGATATCCTTTTTTCATTAAAACTGCAACCAGTTTTTCTTCTTTTGACATTTCTTTTTTATCTGATCCCATTGTTTTCTCCCTGACTGACGTTCTTTTTTCTGCAAATAAAAAGACTTTTGTAGTAAGTCAATCGTATCCCTTATTTTATACAACTGTGCCTATTATACCGTTTCTGCCTGACAGTGTCAACGAAGCGTCAAAAACGGGAGCGTTCCTGTGAAACCACTCCCGTTTTTATTCTGTCCTGTTATTTTTACATCATTCTGGCACAGAATCTGCATGTAATATTCCTCTGATCTCAGGATTGCAAGTGCATCTCTTCTGCCAGTTTCTGCATCTGATAGTCTGCATCCGCCATGATGTCTGCACATTTTTTCAA
Organism: uncultured Roseburia sp.; assembly: GCA_905193415.1. Lineage (GTDB taxonomy): Bacteria > Bacillota > Clostridia > Lachnospirales > Lachnospiraceae > Brotonthovivens. Next base: position 58,217 of record CAJJOP010000014.1, read on the forward strand.
TCGTTCATTCATCTCCGGTGTCATTGGCTTATCCTTTTTATAGCGCAGCTGATGTTCCGTACTTGCCCAGAAATTCATGGCGATAGTACGAAGCTGTATCTCTATCGGAACCTGACGCATGCCGTCTGAGAAAAATACGCTGATCTTTACGATCATATGAAGGCTTCGATACCCGTTGTCTTTCGGTTCCCGGATATAATCTTTAACCCTTACCAACTCCACGTCTGTCTGACTCAGCAGCATACGGGCAATCTGATATACATCGGTAATAAACGGACAGATGACACGGATTCCTGCAATATCAAAAATATTATTCGTCATACTGCTCAGCGTCATAGGCAGACCTTTTCGTTCCAGCTTATTGATAACGCTTTCCTGGGATTTGATCCTGCTTTTGATATTCTCAATGGGATTGCGGTCGTTGCTCTGTTCAAACTCCCGATTCAGGATCTGCAGTTTCGTCGTCATCTGACGGATGCCTGCCTCATAAAACAACATCAACTGATTGTACTGTTTATTCATATCCAGATAATCCAAGGCCTGTGGCAATGCTGCTCCCGTATTTTCTGTTTCCACATTTTTATTATCTTCTGCCGGATTTCTACTGTCCTCTTCCTCCGGATTATGTAATTGATTGTCCACGTTCAAACTCCTGTTTTTCTAAGCTTTGCACTCATTGTAACATATGTTTCTGTTTTTTCTATGGACAATTTCTAAAAATTGTATGAACTATGACGTTTGTTTGAGTCTGATCTGTACAGATTATCTTTCCTTAACGATTATTTTCCAACAAAACTTAACTATAAAAAAATTCCCGACACGGCATACACCGCATCGGGAATCTTGTTTAAAAAACAATCTTATTTGTCCTCATCTGCTCCATAAAGAGTGATCAGTTTATTCAGATATTTATATCTTTCTTTTGCGAATTTCTCAGACTGATCGAAGAGTTTCTCTGCTCTTTCCGGATTGAATCTAGCCAGAGCGTTGTAACGAACCTCGCCATTCAGGAACTCTTTGTAATCGCCTGTCGGAGCTTTGCTGTCAAGGCTGAATGCTGCTTTTCCTTCCTCTGCAAGAGTCGGGTTGTAACGGAAGTTATGCCAGTATCCTGCTGCTACAGCTTCTTTCTCCTCTGTCTGAGCTTTGCTCATACCTTTCTTGATACCATGGTTGATACATGGAG
>CAJJOP010000015.1:0-59378 GCA_905193415.1 uncultured Roseburia sp.
CCTGCCAAAAAACATGAAATGTGTCTGTTTTTACAAATTCATCATATTTTGAACACAAAATAAACATATTTTCCCGCTATGATAATACTTGTAAAAGCAAGAGAGCTTTTTCAAATTTATTTTTTCATAAACTTTCCTCTTTTTATAAGAGTCAGCCAGACATCCTTCCCCCCGTCATTTGCTGACTCTTATATATTTTTAGCATATGTTAGAAGATTATCTGTAAGCTTCTATATCTTTTTTGTTCCTTTTCTATTCTCGAAGCCTCCACTGCATCAATCACGCCACTCCAGTTCATGATATGGATAGCATTCATATATTCCTGCGATACTTCTTTATTCTTTATCCTTTAGCCATAATCTGAGAAAATCCAGATATTAGCAGGTCGCGGACTACAAAAGGTACTTTCTTTGAATGCTATTTTATCAAAAAATTTTCGTCAACTTTCCAGATTATTGATAGCTTTTTTTAATACCTCAAGTGCATCTTGTGTCCTGCGTAATTCACGTTTTAAACGTGCTATCTCTTTTACTTCCTCAGATGCATAATTACCAGAGCCATAATTTTCAATACTACCAATATCACGAAACTCTTTCTGCCAGCGTGATAAAGTTTGATGGCTAATACCAAGCTGATAAGCACAGCCCTGTAATCCTAGGTTTCTATGGTCATGATAATACTGAACGGCATCGATTTTAAATTGCTTGTCGTAGCGTTTTGCCATAATAAATTCCTCCTTTAGGGCAATACATAATACATTCTCATTCTGGTTTTATAGACTCAAACTCCCCATCATCATTATTATTTTCATCCGAATTATCCCATTCATTATTACCTATATCATCATTATTTCCCCATTCATTATTACCTATATCATCATTATTATTTCCCCTATCATTATTATCTTCTATATCATCCGGTATTATATCTGAGCTGTCAATTATATCATCTGATACACTGGTCGAGCCTGACACAACATTATCCACAATAGAAGAATTCGCATTTGATTTTGATGGCGTCTTATTTTTTTTCTTTTTTTCTGTAGGTGTTGTTGATTCTGTCTGTTTAGTTTCGCTTTCAGTTTCTTTTTTGGTTGTTTCCTCTTTTTGTTCGTCCTCATTCTCCTTTTCTGGAACATCATTTTCTGAAAGAACTTTTTCCCGTTCTGTATAGCTTGTCAGCAAACCGTCAATTACCGTAATATACTCCATATATTTTTCTTCGGTAACTACATCATACATGTCGTACTCTGTTTTTATTGTATCTTTTAAATCTGTTAATGCCACACTGCATTCATTAATTTTATTTTTATCTGTTACTCCATCAATATTTGATATGTTATTTAGATTAATAACTTTGTCATAATCATCTACAAAATATTTTTTTTCAAATGCAAGCGTTGATTCATACATTTTTTTACAGTCATCATTAATATTTTTAGACTGCTTATATTCTGTATAACTTTTCTGCGTATTTTTTAATATATTTAACTTCTGTGTTCTATCTGTTTCCTGTTCAAAAGTATCTTTGAAATTTTGGATTTCTGTCTGTTTCTCAGTTATCATCGCCTGTTGTTGTTCAGCCTTATAATCATCAAAAGTTTTCTTTCCAAACACACAAACACATATAATAGCCAAAACAATGCATATATCCAATATAACGATTATTTTTTTTCTCATCACTCTTTTCCTTGTTGTACTACAAGAAAATATCCTTCCTGCATCCTTCTTTTGGTGTTAAAATTTTTCTTCCGTAACCCAAAACACAACTTTTACATTGCTTTTATCAAACATATCCATATTAATCAGGCAACATTACTTTAATTTAAATTTTACTCATACTTCAATGCTGCCTGATCTTTGCATTCTTCAAAATAATCTAACGAATTATCTTTTATATTATCTCTAGACCAAATAATTCCCTCTCTAATAATTTTAGCTGGACATCCTGCGATAATTACATTTGGTGGAAATTTTGACGATGTTACAGTCCTTGCTCCGCAAATAGAATTATTACCAATTTCTGCTCCTCCCAGTAGTTCACATTCTCTTCCAACCCATACATGATTTCCAATGCATATATTTTTTTCATAATTTATCCGCTTATGAGTATATTTATCAAATATATGATGCATATCCGATTGCATAATCGAAATTGTATGTGAAAACATACACTCCTTTCCTATAGATACTTCGCCATCTGTATTTACAAGAACATTTGCAGAAAATATGGTCGTTTCATCTCCAATTTTAAAATTCGCATTTTTTCCCATCATTTTCACGTAAAAACGTTCTCTTACAGCAATGTTTCCTATCTCTACCGTACTATTCTCCGCTTCTGCAACTTCCACGATAATATTCCCTTTTGCTTTTGGATGGACTTTAATCGTATTATTACGAAAATCTGTATACTTACCACCAACTGCTTTTAAATACTGTAATTTATACTTTCCCTTATTTATCAAAAAGTCTAAATGTACAAAAGGAATTTTGTTTTCTTTGCACCACATCATAGCATCTATAATGTCTGCATCCTTTGCCTGACTAATAATCACATAAGGATTCTTCAATTTTAAAATTTCATTTTTACTTTCTAAAATAGTATAGGAATCATCAATTTGTTTCATATATTTTTTATTGCCAAATATATATTTTACATCAACAATTTGTTTTAATTTATCAATATTTTCGTGGAAATATTGATATCCTCCCCATGAAATCCAAGTCATTTCTGCAAATTTCTTTTCCATCATATATCATACTCCTGCTTTAATCTCTTCCATATAAGTCTCTCGTATACACTTTCATTTTTACATCATCAAGGCAACTACCATAACGATTAGCGATAATTGCCTGACTTTGTTCTTTAAATTTTTCCAAATCATTTACAACTTTGCTTCCAAAGAAAGTACTGCCATCTTCCAATGTTGGCTCATAAATAATAACAGATGCCCCTTTAGCTTTAATTCGTTTCATAACCCCTTGTATAGAAGACTGACGGAAATTATCCGAATTTGATTTCATGGTAAGACGATATACACCTATTACAACATCTTTCTCCATAGAAGCATCATAGATATTTTCATCTCCATAAGCATAATATCCCGCTTTTTGCAAAACACGGTCTGCTATAAAATCTTTCCTTGTTCTATTGGATTCAACAATTGCAGACATCATATTCTGCGGTACATCCGCATAGTTTGCCAAAAGCTGCTTTGTATCCTTCGGTAAACAATAGCCGCCATATCCAAACGATGGATTGTTATAATGAGAACCAATTCTAGGATCAAGACACACACCATTAATAATCTGCTGTGTGTTCAAGCCTTTCATTTCTGCATAAGTATCCAACTCATTAAAATAGGAAACTCTAAGCGCCAAATATGTATTAGCGAACAACTTTACTGCCTCCGCTTCTGTAAATCCCATGATCAAAGTATCAATATTTTCTTTAATCGCACCTTCCTGCAATAATCCTGCAAATGTATTCGCAGATTTTACAAGTCTGGCATTTTCAACATCCGTTCCCACAATAATTCTGGATGGATATAAATTATCATATAATGCCTTAGATTCTCGCAAGAATTCTGGACTAAAGATAATATTATCACAATGAAATTTTTCTCTGATGCTTGCTGTATAACCCACTGGTATTGTAGATTTAATTACCATAATTGCTTCTGGATTATATTTAATAACCAACTGAATCACATCTTCTACCGCCGATGTATCAAAGAAATTTTTCTTACTGTCATAATTTGTTGGTGCAGCAATGATTACAAAATCTGCATCTTTATATGCAGATTCTGCATCTAATGTAGCTGTCAAATTTAACTCTTTTTCCTTTAAATATTTTTCAATATATTCATCCTGAATCGGACTAATTCTTTTATTAATTTTTTCAACTTTTTCAGAGACAATATCCACTGCCATTACCTCATGATTCTGAGCTAACAATGTGGCAATAGAAAGCCCTACATACCCAGTTCCTGCTACTGCAATTTTCATGATATCTTCTGCTCCTTAAATATTTTTACAGCGTTTCTGTTATTCCAAGCTATTCATAACACTCCATTGAAACCGTATTTATTTTTTATTTGACGGCAATGCTTCCCTCTTTAAAACAAGATCTTTATATGGAGACTGTTTATGATAAAAATCATATAAGTCTGATAAATATCCCATATTATATTTCCACGGTTTTTCATGACTTCCTAAATGCAGAATCGCAGCCTGTTTAAATGCCTCTTCTGCCGTATCAGGAAATACTACTCCATAGAAAACTGACAATTTTTTAGGATCCCACCAGTCATAAAATTTATTCAGGAAATTGTATCTCGGCTCTACAAAGCAAATATTATGTCCTAAAACAACATTCAATGTATCCTGATCCATAAAATGATTAATACCATTTATACGATATTCAACCAGCTTGTCTGTTACATTATCTTTTCGCATTTTTGTCAAATTCATTAACATCATTCCGGAATTAAAATAATATTTATATGGATAATGTAAAAACTGTAAATGTTTTGGATTTCTTTCAGATATGATGTCTTTTACTACAGCTGCATATTTTCCCCTAATATCTAAATTATATAATTCCAAAAGATCGTCCTGAACTAGCACATCTCCGTCCATATATAACACTTTTCCTACTTTGTTTAAAATCGTCGGAATTTTAAATTTCAGAATCGCTGCCGGAGAAACATGTAAATCCCCATCTCTTTTCGTATATGTTGAAAATCTTTCATCTTGTTTTACATCAATGATATCGACTATGAAATCATCACTTTTCAAAGAATGTAATTTCTTCTTATTCTCATCGCCTAGATTCGATGCAAAAATATGAACTTTATATATTGAATCTGGCAGTTTATTCAGTTTTAATGAAGTCAATGCGACTCCAGTAGGCAGACAATAATTTTCATCTGTTATATATACCAAATGCACCACTTTATTTACATTTTTTCGGCGTTCCAGACGAAGTTTTTTATCTTTATTTTTACGGAATCCTTTTGTGATGTCTCTTCCAATCTTATAACTTGAGGAATTCCACATATCATAAATAAGTGCATTTTGTTTTTTAAGTTCATTCTCAAGATATTTTCTTTCAGATTTTACAATTTCTAATCTTTTATTTACTTTTTTTAACTCCGCACTGCTATCTTTTTTTAATTTATTAATAATATTTTTTGCTAAATATTCTTCTGGCTTTTTAAGAACAAGTTCCACTTCCTGCTTTTCTTTTTTCAAAAACAAATTCCAGTCTATTTCGCCAGCAAGTTCTGCTTCTTTCAATTCCTTATGAAAAACAGCAAGATATTCCATTCTAAACTCTTCTGCTAACCGATTATAAGTAAATACATAGTTTAAGAATTTTTTTCTACTATATTGATATATAAACCGCTCCTTTAATTCCTGATGTTCTTCTAGGATAGCTCTTATAAATTCATATTCTTTATTCATTACATATACTTTTGCTTTATTGTATACAGATGAATTTGGATTATCCCTTCGGTTATAATAATAAGGTTTTTTATAAAAATAAACTCTGTTTGCAAACATGAACGTTTGAAACCAGAAACCATTATCCTGATAACTTGCACCTGGAGATTCATGATGTCTTATTCCATTATCTACAAGAAATTCTCTTTTATAAATACCGCTCCATGTCTGCATTACGAGTTCAAAAACCTTATCATCTTCTTTTGGATCAATTACTTTATTATAAAGGTCTTTTGCACGCGCTGCCACTTCAATATAATCACATTTTAGTTTTCCATTTTCCATAACGAATCTATTGAAATCAGATTTTACCAAATCCAGATTTTCTTTTTCAGCAAGATTATACAAATCCTCAAACATATGCTCATCTGCAAAATCATCGCTTTCAACAATACCGATATATATTCCCCTTGCCATATCCATACCAAGGTTCATAGCATGCCCGTATCCTGCATTATCTTTATCAATGATTTTAAAACGTTCATCTTTTTGGGCAAACGTTTTCAAAATGCTCAAAGAATTATCTGTTGAACCATCATTCACACAAATAAATTCAATCTCTTTCAATGTCTGATTCTCCAGACTCTGCAAACATTCTTCCAAATAGGTTTCCACATTACATACCGGCACTACAACGGATACTTTTGGAATATCTTCTTCATTATTAAAATTAATCAATTCATGAATTTTTACTTTATTTCTTGTTTCTACTTTTTGTTCCTCATATGTGTTTTTCTTCACTCTTTTTCTCCTTATACTCTCGAATTTTTCTTGGAAATTTAGTAGCGGCTAAGCCAATTTTATAAGACAGCGAATTCCGGATTTCTCTTAATTCAAATTCTAATTGCTTAATATCTTTTTCAGCTTGGTTAGATGATTCCCAGCTATTTATATTTGTTTTATAAATATATTGTGTAGGGTTATTAATAATTTCCTGAATTTCTCCCCACTCATCATCTTTAAAGATTCCCTTTGTCAACTCCCCTTCCATAAAATCTTTCTTCCATTCTTCGCTGATATATTTTATATAATCTTCTTTCATATGTTCTGCACATCGATTAAGATTAAATTTGTATGTTTGATATTTTTTAATATGATAACCATCCAAAAATTTTTCTTTAATTCCAGGTACATCATTCATTATCTTATAAATAAATTCAAATTCACGATTTCCTGCATATATATTTTCTAATTGATTTACAGATGAACTACTATTATCTCGTCGGTTCATATAAAAAGGAATCTGCACATAGTAAATTTTCTTGCAATAACAAAGTGTCTGAAACCAGAATCCATTATCCTGAAAAGATGCGCCTCGTGATTCATTAAACTTTATATTGTTTGATAAGATAAGATCTCGTCGATAAATACCGCACCATATATTAACAATATACCGAAAAATTTCTTTATTCACATTTGGAGATATCACTTTGTTATAAGCACTTTGGTCATCAGCAACTGATTGATATAAAGTATTCATTTCTGAATTTAATGGTGTTGTAAATCTTTTAAAATCTGCTTTTACAATATCTACATTGTACATTTCTGCTACGTCATACAAATATTCATACATACGTTCATTTACATAGTCGTCTGGTTCTACAATCCCAATATATTTCCCCGTAGCCATTTGAATACCCAGATTCATAGCATGCCCATATCCATGATTAGCTGTTGAAACAACTTTTATCCGCGAATCTTTTTTTTCAAAATAGGAAAGAATCTGAGATGAAAAATCCTTTGAACCATCATCAACGCAAATAATTTCAATTTCATTCAAAGATTGCGCTATAACGCTTTCTAAACTTTGCGTTAAATATCTCTCTACATTATACACAGGCATGACAATTGAAACTTTAGGTTCCATTTTTTTCTTCCTCCGTAATTAATTTGAAAAAATTAATTTTATATATTTTTTCCGTTGATGTTTTTTTATATGCTTGTCTCATTTGAAGGCCATTTAAAATTAGTTTTTTTCTACTTGTTAATTCACACATTTTTCTACATAATCCACCAATATCTTCCGTTTCATACACCCATGCCTTTTTTTTATCCAAATATTGAGCCCCGACATTTTCAGACATAATTAACGCCTTTCCCAACATTGCACCCTCTAGCGCAACTAGAGAACATGACTCATCTCTTGATGCAATAACAAAAACATTCATTTTTCTATATAATGCATATCTTTTATTTTCATCAGCAATTTCTCCATGATCTATAATACGATCATCATACATTAATTCCAGTTTTTCCCAATACTCCCTTGCCCATTCTGGCTTTCTACCCACAATATGCAAACAAGTTATTTTCTTTAAATTTTCCGGCATACTCAAAAAAGCTTTAATTGCTATATCAAATCCTTTTCGTTTTTCGTAAGTCCCTGATAATAAATAATGAATCTTTCCATCTCTGACAATATTCCAATCATTGCGATATACATCATTAACAAAATTATGTAAAACATGTAATTTTTTAGGCATACAATAAGCAGAAATAAATTTTTCTGCATATTCGCTTACACAAATCACATTATCTGCCATACAAATATCATTTACATCCATTTGACAATCATGGGCTATCTGAAAAATATTTTGAGCTTCTCTAATATACAAAAATGTTTTTGTTACTTTTTGAAAATCAGTAACAAGATGCGCCGAAAAAAACGTATTAAGTATCACAAACTGATATTGTGTAAGATTTAATTTCAAATTCTTTATTTTGGAATCTATAACACAAACATCAATATCTTCTTTTTTAAATTCCTGGCTAAATATACCATCCTTAATCGTCCAAACATCCACCATATAGCCAGCTCTTTTTAGCATATGTGCTATATTTAAAAGACTTCTTGGTGCTCCCGTATATGTCATTTCATGAGATACCAATAGTACTTTTTTTTGTAAATCTACTTTATTAAATGTTTGCATCATCCATCATTCCCATAATATTCTTCATATAATTCCCACTCATTGCCAAAATCATTGGAGCATAGGCATCTCTACCAGAGATATTAAAAAATGTTGGATTATCTTTATAGTAAAATTTCCATTTTTCTACAAATTCCAAAATACCATATTGTACAGCTAAAACTTCTGATGTATTTCCATCGTATTCTTTGAATCTACATTTATAGTCATTATGTAAATCCGGATAAAATCCTCTTAAACTTCCATGTGGAGCATCCAATAGCATTTCCCAATACAGATTGTGTTTTTTATCTGGATTATGCAGTTTCCATAAATCTCTATTTTCTCTTTGTGAATACATATAACTTACCAATTTTCCACTCTGTAAAAAAGTTTCACTCGTATCAGGTTCAGCATTATGGCAGGAATTTGTACCAGCAATCATTCCAATTATATTGCAATTCATATTCCATATTGAATTAACAATATAATCTAGCATAATTGCTCCACTTCCAGCCCAACCAATGTCAACAGCCAGTACTTGTCTACTATTCTCTAAATTTTCATCAAAATATATTTTAGCTGCTTCTAACTGTTCTTCATAATGTCCAAGAACTTCTTCCCATAAATTTCCCAAATATTCTTTTACATTTTGTACATTTTTATCAGTTAATTGTGTTGTATCTTTATAATTAAATTCCTGTAAGAATGGATCTAACATATCATCCAATTCCATAGAAGAAAAAATTTGATGCAGCGAATAATCCTGATTTATTTTATGATACAAAAAGCGTCGAAAATAGTCGTATTTAAAATAACTTGCAGACATCTTAGTTGCTGCTAATCTCGACCAATATATATATTTACATTTTTCTTTTTCTTCAGGATATAACTTCTCATATGCCTTTCGTAAAATATCTCCATCTCTTGCCAGAAAAAGAATTTTTTCTATATTGTGTTGTTGAACATAATCATGAATAAACTGACAATATCCGGTAACAAATAAGCCTCCATATATAAAACCATATTCATATTCTTTTGAATATTCTTTTAATCCATTATGAATATGAGCATTTACAATTCCTCGGTAAATACTCCCTGTTATAGAAGACATATCATAAGGTCTAAATTGTTTTCCGGCTACATTTACATTTATATAATGTTTTGTTTTAAATCCGTGTTTTTGAGCATTCTCTATATCTGAAATATAATTATCCCCAATGTGGATATATTTCAAATTATCTTTTTGTAATAGTTCTTTTTCACATGTTTTCACATACTCATATATATGACCATCACTCTTCGACTTCTGAAGATCGCATGATACATAATAATTGTCAAACACTTCATATCCGACATTTTGAAGCAAATCTTGAATCTGTTTGGTATTCAAATACATATCAGATATAATAATTATTCTTTTATGCAATTTTTTTAGTTCTTTAACAACTTCATACATATAAGGATTTGCAAAACAATATTTTTTTTCAAACTGCAGCTCATACAAAATGCCTGTATCTTTTTCTATCCCCGTTTGTGTCGAAATCACATCATATATTTCTTCAAGATTAACCTCATATGTATTTTTATCCTTAAATTTCTTTTCACGGGCTTTCCACTCTAATTCCTGTCGGATTCGCTTAAAATCCATATAGCTTAATTTATCTCCAATAAAATAAAATAAATCTGTTGGATCCGAGAATGGGCGAAAAATCAACGTATCAAATACATCAAAAGAAATTACATCATACTCTGCCAATTCTTCGACCATTTTCTGAACAGAACCGTATTGTGATAATGATGATTCACTTCCTTTTTCATAAAGTGTTTTTATTTCATAAAACGGATATTTTTCTGTTTTTCCTATTTTTTTATAGTGAAATACATGATACAGAATATTTAGACCTATTAAATAACTCCAAGCTTCTATTCGCTGTATTCCTTCTACGCTAGATCGTTTCTTTTTATAACGTTGCTGAATTCCTGGTACCTGATTCACTAACTTATCATAACATTTTAATCGAATTCCCATAAATCTCCTGCTCTTACTTAATACACTATAAGTATGTTGTTTTATTAAAAAAATAAATTACCCCACATTCCTTTTCAATATCACTAAATGTTTTTTAATTTATTCTGCAATTCGTGAATCTGTTTTTTTAATTCAAATATTGCTAATTCATTCACTGTTCTTGTCTGTAATCGATTCAATAAAGATTGCTCATTTCTCAAATTTTCCAGTGTATTTACATTGGAATATCCATTTACAACATCTAAAGCACGTTCCATATAATAATAAGTATCTGACATATAATGCAATGGATGTAGCCCATGAATATGATTTTCCGATGAATGCAAAAAGCGCGGTAATTTTATCATTTGACATCCCGGTAAAAATCTATATAACATTTCATATAACTTTTCCAACCACTCATTACTTTCTCCAATATTATATCGAGAATCATGTTTATGAAGTCTTCCATCATTTCCTAATATATCGGATGCATATATAGCCTCTATTATCACAATCTGCTCTGGTTTATATCCATCTGGATTAGTAGAGCCGTATAATATTTCAGATGTAAATTTACGATACTTTTTCTCTAATAGCTTTTGTTCCTGTTGTATTGGATGAAATCTATCTACTATTGTATACTCTCTTTCTTTTTTCAAAAGCTGTTCATACTGATCTTCTTTTCCCGGCATCTGAGCAATCTGTCCTGATGTCTTCCCTTTGATCTGACATCTTTCCATCAATTCATCTGCCAGATCAATGACTAGAATATCAGATTTATTTTTTTTCAAAATCTGGGGCAACAATTTTTGCGTTTGAATTTTAAAAAGCGTTTTTTCATATTCTGTCATATTCATTTCCTGAATATTTTCTTCGTGAAATCTTACTGCCTTTTCATATAAAGTACTGATTGGTATCTGTGTAACACATCTTTTAAATTCATATTTTCCTGGACTAACATATCGAAATAAATCTCTGCTTACACAACTTCCATATACATCTACTGTTATTGCCATATATTTCTTCCTTTCATTGTTTATAGGGATTTATCAATTTTCCTGTTGCATTTTTTCATAAGCTGTACATACTACATCTGGATCACCAACTGCCCTTAACCGACCCTTCTCAATCCATACCACTTTTGTACAATTTTTACGGATAACAGCCGGCGAATGTGACACAATTAAAACGGTAGAACCACCATGAATCATTTTTTGTATCCGCTGCTCACTCTTCTTTCTGAAGAACATATCTCCAACACTCAATACCTCATCCAATATTAAAATTTCCGGTATCTCACGCACAGTAGCAATTGCAAACCCCAACCTTGAAACCATACCTGATGAATAGTTTTTAACCTTTTCATCCATAAATCCTCCTAATTCGGCAAACTTTACAATTTCATCATATTTTTCATCAATATATTCTTTCGTATAACCGATAATTGCCCCATTCAAATATACATTTTCCCTGCCGGTCAGTTCCATATCAAATCCGGTTCCCAAAGTTAAAAGCTGTACTTTATTTCTATCTACAATGACTTTTCCCGCTGTTGGCTTCAAAACACCGGAAATAATCTTTAATATTGTACTTTTTCCAGAACCATTCGTTCCAATAATACCTACAACATCGCCCTTCATGACCTGAAAGCTGATATCGTCCAGTGCCCGGAATGTAGATACGGAACGCTGTCTTTTTAAAGTACGGATCACAAGCTCTTTTACACTGCTGGATTCATCCTTTTCTCTTTTAAAATCAATAGTGACATGATCTACTAAAATCTCTATTTCATCTTCTATCAAATAATCAGAAGCCTTTTGATAATCCTCCTTTTTCAAAGATCTTGTTTCTTGTATCATTTCTTCTTCCGGATTTTCAATAACTTTTTTTTCGTATATTTGATCCAGAGGCGATGTTTTTCGAAGATTATCTTCAATATTAATATTCCATATTTCGTTCGATTGGATATTCTTTTCTTTATTCTTATTCTGTTTGACAGCTTGTTTAGAAATTTTTATTCTAAATATAATTAAAATAAGACAAATTAAAATCACTATGCCAAGACAGAGTAATTCCTTTTGATTATCATTAATAAAACTTTTCCATGATATGTTTTTAGCATCAGCGGATTGATTATCCTGCACATCCGAGTTTTCCTCTTTAACAGCCGAATCTCGCGCCACCGTCTCCTGCCCGTTTTGTGCAGTATCCGCTTTCTGTACTTTTTCCGCACGGTTTACATACAACATATATTTGGCTTTTTCATGCTTATCATTTTCTGCGATCACGGAAATCACATTTTCGCCCTGCTGCAAGGTGGTATCGGATATCTCACAGTAAACATCCGACGGTTCGGTCTCGATCTCTGCCTTTTCAATCTCCGAACCGACTGCCATCGTGTAGCGTGTCAAATCTGAACGAAATCCGTTTAACGCTGTTCCATTGACTTTAATGCTACTTAATTTACAGCTTTCCGGTATCTGGATCTGGATGGGAACTTCCGTTTCCGCCATGGTCTGCTGTGTTCCGTCCTGAAGTGTAAGGACACTGTTTTCAATCGTTGCAACCGTCATTCCGGACATCTTCGTCTTAAAAGAAAGCATTCTTTTGAATTCTTTGGTTTTTACCCCTGTACTGTCCAGTTTGACAAGTCCCGGTTCGACCAGTTCTCCGCCCTGTTGAAATTCCAGCATATCCGCATCATATCGGATTGTCATCTCTACATGATCCAATGTCTGATCACTGGACGCATACACGCCCAGAAACACATTGGCATCCAGCGTCCACTCATAGGATTCTGATCCAAAATAGACTTTCTCCCCTGCTGCCTTTGCAGTTCCCGGATGCAGCAGAAAGATTCCCAGCACAAGAGCCAGAAAGCCTGTCAGCAAACGATAATATTTCTTTTTTTTCACTGCCTGTTTCGTTTTTACAAATCTCATAATTTCCCTGTATGATAATCAGAATATTTATTATCACATATTCCTTTCCATTTACATTTTCAGCTATAAAGCATTACAGATTACATACACTGCATGATTTTTTGTCACGATGTTGTACAAAATACAGCAGTCAGATTCTTTTAGATCTTCTGCATAATCTTATTTTTATTGCATCTGAAAATGGTGTAACCGATCAGATAACTTCCCACTGCCCACAGTATGATTTTCATAATCTCTGCTGTCGGCGGCAGTGCTCTGTACAATACCAGGCATCGCATGCTGTCAATATAATTAAAGATCGGATTGCAGCCGATGATTTTCTGTAAAAAATCCGGCAGCTGCTGAACCGGATAAAAAATGGCAGACATATACAGCCACAGCGTCAGCACAACGGAATACAGATGTTTTACATCACCGAAAAACACATAAGCAGTTGCCAGAATATACGAGATTCCCAGTGCAAATATCACGAGCAAAAATACAATGACTGGAAGAAAAAGCAATGCCGGACTCGGTATTACCCGGAATACACAGATCATTAGGGCAAATGCGATCATGGAATACAGAAAGTTGATGACCGCTGTATATACCCTCGCCAGAACAAAGATCTGCATGGGAAATTTTACTTTGATCAGCATCATTTTATTATCCACCAGCGTTGTCATCGCCGAATTCGTCGCTCCGGTAAATAACTGCCAGATAACATTTCCGCACAGATAATAGATCGGATAGTTTTCAATCGAATGTTTGAACATATAAGAAAAGATCATAGACATAACGGCCATTGTCAGCAATGGGTTCAACACGCTCCATACAATGCCAAGCTTTGATCTCGAATATTTTCTTTTTATCTCTCTGGATGTCAGTTCCCGTATGACAAACCAGTATTGTTTTCTTTGTTCCGCTTTATCCATAATTCTTTCTCCACAATCGTTTCTTTCTGAGATATAACAGGTATTTATATGCCGCATACCGGTGCAGATGCCGTTTCACATGCTGCCCGTTTCTCACTGCGCTTCCTTCATACCATGGGCTTTCCCTGATATATTTCTTTTCCAGTCCACACATGACCTTAATCTTATTCCATATATGATTGGAGGTAAGTTCTTCCTCTGTCATGACTTCTGCAATCTGGCGATTTCCATCATCCAGCACATCGTCGGAAAAACGATGATTTCCAAACTGTTCTACTTCTGCTTCCGTCGGCTCTCCCATAAAAATGCGAAGCAGACGAAAAATTGTTTTCCTGTCATTTTCACACAACAAGTCCGCTTCTGAATGGATATTCGGAAGCATCTTTTCTGTATAACGGAGCATATGCCCCTCTATTTTTTTCATAAAATGGTACTGCTGCTCTGATATTTCTGCATAAACCGGTGCATAACCATCCGCCATCTTGCAGTATCCCATCGTCATGCCATGCGGCGCACTAAATATGGTTTCAAACAAGCTGTTGCTGAAATATACTTTTTCCCGAATATGCTCTCCCGGAGAAAAGTAATAACTATGGTATGTTTTCGGATCTACGCCCTCAGGTAATTCATATAATCCCCAGTAATATCCTTCCATCTCTGTTTCAGCATGTCTTGTTATTTCTGGTGTATTTATCTGTTCCGCATCTAATGTTGTTTCTACTGTATTTTCCTGCTCCGCATCTAATATTCTTTCTGCTATATTTGTCTGTTCTGCATCTGATACTCTTTTCAGTTCGTCTGACAGTATTGCCTGTTGTCTTTCCAGAGGCACTACCCGTTTTTCCTTTATAAAACGAACCGCATCGTTCAATACTTTCTGCATGGAACCGATCCATCCGCTGTCTACCAATGCAGATGGAATGTCATCCAACAGTCCCTCCTGTTCCAGATAACCTTCAAAACCCGGCAATGCCTCTCTGGAATGAGATTCCAGGCAGTTTCTGAAATAGACATTTTTTTCCAATGCCTGACGGATCTGCTCCAGCTTTGCATAGGGAATATTTTCCTGCATCCGAAACATTGTCTGTGAATTTCTCTGAAATTCTTCGTTCAACATCTCCAGAACATTCTGTTTTTCCTGTTCCTCCAGTGCTCCACGGTTCAGGATTCGATCCATGGTAAGATCAATTCCGCCTCTGCATATGTATTCCAGCGCTTCTGTATAGTTTCTGTGATACATCGGCACACGAATGGAATATCTGGAGCAGCTCAGATATTTACAGGAAATCGGCAACTGCAACTTTTTGCATATTTTATCTGCCGCCTGATACATCAGATATCCATCCCTGGCAAGGAAATACAGCCGCTTTGTACCTGCTGCAACTGCTTCCCTTAAGACCCAGCAGACAAATCCATGCAGGGCAGGCGCAAGAACATAATCATATACGTTTCTTTCTTCTTCGTTTTCAGGAATCTTCTCACATACATTCTTTTCTTCGGCATTCCCAGACATACCATTTTCATATGTGGATTTTTCACAAGCTGCATCTTCGGTTATAAAATCATTACATGCCGAATCCCCGGATGTAAAATTTTCATATATTTTCGCTTCATCTGATTCTCCCGGGGCAGACCGATATAATTCCGGACACTGTTGCAGGATCTGCTTATATCTGTTGAGTCTGTCTTCCCTCGTATCTTTCCACATGCATCTCTTTCCTCAATTTCATTTTTAGTCTGTTTAATATGGAATACGGCAGCAAACCGGTAAGCAACGGTTTGATTACATAAAAGAAGGTAGACAAATGCAATATTTTCAGCGAACGAAAACCGCGAAAACGGATTCCTACTTCTTCTATCTGATATTGATATTTTCTGTGATGATATGTATTCTGATCTTCTCTGTAAAAAAATAATTCTTCCTGAAGATTGTAGCCCTGATACCCTTCCGAATGCAGCCGCATGAACAGCTCATAATCTTCTCCCCGTCTGGAGATTTTATATCCATGACAGGCTGTCAAAACTTCTTTTCGGAATATGACAGCCGGATGAACATAGGGAGAATACTTCAGAAAATCTTCTGCCTTTGGAATCCTTGGCATCTTTCGATCCCCCCAGCGTCCATTCTCGTTGATCAGCGCCGTATTGCATCCAACCCATTGATATTCCGGATGTGTTTCCAGAAATTCGCACATCTTCTGGAAACGTAATGGTGCAGAAATATCATCCCCATCCATTCTGGCTACATATTTGCCTCTGACCTGTGCAAGACAAACATTCAGTCCATATGCCAGACCATGATTTTCTTTTCCTTCTATATACCGGATCCGTTCATCCAGAGATACTGCCCGTTGAATCTGCGCCAGATATTCTGAATCTGACCCATCATTATATAAAAGCAGTTCCCAGTGTGAATATTTTTGCTGAATGATCGATCTGACAGCAGACATCAGCTGTGCTTTATCCTCCGGGTTATACACACACATGATTACACTGATCAGCGGTTCCTTTCTTTTCAAAACCGCATGTTTCATATTCTCTTTTCTTTTCATAAACTTTCTTCATCTCTCAGTCTGTTATAACATAAGTAAAAATGACTTATGACCAACATCCAACGCTCGTCAATCATAGGAACATATTGACTCTCATGCACGCATTATCTGATGAGTCAAAACAGTTCATAATCAGCATTCGTCGTTCAATCATGCAAGTATGTTGACTCGCTAGCACTCATCCTTTCATATACGTGCCTCATGATCTCTTCTGTATTACTCCATGCGAAACGGTTTACCGTATTCCGGCAATTCGTTTTCATGCTTTCCAGTTCTTCCTCTGCCAGATCTGCCATCCGTTGAAGCAATGTTTTATATCCATTCACATCTTTCCAGGAACAGACAAACCCGTTGATTCCATTTTTCATATATTCTCTTGTTCCACGGTTATCCGCTGCAAGCACGGGGATCCCCATAGATAGAGCTTCCAACGCAGCCATGCCAAGGCCTTCTCTTCTGGAAGGAAAAACAGAAAAATCTGCACAGGCCAGATAATCTTTTATATTTTCACAATATCCGTAGAAACTAACCGTTTCTTTTAAATGATGTTTTAAAACGTAGGTTTGCAGTTTCTTTCGATACAATCCCTCTCCACAGATGCCATAACGGATCTCTGTCAGATCCATACCCTCTTTTTTTAATTTGTTCAGTGCACGCAAAACATTCAGATGATTTTTATTTCTGTTCAGTTCCCCCACAGACAGAAACAGACAGGTTTCTTCCGGAATATTCAGCAATGCTCTTTTTCTGTATTTTTCCTCTTCACAGACCGGGGAAAAATAATCCATATCCAGTCCAACTCCCGGAACACAGACTGCTCTTCCTCCGTCATGAAATTTCCAACGTTCTGCCCGCTGGAAATCTTCGCTGTTTATTGTGATCAAAACATCTGTTTCTCTGGCAAGCCAACGTTCTACAAGATAATACAGACAGCTGGCAGGGAGCGGCGCTCCCTGATAAAAATGAAATCCATGTGCCGTATAGATTACTTTTATATTCCAACCATCTGCCCGACATCTTTTGGCTGCCAGTCTGCCCAGCAATCCCCCTACCGGGGTATGACAGTGAATCAGATGTATCTCTTCTTCCTGCAGGATTTTCAAAATCTCTTTTAAAACTTTATTGTTTTTCCTGAGCTTAAAGGGAGACTTCTGAATATCAATATGATGCATTACAACATGCCGCCGTTCCAGCTGCTCCATCGAATATAGATAATTCATATGTTCCAGGTTTGCAGCATAATGAACCTCATATCCATCAGCCTGAAGAAGGGACACATTATGTTTTTCAAATTGCTCCAGAAAACCGCCTACTGTTGCAAGGATCAGTATTTTCTTCATACGTTACCTTCTGTTACTCCTCAGTAGAAACTGTCTCGCCGGCAGCAACCTGTTGGATCATTGTTTTGGCTTTCTCTACCGTCGTCTGATCCGGAATCATGACATATACCGGTTTGCTGATCGAATAAGTGGATGCTTTTGTTCCTGTGCCATCCACACTGTAAGAGCTGACATTCCAGCTTCCGCCATTGGAAAGCTGTTCTTTTACCAGACCGGCCAGTGTCTCATACGGAATATCGGATTCAAAACTTCCCTGTAATCCCTGCATCAAACCGGAAAAGTTCTGTAATACAGCCGGTGTCTGCATTTTCTGGATCACACCGGTAATAACTGCCATCTGGTCTTTTCCCCTCTGACGGTCACCCTCTGCAAATGCATGTCGCTCTCTTGCAAACGCCAGCGCCTCGATACCATTTACTTCATTGCTTCCCTTTTCGTAATGGAAGGAAGGTGCTACATCAAATGTATAATCTGACTGAACCGTAATGCCTCCCAGTGCATCAATAATCTGTTCAAATCCGCTGAAATTAATTCTGAAATAATAATCCACTTTCATGCCATACAAATCTTCCAGCGTATCCTTTGATACATCAATACCATAGATTCCTGCATGGGTCAGCTTATCCTTTACGCCACCAGATATGGAAAGTGGAATATAGTAATCTCTTGGTGTAGAAACAAGAAGTACCTGTTTTGTCTTCGTATTGACAACAGCCAGAATATTTACGTCACTTCTGCTTTTAGTTGATATATCGCCAAATGTATCAATTCCACTGATATACATTGTAAAGACATCTTTGTTCTGCGCCGTGTCATCCTCATATTTTTTTACTGTACTTTTCCAAGTATAAGAAGCGATTTCTTTTACCTCGTCAGAAAAGCCCTCGTACCCTTCTATTTCAGACACCATATCAATAAAATCTTCATTTACAACGATTGCTTTACTGTCTCCACTGCGCAATGCATCTGCCAGATCTGAAATACCTACATATTCGCAGGTGGCGATGCTTCCCTGTAATGCCTCCTGAATCTGCGCTACAGCATTATCCGTATCTGTTCTGGCATTCTCTTTCAAAATACCAAACCGGTATCCTGCCGCATCCTGTATCGTTGTCGCTGCATCGTCTTTGAGTACATATACGCCCATTTTGGTGGTCTCTTCCTGTGCATCTGTAATATCCTGCAAAGTAGTTGTCAACTCAGCTACTTTACCGTCTGCAAAGATCAGGCAGACAGACATAAGTGCAGCAAGGATCACACCGATAATAAAACGAACTCTTTTTACTTTTCGTTTCATCAGTAAACGACAGACAACGATCAGCACCACAAGCACAACCGCCAGAATCGCTATTATCTTTGTCGGTAAAAGATCTGCTTTATTTACCATAAACAACGTAACTCCGCTGATCACAATCTGTACCAGCGTAATCAGCCATCCAATGATCACATACACTTTTTCATGTGCAATCTTTTCTTCTGTAGAATCTTTCATGTTCTCTTCCTCTCTTTTTTTCATTCATATGCATATTGCCTTCACGGCAATATCGTTATTATGATATATCCGGATCAAATCCTTCCGTATTTTCTTTCTGAAATAAAATTCTTACTGTCAGTATCAGCAGCTTAATATCCAGCCAGAACGAATAGTTGTAAATATAATAAAGATCATATTTGATCTTATCTTCTGGCTCCGAATTATAACGCCCGTAGACCTGGGCATATCCGGTCAGCCCTGCTTTTACTTTCAGCCTTTCCTTAAACTCCGGTATTCTCTGTGTATAGGCGTCAATATATTCCTGCCGTTCCGGTCTTGGTCCGACCAAAGACATATCACCTTTTAACACCTGTATCAGCTGCGGTAATTCATCAAAATGAAGATTTCGGATAATCTTTCCAATTCTGGTTACCCGGTCATCATTTTTTTTAGCAAGCTGTATGCCATCTTTTTCCGCATCTTCCCTCATGCTTCGAAACTTACACATCTGAAATGGTTTTCCATGTAATGTTACCCGATCCTGATAATAAAAAATTTCCCCACCATCTTCTTTCTTTACGCAAATTGCGATCACAAGCATGATAGGGGAAAAGCAGATCAGCATAAGCAATGCCACGATAATATCCAACATTCGTTTCAACACAGCATGAATCCCTTCAATCGCCAATGGCGGATAACGAAGTAATAATTTATCATTCAACTGTAATACCTTTGAATTTTGTATGTAGATGTCTGATATTTTCGGAATACAATAACACTCAATCTTATTCTTCATACAGAATTTCAAAATAATGTTCCGGACATCCACAGGAATATCGCCAAGAAAAACAACAAAACTATCTTTGATCTGTTCAAATATATGCTCTGTTCCATCATGAAAATCAATGGACCGGCTTATTGTAAAATATCTGTGAATCGTATTATTTACCCTTGTGTATTCGCCCTCGTCCTCTCTGTTTCCATATATAAATACTGCTTCTCTGCGGAACTGATATCTTTCATAAATCCTGTGGCACCAGATGATCCATCTGAAACCGATCACACTCTGTATGGCTGTCAAAATGATTACACATAACAGGAGCCTTTTCCATAAACTGACCTGAAATACGAGTACGATCAGGGCTACTGCCACATTGATGCAAAGTGAACTGAAAAAAAATCCAAAGATCAGATCCAAAATACGACGTTGTCCAATCTTCATTCCCTCCAGCAGACAGATCAGCATATACAAAGCGATACAATACAACAGACTTATTACAATAAGCGCCCGTCGTCTCATAAGCAGCTCCAGGTTCTGTAAAATCGGAAGTTTCCACATCAAGGCATAAATCAGCACAAAATAAACAAGCATGACCAGACAGCCAGACGTTACTTTTATTAATTGAAATCTTTGTTTTTTCATTTCTATACAGTTATAAACAACAGTCTATATCTCCCCCATGTATAGTTTTTTCATCATCATATTTTAAATCATATATAAGCTTCGATGTATTTTTATATGACATAAAATGACTTGATACATATATCATACGTCATTAAATATCCTATGTCAAACCATTTACGATTTTATATGTCCTGTTTTCGCAAATGCGACACATATAATTATCTAAAGGAGGGTTCTAAAATGTATGAAGATTTTTTCTCAGAGAGACTTGCTCAGCTAAGGGAATCAAAAAATGTTTCGGCTCGTGAGATGAGTCTTGCCATAGGACAAAATGAAAGCTATATTAACCGAATTGAAAACAAAAAGTCCTATCCTTCCATGCAGGTTTTCTTTTACATCTGCGAATACCTGCAGATTACTCCACAGGAATTTTTTACGGAATCGTCATCATTTGTTGAAAACTCGCAATCTATAAATGAAAATTCTATTCTTGTTGAGAACACCGACAAGCTTACTCCTCTTCAATTAACGCTTATATCTGCGCTGGTAAAGGAGTTGGTTAAATGCCAGCGCCCCTGATTTATATCTTTTCCGAAACAATACTTCCTCTTTTATATTAATATTACAAAAAACACATCTTTTTATTTGAAAGACTGTGTTTCAAATAAAAAATCCTTGGAATACAGGATTTTTCCCATATCTCAAGGCTTTATTTTTCCAGTATTCTGTAACTGAATAAATTTCAAATTTAATGAGAAAAACCCCGAACTGCTGGGAAAAATTCCCGGTAGTTCAGGGTTTCTATGTGTGGGGATATTTAATTTTGCCTTTTACACGTTGATCGGTTTTGCCCCATTACAACATTTGTCACACTTACTTGCGGATCAGCAATGATTTTCCTGTCATTTCCTGAGGCTGGGTCAGACCCATCAGTTCAATCAGTGTCGGTGCGATATCAGCCAGGCAGCCGCCTTCTCTTAATGTATAAGAAGGATCTGCATTTACCAGAATAAATGGTACCGGGTTCGTCGTATGGGCTGTAAAGCTCTCGCCTGTCTGATAATCTACCAGCTGCTCTGCATTTCCGTGATCTGCACAAATAAACATCTGTCCATCTACTTCTTTAATGGCTTCTACTGCACGGCCTACACAGCTATCCACTGCTTCTACTGCCGCAACAGCTGCTGTCTCCACTCCGGTATGGCCTACCATATCCGGATTTGCAAAGTTGATAATGATCACGTCGTATTTATCGGATCTGATTGCTTCTACCAATTTGTCACATACTTCATAGGCGCTCATTTCCGGTTTCAGGTCATAGGTTGCCACTTTCGGAGAATTTACAAGGATTCTATCCTCGCCTTTATTCGGCTCTTCCACACCGCCGTTAAAGAAAAACGTAACATGCGCATATTTTTCAGTTTCCGCGATCCGAGCCTGTGTCTTACCATTTGCAGCAAGGAACTCGCCAAAAGTATTTGCCAGTTCTTCTTTTTTAAATGCGATTTCTTTATTTGGAATAGTCACATCATACTCTGTAAAGCAAATATAGGTAATATCTTTTCTCGTTCCACGTTCAAATCCGTCAAACGTATCTGCACAAAATGCTCTTGTAATCTCACGGGCGCGGTCCGGGCGGAAATTATAAAAAATTACTGTATCCTTATCTTTGATCGTAGCTACCGGTTTTCCACCTTCCATGATCGCTACCGGTACGACAAATTCATCGGTCACGCCCTCATCATAAGATGCCTGCATTGCAGCGACCGGATCTGTCGCCTGATTGCCTTTTCCTTCGGTAAGGACTTCATACGCTTTCTGCTCACGATCCCAGCGGTTATCACGATCCATCGCATAGTAACGACCACTGATGGAGGCAATCTTGCCCACACCAATCTCTTTCATCTTTGCCTGAAGTTCTTCGATATATCCTTTTCCGGAAGTCGGTGCAGTATCACGACCATCCATAAAGCAGTGTACATAAACGTTTTCGACACCTTCCCGTTTTGCCAGCTCCAGCAGACCAAACAGATGTGTAATATGACTGTGTACGCCACCATCGGAAAGCAGTCCGTAAAGATGTAAGTCAGAACCGTTTTCTTTTACATTCTGAATGCCTTTTAACAATGCTTTATTTTTAAAGAAATCGCCATCTTCGATTGCCTTTGTAATACGGGTCAGTTCCTGATATACGATACGTCCGGCACCCATATTCAGATGACCTACCTCGGAGTTACCCATCTGTCCATCTGGAAGTCCGACAGCAAGTCCGCTGGCATTTCCCTGTACAAAAGGATACTCTTTGATCAGTTTATCCAAAACAGGTGTTTTTGCTTCAAATACTGCATTTGCCTTGTGATTTTCATTTAATCCAAGACCGTCCAATATCATAAGTACCGTTGGTTTTTTACTCATAGATTTTTCCTTCTTTAATGTTTTTATTCTATTAATTTATCCCTATACAAGAATCAGGTCTGCAAAACCAGACCTGATTCTTATCATACCTATTAACACAGATATATATTCAGATTTAATATACCGTATATATCTAATTATTTCAGCCTGCTTACTTATTTGTAATTTACGATATCGCCGAAATCTGCTTTCAGAGATGCACCACCTACCAGGCCTCCATCAATATCCGGTTTTGCAAACAGTTCTGCTGCATTGCTGCCTTTTACAGATCCGCCGTACTGGATACGGATTGCGTCTGCTGTTGCCTGATCGTATACTTCTGCGATGCACTGACGGATTGCGCCACATACTTCTTCTGCCTGATCAGAAGTAGCTGTCTCACCTGTTCCAATCGCCCAGATCGGCTCATATGCGATCACCGCGGTAGCTGCCTGAGCTGCTGTTACATTCTGGAACGCAATCTTGATCTGCATGCGGATCCAGTCGATGTAGATGCCCTGTTTTCTCTGAGCCAGAGTCTCGCCACAGCATACGATCGGTGTAATGCCATGCTCGAAAGCTTTCAGAACTTTTTTATTTACAGTCTCATCTGTCTCTGCGAAATACTCTCTTCTCTCAGAATGACCGATAATGACATATTTAACGCCTGCATCTACAAGCATTGCCGGAGAAATCTCGCCGGTATAAGCGCCGCTCTCTTCAAAATACATATTCTCAGCACCGATCGCAATGTTGCTGCCTTCAGCTGCCTGCATAGCCGGAATGATATCAATTGCCGGTACACAGAATACAACATCAACATCCTCATTTGCTACTAACGGTTTTAATTCATTTACCAGAGCAACTGCCTCGCTCGGTGTTTTATTCATTTTCCAGTTTCCTGCAATAATTTTTTTTCTAGCCATTTTCCCTGTCTCCTTCTACTACTTTATTAATATTGTTGCTTATTTTTTCGTCGGTATTTCAAAGCAATCCGTACAGTTTCATAACAATCTTAAAGTGATATGCACCTATTTATCATTTGCTGCCACTACGCCCGGAAGATCTTTGCCCTCAAGAAATTCCAGAGAAGCACCGCCGCCGGTAGAAATATGTGTCATCTTGTCGCCAAATCCAAGCTGGTTTACAGCTGCTGCGGAATCACCACCACCGATGATGGTTGTTGCATCGGTATCTGCCAGTGCTTTTGCAACTGCGATTGTTCCTTTTGCAAGAATCGGATTTTCAAATACACCCATCGGTCCGTTCCATACAACAGTCTGTGCAGATGCTACTGCTTCTGCATACATTGCTGCTGTCTTCTCGCCGATGTCAAGTCCCATTTTATCAGCAGGGATCGCATCTACTGCTACGGTCTCTACCGGGATCTCAGCATCGATCGGATCCGGGAAGGAAGCTGCAACAACGGTATCTACTGGAAGAAGCAGTTTTTTGCCAAGTTTCTCTGCTTTATCCATCATCTCTTTGCAGTAATCTACTTTACTGTCATCTACTAAAGATGCGCCTGTCTCATATCCTTTTGCTTTGAGGAATGTATATGCCATACCGCCACCAATGATCAGGGTATCACATTTTTCAAGCAGGTTAGAGATAACATTTAATTTATCTGCAACTTTTGCTCCACCAAGGATCGCTACAAACGGTCTCTTTGGATTGTTGACTGCATTTCCGAGGAAATCAATCTCTTTCTGCATTAAATATCCAACAACTGCTGTCGGAACCAGTTTTGCCACACCTACATTGGAACAGTGTGCACGGTGTGCGGTACCGAATGCATCATTTACAAATACATCGCACAGAGAAGCCAGATCTTTGCTGAACTCCTCGCCGTTTTTCGTCTCTTCTGCACGATAACGGGTATTCTGAAGAAGAATGACATCGCCGTCTTTCATCTCTGCAACTGCCGCTTTTGCATTCGGTCCTACGACTTCATCATCTGCTGCAAATTTTACTTCCTGTCCAAGAAGTTCGGAAAGTCTTACTGCAACCGGTGCCAGAGACAATTCCGGTTTTGGCTCTCCCTTCGGTTTGCCAAGGTGTGAGCAGAGGATTACTTTCCCGCCGTCTGCAATCAGTTTTTTAATAGTAGGAAGTGCTGCCACCAGACGGTTCTCATCAGTGATCTTTCCATCTTTTAACGGAACGTTAAAATCACATCTGCACAGTACTCTCTGTCCTTTTACATTAATGTCATCTACGCTTTTTTTATTTAACATAGCAACCTCCAGGTTTTATTTTTTTAATAAAATAAGGCCCGGCCCTTTTAAGGCCGGACCTCAGCATCGTTTCTGATTACGATTATGCTAACTTTGATTATGCTAATTCAGCAAAGTATTTGATTGTACGAACCATCTGGCTTGTATAGCTGTTCTCATTGTCGTACCATGAAACAACCTGTACCTGTGTAGTTCCGTTATCAAGCGGAAGAACCATCGTCTGAGTTGCATCAAACAGAGAACCATATCTCATACCTACGATATCAGAAGATACAATCTCATCTGTGTTGTATCCGTAAGACTCGTTAGATGCTGCTTTCATAGCTGCATTGATCTCGTCTACAGTTACGTTTCCTTCTACAACTGCATTTAAGATTGTAGTAGAACCTGTCGGGGTCGGTACACGCTGAGCAGCGCCGATCAGTTTACCTTTCAGTTCCGGAATAACAAGACCGATTGCTTTTGCAGCGCCGGTGCTGTTTGGTACGATATTAACTGCTGCTGCACGGGATCTTCTCAGATCGCCTTTTCTCTGCGGTCCGTCAAGAGTCATCTGATCGCCTGTATATGCGTGAATTGTGCACATGATACCGGATTTGATCGGTGCAAGGTCGTTCAGAGCTTTTGTCATCGGTGCGAGGCAGTTTGTTGTACAGGAAGCAGCGGAGATGATCTTGTCATCTGCTGTCAGTGTCTCGTGGTTTACGTTATATACGATAGTAGGAAGGTCATTTCCTGCCGGAGCAGAAATAACAACTTTCTTAGCACCTGCGTTGATGTGTGCCTGTGCTTTTTCTTTTGATGTATAGAATCCGGAGCACTCCAGAACTACATCTACATCAAGTGCACCCCATGGGCAGTTGTTTGCATCCGGCTCTTTGTAGATTTTGATCTCTTTGCCATCTACTGTAATTGAATCTTCGCCGGCAGATACGGTTGCTGCTTTCTCATATGTTCCCTGTGAAGAATCATATTTTAAAAGATGTGCAAGCATTTTCGGGCTTGTCAGATCGTTGATTGCTACGACTTCATAACCTTCTGCTCCGAACATCTGTCTGAATGCCAGACGACCGATACGTCCAAATCCATTAATTGCTACTTTTACTGCCATTTTCCATTCCTCCTAGAAATTTTTTGTGACTTCTTTGCTGGATAATGATTATCCATGTTCTGGATCGCACATCTCCTCAAGGATGTCTCATCCATCTGAAACCTATTTTAACGAATTTGCCCGACAAATTCAATAGCTTTTCTTGCATTCCTTTAAGTTTGTTAATAATTTCACTAACGTATTTTCTTTTATATTAACTTTTCTACTATTTTTGACAGTTACCGCATTCTCATTCAACATGTTTTTGACAATTCATCTAACATGTTTTATTATAATATGTGAAAAATTTACAAAAAAAATTCTTACATTGTTAAAAAAATCACTTTCTTTCAGAACATTTACACGAAACAAGGAGAGACAACTTATGATATGGGATTCACATATGCATACTAACTTTTCAGGCGACAGCGATGCGCTGCCAGAAAGCATGATCGAACAGGCAATCCATCTCGGGCTTCCGGGAATCTGCATTACCGACCATCTGGATTATGATTACCCGGATGATCCGGATCTATTCCTGATCGACCTGCCAAAATATAGCAAAAAAATTTCTGAACTTAAAGAACAGTATCAGGATCGCATCCCGATCCATTTCGGCATTGAACTTGGGCTGCAGCCTCATCTGTCTGAAAAGTTACAGACCATTACCGCTTCTATGCCGTTTGATTTTGTCATCGGTTCTTCCCATGTCGTCCATGGCATAGATCCGTACTATCCGCACTACTATGAAGGACGCACGGAAAAAGAAGCTTATGAAGAATATTTTTCTTCTATTCTGGAGAATCTGGAAGCGTTTTCTGACTTTGACGCTTATGGGCATATTGACTATGTCGTGCGTTATGGTCCGGACAAAAATAAAAATTATAACTATGCTGCTTATGCAGAAGTGCTGGATGAAATCTTAAAGACGCTGATCCGCATAGACAAGGCACTGGAGGTAAATACCGCCGGTTTCAAATACGGGCTTGGACATCCGAACCCCTGTGAGGAGATCATTTCACGGTATCACGAACTGGGCGGACGTCTGCTGACCATTGGTGCTGACGGACATGCGCTGGAACAGATTGCATGGGATTTTGATAAGATTCCGGCATTGTTAAAATCCTGTGGTTTTGACAGTTATACCGTTTATAAAAAACGCAAGCCTGTATTTTTACCGCTTTGACAACTTTAAAGCACTCCTTACAATTTTAAATTATGCACAGAATGTTCATTCTGCCAGTTTTAAATAGTGTCCTTATTTTCATAACCTTGTGTTCCGCTGGCTTAAAAACAGTTGAATGGATATTAAAATGAACTGACGAAATATAAACTCCTATTCATATTTCATCAGTTCATTTTTATTACACGCAAAATCGTTCCTTAACATTCTTCTACCGGATACCGCCAAGACTCTCTACAGCCCGCTTCAGAGATTCTACTGCCTGATCCAGCTCATCTTTTGTATTCTCTTCCCCCAGCGTCAGACGAAGGGCACCCATCGCTTCCCAGTCTGTTCTTCCGATGGCTTTCAGCACATGGGAAGGCTTATTGCTGCCTGTGGAACAGGCTGAGGCTGACGACACACAGATGCCGTCCATATCCAGGATTGCCGCAATAGCTGCACCGTCCATGCCCGGCAGACAGATATTCACATTTCCTGGCAAACGCCGATGAGGATGCCCATTGATCTGCACACCGGGGATTTCCTTCTTCAGACTGCTGATCATGTAATCCCTCAGACGGCTGATCTGCATACCATGAGCTTCCAGATATTCTCCGCTGATCCGTGCTGCTTCTCCGATTCCCACGATACCGGGCACATTTTCCGTACCTGCCCGCAAACCCATTTCCTGACTTCCACCAGTTATAAAGGACTGGATCTTTTTCGGATTACGGATATACAGAAATCCCGTCCCCTTCGGTCCGCAGAATTTATGTCCGCTGGCTGTCAGAAAATCGACCTTCATCTGTGCCGGATACAATGGCACATGTCCATATGCCTGTACCGCATCCGTATGAAACAGTATCCCTCTGGCTGATGCAAACTGACCAATCTCCCGGATCGGTTCGATGGTTCCGATCTCATTATTGGCATACATCACAGAGATCAGTACCGTATTTTTCCGCACACTCCGCTGCAATTCCTTCAGATTCACAACACCATTGTGATCTACGGAAAGCCGTGTGACCTGTACTCCCTGCGATTCCAGATCTTCACAGGTCTTTAAGATTGCCGGATGTTCGATGCTGCTGGTAATCACATGGCATCCGCCAGATGGATATCGCTGTGTGATCTTTCGCAGTACCCAGTTATTGCCTTCCGTTCCCCCGGATGTAAAATAAATGGTTTCCGGTCTGACCCGCAAGGTTTTAGCTACTTTAACTCTGGCTTCCCATATCGCATCCTTGCTGTCTGCCCCAAGTTCATAGCCAGAGGATGCATTTCCATAATACAATTTATAAAATGGAAGCATCGCTTCCACTACTTCCGGATATGGGCGTGTCGTTGCCGCATGATCCAGATATATCATTCTTCCCATGCCGTTCTCCTTCTGCTGATCTGTTTTCTATTATAATTTACACTCATTTTAATATCACATCATTTTCCCACACCCCAGTCTTTTCTCTGTATTCTCTGGTTCTGTTTTTCTTCAACTGCCATATACTGATAAAAAACATGCTGGTGTCGTCTGTATGAAATTCAAGCTTTTCCGGAGCAGTCTGATCAAAGGTACTCTGATTCTGACGCTTGCCGGTACCCTCAGCCGCTTTATTGGCTTCTTCTATAAAATATTCCTCTCCCGCACGATTGGTGCAGAGGCGCTTGGCATTTATCAGCTTATTTTTCCACTGTTTGCGTTCTGCCTTGCCCTGTCCTGTGGCGGACTGCAGACGGCAATCTCACGGTATACCGCTTCTTCTAAAACAGACCGTATCGCCCGAAGCTATCTGACGATCGGCACAACACTCTCCCTTGTGCTTTCGTTTTGCTGTGCAATTTTTCTGTTTCGGTATGCTGATTTTCTGAGTCTGCATCTGCTGGGCGAAGCACGCTGTGAACCCCTACTTCGCATCATGGCGGTGGCAATCCCCTTCGCCTGTATCCACGCCTGCATCAGCGGATATTACTACGGACGCAAAAAAGCCGGGATTCCTTCTGCTTCCCAGTTAGTGGAACAGCTGATCCGTGTCCTTGGCGTCTGGCTGGTATGCAGTATCCTAACAGAACAGCAGCAGGAATTTACAGCTGCCATCGCCGTGTGGGGACTTGTATTTGGCGAGGTTGCTTCTGCCCTGTTTTCCCTGACTGCACTGTCTGCGAAAAAAAATACTGTTTTCCAAAAATCTGCTTTCCAAAAATCTGCTTTCCAAAAAATAACAACTAAAGCTTTTTACGACCTGAAAGCCCGAACCAGCAATCTATGTTCCATGGCGATTCCACTGACAATAAACCGTGTCTCCCTCAGTCTGGCGCAAAGTCTGGAAAATATCCTGATCCCGTTAAGCCTGCGTTCCTTTGGATATTCTTCTGAGGATGCCCTGAGCGTCTACGGCATCCTGACCGGCATGGTATTTTCCACGATCATGTTTCCAGCGGTACTGAGCAATTCCCTGTCTGCCATGCTGCTGCCGGAGATTGCAAAAGCCCAGGCCGAAAAAAAAGAACAACAGATTGCGCATCTCATCCGAAAAACCATCGAATCTTCTCTGGTTTTCGGATTTTTATGCACGCTGTTGTTCTTACTTGGTGGTTCTTATATCGGCGTCTTCCTGTTTGGGAATCATCTGGCCGGCGTCTATATCCGCACCTTATCCTGGATCAGCCCGTTTCTGTTTCTGTCCGGTACACTTTGCAGCATTTTACACGGATTTGGAAAGCCAAAAACAGTGCTTGCCTTAAACATTATCGGAAGCTGCATTCGGATCTTCTGTATCTTTTATTTTGTTCCAATGATCGGAATCCGCGGATATCTGTGGGGCATGCTGGCAAGCCAGATCTTCACGTCACTGACCGCCTGGATCTACTTATCCAGACACACCGTTTAAAGAGTTGCCTGTACGCTTCTCGGACGATAACCGTTTTTCTGCAATGCAGCGATAATCTGCTGCTTATGCTCTGTACCAAATGCTTCCAGTGTGATACGAAGCTCCACTGCCGCATTTCGATTGGTGCTGACAAACTGGTTGTGCTCCAGCTTGATAACATTTCCCTGCTCTTGTGCAATAATCGCAGATACCCGGGAAAGTTCGCCCGGTTTATCCGGAAGGAGAACAGAAACGGTAAAGATACGATCACGCATGATCAGACCTTTCTGTACAACAGAAGACATGGTAATGACATCCATGTTTCCACCGCTTAAGATAGATACGACCTTTTTGTCCTCTACATTCAGATGCTTCAGGGCTGCAACCGTCAGCAGACCGGAATTTTCCACGATCATCTTGTGATTTTCTACAAGATCCAAGAAAGCAACAATGAGTTCATCATCTTTTACCGTAATGATGTCATCGAGATTCTGCTGAATATATGTGAAAATATTGTTTCCCGGCGTCTTCACGGCAGTACCATCAGCAATGGTATTTACCATCGGCAAAGTCACTACTTTTCCTGCTTCCAGAGATGCTTTCATACAGCTTGCGCCTTCCGGTTCCACACCGATGACTTTGATCTTCGGGTTCAACAGTTTGGCAAGTGTGGATACGCCGGTGGCAAGTCCGCCACCACCGATCGGCACGAGGATATAATCTACCAAAGGAAGTTCCTTGAAGATCTCCATAGCGATAGTTCCCTGTCCGGTAGCAACTGCCAGATCGTCAAATGGATGGATAAACGTATATCCATGCTCTTCTGCAAGCTCATAAGCTTTTGCGCATGCCTCATCGTAGACATCGCCATGCAGAACCACTTCTGCACCATATCCTTTGGTACGGTTTACTTTGATCAGCGGTGTAGTGGTCGGCATTACGATCGTTGCCTTTACTCCGAAATGTTTTGCCGCATAAGCAACACCCTGGGCATGGTTGCCTGCGGATGCTGTAATCAGACCTTTCTCTCTTTCCTCATCGGAAAGGGTACTGATCTTATAGTAAGCGCCACGGACTTTATAGGCACCGGTGCGCTGCATGTTTTCCGGTTTTAAATAAACCTTGTTGCCGGTCTGCTCACTGAGATACTCGCTGTAAACCAGTTTTGTTTCCTGTGTTACCTGTTTTACAATTTCACTGGCTTCCTCAAAAGCCTTTAAAGATAACATTTCCATTTTGTTGCACTCCTTTTGTTTTGTTTACCTGAAAGATTACTCCTGCTCTTCATCTGTCTCATTTTCTGACAGATCTACCTGAATGTCAAGTGCATCCGGATCTATATCAAATAATGCATCTACGAACTGGTCTGCATCAAATTTCTGCAGATCATCGATCGTCTCGCCCACACCGATATATTTTACCGGGATCCCCAGTTCTGAATGGATTGCTACGGCGATACCGCCTTTGGCTGTTCCATCCATCTTTGTCAGTACGATACCTGTGATCTCTGCCACTTCACTGAACTGTTTTGCCTGTGCAAGCGCATTCTGACCTGTTGTTCCATCCAGAACGACCAACGTCTCACGGTATGCATCCGGATATTCTTTCTCCAAGATGCGGTTGATCTTCTTTAACTCTTCCATCAGGTTCTTTTTATTGTGAAGACGTCCGGCTGTATCACACAAAAGAACATCTGCCTTTCTCGCCTTTGCTGCCTGTACCGCATCATAAACAACGGCTGCCGGATCTGCGCCATCCTGTCCGCTGACGATATCCACACCGGCACGGTTCGCCCATTCTACCAGCTGCTCGCCCGCTGCGGCACGGAACGTATCTGCCGCTGCAAGAATGACCTTTTTCCCCTGTGATTTCAGCTTTCCTGCAAGTTTTCCAACCGTAGTCGTTTTCCCAACACCGTTTACACCGATGATCAGCACGACAGATTTTTCCTGTTCAAAACGATATGCTGTCTCGCCCACATCCATCTGTTCTTTGATGCTGGAGATTAGGAGTTCTTTACAGTCTGCCGGGTTTTTGATCTTATTCTCTTTTACTTTCTCTTTCAGACTTTCCAAAATCTCCTCTGTGGCATGGACGCCGATATCACCCATGATCAGAATTTCTTCCAGCTCTTCATAAAAATCATCATCAATCCGGCTGAATCCGCTGAATACAGACTCAAATCCGGATACGATATTATCTCTGGTCTTTGTCAGACCGGCTACCAGTCGTTTAAAAAAGCCTTTCTTCTCTTCGCTCATATCCTGTTCCTTTACTTTCTGTGCTATCTTTTAATCTGTAAACTTTTTTATAATGATAAAAACACCATACTCTGATACTACAAATCCCTGTACACAATACTCGTTACAGACTTTCTCACTAAGTGTTATTACACGATGTTGTCCAATATCTGTGCATAATATCCAACGTAGCTATTCATTATTTCTGCACA
Organism: uncultured Roseburia sp.; assembly: GCA_905193415.1. Lineage (GTDB taxonomy): Bacteria > Bacillota > Clostridia > Lachnospirales > Lachnospiraceae > Brotonthovivens. The sequence goes on from CAJJOP010000015.1 coordinate 33,260, forward strand.
CTCCCATTATAATAAATGATATGCCTATCAGGCATCCAGTTCCTTCTCGATAAGATTTACCGATACCAGTGTGGATACGCCTTTTTCCTGCATTGTGATACCATAGAGACGGTCTGCCGCATTCATAGTTCCCCGTCGATGGGTAATGATGATAAACTGCGTATTTTTCGTCAGTTTATGTAAATATCCGGCAAAACGATCTACATTAGAATCGTCCAGCGCTGCCTCAATCTCATCTAAGAGACAGAAGGGCGATGGTTTCAAGTTCTGAATAGCAAATAACAGTGCAATGGCTGTCAGCGCTTTTTCGCCACCGGAAAGCTGCATCATATTTTGCAGTTTTTTTCCCGGAGGCTGTGCTGTAATGCTGACGCCGCATTCCAGTACGTCTTCCCCATCGGTTAGTGTAAGCGTTCCTTTTCCGCCGCCAAAAAGCGCTTTAAATGCAAGATCAAATTCCCGTTGGATCTCTGCAAATTTTTCATGGAACTGTTTGCGCATACCTTCATCCAGTTCCTGGATGATTCCCTGCAATGTCTTTTCCGCTTCCACCAGATCGTTGCGCTGGGTATCCATAAATGCAAAACGCTCCGACACTTCTTTATATTCTTCAATGGCATTGACATTGACATTGCCAAGCCTGCGGATCTCGTTTTTCAGATCGGTAATACGGCTGCGGATCTCGGACGGGCTAGCTGTCACTTCCTGTTCTTTCACATCTGCCGCATGCAGGGTCAGCTCATATTCTTCCCACATATAGCTGGTCAGATGTTCCATAGACTCTTCCAGTTTCTCCTTCTGGCTTTCCAGACGAAAGATCTCCTGCTCCAGACGGCTGATCTGCTGCGTGATGTCTTCCCGCTGCCTGAAATATTCCCTATAGGACGCTGCAAGTGTTTCCTTCTCTTCCTGAAGTACTTTTAACTGTGCTTCCTGCTCCGTATGTTTCTGTGTAGCAGCCGCAATCCTGTCACGGATCTGTGACTGCTCCTGCTGTTTTTGCCTGGTCTCTGCTTCCTGATTGGAAGAACTTATATGGATCTGTGACTGCTCCCGGAGAAGCTTTTCTATTTCTTCCCGGATATGTTCCAGATTTTCCCGTAAAAATACTTCCTTTTGGCGAGCAGAAGATTCTTCCATCAGGATTTCCGACTGGCGCTGCTGCCCTGTCTGAATCTCCTTCTGGAGCTGATCCAGTTTCTCCTGTAAAATAAGATTCTCTTCCTGCAGTTCCTCTTCTATTCCTGCGGAATCCGACTTTTTCTCCCGCAAAGCCTCCTGCTCTGCACGGATCTCTTCTGTCTGCTGCTGAAGCTGGCAGTTTTCTTTCTGAATGTCGGCATAAAATTCTGCCTGCTGTTTCTGTTCGTCCTGTCGTCGTTCCAGATTCATCCTTGCCGTATTCTGTTCCAGACGGGCGCTTTGTATGCTTTCCCGAACCTCTGACAGATCTTCTTTCAGAAGCTCTCTTGCTGTGCGGATATCTTCCAGACGGACAGTTGTTTCCTGCATTTGCGTCTTTAAATCCAGTACGCTTTTTTCCAGAACGGAAATCTCACGGCTTCTTCCCAGCAGATTGCTGTTATTTCGGAAAGCACCACCGGTCATGGAACCGCCGGGCTGCAGGGATTCTCCCTCCAGCGTTACGATCCGCAGGGAATAACGATATTTTCGTGCCAGTCCGATGGCATGATCGATATGATCCACCACCAGTGTTCTGCCAAGCAGATACCCTGCGATCCCCTGATACCGGTCTGCGGTATGCACCAGCGTATCCGCATAACCAATCACGCCGTTTTCCTGCAATACATCCGTCCGCAGAGAATTATCCCTCTTTTTAACACTTGTCAACGGAAGAAATGTGGCACGACCGTACCGGTGTTCCTTCAGATAAGCGATCATCTGTTTTGCCGTAGTTTCATCTTCCGTAACGATATTCTGAATGCTTCCGCCAAGGGCTGTCTCGATGGCTGTCTCATATTTTTTCTCCACACGGATCAGATCAGCGACAACGCCATGAATGCCGGATACGGTGTTTTTCTGTTCCATAACCCGGCGAATACTGTTACCATATCCATCATAACGTTCTGCAATATTTCGCATGGACTCCAGGCGGGAAGCATCTTTATGATAGTGGTTCTTTGCTTCTTCCAGCTGTGTGACAGCGGTGCGCTCTTTTACTCTCCACTCATCCAGCTTCTGCCCGATCTGCACTTCCAGCTTCTGCTGTTCTGTGATCTTCTGGCAAACCTGATCGTAGGCTTCCTGAAAGCTCTGGAGATTCTTCTGCAGATCTACTTCTGTACTCTGCTGTTCCAGCAGGCGCTGATTCAACGCAGCTTTTCGAATAGAGATCTGTTCCAGCATGGTATCCAGTCGTTTCTGTTCTCCGCTGAAAACCGCCTTCTGATTCAACAGGTCAATACTGCTCTTTCTGTTGTCTTCTATCTGGCTTTCATATGAAGCTGCCTGATTTCGTACCTTGGAAAGTTCTCCGTAGATCGCCTGTTTCCGTTCCTCGATCCCCTGCAGGATTGCAAGGCATTCAGCCTGTTCTTTTTCATACTCCTGTCGGGACTGCTCCCGTTGTTTCAGATCGTTGTCGATCGCCTGCAACCGGAGTTTCTGTATCTCCCGATTCTGCTGCGCCCCATGGATCTGCTCCTGAAGGACATTCAGCTGTCCTTCAAGTTTTTCCCGGGTCATCCCGGCATTGCTCAGTTCCTGTCGGATCTGTTCGATCTGCTGTTCATTTTGGGCAATCTCCTGCTCCATCTGCTCTGAACCGGTGCGCACCTCTTCCTGCTTTTTCTGAGCTTCCTGATGCTGATCCCCGGCAATCTTCCGACTGCCTTCATTCTCTTTCAACTGCTCGCTGATCCGTTCTGCTTCTATCCCGAAAAGCTGAATATCGCATTCTTTCAGTTCTTCTCTTTTTTTCAGATAGGTTCTTGCCGTCTCTGACTGACGTTCCAGAGGCGCCAGCTGTTTTTCCAGCTCTGATAAGATATCATTGACGCGCACAAGATTCTGCTGTTCATTTTCCAGTTTCCTCTGTGCCGTCTGTTTTCGACGTTTGAATTTTACGATTCCTGCTGCTTCATCGAACAGCTCCCTGCGTTCTTCCGGCTTTCCGCTCAGAATCTTGTCAATCTGGCCCTGTCCGATAATGGAATATCCCTCTTTACCGATACCGGTATCATAAAATAATTCATTGACATCACGCAGTCTGCAAGCGGAACCATTGATCAGATATTCGCTCTCTCCGGAACGATATACCCTTCGTGCCACCGTTACTTCTTCATAATCCAACGGCAGCTGATGGTCAGAATTGTCCAGTGTGATCGCTACATATGCATAGCTCTGGGGTTTCCGGTTCTCTGTACCGGCAAAGATTACATCCTGCATACTGGTGCTTCGCAGCTGCTTGACTTTCTGTTCGCCCAACACCCAGCGGACCGCATCCGCAACATTACTTTTTCCACTTCCATTCGGGCCTACAATTCCCGTAATTCCGTTGTGAAATTCAAATAAAATCTTGTTGGCAAAAGATTTAAAACCGTGTACCTCTATACTTTTCAGATACATACTGTTCTCCTTTGTCTACTTCTTTTTTTTCATCTCCGGTTTCAGTTTCAGAATTGCCTGATAAGCTGCTTCCTGTTCTGCCGCTTTTTTCGTATGACCCTCTCCATGACTGATGACATGAGTTCCGATACATGCTTCTACAATAAAACGTTTATCATGATCCGGACCTTCCTCTGCTACCAGCTGATAATTCAGTTCGCCGTTTCTCTCATCTGCCTGAACGATCTCCTGCAGGATAGTCTTGCTATCATAAAAGAGCTGCATATGTTCAATATCGTCCATTACAAAACGATGTACGAACTCCTTTGCATTAGCAAAACCACCATCCAAATAAATGGCTCCGATCACAGCCTCAAACGCATCTGACAAAATGGATTTTCTCTTTCTTCCACCGGTCAGGTTCTCTCCTTTTCCAAGTAACAGATAATCTCCCATCTGGATCTTTCTAGTACAAAATGCCAGTGTCTGTTCACATACGATGCTGGCTCTGACTTTTGTAAGTTCTCCTTCCGGCCAGTCTCTGTGCAGATGATACAGATAATCACTGCTGATGATCTCTAATACGGCATCTCCCAAAAACTCAAGACGCTCATTATCAGAAAGCTTCTTCATATGTTTCTCATTTGCATAAGAACTGTGGGTCAACGCCTGACGGAGCAGTCCTTCCTGCTGAAAGGTATATCCTATTTTCTGTTGAAATTCTTTTAACGCTTCCATGTCCACTCTCCTTTACTCTATTTATGCAAAACCAGAACCTTCTGTTTTGTTCGAAGATTTCTGATCATATCTGTTTATTATCCTGATTACCAGTCAGGCATTTTTACCTGCAGATACAACAAAAGAACGGTAGGCATCTCCTACCGTCCGGATGTCGGTCAGGGAAGGATCGACGTCCGGCATAACGTCAAATACTTCCTCTGTCCGAAGCAAAATATCCATCAGTTCCATGGAATCTACTCCGAGATCATCCACCAGCAATGCCTGCTCTATCACTTCTTCCATTCCGATTTCCAAAACTTCTGAAACAATCTCACGAAATTTATCAAATTCCATCTTTTTCCTCCGCAGACTGCTGAATATACTCTTTAATCTTTCCGTTGATATCCTGTTCTTTAAAGGTCACACACTGGATGATAGAATTTTTCACATCGTTGGCATTGGAGCTGCCATGAGTTTTTACAACAAGACCATTCAGTCCAAGCAGCGGTGCTCCGCCATACTGGGATGCATCGAACGCTTTCAGGGTCTGTTTCAGCGCCGGTTTGATCAGCATTCCACCGATCTTACTGCGAAGAGAAGACATCAGTCCTTCTTTTACTTTCTTCAATAAGGTAGATGCAACACCCTCGTACAGTTTCAGTACGACATTTCCCGCAAATGCATCGGTAACAATGACATCCGCCTGACCATGCGGAATCTCTCTTGCCTCGATGCTTCCGATAAAATTAATCCCTTTGCATTCTTTCAGCAATGGAAATGTCTCTTTTACCAGCTGATTGCCTTTTTCCTCTTCTGCTCCGATATTTAAGATCGCTACCTTAGGATTTTTAATTCCTACTACATTTTCCATATAAACGGAACCCATCTGCGCAAACTGCACCAGATGAGACGGTCTTGCATCCACATTAGCGCCACAGTCGATCAGAAGAGCGACGCCGGTCTCTGTAGGGATCAATGGAGCAAGTGGCGGTCTCTGCACGCCTTTGATCCTGCCCACCAGAACCTGTCCGCCTACCAATACGGCGCCTGTGCTTCCGGCTGAGACAAATGCATCCGCCTCGCCTTTTTTCACAAGCCCCATACCCAGCACGATGGAAGAATTTTTCTTTTTTCGGATCGCCATAACCGGCGGTTCGGCCGTTTCAATAACTTCCGGGGCATCTACTACTTCTATCTGCTCTTTTGTATAGGAATATTTGCTTAATTCTGCATTTACTGCTGCTTCCTGTCCGGTCAGAATGACTTTGATATCCGGACGCTGCTGTACAGCTTCCACTGCACCTTTTACAATCTCAGCCGGGGCATTGTCACCGCCCATGGCATCTACTACGATTTTGATCATTTCAGACATGTTTTCCTCCATTATTGATCCAGGTTCTCTCAATATAACATTTCAATTTTACTATAGGATTATCCAGAAGTAAAGTCCTGCCATTTCTGTGTGTACTCTACGCCACGTTTTTCCCTGGCAACTCTTCTATGCTCTTCTCGAAATCATTTATACCAGTAGTGCTTCCATGCTTTTCCTGAAATGTTTTACTCCTGTATTTCTTCCATGCTTTTTACTTTATCCGGAGAAAGGACACGCATTTTTGATTCGGTAGCAGAGCGGACTGCAAAAATAACGACCAGTGCCGCACAGATACAAATGATCAAAATGATCAGTATTTTCTTATTTTTCATTAAACTCTCCATTTTGCCACCTTTTTCCTGTGGCATATTTTATATCATTCATTATTTTTAATGTTTTTTCTGTCGTCTTTATCATACATTTTCATTTTTATAAAAATAGTTAAAACGTGCATAAACATTCGGGAAACAAACAAAGGGCCGTTGCATGACAGATGAAATATCATCCAGCATGCAACAGCCCCTGTTGTCTGCTATCACTTTTAACAGCTATTTCCGTCAATTAGTCAACAGCAATGATTTCCTTTTTATTATAGGATCCACAGTTTTTACAAACTCTGTGAGGAACCATAAGTTCTCCACATTTGCTGCATTTTACTAAAGTCGGAGCAGTCATTTTCCAGTTTGCTCTTCTTCTATCTCTTCTTCCTTTAGAAGATTTATTTTTTGGACAAATAGACATATTTACACCTCCATCCGCAATATTTCTCTAATCACACTCAGTCTATTATACATAGACCTTCGCTAGCTGTCAACATCTTTTTTTATATTTTTTCATTCATTTCGCTAAATATAACAGTTCTCTTTTATGTCATCCATTTATAATACAACTGCTTTCTGTAATGCTCGCTGCCTTACCATATACGACACAAAAAACTATAATGAAAAATCAAACTCCAACGTACCAAAATGTTCCTGCTGCCAGGTCAGCAGATATCCGGTAAGTTTTGCATTTTGTACCCGTCCGATGACATCCACGCAAAAATCCATATTATCTTCCGTAAGATATCCAAGTTCCGCCAGATCAGACAACCGCTCCAGGTCCTCTCTCTGTCCGATATCCAGCAGGATTTCCTCCAGATGTTCCCGGATATAGCCATCGTAAGTCTGGCGCATCTGCTCTGACAACAATACCGGCGATTTTAACCGGCAGCATGCCATCCCCGCTTTATCCGCAAGGAAAAAGTAGGTATCAAACAGTGCATCATATCCAGCATAGTCAAAAAGATACCCCTGCAATTTTTCCCTGTCTCCCAACAGAGCGCCGACTTCATCCTTCCGGTAAACCGGTGCCTGCGGCACATAGAGTATACCGCCTTCATCCGGAAGCAGAATCCATTCCAGACGACGGCACTCCATGACAGCCTTTTCTTCCACACATTGCACCGATTCTTTTAAAATTAATGTATGAATACCTGCCCTGCGAAAAGCGCACCAGCCAATCTGCGTAACCGTTTCCGGAATCTCATAGGAAATCTTATCGCCAAAATATTTGATTAAGATATTTTTTTGGAATAAGGCATTTTCATCCGTCCGGTAAACCGGATTCCGCTGATCTGCAACGATCTTTGAGATTCCACTGACACTGTCACTCCAACCATAAGTATTGGTCAGCGCTTTCTCCCCTATCTCTGTCAGAGAAGCAGGCAGAAACAGTTCTTTTAGTGCAATGCAGTAACTGAATGCATCTTCCCGGATCTCTTCCAGACCCTGATTCAAATGGAGCTCCTTTAATGACTGGCAGCTTTCAAAGGCATCTTCGCCGATACAATGCAGGCTCTCCGGGCAGCTTACCTTTTCAATAAATGCATGTCCACTGAAGCATTCTTTCCCGATTTCTGTCGTACCATCCAGAATCTCATAGTCCGTCCTTGCATCATTTTTCTGTACAAGAACCAATTCCTGTACATTGTCTGCCCGATGATACAGTCCGTAACCATCCGAAAAGTACCACGGATTCTTCTCAGATATCTCCCATGGCAACTCCCCCAGCTCATATGCATTTTCGATCATTTTTACGGTAGAAGGAATCGTAAGCTTTTCCAGTGGCGACACCGCAAGGCTGCCTCCTTCAATGAGCTCCAGACCTTCATGCAAAACCAGCTCCCGCAAACTCAGACACATACGAAATGCACCTTCCCGGATCACTTTTACACTTCCCGGAACTTCAATGGTCTCTATCGCCATGCCGTATTCCAAAAACGCTTCGCGACCAATTTCCGTAACCGGGCAACCATCGATCTGCTCCGGGATCTTTACCGTAAGTTCCTCGCCCTGATACTGCAGAATATGCACTGTATCATCTTCTGCCATCTTATATCTGTAATTGTTCCATAACATCTGCTATTTCCTGCTGTCTCTCATAGATCTGAAACTTCTTGTTATATTTATAGTATTCTTTGCAGCCCTTCTGACTGATGAATTTTGCGCTGTTATAGTTTACGGTTAAATCTGTAACCAGAACCAGCATCTCATTACCATCGCCAAAAATCTTTTCTGCAAAGTCAAACAGATTAGACAGTTCTTTGCTGATCTGTACGCTGTCCTGGCGCATCTGCTGTACCTTCTGGTCAAAGTGCTCTTTAATCTGCACAAAGGCCTTCTGTGGATCTGTAATTCCTGCCAGACGGATCTCTTTCGCTTCGTTCCGCAAGGTCTGGATCGTCAGATGATATGCCCGTGCCGCATCCGAAGAAAGGGCATTTGCCTGATCTTCCTGTTCCATCTCTGTCTGCTGCTGCACTTCTGCTTTCTGTAAAACAGCCAGGATTTCTTCTCCGGTAATCTGTCCTTCCAGCGTCCCCAGATCTGATTTAACCTGTTTTAACACTTTCAGCAGACCACGCATCGCATCTTCCAGTTCCACATTTTCCCGAATCTTCAGCTGTAACGCATCCAGAAGCAATCCCATCAGAGAAAGACGTTCATCAAAGCCCGCCTGTTTCGCCCTGTTTTTGATTTCTTTATCTGCTTCGCCGGAAAGGATCTGCTGCACACGGTAATCCTTCTTATATTTCTGATACAGATCATAATAAGAAGCAAATTCTCTTGCGATCCGTTTGTTCCGCAGATACTGACCGATCAGTGTCTCATCCACCGGAAAATGCTGCTCCTCGTACAGATAGATTGTCTCAGACAGATCTTCCCATCCACGGGCTGTAACGTAGGATTTTCCATCTACCGTATTTTCAATGCAGTAAAAATCGCCTTTTTTAATATCCAGATAGGTAAGGATCGACCCGTGAATACCTTTATTGATTCCATATTTTCTCCATGTCTCATAATCTGCTTCCACTTCCAACACTTTCATACGATCCATGGTAACAATGTCAAATTCCCGGACGGAACGGTTGAACTGCGGTGGATTTCCTGCCGTCGCAACGACCCAGCCCTGTGGGATCTTATGTTTACCAAATGTCTTATACTGCAAAAACTGCAGCATGGACGGCGCTAATGTCTCAGACACGCAGTTGATCTCATCCAGGAAAAGGATGCCTTCTTTCTTCCCACTCTTTTCCATCGCCTCATAGACAGAAGCAACGATCTCACTCATGGTATATTCAGAAACGTCAAACTCCTGTCCCTGATAATTTTTATGACTGATAAATGGCAGTCCCAGGGCACTCTGTCTCGTATGATGAGTCATGGAATAAGACACCAGCGCAATATCCATTTCCTGCGCGATCTGCTCCATGACTGCTGTTTTGCCGATTCCCGGCGCTCCCAGAAGGAATACCGGGCGCTGCCGCTCAATGGGAATCCGATAGGCTCCATAGGCATCTTTCATGAGATAGATCTGTACAGCTTTCTTTATCTGTTCTTTTGCTTCCTGTATATTCATACGTCATCCTCCTGTAATACAAGCCGGATCGCCCAGGATGGCACCTCCGGAATGGAAAATCCTTCTTCAATAAATACAAATGCGGTCTGATAATCCGGCATCCGTTCCGGAAATGTTCCTTTTCCATCGGTAAAATAGATCATTCCCTTCAGATCCTGAAATTCATGACGGCGGATCAGTCCATCCACATATTCAAACACCGGTCGAAAATCCGTTCCGCCAAAACCGGACAGCTCCACATCCTCCATATAGGCTTCAAATTCTTCATTGCTTGTAATCTTTACGTCTCTCTGGATCTTGGAATCACATTGAATAATGTGGATGTTGACTCTGGCAAAATAACTCTCCGTGCTCTTTAATATGGAATATGTCTTCCGGAGAAAACGTTCCACAGTCTTTCCCTGACAGGAACCAGATGTATCGATGGCAATAACAAATTCCCGGATACGCTTATTTTCCCGATATTCCAGCGGTTCGATCAGCGGCATATTTTCATACAGTTCCAGACCATAGGTATAATAAATATAATCAAACTCGTCATCATTGATATGCATCTCTTCGCCCATAACTGCAAACTTTCGCAGAAATTCGCCGTAATCATACCGATCCCGCAGACTCTCTTTGAGATTCAGAAGAAGATCTCCTGCGCCAAACCCCTGTTCTCTGGAAAATGTCTCCAGATCCGTCTTGGCATGCTGGCTGATATCCTGCCATTCACTTGACCGCTGCCCCACCAGCGCTTCATCGACTTCTTCCTGCTCGCCCTCTTCGCCGCTGTCAGCCTCATGACAGCCGGTCATTCCGGTCTTGGTATCTTTGGTATAAGCATCGCCTTTTCGGTCAAGGGCATCCACTTCTTTGACTGGAATCCATTTGCGATGATCGTCCCATTCAAAATCTTCTGCCTGCTCCAGCCATTCCTGTGCTTCCTGTGGATGATCCAGCATATAACGATAAATCTTTTCCGCTGTAAAAATCGGAATCTTTTCCTGCAGCTTTGCCATCTTTTTCTTATTTGCAAAATCCGCATCCACAGAAGTATCCGGCAGATGAAGCCCCATGATCGTATGCTCGACCGCAAGATCTGTCGCCAGATCCCAGCAGTCCCGCTCCATTTTTTCATACTGGAAGGGATGGCTGAAGATACAATGCAGGATCATATGCAGATACGCACGGGTACAGGAATTTTTCTCTTTCTTAAATGCCGCCAGAACATATTCCATATTATAATAGACCCGCTCGCCATCCACTGCCCAGGCACTGATCTGATCACTTTCCGTAACCGGCATCCGAAAGAGCGCCCGATTCAAAAAACGCATGGAGAGCATGACCTGATCTCTGGCAAATACCATGATCTTTTCTGCAAGTTCTTTCGCCGTATCCTGCATCTCTTCTCTCATACTCAGACTCCTCTTGTAAGATACTGTACCTCAAAAGTTCCGCAATACTGCTCATAAACTTCAAAAAAATCCTGACTTGTCAGTTCACTGTCAGATTCCAGTGATACTTTTTCCCACGTTTTCTGATTCAGTTTTGCCGCATCCCGCTTCACATAGGCATCGTATACACTTTTGACAGCCTCCAGTTTGCGCCGTTCCAAAACAGTATCTTTATTTTCTTCGGTGCGTTGCTGTTCAAAATTATTGATGCAGTTGTAGATATAATATTTTCCACTGTTCTCCAGCACTGGACTGTATGCTCCGTTTTGCAGGGAAAACACCTGATTTTGCTGTGTCTCATCCGGAAAATCATGTCTTGTCACATATACGATATCGTCAGAAGCTTCATTATACTCCGCAGCCAGACGTTCAAAAGAATTTCCCTGTGTAAGCGCTGCTTCGATCTGGTCAGCTGTTTCTTTACTGCTGACACAGATCTGCTGCAACTGCATGACACGGGCATCATCATCGCTGACCTCCTCTCCCACTTCCGCTGTCAGTTCTTCATAGGCTTTCTGCGCCAGCAGACAATGGGTGTACAGTTCCTGCACATCCTTTTCGGATACATCCATATATTTTTTCTCTTTCTCATTCAGAGAAGCGTAATAAGCGGATGCCGCCTGCTCCGCTTTTGCCTGTTCGTCGTCAGACAGTGTGATCTGATGGTCTGTGGCGATATATGCCAGCGTATAGATCTGCGCCAGTTTGGAGATTGCAGCATCTTTGATATAAAATTCCAGATTCTCTGCCTCTCCGCCATTGTCGCTGAGCAGATCCATACCATACACTCTGCCGTATGTATTCTGATAGTTTACAAGCAATACCTTTGCCTCTGCCACGGAACAGCTGTCTGTTCCGATCTTGAACACAGCAGATCCACTGTGCTGGCAGCCGCTCATGAATACGACTCCCGCCAGACAGAGACTGACAATCTCTGCCAGCACTGTCTGTTTTATCTTTTTGTTCTTCATGTTAAACCTCGTTCCGCCAGTTTTTCTAGCCACATGAATAGTCGTAATATATATATTTCATGTGTTCCAAATACCATCAGCCCTGGCTGACAGCGTCAATGGTCATGAGAATCTGACGATTGTTCTTATGCATCTACTACCAGATATCGTCCATCCGGAAGCTTGAACACTTCTTCTGCCTCTTCCAGCTCCTGTTTGCTCATTCCGGAAATATCCCCGCAAGCATCCAGATGCTCTTTTACATCTTTGATCGTGTCACACACAGCTGCCATACACATATCCAGAAAATCCTCTGCCTCTTCCGGTGTCTCTGCTACCGTTTCCGGAAACAGCTGCAACTGTTTTTTCAAAAAAGTATCTATACACACTTTATCATATTCATATCGAACCATTGTTTTCTCCTTCTCAATCTCTGAAATCATCTACACATCATAAACTTCCGCGTACACATCCGGCAAGTTTTTCTTAATTTCCTGATACAGACGGGCAATTGGAAGTCCCACTACATTATTATAATCACCTTTGATTTCTTTGATATAGATCGCGCATCTTCCCTGAATGCCATAGGAACCGGCCTTATCCATCGGTTCTCCGGTACGGACATAGGATGTAATCTCTTTCGCAGACATGGAATACATGGTCACGTCTGTTTTTTCATAAAACCGATATTCTTCTGTATGCTGGTCGTCAATATAGATCAGACACACACCGGTATATACCTGATGCGTCCGTCCGGAAAGCATTGTCAGCATACGGACGGCGTCTTTCTCATCCTTTGGTTTACCGAGAATCGTTCCCTGATAAGCCACAATAGTATCTGCGCCAATGACCAGATATTCATGCTCCTGTTTTCCAGCGAGCATGCCTGGCAGAGAAGGCTTTCGATCCTGTTCCTCTTCTGTCAGCATACGGTCAGCCACTTCCTGTGCCTTTAAAACCGCCAGCTCCGTTACAATATCCGACGGTTCTGTTTTTGTTATAATCTCTTCTCCCCTGGCAGGGCAGATCCGGAAATGCACGCCCATCTGTTCTAACAGCTCTTTTCGCCGTGGAGACTGGGATGCCAGTATCCATTTCGTCATTCTTTCTTATCTCCTTCTACCACAATCGTGTTTTGAAACTGAAAAGAGTATATCAGAATCTGGCTGATTTCACAACAATCAAATACCCTTGCCAGGGCTTCTGCATATAATTTCAACTGTATATCATAACGGGATAACAGCTCTCCCGGATCTGACACCCGATCCGTTTTATAGTCCAGCAAAGAAAGTTTTCCATCCCTGATCCAGAATACATCCACGATTCCCTGCACCAGCACCTGTTCCTTATCGCCCGCATCTTCCCAGACCTGAGCCGCCGGAACCGACATCATAAATGGCTTCTCCCGAAAGAGTTCTCCATCTGCTGCAGCCACTGCCATTTCTTTTGCAGTGCCGCTTTCCAGAAAACGGCACAGTCCTGTCCGGGATAACCGGCCGGCCATCTCGGATGGCAGCCGCCCCGCATCCGTAAGTTCCCGGATCTGTTCCGCTACAAACGTGCGGATCGTAGCTTCCGTATGCTCTTTCCGAAAAAGCTCCTGTAATTTCACAAAATCCATACAGGCCAGAAAACGATGCATTGCCGTTCCAAAAAGTGCGCCGCCTGATACCTCTTCTTCCTCCTGCAAAAAAGCAGGAACATAAGGTACCGACTCCGTTTCTTCTTTCAGAAGTTTATCCGCATCATCCTCCTGCATTTTCTGATACTGCCGTTTGATTTCGGAAACAGATACTTTCTGTTTGCGCATCCGGCTTTTCGGATACGGATATTCCCAGTGCATCTGTTCTTCCATCTGTTCTATGACTGCAGGATCTGTTTTTGCCAGTTCCAGCAACAGTTCCTGTTTCTTTAGAAACTCCTGCTTTTCCACATCCTGATGCATATGCTGATAAGCATCCTGATCGATCAGAGAAATCCTGCACTTCATATCCGCACCAAGCACCACCGGCATAACCCAGTCGAAAAAGCATTTTCCGTTTATTCGTTCTGACAGAGACAGTGTTTCCTCTGTTTTTAACTGTTGTCCGCCATACAATGTCTTAGCATCTGTCATTCCTGTTAATACCAGTTTTTCCCGGGCTCTTGTCAGCGCAACATAAAGCAGACGCAGTTCCTCGCCAAGTAATTCCCTTTTTTCCAACAGTCCGAAGATCTGGCGTGGCAGACAGGTGCGTTTCTGATGATTCTGCACATCCATCCAGCGAAGTCCGGCTCCATATAAAGGATGAAAGATCAACGGGTCCTTTAATGACATCAGATTGAATTCCTTCCCCATGCCACACAAAAATACGACGGGAAATTCCAGTCCTTTACTCTTGTGGATCGTCATAAGCCGCACTGCATTTTCCTGTTCGCTGACCAGTTCCGCCTCGCCGTAATCCAGCTCATATTTCAGCATCTGTTCGATATAGCGGATAAAATCAAACAGCCCCTGATAACTGGTCTGTTCATAAGACGCAGACAATTCCAGAAACATTTCCAGATTTGCCCGTCTGCGGTCTCCTCCCGGAAGCGCAGACACATAATCCAGATACCCGGTATCCCGGTAAATATGCTGAATGATCTCATGGACTGGCGTATCCGGAATCTGCTGGCGGAATCCCTGCAGCATCTTCCAGAAATCGGCTGTCTTTTTCTGCAGATCCTGGAGCTTTTTACTCTTTGCTATTTTTTCCTGTATTTTTATCCGTTCTGTTTCTGATCCTTCTTCAACATTCTGGAGTTCCTGTTCACTTGATGTTTTTTCTATAATTTTCGCATTTCCACAGACAGCAACAAAAGCGCTGACCGCCTCATAAAAACTTTGCTCCGGATACATCGTCCGGATCAGTGCCAGATCTTCCGGCGTAAAGTTTCCAAACACAGACCCCATAACCCCTGCCAATGGAATATCCTGCCTCGGATTGTTCAGCACTTTCAACATCTGTATCATAGTCTGCACTTCAACCGCAGAAAAATAGCCGGACTTTGAAGATGTAACCAGCGGAATCCCTTCCTGCGAAAATACTTTCACAAATGTCTCGCTCCAGCCTTTCAGAGCATGTACAAGAATTACCATATCTTTATAGGCGAACCCGTCCTTTTGTACCATTTCCCGAATCTTTGCAGCCGTAACCCGGGCCTCCGTCTCCACTTTATCTGCACTATCTGCGGCATCTTCTGTAATGCGAAGAATCTCCGGCGTAAAGCGTCCCGTGTCGATCTCTTCCTGCGATTCCACATAGGATGCCCCCGGATACAGTGCAGCAGCCGCATCGTAGCGGATATTTCCCATATCCCGATCCATGATATGGTAAAAGATCTCATTAGTAAATTCCAGCACTTGTGGTCGACTCCGGAAATTCATATGCAGATCGATCTTCTGGCAGTCACTGTCCGTATTCGTATAGCTGTCATATTTCTCCATGAACAGTTCCGGTCTGGCCAGACGAAAACGATAAATGCTCTGTTTTACATCGCCTACCATAAACAGGTTGTTTTTCCCTTCTTCCTGTCCGGACACTGCTGTCAGGATTGCCTCCTGTACATAATTGCTGTCCTGGTACTCATCTACCATGACCTCGGCAAACTTCTCCCGATATTCTTTTGCCGCAGCAGTAGATTTACCGGTCTCTTCGTCCACCAGAATCCGCAGTGCAAAATGCTCAATATCCGAAAAATCGATCATATTTCGATCTGCCTTCGCTTCTGCAAACCGTCCCAGAAACTGTTCTGTCAGATACACCAGTTCCTCCATAATTGGACGTTCTTCCATGATCATTTCCAGCTGTTCTTCCTGAGAATACGAAAAATAATCTTTTTTTATACCATTCAGGTGCTTCTTCACTTCATCCCTTAACGTCTTAACTTTTTCTTTTTTCTCCGGGTCACAAACCTGTTTCTTTCGCGAAAGAGCGCTAAAAGACATCTGCCCAATCCGCTGCTGCCACTGCGCATAACCGCTGCTTCCAGCCAGATATTCCAGCTGCGTCAGATCGGATTCTACGGCTTCCATATATGCCGATGGTCCGTCATCTTCCAGAACGATCTGTCGTATCCTTTCCGTCTGCTGCTGCAAGCCATGGATCATATCTGATAACCAATGACAGAACTCCTGCATCCAGGGCTGGCGATCCATCTCTTCCATCGTTGTACATCGATACAGTACCACACAATCCTCCAGCCATTTCTTTGGCCATGGATAACTCTGGGCATAATCTGCCATGGACAATATCATCTGACAGATATTCATATCATTCTTCACATTTCCATAGGTACGGATCAGATGTAAAAAGCGTTCCCGCCCTTCTTCATAAGCATCTTCCATGACTTCCCGCAGAACATCTTCCCAAAGCATGCGAATCTCCCGTTCATCCCCGATGCGGAATCCCGGATCCAGATCGATCTCATAAAAATGATTGCGGATCACAGAGAGTCCAAACCGGTGTATCGTAGAAATCTGCGCATTATGAAGCAATGTTGACTGTCTCTGCAAATGCACATTATCCGGATCTGACTGTAAAGCTTTTTCGATCGCTGCTCCCACACGCTCCCGCATCTCCGCTGCTGCCGCATTAGTAAACGTCACGACCAGCAGACGGTCGATATCCAGCGGATGCTCCGGATCTGTAACCATCTGAATGATGCGTTCTACAAGAACCGCCGTCTTACCGGATCCCGCTGCCGCAGAAACCAGCAGATTTCTGTTATGAAGATGAATGACCTGTTCCTGTTCCTGCGTCCATTTCATTTCCATGTCTAACTTCCTCCAGAATTTTTCTACATCTTATCAAAACTAATCTTCATTCCATCCATTTAATGATGGCACAAGCAGCCATATAAAAAGTATCTTTCACGCTACGACTCCTTACCATTCGATACATCGCTTCCATTCACTTTCTGTTCGATCCGTCTCCAGATCTCTTCGGTGGACAATGGCTCTATCTCCTGATGTTCATATCCCGGAATCCGTGGATCGAATTCACAGATTTCCCGGTACGGACAGTACTCACAGCCATCTATATCTTTGCTGCTGACCGGTCGCGGTGCAATCTTTCCGGAAAGAATCTGTTCGCCCTGTTCTTTCATTTTAAGAACCGCATATTTTTCCAGCAGTTCAAACTGTTCTCTGGTCGCCACCGAACAGCCACGCTTGCTGAGACTTCCATCCTTATTCAACGTGACCGGTATGACATCTGATTTTCCTGTGATCTCACGATCCAGACGGGATACTACCGCCGGGTCTGAATTAACCAATCCTTCCGGCCGCAGTTTTTCAAACATCATCTGTTCTACCTGTTCCTCAGCCATCCCTGGTTCACTGTCTATGACCGGCTGATCCAGATGATAATACAGCACCCCTGCCGGGATCAGATCTTTTCCCCCATGGTTTCGTTTCAGATGCTGCACAGCCCCTGTCATATATAGGATCAGCTGCATGGATAATCCCTCATAGAGATCCTGCAAGCTGAACTTTTTCTTTCCGGATTTATAATCCATGACCTTCACATACAGCTGCAGATCATTTTCGCAGATATCCAGACGGTCGATACGTCCGCCCAACAGCATCTTTCCTTCTCTCAGCTGCAATTCCTGACGAAATGCCACTTCATAATCCAGCGGATGAAATTCTCCCTTTCGCAGCTGTCCTGTCAACGCCCATACGCTACAGCCTAAGATATTGGAAATCCGTTCAATCATAAATTTGCTTCTGGCATTTTCCGACAGGACAACCGTATCCATCCCCAGCACAGTCTCTTCCACAGCCTGCTGTAAAAGCTCCTGCTGTTGTTCTCTTGTAATGTCGAACCAGTCCAGCCCTGCCTCTTCCATTTTCCTGCTGTAGCATTCTAAAGAATTATGAAAAACCATTCCCATATCTGTGGGTTCAAACGTATATTCCGGTCGTTCCTGCAGCCGAAGTCCGTATTTCAGAAAATGGGCGCAGGCGCACCTTGCAAATGTCTCCAGGCGGGTTACCGACTGATGCAGCACACTGCCATAGAGCTGTCTTGCAAGAGGCTCCTTCAGCTGTTCTTCTTCATAAACAGAAAATGCTGCATCAAACAGAGCCGCTGTCTGCTTTCGGTACAGTTCCTTTGACATCCGCCAATGGTGCAATACCTTCCAGTTTTCAGACAACTGTCCTTTTTTTGCCTGTCCAAGCCCCTGCACATACGCTTTCACACTGTTCTCCGGTGTCAGTACGCCTCCCGCTTCTTCCGCCGGGACTTCCCTGACAGCAAGTTCCGGGAACATACGACAGATCGTTGTGATCAAATATGACGGCTTCTGCGCAGTTCCCATGCTGTCCATCCGGGCATAGGTCAGATACAATGCTTCCGATGGTTTTGTCATATTCAGATACAGGTAAAATTTCTGTAAAAACACCTGCTCTCTTGCAGTAGGCGCAAGTTCGATCTGCTCTTTTAAAAGCAGTTCCCGCTCATACTGTGATAACAGGTTCTGACGGTCTGCATTCTGCGGAATAACACCGTCATTTACCCCAAGGAAAAACAATACTTTAACATGATCCAGTCTCGTTCGTTCGATATCGCCAAGGATCACACAGTCTGCCCCCGGCGGAACCACGCCTACCTTTGCAGCCTGAAAACCAGCATCCAGTATCTGCGCATACTCTTTGACCGGCATTGCTTCATCCCCAAGGAGTTTTACTGTTTTATCTAGCAGATCGATCACAACCCGATAGATCTGTCCATACAGGGAAGCCTGCACCTCATTTTGTGCCTCTTCATACTGCCTCTGCTTGTCTTCTAACTGTCCCTGCAGATTCAGTCCTGCCATCTGCTGATACAGAACAGTTGTAAGCTCCCGCACGGTTGATTCTTTCTTCTTACTTGTTTTATAAAATGCTTCCGTCTGTATCAGGAAACGTTCCCGCAGCTCGTTCAGATATTGCAGCGTAGCCAGTTCCTCTTCTTCCGTTCGGGTTCCGGAACCGCCGGTACGCATCGGACGCACCCATCTTGCTTCCCATTTTTTATAGCCACGAATGCCGTATTGAAGCACATAATTATCCAAAAGATCGATCTCATCCCAGGTAAATCCCGCCAGACCGGTACGCAGATAGCGAAAAACACTCTCATACTGATAATTTTTCTCTGAAATCTCTAAGAATGCCCGTACCCACTCTGTCAGCGGATGAAAATATACGTTTTCTTTTACATCCGTAAATATAGGAATTCCGTATGGAGTAAACACTTCTTCCACATACGTCTCATACGCTTTTGCACTTCCACTTACAATCGCGATCTCCTCATAACGAAGCTTCTGGTTTCTTACCAGCTGACGGATCCGACCCGCTGTATAAAGTAATTCCTCCCTTGGATTTGCCAGGGATGCAATAGCGATTCGCTCCATTTGCTGCCCAGCTGCATCCGCACTGACACAGGACTTTTTCCAGACACCTCTTCCATTGTGAAACAGGTGCTGTTCCAGAAACGCCAGCGTCTCATTTCGGGCAAACCGGCCTTTTTCCCCGGTTATCAGAACCGGTTCTGCAATCTTACAACCCGTTTCCTGCGCAAGCTTTGTCACGCCTCTGACCATTTTCCGGCTCATATAAAACAATTCCTGAATGCCCCGGTCTGCATACAGTTCTCCCCCTGCATCCATCGTAACGGTCACAAAAACTTCCGATGCCACATGCAGCAAGCGACGAAGGAGCTGCATCTGCACCGGCGTGAATCCGGTAAATCCGTCCAAGGTAAGAACAGCAGATTCCAGCAGTTTTGACTCCTGCACACAATCTGCCAGAACTGTAAGGATTCCCTCTGACGTCACATATCCATCGGACAGATACTGTTCAAATGCCTCATATAATACCTGCATATCCGAAAGTTTACAGGAAAGGGCAGATTTTCGTTCCGACTGTTTCAGATAATCTTCCAGATCCTCTGCTGAAAATCCATATTGCATAAACTCCGAAATCAGGGATTTGATCTGATCGATATACCCCATGCGATGGATCTGTCGTCGCAGCACGGTCAGTTTCTCTTTATTGTCTTCCGCAAGCTTACGCAGGATCAGATTTTTTCCCGTATCTTCCAGCACAGTCAGACCTGTTTTCCCAAGCTCATCAAATACACGGTATGCCAGACGGTCAAAACTGACCACATCGATATTCATGATCGCATGTTTTTTTTGCCTCTGCACCAGTGCTTTCTGTGCCTGCAGCGTAAACTGCTCCGGTACAATCAAATAAAACATACGTTTTTTATCCTGCTCAGCCATCCGCAGTAACCGCTCATAAAGCCATTCTGTTTTTCCGCTTCCCGAACTTCCTATCACAAACTGGAGCGCCATATTCCGACCTTCCCTTTCATTATCTGTAAAAATATATTTATCATTTTATCATATTTTCTGTTATACGTGAATTTCTGTTTATCAGAACACATGTTCTTTTTTACAGTATACAAAAACAGAATGTTTTTTTCAACCATTATTTAAAAACAATCCGGAACAGTAAAAAGTTATTTTTCAGTAGCCAAGAGTCAAAAAAGCTGTCATATGTCAGCATATCTGTTTATCAAAATCCATGATAACAAACTACTTTCACATGACAGCTATTTTATGCTTCAGCCTGATTCTAAGGAATCTTTAATATTCCTTTTTTATCCTACATTGATTCTCCACGCAGTTCCGCTTTCTTTTTGCGATGGAAGAAATCTTTGACTTCCTTCGTTACCACACCGTTCAATGCAAACAGCGCAATCATATTCGGAATCGCCATCAATCCGTTCACGATATCTGCAATCGTCCATACTGCAGATACAGTCATGTATGGTCCGAAGAATACGACAATAATATATACCCAACGGTAAACTTTTATAATTCCCTTTTTACCGCCTACTAAATATTCCAGACAACGTTCGGAATAATAATCCCATCCAAGAATTGTTGTAAATGCAAAAAATACCAGACACAGCATCAATGCAAATGCAACGACTTTTCCAGAAAACGGAAGTCCTTGCTGGAACGCATATGTAGTTACTTCCACTCCTTCCAGTCCTGTTACTTTCCATGCGCCACTGATGACGATGGAAAGACCTGTCATCGTACAGATTACGATTGTATCAATGAAAGTACCGGTCATAGATACAAGACCCTGACGAACCGGTTCATTGGTCTGTGCCGCAGCTGCTGCGATTGGAGCAGAACCAAGACCTGCCTCATTAGAAAAAATACCGCGGGCAATACCTTTCTGCATTGCTACAAACATAGTACCTACCACACCACCGGTTACAGCTCTCGGATTGAATGCTCCCTCAACAATTTCTACAATTGCTGCCGGAACTGCATTCAAATTGCACACGATCATGATAACGCAAAATGCTACATATATGATTGCCATAAACGGCACAACAACCTGTGATACGTTTGAAATACGTTTGATACCGCCGATCAGTACCAGTGCTACACAAACAGCAATGATAATTGATGCAAGCACGATGGTAATCGAATAATTTCCAAGTCCCGGAAGCTGAACCATATGAAGATCATTCGGGTCGAAGAAATTATGAACTGCAGAAGCGATGCCGTTTACCTGTGTAATGGTACCGATTCCCAGAAGTCCTACCAGAACTCCGAACACGGCAAAGATCTTTGCCAGCCATTTCCATTTCGGACCCATACCTTTTTCAATATAATAGAACGGACCGCCAAGGGCATGTCCCTCTTTATCGATCACACGATATTTAACTGCCAGCAGACCCTCTGAAAATTTTGTCGCCATTCCAAAGAATGCTGCCACCAGCATCCAGAACAATGCGCCCGGTCCTCCGGCACACACTGCCGTAGCCACACCAACGATATTTCCTGTTCCGATCGTTGCCGACAAAGCTGTACAAAGCGCGCCAAAAGAAGTAACTTCTCCTTCTCCGCCCTCTTCATTTTTAACCATCCATTTCAGTGCCAGCGGAAGTTTGCGAAACTGTAACACACCCGTTCTGATGGTAAGCAGGACACCACCGGCGATGATAAGAATCATCAGCGGCCAGCCCCATACCATGCCATCCACTTTTTCCAGCACAGCTGTAATTGAATCCAACATAATCCTTTTTTTCTCTCCCTTTTCTCTCAGTTTGGCAAGTTTGCCTGCTCTGGATTTTTTAAGTAAGACGAAGATTATCTGGCTATGATTAGCATATGCTACAAGATAAGAAAATGTTTTCTACTCTCTACTGCAACCCACAGAAAACACTTTCGGATTTTCTATGTATCCCACAGTTCCTGCTATATCCACTTATCAACCATACATTTTTCTTATAATGCAATTAAAAAACCGGAGATTATTCATCTCCGGTCACATTGCAAAATACAAAATCTCTGTATTCTCCGTCCTTTTGCCTGAGAGACTCAATATCATGGCTATGATATCTTGCACCTTCGGCCCTCTGTTACAGATCCATATCCAGTTTTCAACTGTTTCATAGATCTTCTCCAGAGCTTCTCCAGAGTCTTCCACAGTCTGTCGTACAAAAATCAGTAAACTCTTATCTTTTTATTTTTGTGAACATCCTGTGTTTTTCACTTGTCTGTTAAAATACAATATTTAACATACATGATTTTTTTTTTCTTGTCAATTCTTTTTTCTGTTTCTTAACCAAGAATACACACAAGCAAATGTCCCATATCAAAAAACGGATCCTCATGTACCATATGTTCCATTCGTCTCAGATTGACATCAGAATGTTCCACTTCTCGGGCATAACGATGGGCAATATCCGTCTTTTCTGACAATGACAGTTTCTTTCCATTTTTGATCCAAACTGCCAGATGCAGTTCCCGGATCAACATGGTATGTACGATGATCAGTTTAATCTTGCTCATGGCATCGCTGTCATATACCGCCCCACAGAAATAACTGAACAGGAAATATACAAGCAGCTGCTCATACTGATACAGTTCATCACACTGATTTTTATCAAACTGCTGACAGTAGCCCTGATACTCATAGGGGGAAATTTTTTCATATAGTATCGTCTCGCAGTCCTTCAGCCAGTCTCTCCAGTCATCCTTCAGCGGTTCCAACTGATAAAGCCGGTACATCATGCTGTGCATCAGATAACTGCGGATATCACTGCGTTTGCGATACTGTTCCCATTTTTTGCGACCATAGGCAAGTGTCTCTGACTTTTTGTATTTTTCCAGCAGATCATCAATCTCAAACAGCTTCTGAGTGCCGATCCTTGTCTGCAGATCATGTACGGAAGCCAAAGCCATCGCCATTCGATCCGGCAGCGGCAGTTTCCGGTTCTGGAACAGTTCCAGCAGATACAGACGGATCTCCTGTAATTTCGTATGTAACAGGAAGTCAAAGTATTCATACTCTTCATCCAGTCCATTGTCCCGCTCTACGGTCTGAAACGTTACTTTTTTATCCCGCTCCAGGATCAGCTTTGCCGCCTCCGGACATGACAGGGACAGCGATATCTCCCGCAGATTTTCAAACTCTTCATAATGCCTTGGATAACGTCTGCAAGTCTTGCAAAGCTTATCTTCCCCTGCTTCCAAACAGATGTCGCAGAGGTTTTCTTCATTTAAAAAGGCACAGCGCTTGTCATACTGCTTAAAAGAAGATTCTTCCCAGTCGATAGAATTGTGCAGACGACTGCCGAAAGCACCGGGATATTCTCTGTATTTCTGCAGCGTTTTCCGGTCGATGACAATCTGCCATCCAGCACAGCAGGTGTCCGGACATTTGTCAGCACTGCATTTGAAATCTTTATAATAATCAGGATAGGTGTATTCCATGTCAAAATTCCTTTCATAATGTTTATTCTATACTAATGTCTTTTTTCTGGTTTGTTAAATTTACAATTTGTGCAGACCGTCTGCACAAATTCTATTCTGTTTCCTTTTCCTCATTATCCTGCTGCTGAAGATAAAACATTGCCTTTTGGGTTTCAATCTCCGCTTTCAGTTCTTCTTTTGTCGGTAAGTATAATTTGTACTTGGAAGCAAATAATTGTTCATTGCCGTGCATAACAGAATAACGGGCAATATCATCATCTGTATCGGAACAAAGAACAATACCGATTGTCGGGTTATCGCCCTCACTACGTTTTAATTCATCATACATACGGATATACATATCCATCTGTCCTACATCTTGATGTGTTATCTTCTCTGTTTTCAAATCAATAAGGACAAAGCATTTCAGTATGTAATTGTAAAACACAAGGTCGATATAATAGTCCTGCTTCTCCGTATGAATATGCTGCTGTCTTGCCACAAAAGCATATCCCTTTCCAAGCTCCATCAAGAATTTCTGCAAATTGGAAAGAATACTTTTCTCAAGGTCACTCTCTGTAAAATCTGTATTCTGAGAAAAGCCTAAAAACTCCGCAACTACCGGATTTTTGATGAACTCCAACTTATCATTTTGATACGATGCAGTCAGTTCCTTCATTTCACTTTCTACAAGCTCTTTTTTCTGAGTCCCCAGCATACGGTAATAATACTGAGAAGAAATGTTCCTCTGCAAAGTACGGACACTCCAAGTTTGTTCTGCGGCTTCTTTCTCATACCAGTCACGAGCTTCCTCATCTTTAACCTGTAATAACGCTGCATAATGTGACCAAGACAGTAGTCCAACAGATTTTCCAGACGGTGTCTGGAAAATCTCAGGGTAAGTCTTATAGAAAGAATAAAAGCTGTACAGATTTGACTTTGTATAACCTTTTCCATATTCAGCCGATAATTCTTTTGCTAACTTTTTTATAATTTCAGCACCATATTTTGCCCTGTCCTCGCCCTGCAATTCTTCACTTGCGATTCTATAACCAAGGAGCCAATTTCTCTGTATCAGCGTTGTATTGACCGCCCGATATGCAGCTTTTTGTGAAGATTCAATAATCCCACACATATCCTTTAAAATATCATCGGTTTTAACAAAATTATCCATAAAATTATTTTGACCGATTTTTTCTAATTTATTCTCCATAGCCATCGCTCCTTTTGATGTCTGTTACTTGTACTCCTACATATTTTCAGCCAATATATCGTACTTATATCCCATATGAGAAAAATAATCAATAATAGGAACACCCTTACTAATGAGATAATTCCCAACAGCACATTCAAGCTCCTCTGATGAATATTTTCTATAAAAGCTATTCGGCTCTGCTTTTGTTCTAATCATCTGTCTGGTCAATGGAAACACAAAAGCAAACGATGTATCAAAAGATTCCCCAATTTCCTGAACTAAAAGACCACAAGATTGTTTAGAATCCCAATTTATATCACAACTCTTAGCAACAACAGCCAAATGACCCTTATCTGTAAATTTAAGCCACAATACGTCGCTCACTCTTTCTAAATCAAATTTTTCTTTAATAACATCATATTTTTTATCATATCGGTCATAAGTTTTTCCATTCCAATGCGATGAACTCCAATTATTATCTCTAACTAAAATTCCATTATCTATAATAATATGTTCTTTACCATCTAGCTTAATTGTATCTATTTTTATATTCTTCTCAGTAAATCCATTTTCCTCTCTAACAAGTTCCAAAAACTCATTAACATAAGAATAAACTTTAACAAACGAAACAGGCTCTAATTTCGCTTGCTTTAATGCTTTATCCTTTCGTGTTCTATCGAAAGAACAACATACACCCTTCAGCTTATATTCATTATTCCTTTTATCGAAATAATAACCCTCTATATCCTTTTTTAGATAATTCACTACATATTCATTCATTGCTTTCTTTCCAATCTCATTACATCAATATCTTACCCTCTTTTTCCCTCTACACATTTTAATGCCTTCTATTCGTTCTCCTGCATATTCTCATCAGCTTTTGTAATCATCTGTCTGTACTGTTCTTTTACACTTTCCGGTGCAAGTATCTGTACCTTGCCATTAAAGCCAAACACCCAACCGAAAAAAGTCGGACTGGCTGATACTTCGGTCTGTACCCTGAAAGAAGTCATATCATACGCAAGGGTTGTCACATCTTCTCCGAAGCGGTCAACCATTGTTTTCATCAGACTGTTATCACACCGTAAATCTACAAGGACTTTCTCGCCTGAGAACATAAAGAATACTTCCTTTGTGTAATTCTCAATATCAAAATCATCCGGCATAGGAATAATATCTT
>CAJJOP010000016.1:0-53109 GCA_905193415.1 uncultured Roseburia sp.
TTATTTTGAGTTATGCATATAATATCAATGTATAAGTCAGCTTTTTGTAGCGACATTATTTTACTAATGCCGCTACATGAAATATTGCAATAAATAAAAACTTCTAATTCTTTTTTCTTCTATCTCTCCCAACCCATCCTTTAAACTTTATTGTTACCTTTACCCAAAAGCTTTATCTATCTCACTCACAGATATAACCGGAAAAAGCTGATTCTTTCTGAAAAAATGATATTTTCCGGCAATACTGTATCCTATCGTTACCCGATTAGTATATCATTTCACAAGAAAAAAGTACAGAACAAAACCGAATGTTTGTTCTGTACTTTTTATTTTCTGCACCTGATCTATTGCCGTTCAGAGGACACGCTGACTATTCATAAAAATACTTTTTACTCCGTATTATTTTCCAAGAACTACCGACACGGTTACTTCTTTTTCTGTACCGCTCAGATCATAACCACTGCCATCTTCCACATCAACGTGCACCTCGTACAATACATCTTCAGACAGTTTTTCCGGTACATTTCCATCTTCATCCTGAATCTTCCATGATCCTGACGGCATCTCCTGTAATACTCCCTCATTTGTATATCCATACAATTTTAACGTATCTGTCTCCCCGGAAAGACCTTTCATGCGAAATGCTACCGTGACATCGGATTGAATCCGGTCAACAGTTACCGTATTCAGCCAGCCCACGACCGTTCCTTTTCCTCCGGCTGCAACAAATGTCTCCTGTGTCATCACATTTCTCTTTGCCTGATCCAAATCCAGTTTTCGGTATGGGATCTCTGGCAGATATACGAAACGATCCTGCAGGCGCAGCAATTCCAGACATCCGGTTGGACAATACAGGGCATTGCCGCTGTTGCCAGCGTACATACCGATTGCCATATTATTATATCCGGCACGGCTGGACACATCCATGGAAAACACCGTCTTGCCCGTTTCAAAATCTAAAATGATATATTGCCACATGCCGCTTTCCACATCCTGTACATATCCGTATATATATCCCGTCGCAGTGGAAAGTTTCATCATAGAAGTATCTCGAATGTCATCTCTGCACCAGATGCTCTTCATTTCATATCCATCTTTTGTCTTGATCGTATCCACACGTTCTACGCCTGGCATGATCATTTTGTTTCCCTGCTTTAACCAGTTCATATCGTATATATTTTCATAACTCTGTATCGAAGAATCATTGTCTGCTTTTGCCAGATTTGCGCTGCCTGCGCCAAACCAGTTGCAGACTACTGTACTAACCGTTCCCTCGCCATCATCATATACAATAGCTGAATTTTCCACAGACACCTGTACATTTTCCGGAAGCTCATCAATAACCGGATGGCTTGCTACTTTTTCTCCTGTTTTCATATCCAAAGCTACCAGATTTACCGGATTTTGATTATCAGTGAACATTACCAGATCCGGAGACAGTGATGGTGAACAGCCGCTTCCCCACGCAAGACCTCCGCCAGTCGTTTCATCGCCTTCTTTGCTGTCTTTTGCTCCTGCGCTTTCATACGGAGTTCCCCACACTTTCTTTACTCCATTTTCCGCCCGGAACAGATAACAGTTCTGATTCGTGAGGATGACTGCTCCTTCTTTTGATGCAGAAATACCATTTTCCGCACCTTCTCCTGGTGTAAGCTCATATACAAACACAGCATTTGCAAGATCTGCTTCTTTGCCATTCAGGATTGTGTCGATCGCCTCACGTGAAATATAGCCTACTGCACCCTGCTGTTTTCTCTCAGGATAAATCCGGAAACCGCCTGTTGCAAACCAAAGATTGCCTTCATAATCAAATACGACCGACAGCAGTTTCTGATCCAGTGTTTTTCCAAGCGCTGCTTCTGCTACTGCTTTAATATCCACATCCAGCACCTTCTGAAATTCGGGAAGCACATTTCCAGACTCATCTGTTGTCTTCAACATAAGCACATGATTATTGCTTGTCGGGCATACCAACCGGTTGCTCTCGTCAACAAAAGAATAAGAACTCTGGATCACATATCCGCCACCATCCTGTTTCGCCGGAATAAAAGCGCCCTGCGTTGCCGTCTCTTCTGCATTGATATCCCGAATTGCAAGTCCCCCTTTCAAAGGAACGACTGCATGTCCATAAGAATCAAAAAATACCGCCGGTGATGCATTTGCATTTACCGTCTCATAAGAGACATTGATCTCCGGATAAATCGCCAACGGCAGTATCTCATCCGTAGAATCTGTATTATAACAGTCATGATGGATATTGCTGTCGCCTTTTCCCATATATGGATTAGCATCGATTACCTTTGCAGTCAGTGGCTTTACAGTCAGACCTGCTGAAATACTCACAGCCTCCTGCGCATCTTCCTGACTGTTCTGCGCGCTGTTGGATGTACAGCCCACCGCCGTCATGGCCATCATTGCAGCCAATATAATAACTATTGCTTTCTTTTTCATTTTCCTTCTTCCTCCTCTTATGCCATTTATTTCAGACAGCCTGTTTTACCTCGTCTGTTACTGTCTTCAAGCCTTCCGTTTCCCGTCAGACCTGATATTTTCCCATTCCTTTTCCGGCTTTACAAAATCCCCTTTTATATAGCAAGAAAATCTGCTGTATCAATGTTCTCTTTCTGCATTCATCTGTCTGCGAAAAAACCACACTGCCAACCCATCTGAAAATGTTTTTTCATCAATCGGTTCCTGAAAAAAATATTCGATGCGCATCCTGAACGCCTGAAGGGAAAAATCAAGATCACTGCACCATATAATCCCACATTCCGGACGCACAGACCGAAAATGCTCTGCCACATTCAGTCCTGCCACACCCGACAGGGCAATCAGGGCACTCGTTGGTCTCATATAATTCAGATTTTTGAAAAAACTTTCCTGATCTCCGTAAATCTCTATTTCCGGAAACACATGCATTTCTTTACAAAATCGTAAAAGTCTGTCTGCATACTCCCGTCCCTTTTTTTCGCTGTCTGTAATAATCGCTATCCGATACATAGTCCCATCCCCCTTTTTCTCACCTTGCCGCCGACGGAACAAATCAATATGGAAAAATATTTTTCATACAATGCCAGATCACAATATTACGATCCAGAACCTGCATTATCTCAGATACTGCACAGTTGTGATTTTATTATAAAAATCTCCGGATCTTTTTCAATACTTCTGTCACGAAGTGTCTGATAATGACATGAACGGTCTGTTTTCCTCATGGTTTGCTTCTTTATTTCATGATATACTTATGGCAGACGAAGATTGTTTTCTTAAACGCAATGACATTTTCACTGAAAGGGGAAGATTTATTTTGAGAATCGCAATCGTAGATGATGTATCCGAAGAACGTACAACACTTTCCAAACGACTGAAATATCAATTTGAGATCCGCAACATTCAGGCTGACCTGCTAGAATATAAAAATGGAGAAGAGTTTCTCGCCGCATCCGAGAAACAGCCGTTTTCTGTTGTATTTCTTGATATATATATGGATCGACTAAACGGAATTGACACGGCAAAGGAACTTCGAAGACATGATATGAACTGTTTACTGATCTTTACAACCACTTCCACTGATCATGCACTGGAAGGTTTTCAGGTACGGGCTATGCACTATCTTGTAAAGCCCTATGCAGAAGAGGAACTCTCCCTTCTGATTGATGAGATCCTGTCCCGCGTTCCAAAACCTGAAAAATATATTGAGGCATTGATAAATGGCAGCAACGTACAGATCCCTTTTCGTGAAATTCTGTATGCAGAACATTTTTCCCATATGATACATATTCATACAGACAGCAAAAAAACGCTGATCACACGTCAATCCTTTGCTAATTTCACTGCGCCGTTAAAAACAGAAACACAATTTTTTGTCTGTAACCGCGGTGTGATCATAAATCTTGCGCATGCTGTTGATTTTGACGGACACTCCTTTATCCTGAATAACGGAGAAAATATTTCTGTCAGCCGCAAACTCATCAAAGATGCCCGACAGGCTTTTATGGATTTTCTTTTTCAGAGGAGGGATGCTTAATGCCAGATCTGTTTCGACCAATATTAGAACTTTCTGTAATCATTCCCGGTATGCTGCTGGCCTATCTGCCGACAAGGACCTGCACAAAACAGTCCTTTCCAATGCTTTGCATATGGCTGTTTCCGTTATTGGCAGCCATTTCTGTTTTTGGTGGTGTAATTTGTCATGCATGCACCCTTTCTACCGGATTTCTTCTTTTTCCTGTACTTCTGCTGCTTTTACTTTTGTATCAGAAAACGTTACAGATTTCTTTCTGGAAATCTCTCAGTATTTTTCTGGCTGTCTGTGCCGTTTTCGCATGTGTAAACAGCTTGTCAAGGGCTCTTAATGCATTCCTGCTCATGCCGCAGAATCCGTCTTCAATCCCACTTTGGTTTTCATTTACTGCCGGGCTGTTATACAATCTGATCTGCTGGCTGTTCGTGCTTGGAGCATGGTATCCGGCTACCCATGCAGTCAGCACGATGATAGAAAATGTAAATTTTGCTCAGACGTGGTATGTATTCTGGATCATACCGATTTTATTTATCAATCTGAATCTGTTTATGATTCCGAAATATCAGGGCACACTCTACACCGGACGTATTTTACAGATATATATTGTGTTCAGTCTTGTTCTTCTTTTCATCCTCACACTTTTTTATATTATGTTTCTTATGATGGCAAACAGCCTGAACCGTAATGCAAGATTGCAGCAGGAAAACCATTTTCTTACTCTCCAGCGGGAACGTTACGATAATCTCTGTTCTGCGATCGAAGAAGCAAGATATGCCAGACACGATATGCGTCATCACTTTCTCCAATTATCTTCACTTGCTGAACATGGATCCATTGAACAGATCAAAGATTATCTTAATAGCGCCACAAACAAGATACCTGATCTCAATATGCATTTTTGTGAAAACAAGGCGGCAGACAGTGTCATAAGTTATTACTGCGCCCTTGCAAAAAGAGAACATATTCCATTCCAGTCAGAGATCAGTCTGCCCTCGGATATTTCAACAGATGAGATCGATCTTTGCCTTATATTCTCCAACCTTCTGGAAAATGCAGTAGAAGCCAGCCTGAAAACAACTGCCGCAAGACAATATATTAAAATCCGGGCATATATGCCGTCTCCGCATCTGCTCCTGATCCAGACGGAAAACGCCTATGACGGACAGATTCAAGAAAAAAAAGGCATTATTCAGTCCTCCAAACGAAATGGCGCCGGTATTGGCATTCAATCCGTACGCCATATTGCAGAAAAAAACGGTGGAGGCGGAATCTTTTCTTACGAAAACGGCATCTTTACAGCACAGATTATGCTGCGTCAATGAAATATTTTATAACTTTTATATTATTAATATCATTATAATTTTGTTATATTTTGCCAATTTATGATTTTTTTATTATGTTTTATGCATATATCATTGCGTTAAAGCGTTGATATATGTCAGCAGAAATGTTATACTGAACACCAGATATGCAATGGAAAATCTACGCAAAAACAACAGCTGCATATCCAGATTTTAATACTACGCCCGTTCAGAATTCTTTATACCAGAAATTCCGGACGGATATTCATTACACCAGAAAGGAGAGCTCGCCTATTTATCAAAAATAGATTTTTCATATATATTGTTTGCAGAATCCAATAGTTGCAAAAACGATCTGCACTTAATAAAAATCATTTTTTAAAATTTCATAACAAAGGAGATTTGATCTATGACTCAAGTAATACAGGCAGTTTATCAGTTCCTGTGGGGAAATCTGGTCACAATCCCACTGCCTGGCGGCAGTACATTGGGACTTCCCCTGCTGGTCATTCTGCTGATACCGACAGGCGTTTATTTCACGATCCGTACAAAGTTCCTTCCCATCCGTCTGTTTCCGGATATGATCCGCGCGTTGACTGAAAAAGGCGGTAAAAAGGGAGGGCTTTCTTCGTTTCAGACACTGATGGTCTCTACTGCGACGCGTGTAGGCATGGGAAATCTCGTAGGTGTCGTGGCTGCTATCTCCGCCGGCGGAGCCGGTGCCGTCTTCTGGATGTGGATCACAGCATTGCTTGGTTCTTCTACCGCATTTATAGAAGGAACGCTTGCCCAGCTCCACAAAGAAAAAGATCCGCTTTATGGCGGGTACCACGGTGGGCCGGCATATTATATGCATCATTTCTTTGCCAAACGCAAGGATGGCTCTTTCCGGAAATATTCCATACTGGCAATCCTGTTTGCCATATCCGGTCTGATCTGCTGGTGCGGCATCAGCCAGGTCATCAGCAATTCGGTTACATCAGCTTTTGAAAATGCCTTTCATATCCCGCCTCTTTATACTACCATTGTATTAGTCGCACTGTCTGCACTGATCGTCCTCCGGAAAAATGCCACTGTAAAGGTTTTGGACATTCTGGTCCCAATCATGGCTGTTTGCTATTTCATCTTTACACTGATCATCATCTTTACCCATCTCGGACAGATGCCCGGTGTCTTCCAGCGAATTTTTGAAGAAGCGTTCGGTATTCGCCAGATCGCAGCCGGCGGATTCGGTGCCGTATTAATGAATGGCGTAAAACGTGGTCTTTTTTCCAACGAGGCAGGTTCCGGTTCTGCTCCCTGCGCTGCTGCTGCTGCTGAAAGCAACAATGCGGTAAAGATCGGCCTTGTACAGGCACTCGGCGTATTTATCGACACGATCGTAATCTGCAGCTGTACGGCAATGATCATGCTGTTAGTTCCGCAGGAACTGACCCAGGGGCTGACCGGTATGGATCTTTTGCAGACTGCCATGAACTATCATCTTGGAAAATTCGGTGTTGTCTTTATCGCTGCCACGCTGGGAATGTTCAGTTTTTCCACATTCATCGGAATCCTGTTCTATGCCCGTTCCAATGTAGCATATCTTTTCGGAAACAAATGGTGTTATCAGACGCTCTATAAAATTCTTGCACTGGTCATGCTCTTTATCGGCGGTCTGGCTGCATACACAACTGTATGGGATCTTGGTGATGTAGGTGTCGGTCTTATGACAGTCTTTAATCTGATCGCGCTGTATCCCATGAGCAGACAGGCTCTGCAGGCTTTAAAGGAATATAAGAATAAATAATTTAATATTATGACAGGGCTAAATTCAAGATATGATATATTCAACATCAAATATCCCCCATACATAAACAAGGGAACATCATAGAAAAGAACATATCATAGAAAAGAACATATCATAGAAAAGAAGCAGGAAGTATTCATACTCCCTGCTTCTTTCCATAAAGTCAGTACATTATTTTATTAAATGCATTCTTCATGCAAAACAAAAAAAGAACCATCGCCCCATGAATCCATGAGAGCGACAGCTCTTTCTTAAATTACATTTTTAAACGATACATCCAATCCTCTGATTAGTGAATCATTGCTGTTGCGATCGGTACGAAAAGAATACTTACAAATACAGATGCAACCAGGAAGATCAAGTTGTGTGTCAATGTATTTTTCATTGTCACATGTCCAGGTCCGAAGAAGAACGGAGATGGAACAGATGCAGATGGTGTCAAGGACGCCATAGAAGCTGCCAGTGCAATAATGACTGTGAATGCTGCCATATTTGTATTTCCGCCAGCTAACAGTACAGCGCCAATGTTAAAGAACAGTACCATTGTAACTGTGTTAGACAGGAAGTTTGTCATAATGATTGCTAAGATAATCAATACAACGATTACTCCAAACGGAGAAAGCGTAGACATTACCGGTTTCAGCATATTGCTTAACCATAATGTGATACCAGTAGCCTCAGATGATAACGGTGTAGCAAATACAGATACAGTACCAGCGAAAATGATTGGCGGCCACGGAACCTGTTTAAATGCTTTCGGTACATCCAAAACAGGTTTGTTATCAAATCTAACAATTGCAAGTACACAAACAGCAAGGATAGCCGGCACTACAACACCAAGTTTGTTCAAATATCCAAAGAATGGGCTAACACCTTTGAGCAGTGATGGTGCAAGTACGAAGAAAATAACGATAATAAAGATGAATGCTGAAAATTTACCGTCTTTACCAAGTGGTTTGCTCTCAGCTTTAACTTTATCTACATCAAAGTTTTTGAAAGCAGATGTATCCGGATTCCAGATACGGCATGCAATCATCATAACTACGAACATAACTGCTGCATAAGGAACACCTACTGCAAGCCACTGTGCATATGTAATGGTAATTCCTAACTGGCTCTCTGCAAGACCCATGATAATGTTCGGAAGCGCATGCGCGATTGGGGAGCAGATAGAAAGAAGTACGTTACCCCAAAGAACACCGGTAAAGATACAGGTGTAGAAGGAATCGCCTTTCTTTAATCCCATCTGTTTACAAAGAATCTCAGCGATACCAATGTAGATGATTGCCAGAGACAGATTATCCATAAATAATCCAATGATAATATTGGATGCAAAGAACATTGCCATGAAGGCATATGGTCTGCCCTGTACGAATTTTCTGGACACGAACCAGAATGCAATCTTGTTGATAACGCCAGTTTCACTCAAACATACATTTAACAGCATGTATACTGCAACTGTAATAACTACGAAATGACCCATTGATCCAGCCCAGACTTCATTCGGAGTCATAGCCGTAGTCATAACCAAAAGTGCCAGTGCCAACAAACTGGTCCAATGTGTATTTGTAGTCAGCCACAGATACAGAATAGGTATCAGTACTGCAACAACACGAACGCCAACTGGTGTTAAACCATTTGTAGGCTGAAGTGCAAATAAAAGCACGAGACCAATGATCAAAGCGATCAAATAGTGCAGGTAATTCTTTCTAAAATTACTCATGATGCAAACCCTCTTTCCTTAAAAAATAAAATCCCTGGGACAAACCCCTTTGCCCCTTAACAAATCTGATTGTAGACTGTATTGTTGATATACAGTCAATTCTTTTTTTATTTTTTCTTTATTCTTTTTTTAGATTTTTTATTTTTTCTTTATCTTTAGAACAAAATAAAATTACAGGTAATCAATCAGACCTGCAGCTTCAACATTATATCCTCCTTTCCTCTTTTAAACTCTGTCACACGAACTTCTTTCCCCAGTGTGACGTCCGAAACCTCTACTCGAGTTATAGATTATACTATATACTTGCTATACACTCAACATCTTTCTTGTAAAACTTACACGAAATATGTTTTTTATTATGCACATCATATTGTTTCTGCAAATTCTTATGCCGTTTTTTATGCAATTATGCTTATATTTTTTTCATCCGTTTTTTACACTTTATACATACTGTATATCATGGTATAGAAAAAGCCGTTTCCGGCATACATTTTACTGTATGTCAGAAACAGCTTTTGTTAATTTTATACCAGGGCTATTTTAATCTGCCGCAGCACTGTTTGTATTTCTTACCGCTTCCACATGGGCATGGATCATTCGGATATACTTTATCTTCTGTACGCTTCTTTGGCGCTTTCTGCAGACTTTCGTCTTTATTGGTTCCGGTTACTTTCGCAACTTCTTCACGTTCTACCTTCTGTTCTACCTTTACATGGAAAAGATAACGTACAGTATCTTCCTGAATGTTTGCGATCATAGTATCAAACATATCGTAACCTGCCATCTTGTATTCTACCAGCGGATCTCTCTGGGCATATACCTGCAGACCGATACCTTCCCGGAGAATCTCCATATCATCAATGTGATCCATCCATTTCTGGTCGATAACTTTCAGCAGGACAACGCGCTCAAGCTCACGGATCATCTCCGGCTCCGGGAACTCTGCCTCTCTTGCTTCATATAATTTTACAGCCTTCTCTTTCAGATTATGTTTCAGTTCATCCTTGGAAAGACCCTTTACATCCTCTTCTGTAATCGGCTCAAATGGGATGACCGGAAGCAGAAGTTCATTTAAACCTTCCAGATCCCATGCATTTTCTGTCGTCGGCTCTTCTGCCAGACAACTGTCTACGGTATTTTCAACCTGATCCGTGATCATCTTATAGATTGCATCACGCATGCTTTCGCCATTTAATACCCGACGACGCTCTGCGTAAATGATTTCACGCTGGTCGTTCATGACCTGATCATACTCCAGCAGGTTCTTACGGATGCCAAAGTTGTTGCTCTCAATCTTCTTCTGTGCTTTCTCGATGGAACTTGACAACATCTTATGCTCAATCTGCTCGCCCTCCGGAACACCTAACGCATTAAACATCGTGATCAGTTTCTCAGAACCGAACAGACGCATCAGGTCATCTTCCAGTGAAATGTAGAAACGGGATTCTCCCGGATCTCCCTGTCGGCCGGAACGACCACGCAGCTGATTATCGATACGTCTGGATTCATGACGCTCTGTACCGATGATCTTCAGACCACCGGCTGCCCTTGCCTCATCATCCAGCTTGATATCCGTACCACGACCAGCCATGTTAGTTGCGATGGTAACTGCGCCATGCTGACCGGCCTCAGCAACAATCTGTGCCTCAAGTTCATGGAATTTCGCATTCAATACGTTATGTTTAATGCCTTCTTTGTTCAGCATACGACTGATCAGCTCGGAAGTCTCGATTGTGATCGTACCTACCAGTACCGGCTGTCCGGTAGCGTGCGTCTTTACGATCTCCTGAACAACGGCTTTGAATTTCTCATCTTTTGTCTTGTATACCGCATCCTCACGGTCCACACGGGCGATCGGTTTATTTGTCGGGATCTCGATAACATCCATTCCATAGATATCACGGAACTCTTTTTCTTCTGTCAGCGCAGTACCTGTCATACCTGCTTTCTTTGCATACTTATTAAAAAAGTTCTGGAACGTGATCGTTGCCAGCGTCTTACTCTCACGTTTTACTTTTACATGCTCTTTTGCTTCGATCGCCTGATGCAGACCGTCAGAATAACGACGTCCCGGCATAATACGTCCGGTAAACTCGTCTACGATCAGAATCTGATCATCCTGAACAACATAATCCTGATCGCGGAACATCAGGTTATGTGCACGAAGGGCAAGGATGATAGTATGCTGGATCTCAAGGTTCTCTGCATCAGCCAGGTTCTCGATTTTGAAGAAACGCTCAACCTTTTTAACGCCTTCCAACGTCAGATTAATAACTTTGTCCTTCTCGTTTACGATAAAGTCTCCATCTTCTTCCACCTCTAAGCCCATGATAGCATCCATTTTGGAGAATTCTCCATTGCCACTGCCTCGCTGCATCTGGCGGGCAAGAATATCGCATGCCTCATATAAACGGGTGGACTTTCCACTCTGACCGGAAATGATCAGCGGCGTTCTGGCCTCATCGATCAATACAGAGTCAACCTCATCAATAACTGCATAATGCAGATCACGCTGTACCAGCTGCTCTTTGTAGATGACCATATTGTCTCTCAGATAATCGAATCCAAGTTCGTTGTTTGTCACATAAGTAATGTCACATGCATATGCCGCGCGACGCGCATCGTTATCCATATCATTTAATACAACGCCGACAGTCAGACCCAGAAATTCATGGACTTTTCCCATCCATTCGGAATCTCGCTTTGCCAGATAATCATTGACTGTAACGATATGAACACCTTTTCCTTCCAGTGCATTCAGATAAGCCGGAAGTGTGGAAACAAGTGTTTTACCTTCACCTGTCTTCATCTCTGCAATACGTCCCTGATGAAGAACAATGCCACCCATCAGCTGCACTCTGTAGTGTTCCATGCCAAGAACACGTTTTGCTGCTTCTCTTACTGTAGCAAACGCTTCCGGAAGCAGATCATCCAGTGTCGCGCCATTTGCCAGACGTTCTTTATATTCTTTTGTCTTATCCCGCAGTTCTTCATCGGAAAGAGCCTGCATCTGCGGACGAAGACTTTCAATCTTGTCCACAATTGGTTTGATCATTTTGATCTCTCTTGAACTGTGTGTTCCAAATATTTTTTCTGCTAAAGTCATATAAATCTCCTAATTCCTTTTGGGCGCATCTCCCATTACAACACGATATACGTTGTTTTATATGCCCAGTATTCTTTATATTTTAACACTTTCATTATGTATAAACAACCAAAAGCCATGAACGAATTGTGAACTTTTTATAAACGATTTTACATTTTTCTATTTTGTGTTAGAATTTAAAATACAGTCAGTTCAACTATCTTCTGCGGATTCTTTGCATGATCTTAAACTTCAGCTGCTGACTGTACCAAAAACAAAAGAAAATCTACTTATAAGGAGGCTTCATTATGAGCTATTTATACAAAACACACGGAACCTGTTCTACAAAGATCGAAGTAGAATTAGACGGAAATATTGTAAAATCTGTCGTATTTACCGGCGGATGCAACGGAAACCTGAAAGCCATCCCGAAACTGGTAGAGGGCCTGACCGTTGAGCAGGTAGAAGAAAAGCTTTCCGGCATCTCCTGTTCCGGACGTCCTACTTCCTGCGGCGATCAGCTGGCAAAAGCCTGTCGCGCAGCATTGGAAGCAGAAAAAGCAAATGCTTAAGACATATGTTATCGATATAACATATGCACTATGACTATAATGCATGTTATTTAAAAAATATCATTATCAGGAAGCATACAGTATCCTGATAATGATATTTTTTCTTTCGTATTGTCTGTCAATTTTATATTTTTTATATTTTTTTCAGTTTTACTATTGACATATCACTTATTATATAATACAATAAGTTCAACAAAAACAAAACGACTTATAATTCAATCAAGGAGGTACAGTCCAATCCACATTTAAGTTTTTTATCAAAGTTTAAGAAAGGAAGGTATAGTCCAATCGATACATAAGTTTTTACTCGTAATTCATGAAAGGAAGGTATGGTCCAATCAAATCCTAATCTAAAACGTTTGTTTTATGTTAATTCAGGAAAGAGAGGTACGGTCCAATCTACATTTAAAGTTTTTATTCATGATTCTATGAAAGGAAGGTACAGTCCAATTTTCACTTAAAGAATCAATTAAGACAAAACTTTTTATCTTATGAAAGGCAGGTACGGTCCAATCGACAGTTAATGCAATAAAAAAGTTGACGCAAGGTAGTTCAAAAGATTCAGAAGATTGAAATTTCATAAATCAGATCATGATTTATATGCAGACCTCAATACATCCGGATCTTGAAAAAGGGATTTTATGATTTACCATGGATGTCCGGAAACATTCCATAGAAGATAGGTTATAAGATTTTACAGATTCAGATTAAACTGTTTGTATATCCGTCATAGGAAGTTTTTACTGAAACACTTCACTTCTGGCAGATAAGTAAAAGAAAGAATAGGACGAAGATGTCAGCCGATTACAATTAAATATGGAGCTAAATGTCTATTCAAAAAAAGGAGAAAAGCCATTGGATAGTATAGTTAAATAGCCACACTGAAACATTGATCAGAAGATATAAAATGTTTCGGTGTGGCTTTATTTTTTTATCAAAAACACTGCCTAAAATATAAACAATTCATAAAGTCCCGTATATCCATTGACAGCTTTTTTCTTTTGGTGCAATATAGTATTGAAAACTACATCACATTGAAATGTTTTCTACATTATTTTAAAGGGGATATATGGTTACTATGAAAAATATTATCATTACAACCGAAAGCGGTTCTGACCTTCCGCAGCAACTCGTCGAAAAATACCAGGTTCGTGTCATTCCTATGCACATTGTCATGGACAGCACTGCATATGCAGACGGCAGCATTTCTGTAGACAAGATTTATGAGTATCATACGAATACAAAAAAAATTCCTTCTACTTCTGCGGTAAATGTAGGCGAATATATGGATTTCTTTCACAAACTGAGAGAGGAAGATCCGGATTGCGTGATCATGCATATGGCCTACTCTTCCACTGCTTCTTCTACTTATCAAAATGCTAAAATCGCTATTGATAATTTTAAAAATATCTTTCTTATTGATACCCAGAATGTATCCGGCGGATGTACTGCACATATTGCAAAAGCATATGAACTGATCCAAAAAAACAAAGATACGGAAGATTATCAGGCTCTGGCTGACGAGATCCAGAACTGGTCCAAAAAAGTGTTCTGTTCTTTTATTCCCGGAAATCTGGATTATTTAAAAGCCGGCGGTCGTGTAACCAATGCACAGTACCTTGGCGCTACCCTGCTGAACTTAAAACCACTGATCGAAATAGACGATGGCGGACATCTGATCGCAGCAAAAAAATACCGTGGCTCTATCGAAAAGCTTGTAGATAAATATATGGAAGAGTTTCTTTCCAAACATCCTGTTGCAAAAGACTGTCTATACCTGATGTATTCCAAGGGATTATCCCAGACAGTTTTAGACCGCATGAAGGAAAATGCGAAGCGTCTTGGCTTTAAATCATATGAATATGTCATGACCGGCTGTGTCATCAGCTGCCACAGCGGTCCTGGCGCTATCGGACTTGCCGGATGTATGGCTGAATAGTCGCACCATACAAAACGCCTGCGATTTTCATGACATAAGCACCATGAAAATCACAGGCGTTTTGTGTTCTAAAATAATCAAAATCTATATATCTTACTCAAGATTCAATTTCTTTCGCAGGAAATACTCCGTCAGAATAAACAGTACCACACTGATACAGAGATTTAAAATAATGCTCGGTACCCACAGACTGGAAACAGTTGGCAAGGTGCTGGAATATTCATACACCGTCATAGACATATTGTTGAGCATACCGATTCCACAGATGACAGATATAATATTGGTGCAAATTGCGATGACAATATATGCCAGAAAGCTATATGCCACTTTATGCGCATTGGCACTTCCACCGATAGCCATCGCTGCATAAAGCTGAAGGATAGAACGAACCACACCTACTACGAATAAAACAATCAACAAGATAAACTCCGCCGTATTCATACCTATATTCTGAAAAAGTTCCTTCCAGTCCAGATTCTGCAATATAATAGAAAATTCACCGGTCATGCCAAACAGAATCGCTACGGATATCACGATCACTATCACGGCAAGCACCATCCAGATAAAAGCCATCAATAGTTTGCTGACTATCTGCTGCCATTTTTTAACTGGAAGCATGTGGGTAAGATATCCCTCCTGTGACAACATGCTCTGATAAAACCGATGTATGATCACTACGATCGTTACGATTACAAGCGCAACGATAAGGATCGCATATACTGCAAGAAATAACGCCATTGCCCTTTCGTTACTGAAAACAGCGTCTTCTGCCCCGCGTAAAAAACTTCCGCGCATTGATAATCCGCTGAGTACCGCAAATACCAATACCACCAGATAGATCAACGGAAAGATCCGTCTCGTTGCTTTCCATTCGTATTTCATTAATTTTCCTAACATCTGAACACCTCCCGAAACAGCTGATCTACAGATTTGCCTTCTGTCTCCCTGATTTCATCCACAGACCGGTGAAACAGTAGATGTCCCCGATCCAGAAACAACACTTCATCCAATACCCGTTCAATATCCGAGATCAGATGTGTCGACAGAACAACTGTCGCATCTTCTGAATAATTTGTAATGATCGTATTTAAAATAAAATCTCTTGCCGCCGGGTCTACGCCTCCGATTGGCTCATCCAGAAAATATACTTTAGCTTTCCGGCTCATAGCAAGGATCAGCTGCACTTTTTCCTTATTGCCTTTGGAAAGGGTTTTCAGGCGGCTGTTCATCGACAGGTTCAATGTTCCCACCATCTCTTTTGCTTTTTCGATATCAAAATCGTTATAAAAATCTTCAAACATCTCCAGCAATCCCTGTATGTTCATCCAGGTCGGCAGATAATTTGCATCCGGCAGATAAGACACGATGGATTTACTCTCCACTCCCGGCTCAAACCCGCCCAGATAAATCTTTCCGTCAGATGGAACCAGAAGGCCATTTGCCAGTTTGATCAATGTTGTCTTTCCACTTCCATTTGGGCCTAAGAGTCCGATGATCCTGCCGCTTTCCAGAGTAAAGCTGACCTGATCGAGAGCCGTCAGGCCTCCGTATCTTTTTGTCAGATTTTCACACTTTACAACTTCGCTCATACTGTCTCCTCCTTATGATCTCCTCTGTCTTCTCGCAAAAATGCGATCATCTCTTCCTGGGAAAATCCAATCTCTTTCATTTTTTTACGAAATTCTTCTGCCAGTTCTATGGCTGAATTTTTCCTCAGCTGTTCTATCATATTCTGATCCTCCGTTACGAAACGTCCGCTTGTACGTACTGCATGCACCAGCCCCATATCTTCCAGCGATGCCAGCGCACGCTGCATTGTATTTGGGTTGACTTCCGCTTCTCCGGCAAGTTCCCGTACAGATGACAGTTTACTGCCCGGCTGATATTCGCCTGTTATGATACGGTTTTTTATCTGCTCCACAAGCTGTACATAAATGGAGCGGTCATTGTCAAATTTCCATGCCAACGATCTTCCCTCCCTTATATTATTGTGTTGTCGTTTTATTGTATTAGGCAAGTAATACAATAGTACAATTTACTTTGTATGTCAATAAGATTTTGTGAATTTAAAAATTTCTTAAAAAACTGTTCAGAAATGGCTTTCAATGATACACTGTTATGGCAGACGATTTTTTATTCCTATTTACCAAAAACATGTCCGCAAATATCAGCGGCAGAATGGAGATTGTTATGAAAGATATTCAACTTGGAACTTATAAAGGATTAGAGATAACGGCTCCGGATCTTACAGTTACGGAGAAAGAGCTGAACAATGCCCTTGCTAATTTGCAAAAAGAAAATGCAATTCTGATCCATGTGGATGACAGAGCCGCCCAAAACGGAGACCGTGCCGTTCTGGATTTTCAGGGATATTTTGAAGATAAACCACTGGCCGGTACAAAAGCAAAACGTTTTCCCATGATCCTTGGCTCTCATCGTTTTATTCCTGAATTTGAAGATCAGATTATCGGAAAAATGCCCGGAGATGCCTTTGATATTTTTGCCACTTTCCCGGAAAACTATCCGGACAGAAAGGCTGCCGGAAAAAAAGCCCGCTTTTCTGTAACGCTTCTGTCCCTTGGCATTCAGGAACTTCCGGCACTGGATGACGATTTTGCCCTCGATTTTTCTGAATTTGAGACAATGGAAGATCTGAAGGCTTCTCTGAAAGAGACGCTGACAGAACAGAAAGAAGAAAAAGAAAATGCCCGTATCCAAGATGAACTGCTTGGAAAAATCATTGAGACTTCTGAGTTTTCCTTAAATGATGATATTGTGGCTGAAATTGAAGACGAACTTCTGGAAGAATTTGAAGATGATATTCATGCTCATGGCATGTCCATGGAGCAGTTTTTCCAGAGAACCGGTCAGACAACGGAAACTTT
Organism: uncultured Roseburia sp.; assembly: GCA_905193415.1. Classification (GTDB taxonomy): domain Bacteria; phylum Bacillota; class Clostridia; order Lachnospirales; family Lachnospiraceae; genus Brotonthovivens. The sequence goes on from CAJJOP010000016.1 coordinate 17,319, forward strand.
GCAACAAAAGTATCATAAAAAAGCATACCGGCAGGTAGCTGAAACAACAGTTCTCCATGCCATTGCGCAAAAAGAACATCTGACGTTTTCCGATGAAGAGCTGGAAGATGCCGTCTACGATATGGCTGAGTATTATGAGACAGACCCACTGGAATTTCTTCAGGAACTGGATCCGCAGGAGCTCAATGGTCTGAAACTGGAGCTGCTGTGCCAGAAGGCTATGGAGTTTGTTCTGGAACATGCTGTGCTGCTTTAAAATACTTGGAAAAGGCTGTTGATGATATAAAATCCTATCATCAACAGCCTTTTTACAGGCAGAGAACTTTTTCTATTATGAACGCCACTCCATCTGCATCATTACTCTCACTGACCAGATCTGCACTTGCAAGACAGTCGGGCGTAGCATTTTTGACAGCTACTCCTATCCCGGCAAATTTCAACATATCTGCATCATTGTCGCCATCGCCAAATGCAATGGTCTCTTTTGGAAGGATTCCAAGCTTTTGCAGCATCAGTGACAATCCAGATGCTTTGGAAGCTTCCTTATGAGAAATTTCCAGGCGATACTCCACAGACGAAGTGGTATAGATTCCAGGAATCGCCGATCTCAATTCCTGATCCAGCGTTTTCCGCACAGAAGGCTCTTTCAGCATAATATCTATACTCTCAAGCTCTGTCTTATGCTTCCGGACAAATGAACAGATATCGGCAACCGGATGTCTCGTCTTCCTGGTATAAGCCACTGCCCGCTCAGGGATTCCATAAGCGACAGGATTTTTGATGTATGCCTGATCCGCCCAGGCAATCCCATTTATAAACACTTCATAGGTCACTTCTCCCTCGTAAAATGCTGTCTCAGTCATCTGAAGGATTGCTTCCACATCAGAAGATTCTATTGTCCAGCCACCGATTTTTTCTCCTGTGATCTCATCATACACTGCTGCCCCGTTGGACACTGCAACATAACGGATACCTGACAGACAACAGATACTTTTCGGCAGAGAAGCAAATGGTCTTCCACTGACAGGCAATACTTCAATCCCATTATCCACAGCGGCAAGCAATGCCTCTCTGGTTCTTGCTGACATCGTTCCATCTGTCCGAAGGGTTGTGCGATCCAAATCCAGAGCGATGCACCGGATCTTTCCTCCTGTATTTTCATTTATAAGTCTTTTTAAATTTTTTTCAAAATCCTGATTCTGTGTATTACAGGTTGGATTCGGATCCTTTGCACTTCTTTCAAACGCTTCTCCTTTTTTGTCATTTACCAGAGACAGCGGTTTTTCCTGTCTGTTTGTTTTCATCTTATATATCTCCATTTTATCGTAAAGTTATTGCAATGCTTTGTTAATTATACAATCACACGTTCCCGCTATCGCTCAAATATAAACAGATTGCATCCATCTGTTCTGCATAATTTCAGTCCTATTTTCAAATAATAATCTGGAAATCCAAACATGTAAAGGAGATTTTTATGTATGAACCAGACCACAGCAAAAAAACCGAAAAAGCTTATGATGTGCTGGAGGACAGCTGTCATAATGAGTATGATTATCTGGGCAATTCTGCTTCTGCCCATGATTGTACAGGACTTATTCCGTCCGGGATGGTATCCAAAGAAGAACTGTTGTCTTATAAAGATGTGTACAATTTTCCCCCGCCGGTTCCAAAAGTGCCGGTTTCTGAAATAAAACAATAGAACATGATAAAAACCCTGCCGCGCCGGTACTGAATCCATGTTTTTAGAAAACATTTTCTAAAGGAAAAATTTCTCTCCTCTTTTTCAGAAAAAATCTCTCAAAACAGGATCCTAGGATACCCGATGCATGCAGGGTTTTTACAACATGTATTTACCTTGAAAGTAGATAAAGCCTCTGGCAGATTGGAAACAGTCGGTAATATACATTCACACTAATGTCCATTCCGCCAGTTTTTCGGCGGCACAAACAATCATGTAAAAAGTATTTTTCATACTCCTGATCTCACAATACATACTTTGGCATATCTGGCTGATCGCAGAAACCGGTTTCCCGGCTGTCTCGGCTTATGAACAGTACTGAGCCAGAACGTTATGCAGGGCGGCTGCACTGCTTGTATGCACACGTTCAATCTTCACATTGTTCTGTTTTGCCTGACTGACCGCATTGTGAACCATCTTATGGGATACGGTGCTGGTAAATAAGATCATCAGATCCGGATTACCGATTTTTTTCTTAAATCCGCCTTTTTCTTTTACCATTACTTTTGCCTTGCATCCATAATCTTCACATATTTTTTCATATTGTGCCGTCATACGTTCGTGTCCGCCAATTATTACAATACTCATTGATATATCCTCCTGAAAGCCTTCCTGACCATTCCGTTTCTGTCGGAAGGAAAACTGTTTTATATGTTACTGCTTTTATATATTTACTATAGTAAATCTGTTTTTATTAGTTAGCTTGTTCTAACTACAGTTTTGCATATATAACATTATTTTTCAAGTGTTTTATTGAGTTATTTTATCAGCAGACACTATTTTTAATTATTTTTCTGTCATCTGATACGGATATTTCATATTTTATATCTGGCAACACGGAAAGCGACAGCAATTGAGACATCTGATTCCAACAGGTTCTATACCAGCCATAGGTGTGACGCCACCAATATCAGCAATGGCATGGAAATGATGGACAGGATCGTGCTCAGGCAAACCAGTTTTACCGCATGGGTATAATCCAACCCTACCTTCTGGGAAAAGATTGCTACATTCGCCCCGATCGGCGCAGATGCAGAAATCAGCAGTGTCAGCTTCATTGGATTAACAGTATCCGGCAGCAGACACAGTACGGCAATACTTGCTAATGGGATCACGGCCAGACGAATCAGACTTGCCCAGTAAATCTTCTTGTCCGTGAAAATAGAACGGATATTAGCCTGTGCCAGATAAACGCCAAGAATGATCATGGCTACCGGCGCATTCAGGGCTCCAAGAGAATCCAGAGCCGTTACCGCTACTGTCGGAAGCGGGATCTGGATCAGAAAGATTGCCACACCGATAACAGTTGCAATCAGCACCGGATTTGTAAAAATTTTTGATACAGATATAGCTTCCTTATCATCTGTCATAATATATACACCATATGTCCACTGCAATAACAGCAGGATGGCCACAAATGCAGAACAGAAAAATACTGCCTCCTCTCCCATTACCGCACGGACCAGCGGAATTCCCATAAATCCGCAATTGGAAAATGCAACACCAATATTTTCGATTCTTTTACGTCTGCCAAACAAAAGCCCGGACACTACCATAGCAAGCAGCAGCAACAATGCAGACAGTCCAAAGGACAATCCCAGCCCTTTCAGATATGACGGCGTCCGCTCCACATAATAGGATCGGATGATGACTGCCGGCAATACGATATACAACAGCAGATTAGACAATTCCTTACTGCCGCCCTCAGTAATCAGCTTTTTCCGAAACAGTACAAAGCCGACTCCCATAAAAATAAACATACTAATCAACTGCTTTAACAAGATCAATGCAGCATCCATAACAATTACCTCTCAAATATTTTTATTTTCAATAACCATAAAAACTCTTGATTTCATTATGGTTATTCAATTCTTTTTTCATCCCTGAAAACTCTTCCATAAACGCTCTTTCCAAGCAAAAAATAATAATTTAAAGACAAAAATAAAAACGTCTTACCAGCTCCTAGAGATACAGAGTAAAACGATTTTTCTGAAACTCAAGCACGCCCTCCTGCCGAAGTTTTCCAAGCACCGCAGAAAGCGCGCTCCGATCTGCTGCCAGATAATCCGCAAATTCCTGCCGGTTAAACGGGATGCAGAACGTATCACTGCCCTTCATCATTGCCTGCTCTGACAGATAGGACAATACTTTTTCCCGCAGCGTCCGCTTAGACAGATGCTCGATCCTTCCGGTAAGGAAAATATTCCGCCGGGCCAGGATCTGTACCAGATTGCTCATAAGCATCCGGTGGAAGGAACAGACGCATTCACAGGGCGACAGGATTTTCTGATAATCCAGCCACAGGATCTGTGTCGGCTCCTGTACCCAGATATCTACACCTGCCGGTATCGAACCACAGGCAAATGCTTCTCCAAACAGCTCTCCGGGAGTTACCTGTGTCAGGATTACCGTATTTCCTTCAAAATCTGGTTTCTGAATCAGTACACTGCCTTGCAGGATCATGCCAAAACGTTTCATCTGGCTTCCGGACTGCAACAGCAGTTCGTTTTTCTCATACTCTTTAATCTGCGCCTGCAGACATTTTAAAACTGCTTCGACATCTTCCAACGCAATCCCGGCAAACAATGGCGAATTTCCAATAATTTCCAGATTTTTTTTCATTCTTTTATCCTTTCTGTTGTATTTACAACCGAATCCACTTGTCGATTCTACTATACTAGGCTCATAAAGTAAAGAACTTCAACAAATTCTTATTTATTGAAATTATCATCAGATTATACACTATGTAAATCAAGACAAGGAGGATCTACCTATGATCAGAAAAATCATTAAAATAGACGAAGAAAAATGCAATGGATGCGGGATCTGCGCAGATGCCTGTCATGAAGGAGCCATTGATATTGTAGACGGAAAGGCAAAACTTATGCGCGAACATTACTGCGACGGACTTGGAGACTGTCTGCCAGCCTGTCCGACAGGAGCAATCTCTTTTGAAGAGCGGGAAGCGCCTGCTTATGATGAAGCTGCTGTGAAAGCTGCGCAGGCTGCAAAACAGGCTGCTTCCAATGCAGCTAATCAGGCTGAAGCTCCTGCTGCCCCTGTATTCCATGGCTGTCCAGGTTCCCGGATGCGTTCCATCCAGCACAAAAATACAGCGCCGGCCGTATCCGATGCGCCTGCTATGGAAGGACAGCTTACCAACTGGCCGGTTCAGATCAAACTGGCTCCGCTCCAGGCGCCTTATTTCGAGGGAGCAAATCTTCTCGTAGCCGCAGACTGCACAGCTTTTACTTACGGAAACTTCCACCAGGAATTTATCCGCAACCGTGTCTGCCTCATTGGCTGCCCGAAACTGGATGCCATAGACTACACCGAAAAACTGACAGAGATCATCAGCAGAAATGATATCAAGAGCGTTACCATCGTCCGTATGGAAGTTCCGTGCTGTGGCGGTCTGGAAATGGCATGTAAAAACGCATTACAGAACAGCGGCAAATTCATCCCGTGGCAGGTAGTAACGGTAGGCATTGACGGGCAGTTATTAGATCGATAATTTTGTCTATAACTTAAAAATCCGCAAGAAAAAGGTAGTGCTTATGCACTACCTTTTATTATGTAAACCTGGAATTTCTTAATGATATCAGAAATTAGCTTCCAGTGTAAGAATCATCTCACAGATTATACGATGTGTCGGAACCGAAATCCCATGTTTTTCCGCCAGAGATACGATACAGCCGTTTAATGTATGGATCTCTGTCTGCTGTTTTTTCTCGATATCCTGTAAGGTGGAGGAGCGATGCTCATAGGTATCCGGGATCAGCTTACCATAAAAGTCTTTCTGGTATGCTTCCGCATTTTCCCAGAATGTATGATATCCGCAGGCATCCATTACTGCAAAGGTCTCCTGGATCAGACGATCCATGATAGCTTTGGAATAGCTGCAGTCTGCCAGTTTTCCATAAGGCAGATGAAGGATCGCCCCCAATGGGTTCAGAGTTGTATTGTATAACATCTTTGCCCAGAGCGCTTCTGCCAGCTGCTCTGTCGTTTCGCTTGGAATGCCTGAATCGCTAATTGCTTTTGCCAGCGGTTCCATACAGGCAACATCACATCCATGCAGGGAACCAAAAAGGATCGGCGCGGTATGTACGGTTATATTGCTGATATTCGGCGCGGTACGGGCAAATCCGGTAATGACCCGCGCCTGATAGATCTGCTCCACCGGAAAATGCGCCAGAAACGGCGTATCGTTGCCCCATCCGTTCTGTAAGATCACAATCTTACCATCTGTGGTCAAAATTTCCTTATGCTTTGCCAGCTGCTGCGCCACAGTCTCATTTGCCAGAGTCTTCGTGCAAACCAGCACACAATCAATAGTTCCTGCAGGAATCTCCTGCAGATCTCCATAAGCAGCAACTTTACCTGCTGGAACAGAAATATCTCCAAAAAGCCCTGTTCTTTTGATGCCGCCTTCTTCAATTACCTTTTTTGTATTTGGATTTGCCTGAAAAACTACGCCCATATTCTGTTCATAAAGGGATGCACCAAGAGCAATGCCGATGGCACCTGCACCTATGATCAATACCTGTTTCACTTTAACTCTCCTCCTTAGTACAATCATGTACTCTCGTAATCCTCTAAGTGAGGATTTCTAAAATAATATATTATCCATCTCCAGAATAAACAGCAGCTCCTTGCTCGCATTTTTCAACTCTTTGCCGGTTACCTGATAATTGTGTTTTTTCTCCCTGATCTTAACCGAGCCGTATTTTTCCATCATCTGACGGATCTCCTCCGGCTGCGGTTTTACTCTGGTGTTCTGGCTCAGTACGATATAGTCCGTCTTACTTCTCAGCTTTCTGATCAGCTGCTCCATATGTTCGAGAAAATACGCTTTCTGTGTAAAATCCGTATGATCTTTCTTTTTGTCAAACATCTCATCATACAGTCCATAAAAAGCATCATAATTATTCATAGTAGACGGATAGGGCGGATCCATATACACCACATCTACCTTTTGCATCTGATCTGCCAGTTCCATAACATCACACCGATAAGTCTGACAGGGTTTCCCTTGAAATACTGCATCATTGTACGCCTGCAGATTTTCCCGCATATGGCTTTCAAAAGTCTGATTATGATATGCCCGTCTCCTGCCGTATTTCGCATAGCTGTAATCCTCATCCCGCAAACGCTGAATCTGATTCCAGGGCACATTCATCCGGGAATAGGGAAGCTTTCGAATCATCGCCCTGCGGATCAGCGCCAGAAACAGATACCTCTCATTTCCGGAAAGTGTCTCTGAAATAGCTACCAGATGTGCAAGCTCAGCAATCTCTTCCGGGAAATACAGCCGCTTTGCAAGAAAGGAAAATTTTTCTTCCAGCTCCCGCTCCCGCTCCTGCGAAACTGCACGCTGAAAAACGGAAACGTCTAACGTCTCCGTCTCATTTTCCACCAGCGCCTTTGCCAGCACATAATCCGCATATAAGATGTCATTTACCAGTACCGAATACCCATGCTCTTTTAACGCATAGGCCACGGAGCTGCCTCCGGCAAACAGATCAAGGACTGTGCCGGAACACACCGGCATTTCCCTGATCAGCCAGCTAACTAACTTCTCTTTGTTTCCGATATAATTGACTTTCGGGTAATTTGACATTATCCAATGACTCCCTTATCTGTATCGCTAATTTCTCCGCCAGTTTCGGCGGCACGGCATTTCCGATCTGCTGCTGGATCCCGATAGACTGTCCCACAAACACAAAATCATCTGGGAACGACTGCAATCGTGCCAGTTCTCTGGCTGTCAGCGCGCGGTTCTGTTCATAATGGAATATCTTGCGCATATCTCCAGTCACACAGACTGATGGTTTCTGGCTGTTATAACGGATGTATTTACGGATATCTCCGGATTTTGGACGCAGCTCCTCCGGAATATCGTTGCGGTCGCCGCCATCCTTTACATAACTCATCTTGCGCAGCATCTGTGCGCTGTGGTTCATCGCTACATGATTTGGGATGTCGCTGGTCTCTCCGCTCTCCAGCGGCGGCAGATCCCCGATGGCTTCCTTTACCGTATAAACGTGATCACACTTTGGCGGATAGGAAAATTCCGTTTTCACATCCTTCCGAATGCCTATGATCACAACTCTCCTGCGCTCCTGCGCCACACCGTAATTTACACTGTTGAGCACTTCCCACTGTAACGTATATCCCGGTCCCGCATCAGAAAATGCATCCACAACTGCAGCCATCGTCTTTCCCTTCAGATGAGTCGCCATGGCTGCCACGTTTTCCAATAAAAACATCTTCGGCTGCACCACATCCACAAAACGGACAAATTCTTTAAACAGTTTGTTTCTGTCGTCTTCTAAAAAGCTTCTGCCGATCTTACCAGCCAGTGAAAAGCCCTGACAAGGCGGACCGCCCATGATCATATCCACCTGTTTTCCAGCAGTCAACTCCCTGATCCGTTCGTTATCAATATTTCTCACATCATCTACGATCAGCTGATGCGTCGGGAAATTCCGCCGATATGTCTTGGCAAAATCTGCATTAAACTCCACGGAGAAAACATTCTCAAAGCCTGCCCGGTCAAATCCGAGTGAGAGTCCGCCTGCTCCGCAAAACAGATCAATATAAGTATATTTTTTCATTCAGACAGACCCCCTTTTTCTCTCAGATCTTTCGTTAAATATTTCTCTGATGCATCTGCCTTCTCATTTCCATTGTCTTTTAAAGCGACTTTACCTGCATCAGCCCTTCTGTTCTGCTTTTCATAAAATATTGCCCGATGGATCGCAAGGTATTCCTTCCGGCAGTCATTTAAGATTATTTTATCCAGCTGATAGCGAGCGAAATCTTCCTGCACAGACGCTGCTACGTTATCGCCAAACAGAATCTCTCCCTCATCAGAAAATGAAATATCGTGTTTATCAAAATAAGAATCCACGGTCGGGCTCAGCAACAAACCATTATTGACATCATACGCCTGGTCTTCCCGGTGTTCCCTCAGGCATACGGCACATTCTTTAATATGAGATGCAATCAGAGACTTATACGGACGTTTGTCCAGATAGCACACAGGTGCTCCGTAAATCTGTCTGGATTCTTCTTTCAACTCATCTTTATAAATACGATGACGCACGCCATCTCTCGCATAGGATTCATCGAAATCTTTATCTGCAATCTGCGGATCGTCTGCAAACCAGAACCGTTCCTCGTTTTTATCATATTTCAGATCCACAAATCGTTTCAGATAACCGATCAGATGTGAAATCTGGTTGTATTTGCGCTCATCAAATCCAATGATCCGGGCATACTGGTACTGAGTATCCAGTTGTTCTCTGGTCAGATAACCTGCCGGGAAATCTGTAATATCCGTAACCATGAGCGCCATAATATCCTGTTTATTCAGAGAACCATTTTTATCCAGCGTCTTCAATAAAAAATTCACATGCTTTAATTCTCTGCGATCCACAGTCACATCAGATGCCAGAGAGGAATATTCATAAAAAATCTTAGAAAACAGAATAATCTTCTGTTCTTTATTCTTCTCCCTTGCAAAAGCCTTTACCTGAGGCTGATATCCAAGCAGCAGCGGATTCACAAATCCAATCTTTACAAACTGATTGATGACTTTTCTCGCAGAAAGTGTGGCATCTTTTCCTTTAAAACCGGAGATCTCAACAATCTGCTCCTGCAGCTGCTTATACAGATCTGACTTTGTAAAATCCATATGAGCCTCTGCATTGGCTTCAAGCTCCTTACGGTTCCGGTCAATGAACATCAGGATCACGTTCAGACAGTTATTAAATTTTGTACCGAGAATATTCAAGTGAGCTGCCGTAAAATTCCAATAATTCTCATAAATCTCTACTTCTCTGCGTTTTTTTGTCGGTGCCATTTTCCGTCCTCATTTTCCTTATTAATACTAACCAGAAATCCTCTATGTATCTTGGATTTTAAATTTTTATAATAATCATTATGAAAAAAGTCTAATTTTTATTATATAAAATCTTTTGTAATCCCGCAAGTATTTTTTATGAACATATGTTCTGTTCAATCACTCACTCAATAAATCCGATACAACACAGGCAAATTTCATCGTATAAAGTAAAAATGAAAACAATAATGGCAGATAGTCTTATGCTCTCACACTTTTTTTAAACATACCAAAAATGTATCTTTTCAAAAGTGTTTTTCACAAAACTACCTGCCACCTGTTATGCTCAGTGAGCAGAATCTAAAAATGTTTTTTCCGCAAACTCTATACAAATTTCAATGCGTAGCTCTGAATTTTTTTAACCACTGTCTGCATACCGTAAAAACGATCCACCGATATCTGCTCTTTTAAAGCTGTCTTCTCGATAAAATCAATATGCGTTTCGCAGATTTCCCGTGGAGTACGCGCATCAAAAAGTGCAACGATAACTGCAACAATTCCTTTTACGATCAGAGAATCACTGTCTGCCCGAACATAGACATTATCATTTTCATACGAAAGCACAACCCACAGATCAGCCTGACAGCCGGAAATTTTTGTATGACTGTTTTTTTCTTCCGGCAGTACCGGTTTCATATCTGCCGTCAATTCCAACAAGCAGCTATACTGCATCAGCCAATCTCCTATTTCGTTAAAGTCTGTAATAAATTCTGCCTGTTCCCTGGCAATAGAGTTTCTCTTTTCAGTCATCTTGTTTTCTCCAGTCCGTGTTTCCTTTATCTTTCTAATTCCTTTGTAAGCGCTTCAGCTTCACTCTCTGTCATAAAGTCACGGTTATACTGATGCTCCTTGATAAATAATACGATCACAACAACGACAAGAGATGCTATTCCTGCTATTACATAAGACATTCTCAGATTTCCGGTAGCATTCAACACATTTCCATTCACACAAAATCCGAAAGAAGATACAAGCGCCTGGATTGGAAAAAGTACAGAATTTACTTTTTTAAATCCATGACGGCCGAATACTGCTGCCGGCAAGGATGTCGTAAAGTTTGCAGAACCACCCAAAGCCAATGCAAACATGATCAGGAAGATAATGACTAACGGACGTTTTTCTGTCACTTCCAAAAACAGTGCAACCGCATACCAGATACCGAAGAAAATCATCGTTTTCTTTGTACCCAGTTTCTGATCCATCGCTCCAATGATCCATGAACCCACGATTCCTGCAAATGCCAGAATCGTCATGATCGTCAGTGCCTGCAGCTGTGTAAACCCAACTTCCTGATTACGGACAACCAGCTGTGTGATAATGATTGTAGAGACAAACTGGAAACCGCCAGAAGCAACTGCTACCAGCCAGAACGTCTTTTTGGTAAACAGTTTTTTTACTGTCCAACCACCATCTTCATCAATTTCTTCATTAAAATATTCCTTTTTATATTCTTCATCCGATACATTATCCGGATTGATTCCCCGTTCCTGTGGCGTATTTCTCATAAATACAAGACCCGCAACAGCAAGAATAACGATTAAGATCACAGGAAATACGACTGCATTTGTAACTCCCATTTTCGCAACCAGCATTGTGATCAGTGGAACAAAAAATCCTGTAGACATATTATGTCCCATTGTGGTATATCCCATAACAATTCCTTTTTTCTTAGGAAACCACTGTGCGACAAAAGCGCCGCCGGAAATGTATCCAGCGCTCATACATCCAATCGTACAGATACATAAGGCAATGGCATACTGTGCAAGACTATTTGCATGTCCCATTCCAAAATATCCAATGCCTCCTAAAATCAGACAGATAAAGCTTGTAACACGCGGACCAATCTTTCTGTTGACAGCTCCCATAACAAAAAAGAAAATGACGCCGACCATAGCAGCAACCGTTCCCATATTTAATACATTACCCGCCGGAATGCCAAGTTTTTCTGCCACTGCGGGAGCTACGATATTTGAACTGTCATTTACCATTCCTGCATAAAACCAGAACATGAGAAGACAGAAAATAATTGTTCCCCACCCTTTTCCGAAATTAAATAACTCGTTTTTCTTTCCCTTTTTCATTTTAATCTCCATTCTGCCACCTTCCAGTTTAATGGCACAAATAATTATGAAAATGCGATTTTCGTGTGAAAGCCCTTCTCCTATTGCATTACTAGGTTTTTCCTTATAGTACGAAACACAATGCACCTTCTTTTCAAAAGCTACATTGTGTTTCTATATATGCTATAATATTCTATCTTTTTGATCCTGCTGCAAGCAGATGCCAGACTTCCTGAGCGATCTGCCTTGTATCTGTCAGATCTGCTGTTGTATCAGGCAAAAATTTTATGCCAAGACCTTTCTGAAGCGCCATTAACAGCAATACTTTTTTATTCATGGCAGAAGTCGTACCCTCGCAGGAATGTGCGCCATCCAGTTGTCTGCTTTCTTCCTTTGGCATCCGGATCGTTTTCGCCACACTGAGTTCTGCCAGTTCCGTCAGGTTATACACATCTGTAACATCACCAAGCAAAATATATTTACTCAGAATGAACCCATACAGATCTTCATGTAACGTTTCCCAGGTTGGATATGATAACGACTGCATCTTTTTCATATATTCCACAGACTTTTGCTGATACAGGAAAAGTCCGTTCTTATGCTTGATAATTGACATTAATATTTCCCCTTATACATCTGCTTTCTGACTTGATCCACAGCTTTCTGATCAATGGGATCTCCGATTAAGCAGTTACTACTTCAAGACCAAGGCTTTCTCCGAGAAGCTGCAGTTCTTTTACATAATCTCCATATGTAACTACCAGATGATTACCAAAATTAATATGTTTGTAGAAGAAGTCTTCCTGATTCTCAATCTTCATAAAGAATCCTTCGTCACAGTTTGTACGCTCTGCGCCTGATCCGGCCAGAATCGTTCCTTTTGCTGCAAACAGTTTTTTCGCATCCGGAGAGATACGAAGAAGTGTTATTTCCTGACCTGCATCCTGGGTAAAATCATATCGGATTGTTGCTCCAAATCCCTGATCATTTGCAAATGGCGCCAGACTGTACTCTGTCTCTGTATTTTCTTTATAGCCATGTAATTTACGGTTTGGTGTGGAATGGAATACCAGATACAGATTTTCACGCTCATCCGTAGCTGCGGCAAGCTGCTCCTGACCAAATCCCTGCATCTGAATCATCTGGCCATCATGATATAATACCGGATTGGAATTACCCATATAAACTGCTTTATCGGACAGATTTTCCATAATTGCCATAGCCAGAACAGAGTTAATATCCATCTCGCAGGAGGACGGGATCTGATTTTCATTATTCAGTGAATGGGTCAGGCAGAAGGTAAGCTGTTCCTGATTTAATCTTCTTGTAGAACAGCAGTCCGGACATGGCATTGTATATGCATTGCAGCCATTGCGCTCCAGTAATTTCTGAACCAGCACATATCCTTTTAATGATTTCTCCAATTTTTCCCGTTCTATACGGACTTCTTTGGCGCCTGCAAGCAGTTCATCTGCCAGACGTTCTACTTCTTTCATATCTTCTTCCGTCAGATTACATGCATCACGACCCGGAAGCGTCGGATTTGTCTTCGGATCCCTTACTGTAAGCATATCCATCAGTTCATGGAAGTTCTGATAACGGAACTGTACGCCAAATTTTTCTGTAACATAATTGAGGTCAACCAGATTATCAGAAGAACTGAAAGAGCGTGATGAATTAAATCGTGTGACAACCATAACACGTGTGCTTGCCAGCGCTTTTCTTGCTCTGAGGACGCGCATATGTCTGCCAAGCTCTTCCCAGTTACGATATGCATAAGCTTCCAGGCCTCTTGCACGGACTGCAGAAGTATTTACCGTTGCTTCACAGCACTGAGCCGGCATAACGCCCTGTGGTTTGTGATATCTCTGTGCAAACTCAAGATAAATGTCTCCACGGCCAATTCCAAATGAGAAAAGATAGTAATCTACCTGGTCAATATCTTTTGCCATTGTGCGGAACATTTCTTCATCTGTTAAAAACCAGTCATCACGTTCCACATAAATCGGATCCATCATATTAACCGCATCCAATGGCATATTTTCTGCCACATCTTTCTGAAACTGACGGTAAAGTTCAGAATTCATAAATACATCGTAATCTTTTTCAAGCTCCTCTCCTTTTCCGAAACGACATGGGCCTTCGTAATAATATTGATGTACAAGGCCAATAAATACCGGACGCACATTCAGTTTCACATCTGTAATCTTTTCAATCATTTCTCTTCTCCTTTACATTGTGTTTTTTAATGTTATAATGATAATAATTGAAAAATATAAGAAGAAAAAGCGAAGAAAACCGCTGATATCATTCGATATTGGAATATATCTCTATATGCAAAATAATCATATAGTAAGAATACCCTTTTATTCTTTTTTAGAATAATATATCAACTTTTTTTCATGTTTCAGAATATTACATATCTTTTTACTATGTAAGACAAGGAAATGTATCTATGCCCATAATCTTCAAAAAGAACTATTATATATACACACTACTGTAAAAGGAGGGCAATATGGAGCCAAGGGATTATCCCAAAATCAACATGTTACAGATTCACTATTTTTTAGAAACAGCAGATAGCGGAAGTTTTACAAATGCTGCCAAACAGCTGTATACCACCCAGTCCACACTGAGCAAAACTATTTTGTCTATGGAACAGGTATTGAATGTTACGCTTTTCATCCGCAGTCACAAACGTCTGATTCTGACAGATGCCGGAAAACACCTTTATAAAAAATGGCAAAATCTGATTGAAGATTTTGAATACTCCATTGAAGAATGCCGTTTTTTGCAAAGCGGTTACCAAAGCATGCTTTCTATTGGAATACTGGATTCCCACGCTCCGGAAAAATTTGCATTGCCGCAGATACGAAATTTTATAAAACAGAGACCGGATATTCATCTAAGTGTTCGCAGCTATCCGGTTCAGGAAATCCGCGAACAGATATTAAGCGGACATCTTGACCTGGGATACACTGTCTTATATGACATCGAACAGCTGCAATCCGACGATCTGGATTACAGAATCATTAATATATGTCCACATAATGTAGGCATGTTATCTCAAAACCCTTTGGCACGCCATGAACTGCTGGAGATCCAGGATTTAAAAAATTGTAATTTTGTATCCATATCTCCCCTTTACACACCAAGCTATAGCGGAATGATCAATGATCTCTGTCATGCGTCGGGATTCGAACCAAATTATGTGCGATACACAAATAATGCTATTTCTCTTCCTTACAATCTTATATCTGAACGGGATATCTTTTTATGTGACCGCAACTATAGGGGATATATTAATCCTAGCTTCGTAGAACTGCAATTTCGACCGATTGCCAATACAAGAAGCGGCGTCGCGCTGTTCTGGCAAAAAAGAAACGCAAAACCTGAATTGCAGCAATTCATTGATAGTCTCAATATAAACACAGATATATTCTGATAAAGCAAAAAGGAATGCAATCCAAATGACTTTTCTGTCATTTGAGATACATTCCTTTTTCCGGTCTAAATCAACCTTTTTTAATCGTTTTTCAAATCAGCGCATTTCGCATCATACCCGTATTCTGTCTGCAATCTCATTATCAATAATAAAACGTCTGGAATTGCTTCCGATCAGCAATGCATGTTTGTATTTGGCAATGACCTGTATCATACTGCCTTCGCAGATCTGCCACTCCTGTAACTGCTTTAAAACTTCGGGCAGTCCAAACATCCACTGTATAGTATACGTTCCACGTGCCGCATTGGATAAAGCCTGCATGATTGTTCCCCCTCTCCACACAAAATAAAGTCCGAATATCTTCATTCCTTCTCTTAGGTATTAGTTGTTTCTTTTCTTTATTTTATGTGTGGATCTGATAGTTAGTCAATCGGGAACATTTATCAGTAACCGGTAACGTTTGTAAACAATGTATAACTAAAATAATGAATACAAAACTATTATAAGGCATTTATAACTGATGAAAAATCTCTTTTAAATTATCGGACATTTTTCTTACGGTTTTTCCGGTTCGTCACACAAATTACAGCTGCTCCACCACTGAGAAGAAGCAGAATACTCCACATCTCCGTGGGATTATTATCTCCGGTCTTTGGACTGGCTGTATCAGCGCCCGGCGTTTTTCCACCGGCTTCCGGATTTTTCTGTGTGTTATCCACAAGATCTTTGTCATTTGTATTTCCAGCACCTGGAATCTCGCCGTTTGTGTCCGGAACCTGCGGGGTATCCTGTCCTTTATCCGTAGCTTTTACCATACGCTGATCTGCCGCGCTGACAGCGATCGCATCGGAACCCTGTTCAAAAAACCGGATCAATGCTTCATCACAGGCTGCAAATTCTCCCTCTTCCTGCGCTGCTGCAAGCTGCGGGAAAGAAGATGATTCTGCCAGATAATTGTTTACCGCTACTGTATAGCACTCATTTTCATTTAAGGTCTTACCATCTTTTTTGATCGATACGACACGGCTGCCCTGTGTCTTTTCCATGTCGTACTCTACAGAAATGCCTCCTACCTGCAGATAGCTTCCACTGTCATTTGGCCATGCATCCCATTCTCCGCTGTCATTGGCAACGATATTGTTTTTCCGGATCTCCAATGAGGTCTCCAGCATCTCTCTGATCTGTGCACCGGTTAATTTTTTTGTCACGATATAATTGCCATATGGGCTGATATTGATCACATCCCCATAGGTAATGGTTCCGGCATTTACGGATGCCCGGATGCCACCTGCATTTTCAAACGCAATGTCTGCGCCGGTTGCCTTCAGATATGCATCGGTCACTACATTTCCAAGATTCGTCTGGTCAATCCGCAAATGTTCCCAGACTCCATCCAGATCTACCGGAGAAGTACCGATCTCACGGTTCAGCTGTTCTGCGTTTTCCGCATTTATCTGTTCCAGCAATGCAGTAACCGCCGGATCTTTTTCATAGGAAAGTGACTGCGCATAATCTACAGATGTCTTCTGATAGATAAAGCTGACGTTTCCCTCTGCATCCATCGTGCAATTCAGATCAATCAGTCCTACGGTATCCATATAATGTCCGCATTCAGACACATATGCCACAGATCCGTCCGGTGTGCTGACAGAGGCATCCAGACCAATGTGCTCATGGCCACACAGCCATACATCTACGCCATTTACCTGCTTTGCAAGCGTCTGCGGATCCAGCGTATGAGAAAGTGCGATCACGATATCACAGCCATCTGCTTTTAAAGCAGCGGCCTCCTGCTGTGCATAAAGTACTGCATCCTGGAAGACCAGCCCTTCTACGTTTGACGGGGTCGTCTTCTGACGCATCTGTGGATCAATAACGCCAAATACACCGATCTTCAATGTCTTTCCATTTTTTTCCACCGTTTTTTCGTAGCTTGTATCATCAAAGAATGTTGTTCCATCCTGATTTACCACATTTCCTGCAAGCACTTTTACTCCGGCGATCGTTCCAAGTTCCTTCAGACGGTCTTTCCCGTAACTCCAGTCATGATTACCGGCCGTCATTGCATCATATCCACAGGCTTTCATCAGTCTTGCGACAGATTCTCCCTGCACGATCGTAGCACTTGGCAGCCCGTGAAACGTATCGCCGGCATCAAGCATAAGAGATGCATCTGCAGTATGCGTATAATCTTTTGCGATCCCACTGAGACGATCCATTCCAATAATCTGATCCCTCTCACTGGCTTCTACTCTTGCATGAATATCATTCGTCTGTACGATCCTGATATCAAATGTCGTACTTCCAGTCTGGCTTCCGGCGTCTGCAGCATTTGCCGGATTTATCCAGCAGAGACTGAATACCAGACACAATACCGATGCCAGTGCGGAAAATCTTTTCCATTTGTTTTTTGTTTTCTTCATCCATAGACTCCTTTCGTTTTCCTGAGGATTCTACTCAGTTTTTCATATGTCATTTGATGCAAATCCCCATTCTGCTGTCTTTGACGGACGGCACAGATAGCTATGAAATATAATTTACACACTACCATTCTCCTGTTACCAGACAATTTCTTCTTTAACTATATGGTCTGTCACAGGATTTGTAAAGACAATTATTTTTATCATTTACGTAATCTGGCAGAAATTCTCTTTCCTCTGCAGATTGGAGATGAATTACAGGAAAACGTTAAGATGGGATTGTCATTTCCGTAAATTATATAGTATGATAGAATGAGTTTAAAAGCACTTACAGAGAGGATAGATAAATTATGTGGATTGCTGATCAATGGAAAGATTATGAAGTAATAGACTGTTCCTGCGGCGAAAAGCTGGAACGTTGGGGCAATTATACCCTTGTTCGTCCGGACCCGCAGGTCATCTGGGATACACCGAAAAAAGAAAAAGGCTGGCGTAAGATGAATGCCCATTACCACAGAAGTAAAAAAGGCGGCGGCGAATGGGAGTTTTTTGATCTCCCGGAACAGTGGACGATCAGTTACAAAGAGCTTACCTTTAACTTAAAGCCATTCAGTTTCAAGCACACGGGACTGTTCCCGGAACAGGCTGCCAACTGGGACTGGTTTTCTGAAAAGATCCGTAGCGCAGGCAGACCTGTCAAAGTATTAAACCTGTTCGCCTACACCGGTGGCGCTACACTGGCTGCTGCCGCCGCAGGCGCAAGCGTAACCCATGTGGATGCTTCCAAAGGCATGGTTCAGTGGGCAAAGGAAAATGCCGCTTCCTCCGGATTGAGCGACCGTCCGATCCGCTGGCTGGTAGACGACTGCGTCAAATTTGTAGAACGTGAGATCCGCCGTGGCAATCATTACGATGCCATCATCATGGATCCGCCATCCTACGGCAGAGGGCCGAAAGGCGAAATCTGGAAAATTGAAGAGGCGATCCATCCGCTGGTAAAACTGTGCACGCAGATCTTATCCGATGATCCGCTGTTTTTCCTGATTAATTCTTATACTACCGGATTGCAGCCGGCTGTCCTTGCTTATATGCTCGGCACGGAGATGAAAAAATATAACGGCATCGTCAATGCCCAGGAGATTGGTCTACCGGTTTCCTCCAATGGATTAGTCCTTCCATGCGGCGCTTCCGGACGCTGGGAGAAGAAATAAAAACATTCTTATTTTCCCTGCTTTTCTTTATCTTGAAATACTTTTGTCAGTGGCTGATTGATCCGTCCGCTGATCATGTCGACAAGAACATACAACAATTTTAAGGAGACACCGCATGACAGAAAAAGAAAAAGCAGCCCTGGGACTGCTATACAACAATAATTATGATAAAGAACTGATAGAAGAACGTCTGGATTGCCAGACCATGTGCCATGAATACAATCAGCTTCCGCCACGTGAAATGGGAAAGCGCCAGCAATTGATTCGACAGATCCTCGGCGATATTGGCGATGGATTTCAGATTGAGCAGCCATTTCACTGCGATTTTGGCTACAATATCCATATCGGTAAGAACTTCTACGCAAATTATAATTTTGTGGTCTTAGATGAAGCGCCTGTAACGATCGGGGAGTATGTATTTATCGCTCCTGACTGTGGACTTTATACTGCCGGACATCCTATCAATGCCTCGCAGAGAAATGAAGGGCTGGAATATGCTAAACCAATTACCATCGGCAATCATGTGTGGCTCGGAGGCGGTGTGAAGGTCATGCCGGGAATAACCATCGGAAACAATGTTGTGATCGGAAGTGGAAGCATCGTAACAAAAGATATTCCGGATGGTGTGGTCGCAGCTGGCAATCCGTGTAAGATCATCCGAAAAATAGATGAGAAAGACCGGGAGATGTAATATACAGACTTTTTTATCTATTTCACACAATCTCAAAATAGGATATACTAGGTAAATACAGAAAGCCCGGAAGAATATCCGGGCAATATCCTTCTGGTCGGCATCAACTATAACAGAAAAATCAAAGAACATGAGTTTTTATCTTTTATTTTCTTCTCCCTCAATCAGCAGTTTTCGCAACTTTTGTGCCGCGATTCCCACAGGCCGACGGGAATCATACACCATACATACCTCCCGTTCCGGTATACATTCTTCTAACGGAACAGCAAGAATCTCCTGTTTCCTAATCGCTTCCTCTGCCATTTTCTTTGGCAGAAAAGCCAGCCCAAGTTCACTTTTTACAAGAGCCAATACCTGATCTGCAGTCGCAGCCTCCGTATCCGGGGCAAATTCTGCACCATGAGACAAAAATATCTGCTGATAGAAACGTGAAGTCGCAGTTTCTTTCCCGAGACAGATAAAGGGGTATTCCACCATATGTCTGATTGAAAGCGGTCTGCCCACAAGAGACGCAAAACTCGGTCCGCCTACCAGTATCTCCTGAAATTTTCTGAGACGGATCTCTTTTAAAGGAGACCCCAGACTGACCGGTGCCGTGATCACGGCAAAATCTGTCTCTCCACTTCTCACAGACCGGACCGCCTGCTCACTGGAATGATTACTGATCTTCAGGCGCACCCCCGGATACGTCATGTGAAACGTCTTCAGGCGTTCCAACAGATAAATGTTCAGAGCAATATCGCTGACGCTGAGAGAAACGTTTCCCCGTTTCAGCTCTGCATTATCAGCCAGTTCCTCTTCTGCCATTTGCAGCTGCGCCATAGCAACGGATACTCTTTCGTACAGCTTTTTTCCTTCCTGGGTCAGACATACGCCCCGGTTTGTCCGGATAAAAAGCGTACAGTTCAGCTCATGCTCCAGACAGTTCATCGCACGGGTAATATTGGGCTGGCTGTTACTCAGCGCATGCGCCGCTTTTGTGAGATTGCCATATTTTGCCACATAATAAAAAATCTTGTAATATTCAAAATTTACATTCATTGAACCGTTCTCCTGCCATATCATTTTGATATAGTCACAATATCAATAATATCTTTCACATATTTCCATCATCAAATTATAATCTCTATAGAACAGAAATGCAATCACAATACCCTGCAGCAGAAAACCGGGAATCTGCCTCGTCTCTTTCCCGAGTACCATCACTGCTGTACTTCAGATATTATAAGGAGATGATCTCATGTCATTGGTACTACCAAGAGAAGAAGAAGTTGAAAATATGTTTTCCAGGATTCTTTCCACAGATAAATCCTGCGAACGACTGATTGAAACATTTTATAATCATTTATGTGATGACAACAAATACATCGATCCGGATCCCCATCATTTTGCAGAAGTTCTTCTGAATGCTTACAAAAATGGCGATGTCAGCGCCCTGTTGCTGGAAATCTGCAATCGAAGCATGTTTGACCTTCTAAAAGAAGCCTATCTGATTCCGAAACGTTTCCATGGAAAATGCGGAGAAAATCCGGTACTTCTTACAGATGCCGATGGAAACCTGCTCGAAAGCAAAAAGGATCTTGTTAGCAAGCATGAATATAAAAAATTCGGTGAAATCTATAACGCACATCCGGCAGCACCACGTTCAAAACTCTATCTCGCTGACGGATATGATCTGGTCAGATATTATACAACAGATATGAATATCTGCGAAAAGCAGGAAAACAGGGCTCGCGGCATTCTTATCTTATATGCCCTCCCGGATACAAAAAAACTGCATCTGACAGAAGCACAAGCCTATGATGTCATCTGGAACACGTTCCATGAGATTCAGCGGGAAGCATTTTCTGCAATCGTATTTTATGGGCAGGAAACCGGCACAAGATCCAACAAATCCTTTGATGAGCTCGGAGTTCTGCTACCAATCCATCAGTTTGAAGGAAAAATGCTTCAGCATCTAAATGTAATCGACGGGCTCGTCCTCTCCTGCAGAGAAAAAATGATGGAAAAAGCCGGGAAGGACAGTCTGGATCTGGATTAAACGGTCTGAGGTATCTCAATGAAAACTGCAACGACCCAAACAACAATCAAAAAAAATCATATGGACATCCAATGGCATAAATATACTGCTCCATCAGATCCAACTCCGATTACAGGTGCCAATCTGTCTGCCAAAGCATCTGTCATAGGACGGGTAGGCATTATGATTCTCTCCTGTGGAACCGGAGCCTGGCGCGTACGCAGTTCCATGAATGAGCTTTCTGAACTTATGCACATTACATGTACAGCCGATATCGGTCTCATGTCCATCAACTACACCTGTTTTGACGGAAAAGAAAGTTTCAGCCAGTCTCTCTGTCTGACGAATACAGGCGTTAATACATCCAAACTGAACCGACTGGAAAAATTTGTATCCGAATTTTCCGACAAAGAAATTTTTCAAAACTGTGAATCCATTCACTCCACTCTGGATCAGATTGAACAGATCCACGGATTATATTCCCCTCTGGCACTGGCAATTGCAGCCGCACTGGCATGTGGATCTTTTACCTTTCTTCTCGGTGGTGGAATCATCGAAATGTTATGTGCGTTTGCAGGAGCAGGCATCGGCAATTATATCCGCTGCAAGCTTTCCAAACATCATTTTACATTATTTTTATGTATCATTTCATCAGTATCTGCTGCATGCCTTACTTATGCCCTGCTGATATGCGTGCTTGGAATCGCATTTTCCATCAATCTGCAACATGAGGCTGGTTATATCTGTTCCATGCTGTTCATTATTCCGGGGTTTCCTTTTATTACCAGCGGTATTGACCTTGCAAAACTGGATATGCGCTCTGGAAGCGAACGGCTTACATATGCGCTCATCATCGTAACCGTTGCGACCATGACGGCCTGGATACTTGCCATGCTGCTGAAACTGAAGCCAATGCCGTTTCTTCCATTAAATCTGGCTCTGTGGCAATGGATCCTGTTCCGGCTGATCATGAGTTTTGGCGGGGTCTTCGGATTCTCTCTGATGTTTAACAGTCCACTCCGGCTGGCTGCTACAGCAGGAATGATTGGAGCCTTATCCAACACTCTGCGGCTGGAACTGGCAGACCTCACATCCCTGCCTCCGGCTGCCGCTGCCTGCATCGGTGCCTTTGTTGCAGGCGTCCTTGCCTCTACGATAAAGGGGCTCGCCGGATATCCGCGAATCGCCATTACGGTTCCGTCCATCGTGATCATGGTCCCCGGATTATATCTGTATAAAGGATTTTATAACCTCGGGATTATGAATCTGTCCGATGCGGCTTCCTGGCTGGCTTCTGCGATACTAATCATTCTGGCACTGCCATTTGGCCTTATATTTGCACGAATTCTTACCGATAAAACATTCAGGTACTGCACCTGATACAGGAGGCATTATGAAATTTTCACTGTCATCCAGACAAATGTCTGAGTCATTCCTGACAGCAGCATTGCTCTCGCTGTCAGGAGGGCTGCAGGATGTATATACCTATATCTCAAGGGGACATGTCTTTGCAAATGCGCAAACTGGAAATATCGTCCTCTTCAGTCAGAATATCTTCAGTCATGACTGGAACCGGAGCATCCACTATTTTGTACCGCTTTTATTTTTTGTGCTCGGTGTTGCAGCTGCCACATTTATCCGGCAGTCGTTCCAGAATCTCCAGATCATCCACTGGAGACAGATCATACTCCTCATTGAAATGGCATTACTTTTTTCCGTCGGCTTTATTCCTGAAAGTCTGAATCTGATTGCTAACGCGCTGGTCTCATTTTCTTGTGCCATGCAGGTCCAGTCCTTCCGTAAAGTCGACAGCTATGCATTTGCCAGTACGATGTGTATCGGAAATATGCGAAGCGGTATGGAAGCACTCTGTTCCTTTTATAAAACACATAACAGAGAAATGCTTTTGAAGGCGCTTCACTACTTTGGCATTATCGTTCTATTCGCTTTTGGCGCAGGCATCGGAAGCGTTTTCATCCGGCATTTCGGCATGCACACCATATGGTTTTCCTGTGCACTGCTGTTTGTCAGCTTCACATTGATGTTTATCCAAAAGGAAAAGGCTGTACACTGACAGTCATCCCTCTTTACCAGGCAGAAAACTGTCTGGTAAGGAAGGCATTACCTGCTGTGTAACAGCCTTTCTCTATTTTTATTCCACTTTCCATAAACCATGCATCCCGTTTCTCTTCTATGCAAGTTCTTCCGATGTCTCCGACAGAGCAATACGTTCACTTCTCTCTATCATGATCCATCCTGTTACCAGTGGAAGAAAGCCAAAATATGCTGCATGGATATCAAACAGATGCACCGCCCATGCTCCATAACAGGCGCCTGCAAAAAAGCAGATTACCGTATTGGTATACAGGACTGCTTTCTGTTTTGATTCTCTGTCTTTGGTCCTGATGTACTGCGTCCATCCAAGCACCGCCTGTTTAAAGTTATTGCTGGAAAAAATAGTGGCACTGTTATATCCATTTACAGGAGAAAATGATCCCCATTGAAATGCCGAGCAGAAAAAAATCGGATACAGACCAACCATAACCGGCTTTAACGGAATCAGCGATGCTGCCAGCATTCCAGCCGCATCCAAAATGATCGACAGCTTCCGCATATTCACTTTTGTATCATTTGACAACAGATATGCAGCCACTACACCGGCTCCAAAACAGGGCAATGCCAGAAAACGCAGCAAGACATCCTGCCACTCGCCACTGATCAGCGAATCTGCCATCTCCATCAGGTTTCCCGTCTGCGCAGATCCAAAGTTTCCCATATGTAACAGGATTGCATAGACGCCAAGCACACCGCCGACAAAGGAAAGATTCCAATGGATCCGTGCTTCCATCTTCCATTGTTTTATCTTTAACAATTCATTCAAGAGATTACCATGCCTTTCTAAATGAGAACGCAGATATTCTGTATCTATCCGCAAAATTTTATTTTCTAAAAATACCTCTTCTTTTATGATTCTGTAAAAACCTGTTTTTGCGATTCCCCATCATTTTCATCCCCGACAATATTTTGCCGGGAATCATCTTAGCATGCTTCTATCCAAAAGTCAAAATGAAAACACCTGTTATAAACAACGACTGGCATTTCAGGCATCAAAATCCACTTCATACACACCTTCCGGTGTTTTCATCGTTAAGATTCCCAGATTAAAATCCTCATCGCGGATTGTAATGTGGTATTCAAAAATCACATCCTCTTCAAATTTCGATAACAGCAGATAGGTGCCATTTTCTTTTCCGTCAATCTGGTCACAGATATCATCATAGACTGCTTCCCCAGAAATCGGTCTCGGATAACCGGATGCTTTTATCTTCTGTTCGATTGCTTCGTATAATTCGTTCATAGTATCCTCCATTTCGCTTCATTCATATAAACTTTTTCAGCAATTTTGTTTCTAACAATAATTGTTCTTATTCTATCATAATCACATATTGTTTTCTATTCCCAATACTATCTTATAAATATAAAATCCCCCTAAGTAGATTTTGATCATTCATCTTGTCTACTTAAGGGAATCCCATCATTTTATAAAAACAGTGTCTTTTTTCTGCTAACGGTATGCTTCCATGAACTTCTAATGCAACCGATTGATTACAGCAGGCTCTTACGCAACTCTGCACCATCTTTTGCGCTTAAATATGCCGGTGCAATGTCAAATACAGTCTTGCAGCCATGCTGTCCTTCTTTGTACAGACGGAATGCGGCTCTTGCATAAGCTACGATGACACAGGCAGTAAATTCCGGATTGGAATCCAGCTTCAGGTTGTACTCGATCACATGGTTGTTCTCAAGATCCCAGCCTGTTTTTCCGGTACGGATAACAAATCCTCCATGCGGAATCTTGCTGTGCTCTGCTTTCAGTTCTTCTTCGCTGATGAAATGTACGGTTGTGTCATAATCTGCAAAGTAGTTCGGCATTGTCTTGATCTCTTCCTCAACTTTTGCAGCATCTGCACCTTCTTCCAGTACAACGAAGCATTCTCTTGTATGTTTCTGTCTGGTGGTCAGTTCCGGATTCTCTCCGTTTCTTACAGACTCAAGCGCAGCTTCTACCGGAATCGTATACTGTCTGCCATCTTTTACGCCTTCTACACGGCGGATTGCATCAGAATGTCCCTGGCTGACGCCTTTCCCCCAGAATGTATAATCCTTTCCTTCCGGAAGGATTGCATTTGCATACATACGGTTCAGTGAAAACATACCAGGATCCCAGCCTACGGAAATAACGCCTACATGACCGCTTTTCTTAGCGGCTGCGTCTACATTGTCAAAATGCTCCGGGATTCTCGCATGGGTATCGAAACTGTCTACCACATTGAAAAGCTCTGCATATTTCGGTGTCTGCTCCGGAAGATCTGTAGCACTTCCTCCACAGAGGATCATAACATCAATTTTATCTTTCCACTGTTCTACGTCAGCAACAGAGCAGACAGCAACTCCTTCTGTCAGAACAGATACTGTCTCCGGCGCACGGCGGGTAAATACAGCGGCTAACTCCATATCCGGGTTCTGTTTGATGGCGCACTCAACGCCTCTTCCCAGATTTCCATATCCTAAAATGCCAATCTTCATAATCGTAATCTCCTTTTATCTTTCATATCATATCTCATAACCCTCAAACAGAAGGTCTGAAATCTTAAAATGTCATTTTTTCAATTATCTTCATATAAGTTAATCTTATTCCATACCTTTTTTATTTCCCACAAACTGAAGCACTGCTACGATAGCAATTCCAATAATAAATGCCAGAATGCTGAAGTTTTTGACAGACAATGCTGCTACCGGCGTCTTCAATGTTGTCGGTCCCATCACAATCGTATATAAAGAACCAAGCATCAGACCAAGGATCAGGTACATTGTCTTTGATCTGTGTTTCTCCAGACAGTTTTTTATTCCTTTGACTACACTTAGGATACCTGCGATAATGCCAAGTCCGAAAATAAGCAGGCTCGGAAATACAGAAAAGTTCAGATGCATCAATTCTTTGATTCCTGTAAGGACCGGCAGATACAGACCAAAGATCAAAAGAACTGTAGAACCTGAGATACCAGGCAAAAACATCGCACATATGGCGATCATTCCGGAAATAAATATATAAATCGCCAACGGCAGGCTTAAAGATCCAAGATCAACGCCTGACATAAAACTGGTTTTATTCAAAAATGTAATCCCTACTACAATGGCAGCACCGATCACTGCAAAAATAATATTTCCCAGATGTCCCTTGTAAGATTCTTTTTCCTGATGATATACAAGAGGAATAGATGCAATAACAAAGCCCATAAACAGGGAACTTACGAAATAAATATGCGTCTCAAAAGCTGTACTTAACACACTGACCGCTGCCAGCATTCCGATAATCCAGCCGATTCCCAGTTTAATCAGATAGAACAGCGCTTCTTTTCTTTTTTTACCTTTCTCATAGATCAGGTCATTGATACTTCCGATAAATTTGTCATAAAATCCAAGGATGAAGGCAATTGTTCCGCCGGAAACACCCGGTACACTGTCAGCCAACGCCATACATACTCCGTTAATAAAAAGTCTGAGCATTTTTTACCTCTCTACTATGTTCTTATTCTATAAAATCTTTTGCTTCTGCTCTGCTAATATAGTGTATTTTGAAAAATATATTCTATTATCCACACAACCTATTTTTTACAGATACCTTTATACTTTATCATATTTATGTTTCAACAACAACTGTCAGTACTACCAGTTTTTTCATAGAAAAATCCTGTTCTTTTTAAATAATGACCGAATTCTTTTTATTGAACCCACATCTTCTATAAATGCACAAAGACACGAAGCATAACGCCCATTCTTTTTGGGTCAAATCCTTTACTGGATTAGTCATCGTAATCTTTTCCATGGTCTGGACAAACCAGATAAATAGCAGGGACAAGCTTGTTCCCTGCTATTTATCTGAATGTTTTTCTCTTATAAATCCTGATTTCAGGATTTATCCGCTTCCTCCTGCGAAGGCTCCTCAACAACTTTTATTTTAACTTGATTCGTTGCGGCATCCACCGTATCCAGCTCAATATATTCCTCCGTTTCTTCCGGCAATCGCCGTTTCTTTAAAATATGCTCCACTATGCGTTTCACAATATAATAAATCATCGCAAAAATCGGCACTCCAAATAACATGCCAATAACGCCGAAGCTTCCACCAAACAACAGGATTGCAAAAATAACCCAGAATGGCGACAGACCGGTCGTATTTCCAAGGATTTTCGGGCCGATCACATTTCCATCCACCTGCTGCAATATAATAATGAAGATGATAAAATATATCCCCTTCATCGGATCCACCAGGAAGATCAGAATAAAACTCGGAATCGCTCCGATATAAGGTCCAAAGAAAGGAATGATATTGGTCACACCTACGATCACACTGATCAATGCCACATATGGCATCCGCAAAATGGCCAGTCCCACAAAACAGATACATCCGATGATCAGAGAATCAATAATCTTTCCAATGAAAAATCCACCAAATACATCATCTGCTTTTCGAAATACTTCCATAACTACATTTCCATAACGCGGGCGGAAGATCGCATAGATGATTTTTTTTGCCTGACCGATAAATTTTTCTTTGGTCATCAGTACGTAAACGGATATGATCAGACCGATGATCGCATTAAAAACAGCTTTTACCACATTGTAAACGCCGGTCGTGATATTCGCGATAAAATCCGACTGTTCCATAACATTTTTTCGCAGCCATTTCTCCAGATATTTAGAAGCATCATTGATCAGCGTATCCATATATCCGGCTGCAGGGCTGTCCTGTTTCAGAAAACGGTTGATCCAATCCATAAGGCTCTGGACTTTATCACCCATGCTTGTGATCAGATCTTCGATACTGACGATCAGCTGTGGTATCAGCAAACGAATTAGAACCGCAATAATCGCCAAAAACACTGCCATGGCAAATGCCACGGATATTGCCCGAATCTTCTGCCGCTGCTTTTTCGTCAGTTCTTTTGACTTTTTCCTTTTTAATAAAAACTGCTCGCACCATTTCATGATGGGATTCAGCAGATATGCCACAATTCCTCCGATAATGATTGCCTGAAGACTCTGTATGATCGTCCGGAAACCAGTAAACAATCCATCAAATCGAAGTACTACAAAAAAGATCGCAATACAGATCATGACGACCAGAATGGCTGTCAGACCGATTGCAAGATATGGACGGATATCCAGATTGACCTTCTTTTTTTCTGTCTGTTTCTTCGTTCCGGCAGTACGGTTTTGTTGCTCTGTCGCAGTATTTTGAAACTTATTTTCCTGCATACAAAATTTGCCTTTCTAAAACTTCTCTATAAACTTTCCATCATAACTACCGGATAAGTATAGCATACCCGTTTTACATAAGAAACCTGTTTATAGAAAATTCAGAAATTTCACTGTTTTAATAATTTCCGTTTTGTCGTTCAAAGAGACATTTTAGGAGTTACCGTGAAAACGTAACGGTTACTGGATGGCTCTCTTCATCGAAATTGAAGATAATCCAGTTGGCGTTATCTGAATTTATTTCATCAAATACTCCATTATTTTTTGTTTCATATGTTACATACTGTTTCAGGAAGGAATTATACCAGCTAAGCTTTATGGTATACGCATCGGTATTACCCTCTTTTGGAAGTTTAAAATTATAGGATATGAAATTCTCTGGCGTCTCTTCGGAAAAGGAAGATAACATATTTTCACTTAGCTGATAAGAATATACCTCGTTTCCATTATTCAAAATCTGTATCTGAGCCTCTTTAATATAGGAAGCAAATACCGGTTCCTGACAGGTTATCATGAAGTCCCCTTCGTTGTATCGTGTAGCTTTATTATAAATATTTCCTGTACATTCCAGATTCGGCTGCCAGTCGGTCAGCGCCAATACAGATAACTGATCATACTGGCTTAAGTTTACCGTCTGTTTGGAGCCATCGGTATCGATGCACGCCGTCACAGAATACTTATCTGCATTGATCGGCAAATCCGCATATCCTATATAAATATTGTTATCGCATGTACAGGAAACAGGAATGCTGCTCTGATCCGTTTCACTTTTCAACTGTAACGTTAATATCGTGTTGTCCTGATAGTTCTTTAGTACCGCTATAAATTTTACATGCAGATACTTTGCATCTTCGGAAACAGACTCCGCAGTAACCGCATAATTCTGAAAATATTGATCCTGTTCACTGACATCTCCACTATCGTTGTTAACATAAATCGGAGCCGACTGCTGTGTTAATTGTACGGAAAGCTTATCTAACCTGTTGGAAAAACAAACAGAAACAGCGATCAATGCAACCGCAAGAGCCAGACAAATAGCGCCAAATGTCATTGCTGTCCGCTTCCAGATAATGTGTGTTTTCTCCAGAATGGGCTCTGTGACCTGTTGGATTGTTTCTGAGGATATGTCTGCTGATAACTCAATGGTATCATTTAATAAATGATCCAATGAAATATGATAAAATTCTGCCAGAAATTTTAATTTATCGAAATCCGGTCTTGTAGCATCTGATTCCCACTTGGAAATAGATTGACGTGACACCTGCAGTTTTTCAGCCAACTGCTCCTGCGTCATTCCCCGTCTGGTTCGTAATATATATAGCTTTTCCCCTAATGTCATCGTATACCTCCATTTTATATCGTGTAGTCAACAATGAATTACCTATTGTCTGGATTTTTTCATAGATTTCTTCCATCAAATCAATCTACGCATGTACAAGTCAAATATAAGAATCTTACCTGACCTTATTCTGTATTTTCTGGTTTCAGTATAAAAAAATCCATATAAAATGTCTACCAAACAGCATGAGCATTTACGCAACCTGCGGTTGCAATATATACGCAGCTATAAAAAAGCTCCAAAAAACATATTGGATTTGCATGTTTTTATCCCATTATGATTTTTAGCGTTTTTATAAATGAACATACTGGTAAAACACTTATGAGTGTATCCACCCACTAAACACCAGGAAGTGGCGGACCGTCTCGATCAGCTTTTCACAAAATAATAGTATCATTGTAGTATCAAAAAAGGGCTCCCATTTCTGGAAGCCCCCTTTTTATAAGGATTTATGATTACTCGATGATGTTAGCAACACGGCCTGAACCTACAGTTCTACCACCTTCACGATATCAGAATAGCATTTTTCGATATATTTCCTATGCTTTCTATGGCTGAAATCGGCTTACTTTCGTTGAATTTACCTGTCTTATTAATATTTGCATGATTTTCTGGCACCGTTTTGGCACCACTTACTTTCTCTACTAATTTTCTATTTCTAACATACCACCACAAAGTCATTATACTAAAATTCTTATTCAATATTTGCTCAAAGCTGTTAAATAAATTTGCTTTATCCCCCTTTTTCTGCCTTACCATATAAATTTGATTGTCCATCAAATTTTACCTTTTTTTCATCGCATAATGTTTTAATAAGCTCTACATACCATTCTTCCGCCATCGGATGAACCTTAACTCCTGATATATATTTATTCAGACATTCAATTGATTGATACAAATCTATATTAAGTTCCTTTTTCTTCCAATGACCCATATATTCTGCTAATCTTTTTTCAATTTCGTTGATTCTATCTATATCCGCTGGTATTTCTTGCATTTTTTCATGAATTTTCCAATTAGCACCCTGACTACTTAACCCCATTATCTGATACCATCGTATATCATCAATGAGCACTCTCACTTCTGCTTCATGTTTAAATGCTCTTCTCTTATGAAAAAATGGTTCATATATACTCAGTCTTTCCTTTAACTGTAACACTTGCTCATGCATCAGATTGTCTTCAGGATCAACATCATATTTCACTTTCCTTATTTCGTACGAAATATCAGATTTATTTTTTAACAAATTTTCAATTCTTATATCCGTAGTTTTTACTTGAATTGCATGACGATTATACGAATATATTCTCCATAAAGCGTCACTATCAAATAAGGTAGACCAACATTGACCATATACGAAATATTTACTATGCTCCAATTTAAGTAAATTATTTATTGTTGCTTCGTAATTTCTTGGACAAACATCATAATACATATCCTCTATTATTTTTCGTCTATCCTTAGGGTTTTCAATTTTTCTAAACAAATATCCCTCGTAATTATCATCCCATATTGCTGGACGCACATATCGTTCTCTTTGATTATGTAATAAATCTACGAATGTTTCCAGACTAATAATTCTATATAAGTTCATCCCTTCACCCACTTTTTTAACTATAAAACGTTTTCACATTAAAAATGAGCAATAATCGCAATTCTCCTATTCCCCAAAATTGCTTTTTCCAATTTTCTTTTTGGATATAGTCTATAGATATCTTTGATTTTCTAGCCACTTCTGCTATTGACTCAATTTCTTCAATCACTTGTCCATATACATTCAATTTTGTAATTCTTTTGATCTTCCAGAATTTATTTTTTTTATATCAAATTCTATTACAATACGTTTCGCAATTTTGTCATCCGCAGCCACCTTTCTCCATACAAAACCTGCGGCTGAGTTTCTTTGTCCTCTTAAAACCTTAGATATGCTTGTCGCACTAATCCCTACGGCTCCTGCTGCACTATTTATATCAACATACTTATCTACATAATATCCTTCCAAATCATATTGTACTATGTAATATTTTATGTTTTTACTTTTTACATTCTCCTCTTTTATTCTTTTCTTAGGTGCAATTATTGGTGCCATTTCTATTCGCATTTGAAAATCTCTTTCATTTTTAACAAATGGAATTTTATTATCATTCATAAACCGCAGTACATTTTCATTATTAACCGGAATTCGATATGACCATTCCAACAAAATAACTCCATTTTCTGCACATAGTTTCTTTTTTCGCAAATCTCTTTTCTGATTTTCTCTCAATGCTACTTCTCCACCCCATATATCTATCGCTTTATAATGCTGTTCTCCTTGATATTCAATTCCTATTCGGCTTTCTGGAATATAAATATCCAAGCTCTGTTGTCCTAGCCAATCACAATGATATTGATATTGTGCTTGAAAATTATAGTTTTTTACAAGTTCAAAAAGATGATACTCATTTGACCACTTTGATTTTACCCTTTTTTCCAACAGCATATCCGTATATAGTTCGTTCGCTTTTTTTTGAAATTCCTTTGACTTCTTTTGAATGGCATAAAACACTTTTTCCTTTATCGCTTTGGGTACTGTGTAATATCCATAATTATTTTCTATTTGCTGCAGCACATCTCTTGATGATATTATCATTCTATATAATCTGCTATATTTAATCAAATATGAAGCTATTATACCCTCTTTTTCACTATATATATCCCAATTCCAACCCGAACGTAAAAAATACATCAGTTCAATTTCTGTTGTGTTATTGCCTTTAAATGTTACCCTATATCCATCGGTTATTTTTTCAATACTATCGGCTCTATCACACACCTTAGCAATCGTATAAAAGGTTTTTCCTGTTCCTGCTTTTACATCAAAAATATATGTCTTGTTTTTTTCCTGTTCAGGAATAGTATAATCAACATTTAATAGCCATTCCAACCAATTGTTAATTTCGCCAACAAGCGTTATTGTTTCCATTGTAAAAAAATCATCTCTATTTATTGTAGATACATCCACATCAATTTGACTTAATAACATAAGCAGTTTTCCAAAATCGTTTTCCCACCGCTCACATATTCCTTTATCATTTACTATGTACTTTTTTCTATCACAACATACAAATAAATAAAATGTTTCTTTTTCTCTATACATAATAGGCGACAATATTAATTGTCGTTGTTTCTCAAAATAGTCCATTTTAAGTCTCCTATTTCATCAACCGTACGCTTAGGTATTGTCTCATTAGATTGCATATTTACAATAAGTATTATAAGTTATTGCAATCTCTCTTATTCTATTCTCTTTAATGTATCACTCCAGTTTTCTTATATTTCAAGCTGAGTATATCATAACAAAAACAATTTTGCACCAATGTTCTAAGGATGTGAAGCATTATGCTCCGTACTATAAGCTGATTCTTTTCAAAATTGATATCAGCTTTTGTAATCGCAAGCAACTCCCCAATCCTGCACCCAGTCCAGAACAGCATCTCAAACATAAGACTCAACTTTTTACTTCGTTCAAACTCCAATGCTTCTCGCTTTGTTTCAAATCCACGCTTTCTGCGTTTTTTCTTCTCACCCATAACATTTGTCTCAAACCACTGGGCTGTCCATTTTTTTGTGTCTTTTTCTCTGTAAGCCATATTAATCCTCCTTAATTTCCTGCTATTTCATAGCCATACATCTTTTTTGCCCAAAACGCCTTTGGTATTCTTCCAGCCATCGTAATATATCCCTGTGCAGCCAGTTCCTTATTCATAGCTTTCACCAGTTTATAAGCATAAGATTTTGAGCAGTTTAATTCCTGTGCCACTTCATCAGCACTCATCATATAATTGTAGCTTGCCATACTGCATCCTCCTTTCCTCTCCAGATACAGAATACGTTTACTGTATTTCTATATCTGTACGATTTTCGTAAATTGATAATATCATGTATTTATTTCATTGTCAATATTTCGTAAACATATTTTTACGAACTTCGTATATTATTTTCTCTTTATTTTATTCCAGGTCTGTGCTATGATATTCTATAGATTTATGTTTTTCGTAATTTTGCAATATATGAAAAAGGAGGATTCTATGGGTGACGGTAAAAATTTAAAGAAATATCTTGATGAAAAAGGCACAAATGTCCGTAAAATTGCAAAGGCAACCGGAATCAGTGCCACAACCTTATATTCAATTATTCAAAAAGATTCCAATATTCGATTTGATTTTGCTTTAAGACTTGCAAATGAATTACAAATTGATGTGAATGAGATATGTTCTGCCAGTCCATTTTCTGGCACAATTAAGGAAGAAGAGATTTATCCTACACTTCCAGACGGTTTGAACGGAGCATTAGACGCAAGCCGTGTAAAGACTTATTTAAAAAATTCTATGTACCCGTTGATGTATCTTTTCGGTAAGAACAGTATGCCTGATGTAGATAATCTGCTCACATCGTTCTATCAGCTTGATGATGAAGCCAGACAGGAAGTTGTGGAAACGATCCGTCTGAAACTGCAATATCATCGTGATCCGGAACGTGCTGAACAGATCAAACAGATCAAAGGCTGGTAAAAAAATTACTCCTGTGAATAGCAAATATTCGCAGGAGTTTCTTTTTGGCACCGTTTTGGCACCGCTAGACTGATTTTTCAATTTTAAATTTATCCGTATTTCATCTTTCTGATAAACGTTTCACTGTTTCTAATCTGATAATTTTACAAACAATCCTTTTCTTAGAGTACAGAAAAACCCCAGAAACACAAGGTTTCTGGGGTATCTTACGTTTGGACACAAGTTATCTTACGATAACAAATCTATTTTCAGATTGTATTACTCGATGATATTAGCAACACGGCCTGAACCTACAGTTCTACCACCTTCACGGATAGCGAATGTAAGACCCTGCTCCATAGCGATCGGGTGGATGAGCTCGATTGTCATCTCTACGTTATCGCCAGGCATGCACATCTCGATACCATCTGGTAATTCGCAAACACCAGTAACGTCTGTTGTTCTGAAGTAGAACTGCGGACGATAGTTGTTGAAGAACGGTGTATGACGACCACCCTCGTCTTTTGTCAGAACGTAAACCTGAGCTGTGAATTTAGTATGGCAAGTTACAGTACCCGGTTTAGCAAGTACCTGACCTCTTTCGATGTCCTCTCTCTTGATACCACGAAGAAGAGCACCGATGTTATCGCCAGCCTGTCCTTCATCTAACAGTTTACGGAACATCTCGATACCAGTTACAGTTGTTTTCTGAACATCCTCTTTGATACCAACGATTTCTACTTCGTCGTTGAGGTGGATTACACCACGCTCTACTCTACCAGTAGCAACAGTACCACGACCAGTGATTGTGAATACGTCCTCTACAGGCATAAGGAAAGGTTTGTCAGTTGCACGCTGCGGATCCGGAATGTACTCATCGATAGTATCCATGAGCTCCATGATCTTGTCGCCCCATTCTCCGTTCGGATCTTCCAGAGCTTTCAGAGCAGAACCTTTGATGATTGGGCAATCTGTGAAGCCATACTCCTCTAACTGCTCTACGATCTCCATCTCTACGAGTTCAAGAAGCTCTTCATCGTCAACCATATCACATTTGTTCATGAATACAACGATGTAAGGTACACCTACCTGACGGGACAGAAGGA
>CAJJOP010000017.1:0-49850 GCA_905193415.1 uncultured Roseburia sp.
AACCTGAATTTACTTCTGTAAAACAGTGTACACAGGGCGCATCCGTAATGCTGAATGCAGTATTGAAATGTGATGCAAAATAATTCAGAAAACGATTTGAAATAAGGAGTTTGTGTCAAAATCTCTGGCAGAGATGAAGTATATGAACTTAGCATTTCAGACAGAAGACAGCATGATGTGCTTTTTATAAAAAATTGTAAACTCAATATTTTATATCAAACCCATCATGTGGTAAGCGTAACTTGTAGACAAGTAAGTAACATAATAACATAACGTGAAATAAAATATCATTATCCCCAAAAAATAGAAAAATAAAATTTACTAGATAACATTATCCTCTATAGCATAAGTGCCTATAACCATCGTAGTGGTGGCTATAGGCCTTTTGCTCTAAGAAAAGTTATTTTGAAAGTAAGATAACAGAAAAAAGCAGCTTTTATAAGAAACAGGAGAAGTAAAAATGGATGTACAGGCATTGTATCAGCAAAAGAAGACGACTGCAGATGAAGCAGTAAAATGTGTAAGATCCGGAGACTGGATTGATTATGGATTTGGCGTAAATCAGCCGGTGGCACTGGATGAAGCTATTGCAAAGAGATTACCGGAACTGGAAGATGTGAACTTCAGAGGTGCAGTATTACTTCACAGACCGGCAATTTTTGATATCCCGGATCCGACAGCTCATATGACATGGAATTCCTGGTATATGACTGGGGTGGACAGAAAAGCGATTAATGAAGGATTTGCTTATTATAGTCCGCTTCGTTATTCCGAACTTCCAAAATATTATTATGAAATGGAATGCAAACCGGACGTG
This sequence comes from uncultured Roseburia sp., assembly GCA_905193415.1. GTDB lineage: Bacteria > Bacillota > Clostridia > Lachnospirales > Lachnospiraceae > Brotonthovivens. The sequence goes on from CAJJOP010000017.1 coordinate 818, forward strand.
GCAATGTTTCAGGTAACGCCAATGGACGAGCATGGTTATTTTAATTTTGGACCGAGTTTATCCCATATGCGTGCCGTATGTGATACTGCGAAAACAATCATACTGGAAGTAAATGAAAATATGCCCCGCTGTTTTGGAAATACAAAAGAAGTTATCCATATTTCAGAAGTAGATATGGTAGTGGAGGGAAACAATCCGCTGATGGGAGAATTGCATAACCCGGCATCTACAGAGATTGATAATGCAGTGGCAAAGCTGATCGTAGAAGAAATCACAGACGGTGCCTGCCTGCAGCTTGGTATTGGCGCTATGGCAAGTGCAGTAGGAAGAATGATCGCAGAGTCGGATCTGAAAGATCTTGGAGTGCATACAGAAATGTACGTAGATTCTTTTGTAGATATTGCAGAAGCAGGAAAGATTACAGGAGCAAAGAAAAATATTGATCCTTACAAACAGGTCTATGCATTTGCAGCAGGAAGTAAACGGTTATATGATTATCTGAATAATAATCCGTCATGTATGTCAGCTCCGGTAGATTATACCAATGCAGCAGCTGTAATTGGTGCACTGGATAATTTTGTATCTATTAACAATGCCGTAGATTTTGATCTGTATGGACAGATCAATGCAGAGTCTGCAGGCATCCGCCATATCAGTGGCTCCGGCGGACAGCAGGATTTCGTCCTTGGCGCATATCTGTCAAAAGGTGGTAAGAGTTTTGTATGTGCTTCTTCTACTTTTAAAACAAAAGATGGACAGGTACATTCCAGAATCCGTCCGACACTTCAGACTGGAAGCACTGTTACAGATACCAAGACGAATGCTCATTATCTTGTAACGGAATATGGAAAAGCAAATCTGAAAGGAATGAGTTCCTGGCAGAGAGCTGAGGCGATCATCGGGCTTGCACATCCTGATTTCCGAGATGAACTGATCAAAGAAGCAGAGAAAATGCGCATCTGGAGAAAAAGCAACAAGATTTCCTGATAAAGTGTGTAGCCTGTATGCCCGTGAGTCGGAAACGGAACAAACATATCCGGCTCGCGGCATAAAAAAATATCCGGGAAACAGTATAGAAAGTGTGAAGACGCAGAAAGGAGAAATGCGGCATGAAGGTATTGCTGATAAATGGAAGCCCTCACAGAGAAGGCAGTACACATCGTGTGTTGTCCGTTCTGGAACAGCAGTTTAAAAAAAATAATGTGGAGGTCAACTGGTTTGAGCTTGGAACAGTGCCAGTGCATGGATGTATCGACTGTCAGAGCTGTAAAGATACACATCGATGCGCATTTTCAGAGGATCAGTGTAATAGCCTGATAGAAGCCATGTTGGATGCAGATGGCATCATTATAGGAAGTCCGGTCTACTTTGCCGGTGCAAATGGAGCCTTATGTGCATTGTTGGACAGAGCCTTTTATGCGGCAGGCACCTTTGGGCAGCTTTATAAAGGAAAATGCGCAGCGGCGGTAGTCTGTCGATATCGGTCAGGCGGATCCGCAGCATTGGATCGGTTAAACAAATATATTACTACAAGTCAGATGAATCTGATCGGAAGCATTGATTACATGGAATTTCACTCTGATTTTTCAGAAGAAACAGGCAGATTTGATACAAAGGTTCTGAAAAAATTAGCAGATCAGATGGTACAGGCATTGTCTGTTCAAGAATAACTGTATAAAAAATTAGAAATTGTGGATAAATGAAGACGTGTCATGTAATATAAGAGTATAAAGAAAAAACAGCCGTAAAAATAGGAAAATAACAGTAGTACAAGATGCACGGAGGAATTATGAGCAGGGAACTTGACGCAACAAGAAAATATTTACAGACAGTAATAGATATTGGTTCCCAGATGCTTTCTGTAGGCGCAGAGGTGGAACGTGTGGAGGACAGCATTACCCGTATGTGTTATGCATATGGAGCGCAGAAAGTGGAAGCTTTTGCCATTAATTATGTGATTATTGTAACAATCAGCGCAGAAGGTGGTATCAGCCTTACAGAATCCAGAAGGATCCATCGATATGGCAGAGATCTTGAGAAACTTACGTTATTAAATGATCTGTCCAGAACCATTTGTGAGAAACATCTGACAGCAGAAGAAGCAAAAGGGCGACTGGAAGAGATACGGAATACGAAACGTTATAATATGTTTTTTTTGTTGCTGATCTATGCCGTGATATCTGTATCTTTTACGCTGTTTTTTGGTGGGAATGCCAGGGATGCGGTAGTATCCGCTGTCGTAGGCTGTACTGTTGCTCCAGTGGATCGTATGCTGGAAAAAGCAGGAATCAACCGTTTTGTCAGTCTGTGTATCTGCTCTATCTGGATGGGAGCGCTGGCAACATTAGGAGTTCGGATTGGAATTGGCTGTTCTGTGGCAAAGATTAGTATCGGCAATATCATGATCTTTATACCGGGCTTGCTGTTTACGAATTCCATACAGGAGATTTTTTCTGATAATATGATGACCGGACTGGTTCGTATGGTAGAAGCAGCAGTCGTCAGCATCGTGATCGCAAGTGGTTTTGTTCTGGTTGATATACTGATATAGCATTGAGCGGCATTGCGTAGTAGAGAAACTAAAAGAAAGGCAGGAAAAATAATGAACTGGATGCAGCTGATTACCGGATTTACCGGATCGATAGGTTTTGCGATGCTGTTTAACCTGCATGGAAAGAAAATATTATGGACAGCGCTGGGTGGTTTGATTGCATGGTTTGCATACCTTCTGTTCGGACTTGCATATCCGGTCTATGGCGTACAGTTCCTGGTGGCGGGATTTGTACTGGGATGCTACTGTGAGATTATGGCGATCCTTACGAAGATGCCACGAACTGCCTATATCGCTGTAGGGATCATTCCACTGATTCCGGGAGCAGCACTGTATTACACGATGTATTATGCCTTCCGAAAAGATATCGAAGTAAGCTTTTCCCATGCCAGTGAGGCAATCATTACCTCTCTTGGAATAGCAGTGGGACTTCTGATTTCCATGACACTGTGGGGCATTTGGCGTCAGGCTCGTAACCGACATAAAAAATCAGTATAAAAATCTCCAATGTTAGTATATTAATATTGAGAGTATAATGAGCGTAAGAGAGTCAACATGCTCGCATGATTGACGAACGGCGAATGCTGATCATAAGCTGATTTTGCTTATGATATAACGATTTTTGTGGTTTAAAATTACCGAGAGAGATCTATTGAGGTAAAGGAAAGCTGAAGGGAAGGAAAACAGAAAATCAGTTGAATACGGTTGACAAACGGAAACCAGATACTTATAATTCACTATGTGTAGTTTTATATAGTGAATGACTAAGACGAAGACAGTAAGTAAAAATGGAACGCCACAGAGAGCCGGAGATGGTGCGAACCGGTGCAAGTAGATTTTTATGGAAGATCACTTCAGAGTTTCAGCCTGAAATGACAGGAAGCAGAAAGTAATAGATTGATTAGGTTCATTTTTCGATAAACAGGATATTTTATATATTCAGTTTACACGAATGGAATCCTTGCTTTCAGAGTAGGCGCTGACGTAATTCCCACGTTACAGGGAAACAGTATACGGTTTTGCACTGTGTACGGGGAAAACAGGTGGTTAACGATGATGAGCTGTCGTCCTTTTTTCGGGACGTCAGCTTTTTTTGTCTATATTCACACATGAGATGATGGAAAGGAGATCGCTGTATGTATAACAAAGTATCCACAAATCTGGATTTTGTTGAACGCGAGAAAAAAACGGAAGCATTCTGGAACGAGAATGACATCTTCCGTAAAAGCATGAAAAACAGAGAAGGCGGGGAAGTATATACTTTTTATGACGGACCGCCAACTGCAAATGGCAAACCACATATCGGTCATGTACTGACCCGTGTTATCAAAGATATGATTCCGAGATACCAGACCATGAAGGGCAAAATGGTTCCTCGAAAAGCAGGGTGGGATACTCACGGACTGCCGGTAGAGCTGGAAGTAGAAAAACTTCTCGGACTGGACGGAAAAGAGCAGATTGAACAGTATGGTCTGGATCCGTTTATCAAAAAATGTAAAGAATCTGTATGGAAATACAAAGGAATGTGGGAGGATTTCTCCGGCACTGTAGGTTTCTGGGCAGATATGGAAGATCCATATGTTACCTATGATAACAACTTTATCGAGTCCGAGTGGTGGGCATTAAAAGAGATTTGGAACAAAGGTCTTCTTTACAAAGGATTCAAGATTGTTCCTTACTGTCCGCGTTGCGGCACCCCGCTTTCTTCCCATGAGGTAGCACAGGGATACAAAGACGTCAAAGAACGTTCTGCCGTTGTAAGATTCAAAGTAAAAGATGAGGATGCATATTTCCTTGCATGGACCACCACACCGTGGACACTGCCATCCAATGTTGCACTTTGTGTAAACCCGGAAGAAGTGTATGCAAAAGTAAAAGCAGCTGACGGATACACTTACTATATGGCAAAAGCGCTGTTGGATACCGTTCTCGGCAAACTGGCAGATGAAGAGTCTGGAAAACCGGCATACGAGATCATCGATACTTATACCGGCAAAAATCTGGAATACAAAGAGTATGAGCCGTTATTTGACTGTGCTGTAGATATCTGTGAGAAACAGCATAAAAAAGGTTATTATGTAACATGTGCAGACTATGTTACATTGACAGACGGTACAGGAGTAGTTCATATCGCACCGGCATTTGGTGAAGATGATGCCCAGGTAGGACGCAGATATGATCTCCCGTTCGTACAGTTGGTAAACGGCAAAGGCGAGATGACAGAAGAGACTCCATATGCCGGCGTATTTGTGAAAAAAGCAGATCCGATGGTATTAAAGGATCTGGAAGAGAAAGAACTGCTGTTTGATGCACCAAAATTCGAGCACAGCTATCCGCATTGCTGGAGATGCGACACACCGCTGATTTACTATGCAAGAGAATCCTGGTTCATCAAGATGACAGAAGTTAAAGATGATCTGGTAAGAAATAACAATACTGTAAACTGGATTCCGGAATCTATCGGAAAAGGACGTTTCGGAGACTGGCTGGAGCATATTCAGGACTGGGGTATTTCCAGAAACCGTTACTGGGGTACTCCACTGAACATCTGGGTATGTGATGACTGTGGACATATGGAATCTGTAGGAAGCCGTGCAGAGCTTGCAGAACTCAGTGGAGATCCGAAGGCAGCAGAAGTAGAGCTTCACAGACCGTATATCGATCAGGTTACATTCAAATGCCCGCATTGTGGCAAGACTATGCACCGTGTACCGGAAGTTATCGACTGCTGGTTTGATTCCGGAGCAATGCCGTTTGCACAGCATCATTATCCGTTTGAAAATAAAGACAAATTTGAACAGCAGTTCCCGGCAAAATTTATCTCCGAGGCGGTAGACCAGACCCGTGGATGGTTCTACTCCCTGATGGCAGAGTCCACCCTGTTATTTAACAAAGCTCCGTATGAAAACGTAATCGTACTGGGTCATGTTCAGGATGAAAACGGTCAGAAGATGAGTAAATCCAAAGGAAATGCAGTTGATCCGTTTGATGCGCTGAAAACTTATGGCGCAGATGCGATCCGCTGGTATTTCTACATCAATTCCGCACCATGGCTGCCGAACCGTTTCCATGGCAAAGCCGTACAGGAAGGACAGCGGAAGTTCATGGGAACCCTGTGGAATACGTATGCATTCTTTGTACTTTATGCAAATATTGATGAGTTTGATGCTACAAAATACACACTGGATTATGAGCAGCTTTCTGTTATGGACAAATGGTTGCTGTCAAAATTAAATTCTACCGTAAAAGCAGTGGATGAAAATCTTGGCTCATATAAGATTCCGGAGGCAGCAAGAGCACTTCAGGAGTTCGTAGACGATATGAGTAACTGGTATGTAAGACGCAGCCGTGAACGTTTCTGGGCAAAAGGCATGGAGCAGGATAAGATCAATGCATATATGACACTGTATACTGCACTGGTAACGATCTGCAAGACTGCAGCTCCGATGATCCCGTTCATGACAGAGGATATCTACCAGAATCTGGTAAGAAGTATTGATAAGGATGCTCCTGAAAGTATCCATCTCTGTGACTTCCCGACAGTGGATGCATCCATGATCGATCCGGAACTGGAGAAAAACATGGATGAGGTTCTGAAAGTCGTAGTTATGGGAAGAGCCTGCAGAAATACCGCAAATATCAAAAACCGTCAGCCAATCGGAAACATGTATGTAAAAGCTCCGATGGAAGTGCCGGAATACTTTATCGAGATCATTGAAGATGAGCTGAATGTGAAGAAAGTGGCATTTACCGATGATGTAAGCGCTTATACAACCTATACGTTCAAACCGCAGCTTCGTACCGTAGGACCGAAATATGGTAAATTCCTCGGCAAGATCAAACAGGCTTTGGCAGAGGTAGATGGTCATGCTGCCATGGCAGAGCTGAAACAGAACGGCGTTCTGAGACTGGATATTCCGGATGCAGATGTTGAACTGACAGAGGATGATCTGCTGATCGATATGGTACAGACCGAAGGTTATGTGACAGAGGGCGACAATGAGATTACAGTTGTTCTGGATACAAACCTGACACCGGAGCTTCTGGAAGAAGGTTTCGTCCGTGAGATCATCAGTAAAGTACAGACCATGCGTAAAGAGGCCGGTTTTGAAGTCATGGATAAGATCCTGCTTACCTATAAGGGAAATGACAAGATCAGTGGCATTATCGAAGCAAACCGTGCACAGATTCAGCATGACGTACTGGCTGTAGATATTCAGAGCGGCGAACTGAAAGGCTACAAGAAAGAATGGAATATTAATGGCCTTCAGGTGGAGCTGGGCGTGGAAAAGCAGAAAGAGAATTCTGCATTCGATAAAGAGGTTTTTCTTAAAACCGTAAAAGATAACGTGAAATCTATGTTTCGCAAAAAGCTGCGGGACGCTTCAAAGCAGGAAGTATTCCAGGCAGTATCTTTTGCGGTGAAAGACGTGATCATTGATCAGTGGCTTGCAACCCAGCATACTTTCGACAGCGAAGATCCAAAAATGGTATATTATATGTCCATGGAATTTCTGATGGGTCGTGCGCTGGGCAACAACCTGATCAATCTGACTGCTTATGATGAAGTAAAAGACGCTCTTGCAGAGATTGGTTTTGATCTGAACTGTATCGAAGATGAAGAACCGGATCCGGCACTTGGAAACGGTGGTCTTGGACGTCTGGCAGCCTGCTTCATGGAGTCGCTGGCAACTTTAGGATATCCGGCATATGGTTGTGGCATCCGTTACCGTTATGGCATGTTCAAACAGAAGATTGAGAATGGTTTCCAGGTAGAAGTACCGGATAACTGGCTGAAAAACGGATATCCGTTTGAACTTCGCAGACCGGAGCATACTTTTGAAGTAAAATTTGGCGGTTATGTACAGGCAGAGCAGCACAACGGACGTACTAAATTTGTTCAGAAAGACTACCAGTCTGTGCGCGCCGTTCCATACGATATGCCAATCATAGGTTACAATAACAACATGGTAAATACCCTGATGATCTGGGATGCAGAGCCGATCGAGTGCTTTGAGCTGGATTCCTTTGACAAAGGCGATTACCGCAAGGCTGTAGAGCAGGAGAATCTTGCAAAGAACCTGGTAGACGTCCTTTATCCGAACGACAACCATGTATCCGGTAAAGAGCTGCGTCTGAAACAGCAGTACTTCTTTGTATCCGCCAGCGTACAGCGTGCCGTTGCCCGTTATAAAAAGTCACATCCAGATATCCGCAAGCTTTATGAAAAAGTGACCATTCAGATGAACGATACCCATCCGACCGTTGCAGTTGCGGAACTGATGCGTATACTTCTAGATGAGGAAGAGCTGGAGTGGGATGAGGCATGGGAAGTTACCACAAAAACCTGTGCATACACGAACCATACCATCATGTCTGAAGCACTGGAAAAATGGCCGATCGAGATCTTCTCACGGCTGCTTCCGAGAATCTATCAGATCGTTGAGGAAATTAACCGTCGGTTCCTGCTCAGCGTAGAAGAAAAATTTCCGGGTAACCAGTACAAGAAAGATAAGATGGCAATCCTGTTCAACGGACAGGTAAGAATGGCGCACCTCGCCATCGTTGCCGGTTATTCTGTCAATGGTGTGGCAAGACTGCATACAGAGATCCTGAAAAATCAGGAATTAAAAGATTTCTACGAGATGTATCCGTGGAAATTTAATAACAAGACCAACGGTATTACTCAGAGAAGGTTTCTGTATCATGCAAATCCGCTGCTTTCCCAGTGGATCAATGACAAGATCGGAGATGGATGGGTAACAGATCTGCCGCAGATGGAGAAACTGTTGCCGTATGTGGATGATGAACAGGCACAGAAAGAATTCATGGAGATCAAATACCAGAATAAAGTGCGTCTGGCAAAATATATCCAGAAACACAATGGCATCGAGGTAGATCCGGGTTCCATTTTCGATGTACAGGTAAAACGTCTGCATGAGTACAAACGTCAGCTGCTGAATATTCTTCATGTTATGTATCTGTATAACCGGATTAAAGAAAATCCGAATATGGACTTCCATCCGAGAACCTTTATCTTTGGCGCAAAAGCGGCAGCAGGTTACCGGATCGCAAAACTGACCATCAAGCTGATCAATTCTGTCGCAGATGTGATCAACAATGACAGCAGCATTAATGGCAAGCTGAAAGTTGTATTTATCGAGGATTATAAAGTATCCAATGCAGAACTGATCTTTGCGGCAGCAGACGTCAGCGAGCAGATCTCTACCGCAAGTAAAGAGGCATCCGGTACAGGTAATATGAAATTCATGCTGAACGGTGCAGTTACCATCGGTACGATGGACGGTGCCAATGTGGAGATGGTAGAAGAAGTTGGAAATGAAAACATGTTCATCTTCGGTATGAACGCTGATGAAGTCATTGCCCATGAGAAGAACCGTGATTACAATCCGATGGACATCTACAACCATGACGGACAGATACGTCAGGTACTGGATCAGCTGGTAGATGGAACTTATGCAAACGGAGACCGTGAGCTGTTCCGTGATCTGTATAATTCACTGCTGAATACACAGTGTACGCAGTTTGCAGATACCTACTTTAACCTGAAAGATTTCCGTTCCTATGCAGAAGCACAGGCGCGTGTGGGAGAAGCTTACAAAGACGAGAAAGGCTGGGCTAAGATGGCGATGCTGAATACTGCACATGTAGGCAAATTCTCATCCGACAGAACCATTCAGGAATATGTGGATGATATCTGGCATCTGGATAAGATCAAAGTAGAACTTAATGAAGAGCAGTAAAAAAGGCATGCTAAAATCTGTGAATATTTTGTATGGAAATGTTCTGGAAATAAAGATTTTAGATGACAGAAAAAGGGACTGTTGCACGAAGTGTTCGTGCAACAGTCCCTTTCTATAATATAAAGCTGTTTAGTTGTCTGCTTCAACGTTTGTCCGTTCCACCTGTTTCCGCACCCGCTTATTTTGCAAGGTAAATTCCCGTTTTATCAGGATCAGGCCAAATACGGTAAGTACGATGCCTGCGATATAAAAAGCTTTATCATTCAGTCCAAGGGTTACTTCAAAGAAGTTGGAAAATACGCTGCCAAGGATATTGAATATGACATGCAACAGGATGGAGTATTTAATACCGTGTCCGTTTTTGCATACCCATCCGAGGAACAGTCCAAGGACAAATGCATAGATGCCCTGGATCATGTTCATATGGATTACACCAAAAAGCAGTGCCTGCAGAATGTTTGCGCCCCAGAAAGGAAGAGCTTTTCTGGCAAAACGGTAAGTCAGTCCACGGAAAGTCAGTTCTTCAGCAATCGGCGCCAGCAGGATGATATACAGGTATGTCAGTCCGGTGGGATTTGAAAAGCCTGACTGATCCATAAGATTCGTGTATGAAAACATCCATGATGGGAAGAAATCTCCGGCAATTCCGGATACCAGCCGGGCTACATATTGCATTCCAAAAGCCAGAAAAATCATGGCAAAGATTAACTGTACAGAAAAACCAGCCCAGTATTTTCTTGGTTTGCTCCGCAGAGGACGGATAAAGACACGGCGGTACCAGATACTAAAAAACCAGAAGATCAGCAAAGCAAACGCAATGGACAATACCTGCTGAAAGAACGAATCCGTCGGCAGTCCTGTCAGATAGGTAAGAATGTCTCCACCATCATTTGCTTTGGCAAAATGATAAATGCCGAATACGACCATCAGGGCAACGGTTGCCACGATCTGTAACAATATAAAAAGAATAAAAGGTAATAAGCTTTTAAAAAAATATCCGATTCGATTCATTATTTTTTCCTCGTATAACATTATGATCTTGTGCTTGTTATAAGATAATGAAATGGTTAAGTATATTTATTGTTCCGCCACACAAAAGATATAAAAGTATCTGCATACATTGATTTGACAAAATAAAAAATATAGAAAGGGTCTGTTCATAATTGTTTCATAAAAAGATATTTTATGAAAAACCCTGAAATCTTATATCAAGGTTCTTCTTACTATACATCACATTATTGCCGGATACAATAAGATATTTCTTAAACCTCACAGAAAATTTACAAATGGAAAATATGTTCGATATGGTTTACATTTTTCTGATGCTCCTCTATACTAGATATCAGACTGAAAAAATAAAAATATGAAATAAATTATAATGAAAAAGAATTGTTTCACTAAAGATAGTAAGTTACGATAATAATCATCAAATTTTACTGTTGTAAATAAGCATAAGAAGGAAATATTGATGTTTTACTATCTTGGACAGTACCATAAATTGCACAGATATAAGATTTTAACTGTGCAGATATGAGCGTTGAGAGACATAACAGTATTGAGGGAATACTGTTATCCGTTATAGAAAGGATAAAGAGGCTATGGCATTTACACATCTTCACGTCCATACAGAATACAGTCTGTTGGACGGTTCCAATAAGATAAAAGAATATGTTGCCCGGGTAAAAGAGCTGGGCATGAACAGTGCTGCAATTACCGATCACGGGGCGATGTACGGTGTGATCGAATTTTACCGTGCGGCAAAGGAGACGGGGATCAATCCGATCCTTGGATGTGAAGTGTATGTTGCACCGGGGTCTCGGTTTGACCGTGAAAATGTCCATGGGGAAGACCGATACTATCATCTGGTGCTTCTTGCAGAAAATAATACCGGTTACAGTAACCTGATGAAGATCGTATCCAGGGGATATACGGAAGGATATTATTACCGGCCGCGTGTGGATATGGAAGTGTTGCAGCAGTATCATGAGGGAATCATTGCCCTGAGCGCCTGCCTGGCCGGAGAAGTACAGAGAGCGCTTGTCCGTGATCAGTACGAGGAAGCAAAAAAGATCGCACTGCGTTATCAGGAGTGCTTTGGGGAGGGAAACTTTTTTCTGGAATTGCAGGATCACGGCATCCCGGAGCAGGCAAAGGTAAATCCCCAGCTACTCCGCATGAGCCGAGAGACCGGCATTGAGCTTGTGGCTACGAATGATGTGCATTATACCTATGAAGATGATGTGGAGCCTCATGATATCCTGTTATGCATCCAGACCGGAAAAAAACGGGATGACGAGAACCGTATGCGCTATGAAGGCGGTCAATATTATGTAAAATCCGAAGAGGAAATGCGAAATTTGTTTCCATATGCCCAGGGTGCTATTGACAATACACAGAAGATTGCAGACCGATGTCATGTGGAAATCGAATTTGGTGTAACAAAGCTGCCAAAATACGATGTGCCGGATGGGTATACTTCCTGGGAATATCTGAATAAACTCTGTTTTGAAGGGTTAGAAGAGCGCTATCCGAAAGAGAGACTGGAGGAACTGAAATCCAAGCTGGAATATGAGCTTTCTATTATCCGGAAAATGGGATATGTGGATTATTTTCTGATCGTGTGGGATTTTATCCATTATGCAAGAGAGCACGATATCATAGTCGGTCCGGGACGAGGCAGTGCAGCGGGAAGTCTGGTTTCCTATACGTTAGGTATCACAAAGCTGGATCCGGTACGTTACAGTCTGCTGTTTGAAAGATTCCTGAACCCGGAGCGAGTATCCATGCCGGATATTGACGTTGATTTTTGTTTTGAACGGCGGCAGGAAGTCATAGATTATGTTGTGCGAAAATATGGAAAAGACAGGGTGGTACAGATCGTTACCTTTGGTACGTTTGCAGCCCGTGGCGTTGTCCGTGATGTGGGACGTGTCATGGATCTGCCCTATGCCCTGTGTGATTCCATAGCAAAAATGATTCCAAATGAGAATGGCATTACGATAGATAAAGCATTGCAGATGAACCGGGAACTTCACAGCCTGTACGAATCCGATCCGCAGGTAAAAGAGCTGATCGATCTCTCCAGACGTCTGGAGGGATTGCCAAGACATACTTCCATGCATGCGGCGGGTGTTGTCATCAGTCAGAAGAATGTGGATGAGTATGTGCCTCTTTCCCGTGGGTCTGATGGAACGATAACAACTCAGTTTGTGGCTACGACACTGGAAGAGCTTGGTTTGCTGAAAATGGATTTTCTGGGTCTGCGTACATTGACGGTTATTCAAAATGCCGTACGTATGGCAGAAAAATGCAGCGGAGTATCCATTGATATCGATCAGATCGATTATAATGATAAAAAAGTGCTGGCGTCCCTTGGAACAGGAAAGACGGAAGGTGTGTTCCAGCTTGAAAGTACCGGAATGAAGAACTTCATCAAAGAATTGAAACCGGAAAGCCTGGAAGACGTGATTGCCGGAATCTCCCTGTACCGTCCGGGTCCGATGGATTTTATCCCTGCCTATATCAAAGGAAAAAATCATCCGGAGACCATTACCTATGACTGTCCGCAGCTGGAGCCGATTCTGGCACCGACTTACGGATGCATCGTTTATCAGGAGCAGGTTATGCAGATTGTACGGGATCTGGCAGGCTATACGCTTGGTCGAAGCGATCTGGTGCGCCGTGCCATGTCAAAGAAAAAAGCTTCTGTCATGGAAAAAGAACGTCAGAATTTCGTCTATGGAAATGAAGCAGAAGGTGTTCCTGGTTGTCTGCAAAACGGAATTTCAGAAGAAGTGGCAAATAAGATCTATGATGAGATGATCGATTTTGCGAAATATGCTTTTAATAAATCCCATGCTGCAGCATATGCTTATGTGGCTTATCAGACTGCGTGGCTGAAATACTATTATCCGGTGGCATTCATGGCTGCCCTGATGACTTCTGTGATGGATAATACGGTAAAAGTGTCTGAATATATCATGACCTGCCGTCAGATGGGTATCCGCGTCCTGCCGCCGGATATTAACGAAGGAGAAGGCGGATTTTCTGTCTCCGGCAACGATATTCGATATGGTCTGTCTGCTATCAAAGGCGTGGGGCGTCCTGTGATTGAGGCGATTGTTCAGGAACGGTCAGAACGTGGCCCATTTGTGAACCTGCAGGATTTCATCAAACGGATGAATGGCAGAGAGGTTAATAAGCGGGCAGTAGAGAACTTTATCAAAGCCGGAGCTATGGATGGACTTGGCGGTACGAGAAAGCAGTTCATGCAGGTGTATGCAGCAATTATGGATTCTGTAACAAAAGAGAAAAAGACATCTATGGCAGGTCAGATGTCTCTGTTTGATCTTGTCTCTGAAGAAGAGCGGCAGGAATATGAAGTCCATCTGCCCAATGTAGGCGAGTTTGAACGGGAAGAATTTCTTGCCATGGAAAAAGAAGTCCTTGGCGTGTACATCAGTGGACATCCGCTGGAAGCATATGAAGAGCGCTGGAAGAAAAATATTACCAATAAAACGTCTGATTTTCTTACCGATGAAGAGACCGGACTTTCCAGGGTGACTGATGGCGCCTATGTAACGGTGGGCGGAATGATCACGGATAAAACCGTAAAATATACAAAGAATAATAAGACTATGGCATTTATCACACTGGAAGACCTTCTGGGAACAGTGGAGATCATCGTATTCCCACAGGATTACGAAAAATACCATCATCTGCTGGAAATGGACAGCAAAGTGTTTGTCAGTGGCAAAGTTTCAGCGGAAGAAGAGAAAGACAGTAAGCTGATCTGTGAGCAGATTATTTCTTTTGATGATGTAAAGCGCGAATTGTGGCTGCAGTTTGAGACAAAGGAAACTTACGAAGAACAGATTAACGACATCTGGGAACTGTTGAAAGCATCCGATGGATCTGATGAAGTAGTTTTATATATTTCATCCATGAAAGCCATCAAACGGATGGGCGCTGCATTTACTGTTCATATTGATGATACGCTATTGTCTGCTTTAAAAGAAAAACTTAGTGAAAAAAATGTCAAAGTTTTGGAAAAGTCCATTGAAAAAAGCAGGAGAAAAGGGTATTATTAACATGTATGGATAAAAATATCCTGTGGGGATTACAGGACAGAGGTTTTGTAAAAATGCCGATGCTTTTTCGGAAAGAGAATGCTGTTTTCTTATGAAAAAGAAATACATGAAAAGATGAAAAAGAACGGCAATTTCTGCAGGGTTTACAGAATGAAACTGTGTTACATGAGAAAACAGGAGGAATTGTCATGGGAAAAGAGATCGAGACAATCGGCGTATTAACAAGTGGAGGAGATGCACCGGGAATGAACGCTGCCATCCGTGCAGTTGTTCGTCAGGCAATTTCAAAGGGGAAAAAAGTTAAGGGGATTAAACGTGGATATGCAGGGCTTCTGGCAGAGGAAATCGTGGATATGCAGGCATGGAATGTATCTGATATTATTCAACGGGGTGGCACGATCCTTCAGACTGCCAGATGTCCGGAGTTCAAACATCTGGAAGTACAGAAAAAAGCAGCAGAGATTTGCAGAAAACATAAGATTGACGGTATTGTTATCATTGGCGGTGACGGTTCTTTCCGCGGTGCACAGGCACTGGCTGCCCAGGGCATCAATACGATCGGCGTTCCTGGAACGATTGATCTTGACATCGTATGCACAGATTACACCATCGGCTTTGATACTGCGGTAAATACTGCCATGGAAGCCATCGATAAGATCCGTGATACTTCTACTTCTCATGAACGCTGCAGCATTATAGAAGTAATGGGAAGAAGCGCAGGCTATATTGCGTTATGGTGTGGCCTTGCAAATGGCGCAGAGCGCATCCTTCTTCCGGAAAAATATAATTATGATGAGCAGGCAATTGTAGACAATATCATCCAGAACAGAAAGCTGGGAAAACAGCATTATATCATTATTAATGCGGAAGGTATTGGTCATTCTACCAGTCTTGCCAGAAGAATCGAGGCAGCTACCGGAATGGAGACCCGTGCCACGATTCTTGGTCATATGCAGCGAGGTGGAAGCCCGACCTGTAAAGACCGTGTCTATGCATCTACCATGGGTGCATACGCAGTGGATATCCTTTGTGATGGAAAATCCAAACGAATCGTAAGCTACAGGAATGGTCAGTTCTGCGATGATGATATCGATGAAGCACTGGCAATGACAAAGAGCATTCCGGAATATCAGTACCAGATTGCTAAAAATCTTTCTATATAGTAAATACAGATTATAAAAATGTGAATGAAAAAGAGACTGGAAAATATGATC
Source organism: uncultured Roseburia sp. (assembly GCA_905193415.1). Classification (GTDB taxonomy): domain Bacteria; phylum Bacillota; class Clostridia; order Lachnospirales; family Lachnospiraceae; genus Brotonthovivens. The sequence goes on from CAJJOP010000017.1 coordinate 16,437, forward strand.
TATATTGAAATGCTATTTCTGTTATCTTGTAAATAAAATACAGAGCTTATATGTAAAATGTACTCTCAGAAATCTTCATTTTAAGAAACTTCCGAGAGTACATTAAAGTCAACAGGAGGAATCAACTTGATCACAAGTACATCCAACAAACAGATGAAAAATCTCATACAGCTTCAGAAAAAAGCAAAATGCCGCCGGGAGCAGGATGTTTTTGTTGTTGAGGGAATTCGTATGTTCCGGGAAGCGCCGGAGGACTGGATACAGGCAATCTATGCATCCGAAAGTTTCTGTAAAGAACATGAAGAGGTTCTGCAGGGAAAAGCGTATGAGGTACTGGCAGATGCTGTGTTTGCCCATGTATCAGATACGAAGACCCCACAGGGCATTCTGTGCGTGTTAAAACAGCCGCATTATAAAAAAGAAGATCTGTACGGAAAGATGCCTCTGCTTCTGACACTGGAAGGTATTCAGGATCCGGGCAATCTGGGAACCATGTTCCGAAGTGGCGAGGGCGCCGGTGTGACGGGGATTCTCATGGATGCCCAGACGGCAGACCTTTTTAATCCAAAGACAATCCGTTCTACCATGGGCAGCATTTACCGGGTGCCCTTTCTGATCGTTTCGGAGCTGAAAGAGAGTATTTTACAGATGCAGACCGATGGAATATCGGTATATGCAGCGCATCTGGAAGGCTCTGTCTGCTATGATGAGCCGGATTACAGGGATCCGTCAGCATTTCTCATTGGAAATGAGGGCAACGGTCTGACAAATGCGACAGCAGCACTGGCAGATCAGTATATCCGCATCCCGATGGAAGGACAGCTGGAGTCATTGAATGCAGCTGTTGCGGCATCCCTGCTGATGTATGAGACGAACCGTCAGAGACGGGGTTGATATTGTGATGATGCAATCTGTCTCAGATAATTCATAGATCATTAGAAAAAGTTTGAACAACCATGATTAACAGAAAATAATCTTTTAAGCATGAGCAGAGGAGAAGAACCATGCAGTTGTGGGCAAAAATATTTAAAGATAACCGGATGCTGAAAGATACCACCATTTCCGATTACAGTCAGGAGACCAGAACCCATAAGATTTTCAATGCATTGGACGAAGTCTGCTATGAATTTGACCTTGGGAAACCGATCTGGCTGGAAAATACGGTAAATGAGTTTAAACGGCATGCAAAGACCCGGTTCTATCAGGATAATTTTGTAGAAGAAATTCCATTTGATTACCTTGAGATACAGGTGCTAGAAGAGGACTATTAAAAAAAGTGAAAGCGTGTGAAAAAGGTTACAGTTTATTTTTGATTATTTGTTCTATGTATGCCACAAAAATATAATTGTAAAATTTTTGTTAATTTTGACAAAAAACGACCAACAATCCATGATATTCTGTTAAAATAGTATAGTTGTGTATCGAATATGTCACATTGTATTCAGATTAAGAGGAAGGATTGCTCCTTCTGGGGATACAGTGACCAGCAGGAAGTATCTGCTTCGATGGTTATGCAGACATTTGAAGATGCACAGAATAATGGAGGGAGTTTTTTATGCAGACACAGGGTATCCGAGAGGACGTAGACAGCTGGCAAAATGCCATGTTCTTATATCGTTCCGCGATCAAAGAAGTTTGTACCAAACTGGAAATTCTCAATGATGAATTTCAAAACATACATAATTATAATCCGATTGAATATATCAAATCCCGATTGAAGACGCCGGAGAGTATTGTAAAAAAATTAAAACGAAACGGACATGACACGACGATTGAAAACATGCTTCAGTATGTAAATGATATCGCCGGAGTCCGGGTGGTGTGTTCTTTTACATCCGATATTTACCGGTTGGCAGAGATGATCGGCAAACAGAAACAGTTCACGATCCTTTCCGTCAAAGATTATCTGAAACATCCAAAAGAAAGCGGTTACCGCAGCTATCATATGCTGATAACCGTACCGATCTACACCAGCACAGAAGTGGTGCAGACGAAAGTTGAGATTCAGATCCGGACCATCGCCATGGATTTCTGGGCAAGTCTGGAACACAAGATCTATTATAAATTTGAAGGCAGCGCGCCGGACTATATCAGCCGTGATCTGCAGGAATGTGCGGGCATCGTATCAAAGCTGGATGAAAAGATGCTGTCGCTGAATGAAGCAATTCTGGAAGCCAAGGCGGAACAGCGATAGATTTGTTTTGGTGTGGAAAGCAAGAGATAACTTAAATGAAGAAGTAATAAAATATGGATATAAAAAAGGATTTCTGCATTTTAAACGATAGGTGTTTTATTTGTTTAAAATGCTGGAAATCCTTTTTTGCTTGTCTTATTTATCTAATTCGTGTTCTACCCGGCCGGAAAGCATCAACAGGGAATCTGCGATGTTTTCATTCTGAAGGATCACGTTCTCCGGAACAGATAATTTGACCGGTGCGAAGTTCCAGATGGCGCGGATGCCGCTGGCTACCATTTCATCACAGACTTTCTGTGCTTCATGAGCCGGTACGGATAAGATGCCGATGACAACGTTCAGGCGTTTACACAGATCCGGCATGTCCTGAATATCAAGAACCTGATTTCCGTTAATTGCAGTGCCAATCACCTCCGGATCACGGTCAAAGGCAGCAGCGATGTTGATGCCATAATCCTGAAATCCCTGATAGGAAAGGATTGCGGAACCCATATTGCCAACACCGACTAGTATAGCGCTGCAGGTGTCTTCATAGCCAAGATAATGTTCAATCAATGCAATCAGGGAAGAAGTAGCAAAAGTTGCTACGTCAGTTCCTGCAATTTGTCTGAGATCTTCTGCTACGGAAGAAATCTCAATGTGTGTTGCTGTGGAAATATCTTTCAGAGCAACCGTAGATATGTTTTCACTGCGGGCTGCTTTTAGATAACGGAGATATTCCGCACTGTTTGTAATTGTCTGTAAAGATTTTGATGTGTTCATAATTACACCCCCATAGTATTTTATGATACTGCATAGGTAGAATTGTGTCGAACAATTCCTGTATACAATAAATAGTATACAATAAATTGATAAAAAAATCAATTTACACATATTATATTGTGAGAAAATAAAAGAAAAAAATATTTTCTGACAGATATCGTAAAAGTATATAAGAAAAAAGGATATATGGGGCAAAAAAGAAAAACCTTCTGCTAAAACGGAGCGTATCAGAGATACCTCCATTTTGACAGAAGGTTTTTGAATTGGCGAAACAGTGAAATGTCAATGCTTCATATAGGTTCTAGTTGCCGAGTTCCAGCATACGGTCCAGACAATTTTTCGCACGCACACGAACCTCATCAGTAAGTTCGATCTCTTCACCGCCAATGCCTGCAACGCAGTTGTACACATCAGCCAGCGTCGTCAGCTTCATATTGTGACAGACGCAATCTTTTGAAAGGGCATAGAACTGCTTGTCTGGACATGCAAACTGCAGATGCTGTACGATGCTGTTTTCTGTACCGATGATAAATTCTTTCGCTTCGCTTTTTTTCGCAAAATCCATAATACCGGTGGTGCTTCCTACATAATCAGCTGCTTCAGATACTTCCGGCAGACATTCCGGATGAACTAAAAGAAGTGCTTCCGGATGCAGGGCTCTTGCTTTTTTTACATCCTTTTCGGTAATACGGACATGGGTCGGGCATCCACCGTGAACCAGTTTGATGTTTTTCTCAGGGATCTGGTCAGCCACCCATTTTCCAAGATTGCAGTCCGGTACAAATAAGATGTCTTTGCTGTCCAGATTACGGATGACTTTTACTGCGGAAGAAGAAGTCACACAGACATCACAGACAGTTTTCAACTCAGCTGTAGTATTAATATAAGCGGCTACCATATAGCCTGGATTCTGCGCTTTTAATGCCTGGATCAGATCAACATCCATCTGTGTTGCCATAGGACATCCGGCTTCCGGGTGGGAAAGGATGACTTTCTTTTCTGGGGAAAGGATCTTGACCGTTTCTGCCATAAAGCGGACACCGCACATCAGCACCGTTTTTGCTTCGGATTTGGCAGCCTGTACGCTCAGTCCGTAAGAATCGCCTACATAATCAGCGATTTCCCAGATATCATGGCTCTGATAAGCGTGAGCCAGAATACAGACATCATTTTCTTTTTTTAGTTTCAGGATCTCATCCTGCAATTCTCTTGTTGTATACATAATCTTAATCTCCAGATAATTTTTTTGACATTATACAAAAAGAATGTAAAGCTGTCAACTCATATGTAAATATAGGTGTCTTGTCATGTTAAAAACTTTGTGTTATAATAACAAAACGTTGGGCTTGAAAGGCTCATTTTGTATCGAAAGAATTCTGACAGAAAACGGTTTTGGGTAATCGTTATGTCATTGTGGAATGTAAAGTAATCTTCCTGTCAGGAAAGTCCTATCTTAGATATGATTGCTGACAGGACGTTATTAATAATAAGGCAGTAAGTCAGAATGAAAACCCGGGAATACCAGGAAAAGAGAAAGTCAGGTAAAGAAAATGAAGACAGATATTTTGATCATAGGAAGCGGCTGCTCAGGTCTGTACTGCGCTCTGCACCTTGATTCGGAGAAAAAGATCACGATGCTTTCCAAAGGAAGTCTTGATAAGAGTGATTCCTATCTTGCACAGGGCGGCATGTGCATGTTGAAAAACGAGGAAGATTACGACAGTTATTTTGAAGATACTATGCGTGCCGGTCATTATGAAAATGATAAGACATCCGTAGACATCATGATCCGTTCTTCTCAGGATGTAGTAAAAGACCTTTTAAGTTATGACGTGGATTTTCAGAGGGAAGAAGATGGAACTCTGGCATTTACGAGAGAAGGTGCACACTCTGATAAGAGAATCCTGTTCCACGAAGATATTACGGGAAAAGAAATTACAACCAAACTGCTGGCACAGGTACAGCAGAAAGAAAACGTGACCATATTGGAGTATACTGCGATGGTAGACCTCATTTCTCAGGGAAATACCTGTCGCGGCGCAGTGATTCGTCATCCGGATGGAACTGTGGAAGAGGTAGAGGCGCAATATGTAGTCCTTGCCTGTGGCGGTATCGGCGGTCTGTATCAGCATTCCACAAATTTTCATTTACTGACCGGAGATGGCCTGGCAGCAGCGATTCGTCATGGCGTGGCATTAAAAGATATCAATTACATCCAGATCCACCCAACCACATTATATTCTGAACAGGATGAGGAAAAAAGTTTCCTTATTTCTGAGTCTGTCCGTGGAGAAGGTGCAAAACTGTATGATAAAAATGGAAAACGTTTTGTAAATGAGCTGCTTCCAAGAGATGTGCTGACTGGCGAGATCCATAAACAGATGGAAAAAGACGGAACTAAATTTGTATGGGAAGATCTTCGCACCATTCCGTCAGAAGAGCTGAAAACACATTTTCCGAATATTGTTGAGCATTGTCGTAAAATGGGATATGATGTTATGAAAGAGTGCATCCCGGTCGTTCCTGCACAGCACTATTTTATGGGAGGCATCCGTGTCAACCATGTGAGCAAGACTACGATGGACAGACTGTATGCAGTAGGAGAGACGGCATGCAACGGTGTTCACGGAAGGAACCGGCTGGCAAGCAATTCCCTTTTGGAGAGTCTGGTATTTGCAAAGCGTGCGGCAAAAGATATTAATGCCACCTATCATCCGACCGAGCAGAAAATGCCAAATATAGATCTTACATCTGAAAAATATACAGATGCTGAAAAGATTGCCAGTGAAAACAGAGCCCTTGTATTGGAAGAAATCCGACGGGCAGAAGAAAATATGATGGAAAGTCAGAGGAATGTAGCGAATGTTTGATCCGATTACAATGAAATTAAATGTAGAACCGCTGATCGAGAGCGCTCTGCGGGAAGATATTACCAATGAAGATGTTTCTACTAACAGTGTTATGCCGGAAGCAAAAAAAGGAGAGGCAGATCTGCTTTGTAAACAGGATGGAATCATCTGTGGACTGCAGATTTTTACAAGAGTTTTTACGCTGCTTGATCCGGATACGGAAGTAGAGCTGTATGTAAAAGATGGAGAGGCAGTGAAAAACGGTCAGCTCATGGCAAAGGTCAGAGGCGATATGCGCGTCATCCTCTGCGGAGAGCGTACTGCACTGAATTATCTGCAGCGAATGAGCGGTGTGGCAACTATGGCAAGAGAGATGTCCGACAGTCTGGAAGGCACAGGAATCAAACTGCTGGATACGAGAAAGACCACGCCGAACAACCGTATTTTTGAAAAATATGCGGTAAAGACAGGTGGCGGTAACAATCACAGATTAAATCTTTCCGATGGCGTCATGTTGAAAGATAACCACATCGGAGCAGCAGGCGGCGTGGCAAAAGCAGTAAAAATGGCGAAAGAGTATGCGCCATTTGTACGTAAGATTGAAGTAGAGACAGAAAATATTGACATGGTCAGAGAAGCTGTGGAAGCAGGGGCAGATATCATCATGCTTGACAATATGGATCATGACCAGATGAAAGAGGCAGTGGAACTCATTGCCGGAAGAGCTGAGATTGAGATTTCCGGAAATGTGACCAAAGAGAAGATCGCACAGATCGCAGATCTTGGTGTCGACTATATTTCCAGTGGCGCATTAACTCATTCTGCACCAATCCTTGACATTTCTCTGAAAAACCTGCATCCTATAGATTAGAAAGTTTCCATATAGTTATATTTTTAAAATAGGAATAAAGGAGTATCTTAGAAATGAGCGGAAGTGAAAGAAGAAAAGAAATCATAAAGATCCTTTCTTCGGAAGGAAAGGCAGTGTCGGGAAAGGCGCTGGCAAACTGGTTGGAAGTGAGCCGCCAGGTCATTGTACAGGATATTGCTTTACTACGGGCTAACGGAACCTCAATTCTCTCTACCAATAATGGATATGTGATTCCAAAACAGAAAGAGATCAGCAGAGTATTCAAGATGCATCATACCGATGAACAGGTGGAAGATGAGATGCAGACCATCGTAGATTATGGTGGAAGCATGGTGGATGTATTCGTATATCATAAAGTCTATGGCATCTTAAAAGCACCGATGAACATCCATTCCAGACTGGATATTGAGGCATTTGTAGAAGAACTGAAGACTGGAAAATCCAGTCTTTTGAAAAATATCACATCAGATTATCATTATCATACCGTGTCAGCGAGAAGTGAGCAGATGCTGGATGTGATTCAGGAAAAGCTTCAGGAAAAGGGGTTTTTAGCACAGCTGCGAGATTATGAGCCTATCAATTTCTGGGAGAGGGAGACGTCTTGATTCCAAGTATCACAGAGGGATGATTCATTTTATTAGGGCATTGTAAATGCTTTTTTCAGGCGAGAATGAACCGAGGATTTTTGTGATAGTATTGTAGTGTAAATAATATGTTTTTTTAGAAGTATATAGAGACAGTAATGATAGAGTTTGATGAATATTTAGAAAACATATCATTACTGTTTTTTCTTTATCTAAAAGGATGAATTTGTAATTTTATAAAAATATCTGGTGGAATAATCATTTAGATAAAAATACAGTCAAAAGTGCTGTAATGAATTGAGTTCAGAGTATTTTAGCACTTTTGACTGCAAAAAAGTAATACATTCAGTTTTATTAAGATTTACAGAAACACATTTTAGCACTCAATATTAGAAGAATTGAGATACGTCTCCTGCTCCGGTGTCAGGGCATCAATTTCCAGTCCGAGGAATTTCAGTTTTCTCTGAGCGACTTCCAGATCAACTTCTCTCGGAACATTGATGAGTTTTTCGTTCAGGTTTTTTGCATTTTCTACGAGATATTTTGCGCTGAGCGCCTGGATGGCAAAGCTCATATCCATGATCTCAGCAGGATGTCCGTCTCCGGCAGCCAGGTTGACTAGACGTCCTTCTGCAAGGACATAGATCCAGCGGTCTTCGGAAATCTGGTATCCGATGATGTTTTTGCGCTGGTCGATGGTATCCAGTGCGATCTCCCGGAGACGTTTCATGTCGATCTCCACATCAAAATGTCCGGCATTGCAGAGGATTGCGCCATTTTTCATTTCACGGAAATCTTCCTCGTCAATGACGCCTGCGCATCCGGTAACGGTAATGAAGAAATCTCCGATGACAGCAGCCTGTTTCATCGGCATAACTTCAAATCCATCCATAACAGCTTCGATAGCCTTGATCGGGTCTACTTCGGTAACGATGACTTTTGCACCGAGCCCTTTTGCACGCATGGCAACACCTTTTCCACACCATCCATATCCTGCTACAACCACATATTTTCCTGCAACGATCAGGTTTGTTGTGCGGTTGATGCCGTCAAATACAGACTGACCGGTACCGTAACGGTTATCAAAGAGATGTTTGCAGTCCGCATTGTTTACCAGAACCATCGGGAACTTCAGTTCATCATTTTTTGCCATGGCGATCAGACGGATGATGCCTGTGGTAGTCTCTTCGCATCCGCCGATGACATACTGGATCTTCTCCGGCATTTTCGTGTGGAGCATGTGTACCAGATCGCCGCCGTCATCAATGATGATGTTGCAGTTGTTTTCCAGAACACAGGTAATGTGATGCTCGTACTCTTCCGGCGTGGAGTTGTACCATGCAAATACGTTCAGACCATCAGCGACCAGGGCAGCAGCCACATCGTCCTGTGTGGACAGCGGGTTGCTTCCGGTAATGAACATTTCAGCGCCGCCGGCAGCCAGTACCTTACATAAGTAAGCGGTTTTTGCCTCCAGATGAATGGAAAGGGCGATGCGGATGCCTTTGAATGGCTGGTCACGGGTAAAATCATCCTCCAGACTGCGCAGCAGCGGACAGTTCTTTCTTACCCAGTCAATTTTATGCGCACCGGATGGTGCAAGTGAAATATCTTTGATCTCGCTCATAGGGAGCCTCCTTTTCTAAAATCTTTTATACAGAACCTGATTTGCACATAAAAACCAGTCTCAGTATATCGGAAACTGGACATTGAATCAAGAAAAAGTATGTTTTACGGATAAATTACAGAAAAAATCTGGAAAACCTTCGGTTAGATGATTTTTCAATCATCTGATATTTAAAAAAATTTTCAGAGATCAGTTTCAGATAAAATCTATCCGTCTGATATGCAGATTTTATGCTATACTATAAAGATGATTCGTGGTAAAATGAGCCGGAAGTTAAAAGGCAGCGGAATGGAGTTTATTATATGAAGAAACGGATAATTGCATTATTTTTAGCATGTATGCTTGCGGTGCCGGTGCTCGGCGGATGTTCAAGAACGGACCGGGAAGCGCAGGAAGCGTATCGTCAGAAAGGCATTCAGAATATGCAGGAGGGCGATTATAAAGCCGCAGAGGAAAATTTTCAGAAAGCGCTGGATGAGTCCCTGGGCGAGATCGGAGATGTGGAAAAAGACATCTGCTATTATAAAGCGCTGGCACAGTTTAAAAACGGGGATGTGGAGGATGCCATCGACACCTACAATTCCCTGATCAAATACGACGATGAGAATGCGGAGCTTTATTATCTCCGTGGCAGCGTGTATCTGGCACAGGATGATAAAGAAAATGGCATCAAAGATTATAAAAAAGCCATTTCTCTGAGTAAAACCGATTATGAGCTGTATGCAGGGATTTATGAGAACCTTGCATATTATGGTTACGAGGACGAAGGAAAACAGTGGCTGGAGGATGCATTAAAGCAGGAGCCGAAGGAAGCGGCAGATTACTGCGGACAGGGATACCTTCAGTATCTGCTGGGCGAAAATGAAAAAGCAGACAAGCTGCTGGATACCGCAGTGGAGAAAGGCAGCAGTGATGCATTGCTGTATCAGGCGAGAGTGAAAAAAGCACTGAATGATGCAGACAGTGCGGACAAGCTTCTGAAAAAATATGTGGATAAGCAGAAAGAAAATAAAGATGCATTGGAAAAAGCCGGAAAAGTGGCACTGGATTTGGAACTGAATGACACCGCAGTGTCCATATTTGAACAGGCAGCGGCTCTGGATAAAGATGGCAAAGATACAGAATTACAGTTGAATCTGATCTATGCTTATGAGTACAGCGGTAATTTTAAGACTGCATACGAAAAAATGCAGGCCTATGTCAAAGATCATGAGGATGATAAGACGGCGCAGCGTGAACTGACATTTCTGGAGACCCGTGTAAAATCAGTGGATAGCACCGGAACGGATGCAAATGCTGCTGGAACAGATGCTTCTGGTACCGATGCACAGAGTACGGATGCTTCAGGTAACACGGCACAGAGTACAAACAGTACAGAGGCAGGAAACCAGAGTACGAATGCTGCCGATGCGAATTAAGAATATTATGGAGTCCTGTTGAAAAAATATATTTTTCAACAGCGCATATACGTTATGAAAGCTTGAAATAAAAGGAATTTATATATGTTTGAAATGGGATTTATAGAAATCTGGATAAACAGACATATATAGAACAGTGTTTATAAAAGATTAATAATAAACAGTAGTGATATGATACAGGAAAACAGGAGAATCATATGCAACAGGGACTGATTCACATATACGAAGGAAACGGAAAAGGGAAAACCACTGCCGGGGTTGGTCTGGCGCTGCGTTGCGCAGGACATGGCTTTCCTGTGGTTTACAGCCAGTTTTTAAAGGATGGATCGTCAGGAGAGATCGGTCTGCTTCGCCAGATTCCGCAGATCACGGTTATGGTCAATGAAAAATCCTTTGGTTTTACGTTCCGGATGAATGAGGAACAGAAGAAAGAGGCTACAGGCAGTTATGAAACGCTTCTGGAAAGCGTGATCCGGCAGACGGTTTCCGGCGGATGTCGTCTGCTGGTGCTGGATGAAGTGCTGGATGCCTGCAACTGCGGCATGGTTTCCACAGAACGTCTGGTGGATTTCCTGAAACAGAAGCCGGAGGAACTGGAAGTGGTCATGACCGGACGGAATCCGGCGCAGGAGCTGGTGGAGCTGGCAGATTACATTACATATATGAAAAAAATAAAGCATCCATTTGACCGCGGCATATATGCCCGGGAGGGAATCGAGCACTAGTATAGTTTTATATAGAAAAATAACAACAAAAACAGGAGAATAAAAATGGATATGGCCAATCGTCCGAGAAGATTACGGACAAGCAGTAGATTAAGAAAAATCGTAAGAGAGACCAGAATGGACAAATCCTCTCTGGTGTATCCGATGTTTATCGTAGAAGGAAATAATATCAAAGAAGAGATCCCTTCCATGTACGGACAGTACCGTTACAGCGTGGACCGTATGGAAGAGAAGCTGATCGAGCTCGCAGATGCAGGTGTTGGAAGCGTCATGCTTTTTGGAATCCCGGATTTGAAAGATGAAGTGGGAAGTCAGGCATATGCAGAGGACGGCATTGTGCAGAAAGGCTTCCGTAAGGCAAAAGAAGTATGCCCGGATCTCTATTACATCGGAGACGTGTGCATGTGTGAGTATACATCCCATGGACATTGCGGCGTGCTTTGCGGACATGATGTGGACAATGATAAGACGCTGGAATTGTTGGCAAAGACGGCAGTATCCCAGGCGCAGGCAGGCGCCGACATGGTAGCACCATCTGATATGATGGACGGTCGTGTGGGTTACATCCGTCAGGCATTGGATGCCAACGGTCTGATCAATACACCGATCATGGCATATTCAGCCAAATTTGCTTCTGCATTTTACGGTCCGTTCCGTGATGCGGCAGATTCTGCACCGGCATTTGGAGACCGCAAGACCTATCAGATGGATTTTCATAACCGCAGAGAAGCGCTGAAAGAAGTGCTGATGGATGTGGAAGAAGGTGCAGACATCGTTATGGTAAAACCGGCGATGGCTTATGGCGATCTGATCCGTGAAACGAGAGATATGGTGGATCTTCCGGTGGCAGCTTATAGCGTCAGCGGTGAATATGCCATGATCAAGACCACAGCGAAAGCAGGATTTATCGATGAGACTTCCATCATGTGCGAGGTAGCCACAAGCGCATACCGTGCAGGTACAGATATCTATATTACATATTTTGCAAAAGAACTGGCAAAATGCATGGATGAAGGGAGAATTGGTTAAATGGCAGCACATGTGACAGATGCGATCGCGCGTTCCGAACAGCTTTTCAGAGAGGCGGAAAAATATATTCCCGGCGGTGTGAATTCTCCGGTCAGAGCTTTTGGTTCTATCGGTTCTGTACCGCGTTTTATCACAAAAGCCGATATGGCAAATATCTGGGATGAAGATGGAAACGAATACATTGATTATATTGGCTCCTGGGGTCCGATGATCCTGGGACACAATCATCCGGCGGTCTTAAAAGCTGTGACCGAGCAGGCAAAATACGGTCTGAGCTACGGCGCAGCCACTGCCATTGAAGTGGAAATGGCAAAACTTATGTGCAATATGGTACCGTCACTGGAAATGGTTCGCATGGTCAATTCCGGAACGGAAGCGGTAATGAGCGCGATCCGTGTGGCGAGAGGCTATACCCGCAGAGATAAGATCATCAAATTTATGGGCTGTTATCACGGGCATTCCGATGGACTGCTTGTAAAAGCCGGCTCCGGCGTTATGACAGCAGGAGTTCCGGACAGTCTCGGAGTGCCGGCCGGTTGTACACAGGATACACTGAGTGCAGTCTATAATGATCTGGACAGTGTCCGTGCCCATTTTGAACGTTGTGGCGAGGAAATTGCAGCGATCATTGTAGAGCCGGTGGGTGCAAATATGGGAACCGTTTTGCCAAAAGAAGGATTTTTGCAGGGTCTTCGGGATATCTGTGACCAGTATGGCACATTGCTTATCTTTGATGAAGTCATTACCGGATTCCGTCTGCAGGCAGATGGCGCGCAGGGACGGTTTGGTGTGCGGCCGGATCTGACGACGTATGGCAAGATCATCGGCGCAGGAATGCCGGTAGGCGCATATGGCGGACGCAGGGATGTCATGGAAATGGTATCTCCGGTGGGCGCTGTATATCAGGCAGGCACGTTAAGCGGCAATCCGGTGGCTATGGCAGCCGGACTGGCCCAGCTGACGATTTTAAACAGCGATCCGATGTATTATGAGAAATTAAATGAAAAAGGCGACTGGTTCTTCGAGGAGTTACAGAAGATCGTGAAAAATGCAGGACTGCCCTATCAGGTTAACCATATCGGTTCTCTTGGAAGCTTGTTTTTTACCGATCAGGAAGTCGTAGACTATGAGAGTGCCAAGACCTCTGATACAAAAGCCTATGCAGCGTATTGTAATTACATGCTGAATCATGGTATTTACCTTGCACCGGCGCAGTTCGAGGCAATGTTTATTTCCATGGCACACACATCAGCCCAGTTGGAAGAGACACTGGAAGTGGCAGCAGATTATTTCCAGGGCAGATAAAGAAGCATTCATGAAAAGCAAAGGAAAAAGCAGCCGGTCGTTATCCGGCAGAAAACGTACAAATAAGAGTTATTCTTCCAAAAGAACAGGTCATGTTTCCAGAAACAGAACCAGCTATAGAAACAGAACTGGATACAGAAGAAACTCCGGCTACAGAAAAAGATCCGGGAGAAGATATCCATGGTTCCGCTATCTGATCCTGCTGGGAATAGTGGTCATTTGTGTGATCGGCATATCAAATTGTGCCGGAAAGCGCCGTGCAGCGGCGATACAGCAGCAGGGTAAGGATAATCGTCCTGCCATGGATGTAGAACTCTTAACGGTCAATTCCTATTCCAGACCGGGGATCGAATTAAAAAAAGTCAATGGTATTGTAGTCCATTATACGGCGAACCCCGGAAGCACGGCGAGACAGAACCGGGATTATTTTGAAGGACTGAAAGATACTCATACGACGAAAGCAAGTGCGCATTTTGTTATCGGGCTGGATGGCGAGATCGTGCAATGTATCCCGACATCAGAGATGGCATACGCTTCCAACAATCGAAATTCCGATACCATAGCCATCGAATGCTGTCATCCGGATGCGGATGGAAAATTTACACAGGAAACCTATGATTCGCTGGTGGAGCTGACGGCATGGCTGTGTCAGAAATTCGGACTGGATGCAGATGATGTGATACGGCATTATGATGTGACAGGAAAGCTATGCCCGTTGTATTTTGTGGATCATGAGGATGCATGGAAACAATTCAAAAAAGATGTGGATGCAGCGATACAGGCACTTTGATTGATGTATGTACAGATGTTTTGATATGTCTGAAAGTATATAATGAACAGACATGGAACAGAAAATGGGGAGAGGAACGAACGCATGATACAGGAAATCTATCAGGCTATTAAGATAAAAGAAAATCTCAGAGAAAATCTGACAAAATTAAAACAATTGTTGAAAACTCCGGAATACAGAGAGCGCTTTGTGAAGATTACAGGGAAAAATTATGATTTTCTCATGAAGCTTCTGGTAGAGGACGATCCAAAAGTCCGGAAAAATGCGGCAGGCGTTCTGGGCGACCTCCATTGTCAGGATGCGCTGGATCTGCTGCTGGATGCTTATGAAGAGGAAGAAACACTCTTCATTCGGGCAGATTATATCAAAGCCATGGCAAATCTGGACTGCAGGGAATATCTGGATGTGCTGGAAAGCCACCTGGAGGAACTGACAGCACGGGAAGAAATCCCGGAAAATGAGAAGAAACATGTACAGGAAGAGATCCGTCAGCTGCAGCTTCTCATACTTGCACAGGGCGAACGCAAACCGCGTATCTTTAACGGTTATACACAGTTGAATGATGTGATTCTGGTAACGAGAAAAGCATTTTATGATGTGACGCAGGCACAGATCCGTGATGCAAAAGTTGCAAGAACCGGACTGGGGCTTCGGGTGCAGACAGCAAATCTGGATCAGCTTCTGGAGATTCGTACCTACAAAGAATTATTATTTGTCCTGCATGGAGCAGACCGGATACCTTCTTCCCCGCAGGAAGCAGCAAAAGCACTGGCAGATACGGATCTGTTGGAATTGTTGGAGAAAAATCATGCGCAGGGAGATTTCTTTTGTTTCCGGGTAACGATCTCAGGGCCGATGTCTCTGGAGCAGCGGAGCATGTTTATCCGAAAGCTGTCCATGGAACTGGAAGAACTTACTGACCGTAGGCTGATCAATACCCCATCCAACTATGAGATTGAGATTCGTCTCATTCAGATGAAAGACGGCAGTTTCTATCCGGTATTAAAATTCTATACATTGAAAGATAATCGTTTTGCATATCGTCGCTACACGATCTCCGCAGGAATGCAGCCATTTCTGGCAGCAGGGATGTTGAAGCTTGTGGAAGAGGAGATGACAGAGCATGCACAGGTGTTAGATCCATTCTGTGGAACTGGAACCATGCTGATCGAGCGTAATTATCTCATGGCGGCAAGAGACAGCTATGGTCTGGATATCTTTGGCGAGGGCATTGATAAAGCAAGAGTCAACACGAAGATCGCCCGTATGAACATCAATTATATTCACAGGGATTTTGGCGATTTCAGACATGATTATCTCTTTGACGAGATACTGACCGATATGCCGGAGCAAGGAAATATGTCCAGAGAGGAACTGGATAAAATCTATCAGATGCTCTTTGACAGGGGCATGGAATTGTTAAAACCGGGCGGAAAGATGTTTGTCTATGCGTCAGAGATGGGCATGCTGAAAAAACAGATCCGTCTTCATGGAAATGCTTATATTCTGAAACGGGAATACTGCATCAGCGAGAAACAGAAAAAATATCTGTATGTGATTCAGTTTGTAAATAAATAATCCAATCAGAACAAGGGGATTATTTTCTGCTATTAAGAAAAAAGGGAGAACTTCATACAAGAGTGATTTTTCTTTGAAATATGAAAAATAAAAGCACTGTAATGATCAGAATCTGCTGAAAACATAAGAAGTGGCAAATGTTTTCTGAACAGGAATTCTGCATTACAGTGCTTTTGTATTGTTGTTCTTTACAAGAGGATAGAAGCGGGGAACTTCTATGTGAATTGATGGTTTTAAAATATATCGACTGAAACATTATTGCTATGTGATATACAATATATTACTTGGAAGCAAGCAACCGTGCAATCTCCTCTTTATACGGTGGGTAAGCCTTCTTCGGATCATCCGGATCCTTGATATAAGGAGTCTCCAGAATTTTCGGAACCTGTATAAAATCAGGATGATGTACAATCTTATACAACGGTTCAAATCCAATCTCTCCGTCTCCGAGATTTGCATGGCGATCCTTGTGGGCGCCCTGAACATTTTTGCTGTCATTGATGTGGAAGACAGCGATCTGATCCTTTCCGATAATGCGGTCAAATTCATCTATTACGCCATCAAAATCATGGGCGATATCATACCCGGCATCATGGGTGTGACAGGTATCAAAACATACCCGGAGTTTTTCATTGTGGGTAACACCATCATAGATGCGGGCAAGCTCTTCAAAATTTCGACCAATCTCCGTACCTTTTCCGGCCATCGTCTCCAGTGCGATATTACATGGCGTATCAGCAGACAGAACCTCGTTCAGTCCCTTTACGATCTGGGCGATACCTGCATCCACACCGGCGCCGACATGCGCACCCGGATGCAGGATCAGCGTAGGACTGTGCATGGCAGCACTTCGCTCAATTTCTACGGCAAGGAAATCAACCGCCAGCTGAAATGTTTCCGGTTTCACGGTATTGCCAAGATTGATGATGTAAGGCGCATGGACAACGATCTCGTCAATGCCATGTTCTTTCATATAGTCCCAGCCCGCATCAATGTTCAGTTCGCTGATCTCTTTGCGTCTGGTATTTTGGGGCGCACCGGTATACAGCATGAAAACATTCGCTCCATAGCTGGCAGCCTCCTTTGCAGAATTTAAAAACATATCCTTTCCGGACATTCCCACATGGGAACCTAATTTTATCATATCATTCTCCGTCCTGCCGCCAGATTTGGGCGGCATAAATTATGTCATAGTTTTCTTTTGTTACACTGTATTATTATGAGGGATATTCCATAGACAAAGTGGGTAATTATGGACAATACATATCCTATACAGAGCAGACAATGTTGTTTTCTATATAGAAAAATAGACTACCTGATTGCGCTTGGAACATTCTTGTAAAAAAACAGATACCTAAATTATAGCAGGAGCATATGAAAAAAGAAATCCCGTAAAGACAAAAAAGTACCGTTTTATTGCCGGTTGACAGACCGCTGACCCGGGTATAGAATGATATATATTCTTTATAGGTAGTGTTGAAAAAGAATAACAAAAAACAAGAGGGAAGATGGTTTTAAAAGAGATTCAGGATGGAAGCATCCGGAGTTTTCACACAGAACAGGCTTGCCCGGAAAGGAATTTGTTATGGCAGAAAAAGACGTAAAAACAAAAATCACAGAAACAGTAAAGGATTTGAAAGAAGATACAAAAAAAGCAGTATCTGATATTGCGGAGGAAGTAAAGACCGAAGCAAAGGAGAAGGCTGCTGAAGTTAAGGAAGAAGCAAAAGAGACGACACAGAAAGCAGCAGACCTGAAAAAAGATGTCAAGGTAGCTGCAAAACGTACCGCAGAAAACGTGAAAAAAGGTGCAGCTAAGACTGCAAAGACAGCAAAGAAGGCAGCCGGAAAGAGTGCAGAAGGCGCAAAGAAGACAGCAGCAAGAATCCGCAAACCGACTGTAAAATCCTTCGTCCAGTTTGCTGATGTGGAAGTATCTCAGGAAGAGCTTGCAGATCGTGCCCTTGCAGAGTTCCGTGCAGTACATGACGATGTGATCGCAAAGAAAATGGAACTTTACATCAAACCGGAAGACCGTGCGGCTTATTATGTGATCAACAGCGAGTATACCGGAAAAGTAGAGTTCTGATCTGTTGCTGAAAGTAGTGTGTAAAATACTTTTGTAACTATTAGTGTCGCCAATTGGCAGTTGTGGCATGGCGTTAGTATGAAAAATACATTATATGATCAGAAGGTTTTTGGATGGTAAGATTTACCGAATAGTATATACATATCGATGGAATCGATGTTGGCTATGTTGATGTAAAAAAAGACAGCCTGCGATTCATGCAACAGATTGTTAAATTGTGTGAATCACAGGCTGTCTTTTTTATCCCTGTCGGAGGATATAAGTATTTATAAAAATCTGCCCGTTTTCAATGATCAGGATGCCATAAGAATTTTTGCCATAATACCGGGGTTCTCCGATGCTTCCGGGATTTAGCATGGCCAGCTGACTGGTCTGATCATAAAATACCTGGTGGGTATGTCCGAAGAGGACAATGTCAGCACCTTTTTCCCTAGCGGCATACTGGAGGTTCAGGTATCCGCTTTTTACACCGTATTCATGTCCGTGGCAGAGCAGGATCTTTTTCCCTTCCACAACGATCATTTTTTCGCTTTCAGAGCGTTCGGAGTCACAGTTGCCGGAGACCGCATGTAGTGGGATGTCCGGAAATACGCCATGAAGGCTCATGGCATCTTTATAATGGTCTCCAAGGTGGATGATCATATCCGGTTTTTCCAATTTTACGGCTTGAACCATAGGGTCAAAATTACGGTGTGAATCAGAAAGTACAAGTATTTTTGTCATAAAATCTCCAATCCGCCATTGTTTTTTCTGTGGCATAATTAATGATGTATATATTTTAGCGTGAATCCATCAGTGGTCAAAGGTTTTTATTGATGGATTTTGATGTATTGTAAAATGACTAAAAATAAAAACATGGTCGTATCATGAAAAGTATGATAAATCACATAGAATTTTATTGGCTTTTACCTGAAAATACGATAATATATAAGATACGTGTTTTTATGTAAGTCTGGTTAATATTCTAACATATTTATGCTATAATACGAAACATTTTATTAAGAATTGGGAAACGTACTTCACATACTATGAAAAAAATGGTAAAAATGTAATATGCTTTCGGGAACCTCCAAATCAGAAGTACCGGAAGCGTCTTGTAAAGTACGGAGGAAAAATACATGTTTAAGAGAATGATCTGGACATTTTTAGTTGCGATGGTTCCGGCAGTAGAAGTAAAGGGCGCGATTCCTTTTGGCATTGCACTGGGATTAAAGCCGGTAATATCATATGTTTCAGCACTGATTGGCAGCGGTATTATTGTCTGCTGTCTTGCGTTTATCACAAACTGGTTCTATCGTTTCTGCAAAGAGCGGGGACATCTGAAACGATTTATCGGCTGGATGGATAAGATCGCAACGAAGAATCATGATAAAATAAAGAAATTTGGTCCATTGGCGATCTTTATTTATGTGGCAATCCCGGTTCCGGGAACGGGAACCTGGACAGGCGCGATCATAGCGGGCGTACTGAATATTAAGCCAAAGCATATAATCATAGCCGTTTTCCTGGGAAACATGGTAGCGGGATTTATCATGTGTCTAGCCAGCATGGGACTGGTATCAGCGCTTGGGTTTCTGAAATAAAAGGTTCCTATCAGGCAACATAAATGTTAATTCAAAAAATTCAAAAAAGATAAAAAATAATAGAAAAACTGTTGACAGAACAATAAAGTTTTGATATTATAATCGAGTTGCGAGATGAGGCAACGAAAAAACAGAGAAAAGCGGAAGTGTCGGAACTGGCAGACGAGCAAGACTAAGGATCTTGTGACTATTGCAGTCGTGTGGGTTCAAGTCCCATCTTCCGCACTATGCAGGAATGGCGGAATTGGCAGACGCGCACGGTTCAGGTCCGTGTGACTATTGCAGTCATGAGGGTTCAAGTCCCTTTTCCTGCATCTCTCAAATAGGAAACCAGTTGGTTTCCTATTTTTTTTCCGTATCAAGTTCTGTGATCTGAGGAGGGTGTCGCATTGAAAAAATGGGTTCTGAATCTGATTCTTATTGTTGCAGCTATTGTCTTCTGTTTCTCTGCATATCAGCTGTATACGATTTTCCGCAATTATCATGAAAGTGAAAAAGAATATGACAGGATCACAGATGAGAATGTGACGGAATTGTCGGAGGCAGAAGGCGGATTTACGGTTGATTTTACAAAATTGCAACAGGAAAATCCGGATTGTATCGCCTGGATACGTTTTGACCATCTGGATATCAGTTACCCTGTTATGAAAGGAACGGATAATGATTATTATCTGCATCATACCTTTGACGGACAGGAACTGAAAGCAGGAAGCATCTTTATGGATTGTCAGAATACAGCAGATTTTTCAGATATGAATACGATCATTTACGGTCATAATATGAAAAATGATACGATGTTTGGTCTGCTTCATGATTTTGAAAACAAAGAAAGTTGGGAGAAAGATCCGTATTTTTATATAGATACGCCGCAGGGTACCTGGAAATATGCGATTTTTTCCTGCTTTACGGTCAGCGATATCAATTATACGATCTATTATGATCCCAGTGAAGAATATACCGCATACCTGGAAAGACTGAAAAAAAAGTCGGCATATGATACCGGCGTAGAAGTGTCCGGTCAGGATCATATCGTAACATTGTCCACATGCACATCGGCGGGAAGTGAATATCGTTATATCGTCAATGGAGTTCTTGTTGAAAAAGTGAAATAAAGAAAAAGGAAATCCGGATGATATACGGAATATATAAATAGGAAGTATCCGAATATTGATTTTATATACGAAAAAAATATTGGACAGGCAACAAAAAAATATTTTTGCATTGCCGTAAACTAAGCAGGAATTAAGTGCAGGATAAAGGTGGTGGATTCCATAGTGACGATACGAGAGCAGATGGAAATGCTGGAACGGACAAGCCTGAGTCCCTTTGCTATGCTCAGTGAAAATTCCAAAGGGCGGGAACGACCGGAAGAAGAGTGTGATATTCGTCCTGTTTTTCAGAGAGACAGAGACCGGATCTTACATTGCAAAGCATTTCGGCGATTAAAACATAAAACGCAGGTTTTCCTGTCTCCACAGGGAGATCATTACCGGACACGTCTGACCCATACTCTGGAGGTCGCACAGACTGCCAGAACGATCGCAAAAGCACTGCGTCTGAATGAAGAACTGGCAGAGGCCATCGCTCTGGGGCATGATCTGGGGCATACGCCGTTCGGGCATGCGGGAGAGGCGGTATTGGACAGTCTGTGTGAAGGCGGTTTCAAACATAATGAACAGAGTGTGCGCATCGTTGAAAAACTGGAGAAAGATGGCGCGGGACTGAACCTTACCTGGGAAGTGAAGGATGGGATATTGAACCATCAGACAAGCAATATGCCGTCTACTCTGGAAGGAAAGATTGTCAGACTTTCTGATAAGATCGCTTATATCCATCATGATATTGATGATGCGGTCCGGGCAAAAGTTATGATGGAGGAAGAAGTTCCTGTGGAATATAGGGAAGTTTTGGGTATGACATCACGGATACGACTGGATACGCTGATTCACGATATTATCAGTCACAGTATGGGAAAAAATGATATCATGCAGTCTCCGAAAGTCGCAGAAGCCATGATGGGGCTCCGTTCCTTTATGTACCGTCATGTGTATACAAATCCCCGTGCAAAAGGCGAGGAGACGAAAGCGAAAGAATTGCTGGAACGATTGTTCTATCACTATATGAAGCATGCGAATCTGCTTCCGGTACAGTATCTGAAAATGCTGGAGCAGGGAGAAAAACGGGATCGCGTGGTATGTGATTATCTGGCAGGAATGACAGACCAGTATGCGGTAGCAAAGTTTCAGGAATTTTATATGCCAAAATCCTGGCAGGTGTATTAAAAAAGTATCTTTCATGTTTTTAGTTGCATTATATATGCAGAACATCTTGTTAGATATATAAAGATTTGGAAGAAAATTATATCTGAAAAGAATGCAGAACCATACATAAAAGTTTTAGCATAAAAAATCATAGAATGATTATTTTTATATAGAAACAAAAACAGAGGATTACATGAGAGAGGAGGGATGTCATATGGCTTATTATTCGGATGAGCTGATTGAAGAGGTCAGATCCAGAAATGATATCGTAGATGTGATCTCCGGTTATGTCCGTCTGCAGAAAAAGGGAAGTACATATTTTGGACTGTGCCCGTTTCACAATGAAAAGACGCCGTCCTTTTCCGTATCTCCGGGAAAACAGATGTATTACTGTTTTGGATGCGGCGCCGGTGGAAATGTATTTACGTTTATTATGCAATACGAGAATTATACCTTTCCGGAAGCGATGGAGATGCTGGCAGACCGTGCAGGCATTGAATTGCCCAAACAGGAAATGTCAGCAGAGCAGCGTCGTGCCGCAGACCGAAGAGCAAGGATACTGGAGGTCAATAAGCTGGCTGCAAAATATTTCTATATGCTGCTTCAGAACCCGCAGGGAGAGCTTGCCAGAAAGTATTTTGAAAAACGACAGCTGACCCGGGAGACCATCACACATTTTGGCCTGGGATATTCGGATAAGTACGGTGACGACCTCTACCGGTATCTGAAAAGGGCAGGCTACGAGGACGACCTTCTCAAAGATAGCGGACTGGTAACCATTGATGAACGGCGGGGCGGACGGGATAAGTTCTGGAACCGCGCCATGTTCCCAATCATGGATGCCAATAACAGAGTAATCGGTTTTGGCGGTCGTGTTATGGGAGACGGCGAACCAAAATATCTGAATTCCCCGGAGACCATTATCTTTGATAAGAGCCGGAATCTGTACGGACTGAACTTTGCAAGGCAGTCCAGAAAACCGCAGATCCTGCTTTGTGAGGGTTATATGGACGTGATCGCATTGCACCAGGCGGGATTTGACAATGCAGTGGCATCTCTCGGAACGGCGTTTACATCAGGGCATGCAAGCCTGTTGAAACGTTATACAAAAGAAGTGTACTTGACTTTCGACAGTGACGGCGCCGGTGTGCGGGCTGCGCTTCGTGCGATTCCGATCCTAAAAGAGGCGGGGCTGACGGCAAAGGTCATCAACATGCAGCCTTACAAAGACCCGGACGAATTTATCAAAGCCCTTGGGGCAGAGGAATATCAGAAGCGGATCGATGAGGCGGAAAACAGTTTTCTGTTTGAAGTGCGGATCCTGGAGCGGGATTACAACATGCAGGATCCGGAGAGCAAGACCGCCTTTTTCCAGAAAGTGGCAAAGAAGATACTGAATTTCCCGGAGGAGCTGGAACGGGAAAATTATATAGAAGCCATTGCTGCAAAATATCAGGTCGGATTTGAACAACTGCGCAGTATGGTAAAACATTTTGGCACCCGGGGCGTGCAGACGCCGCAGGAACGTCGGCCGCTGCAAAGTGGCATACAGAAAGAAAAGAAAAAAACAGATGGAAAGAAGCAGCCACAACAGCTGCTTCTGACCTGGATGATCGAGGATACCCGGCTGTTTTCCGTGATCGAGCCTTATGTGGCTCCGGAAGATTTTACCGAACCTTTGTACCGCGAAGTGGCGCAGATGCTTTATGGGCAGTTTCACAGCGGAACGGTAAATCCGGCGGAGATCATCAGCCGTTTTACAGATGAAGAGCAGCAAAAAGAGATCGCTGCCCTGTTTCACGCAAGAATTTATCCCATTGAGGAGAAGGCAGAACGGGAAAAGGCGTTGGCAGAGACGATCCTTCGGGTAAAACAGAACAGTCTGGATTATCGCAGCGAACATCTGGAACCGACAGACCTTGCGGGATTACAGCAGATCATTAATGACCGCAAAAAGCTGGACGGAATGCGTAATTTGCATATTTCCCTTGATTAAGGATAAAATATAAACAATTCATGGAAGGATGGATAAAATGGCAGAACATATTGACCAGAAGAGTGCAGAAATGGCAGCAAAGTTTTCACAGAAATTACATCAGCTGTTAGAGCTTGCAAAAAAGAAAAAAAATGTACTGGAATATCAGGAAATCAGTGATCATTTCAAAGATATGCAGCTTGGAGAGGATCAGTTTGAAAAAATCCTGGATTACCTTGAACAGAATAATATTGATGTCCTTCGTATCACAGAAGAAGAGGATGACAGTGAGGTACTGATCGATGAAGAGGATGAGATCGAAGTAGAAAATATTGATCTGTCTGTTCCGGACGGAATTAGCATCGAAGATCCGGTGCGTATGTATCTGAAAGAGATCGGTAAAGTTCCGCTTCTGACTGCGGAAGAAGAGATTGAGCTTGCACAGCGTATGGAAGAGGGAGATCAGGAAGCAAAGAAACGTCTTGCTGAGGCAAACCTTCGTCTCGTAGTTAGTATTGCAAAACGTTATGTTGGACGTGGCATGCTGTTCCTTGATCTGATCCAGGAGGGAAACCTCGGTCTGATCAAAGCAGTAGAGAAGTTTGATTACCGCAAAGGATATAAATTCAGTACCTATGCTACATGGTGGATCCGTCAGGCGATCACAAGAGCAATCGCAGATCAGGCAAGAACGATCCGTATCCCGGTTCATATGGTTGAAACGATTAATAAACTGATCCGTGTGTCCAGACAGTTATTGCAGGAGCTTGGCCGTGAACCCACTCCGGAAGAGATCGCAGAAGAGATGGACATGCCGGTGGAGCGTGTGCGTGAGATCCTGAAGATCTCCCAGGAACCGGTTTCCCTGGAGACTCCAATTGGCGAAGAAGAAGACAGCCACCTTGGCGACTTTATTCAGGATGACAATGTGCCGGTACCGGCAGAGGCAGCTGCATTTACCCTGTTAAAAGAACAGCTTGTAGAGGTACTTGGAACACTGACAGAGCGTGAGCAGAAAGTGCTGAGACTTCGATTTGGTCTGGATGACGGTCGTGCCAGAACTCTGGAAGAAGTTGGTAAAGAATTCAGCGTTACCCGTGAGCGTATCCGTCAGATAGAAGCAAAAGCATTACGTAAACT
Source organism: uncultured Roseburia sp. (assembly GCA_905193415.1). GTDB lineage: Bacteria > Bacillota > Clostridia > Lachnospirales > Lachnospiraceae > Brotonthovivens. The sequence continues at coordinate 41,217 of CAJJOP010000017.1, forward strand.
TCGTCATCCGAGCAGAAGCCGCAAATTAAAAGATTATCTGGACTAAGGCTATGATAAAGATATCACAACGCCTACAGATGATCGCCGGTCTTGTAACAGAAGGAGGTCGGCTGGCAGATGTGGGAACCGATCATGGATATATTCCAATCTGGATGAAACAGAATGGCAGGATAGCATCAGCAATCGCAATGGATGTCAATCAGGGACCGCTTGACAGCGCAAAAGAGCATATCCATGCCTGTCAGCTAGATGCTTACATAGAGACCCGTATGTCCGATGGGCTGGACGCGCTGGGAAAAGAGGATGCAGATACAGTTGTTATCGCCGGTATGGGCGGTGCGCTGACGATCCGCATCCTTCAGCGTGGGCTGGAAAAATTCGGTAGAAGAGCAGATGGTTCCTGGGACTGGAGTGTCCGGGAACTGATCCTGCAGCCACAGTCTGAGATTGACGAAGTGCGCAGATTTTTGCGTGAGCAGGGCTTTCGGATTGTGGATGAAGACATGCTGGTGGAAGATGGAAAATATTATACCGCCATGCGGGCTGTTTCGGCAGATGTGGTAACGGAAGATTGTTTTGGACCGGTATTGCTGGAAAAAAAACATCCGATATTGAAAGAATGGATGCAGAGGGAAATCTGTATACAGGAGAAGATTTTAAACAGTCTTACAAAGGCAGGAGATGCAGAACGCTCAAAAGAGCGTCGTCAGGAAGTGGAAGAAAGACTCCGCCTTCTTGAACATGCATTAAGGAGAATGGAATAGCTGTAAAAATTTTATGTTTAGCACAGTAGTGCTATCGAATGAGAACCAAACCCGCCGGGGTAAAGAGACGGTCACTGGCAACTGTATAAAGCAAAAAGCAGGGTAGAAACTGTAAGAGGGTTTTGACGTGGATAAGATACAGATTGATAATAATAACAATAAGAATTACAGCGGCAATCATACATCTGCAAAAGAACAGAAAGAACTTTGTCGTGTGTTTCTGAAAGGAGAATCCTACGATTTTTCGGAAGGAACGACATTTCGTGAAATTGCAGATAAAGTGCAGGATCAGTACGAGGATGATATCCTGCTGGCTTATTTTGACGGGTATCTGATCGAACTGGGGAAAAAACTTCCCTACAGCGGAACGCTGCAATTTCTTACGGCAGTGCAGAAACCGGGCAGGAGTACCTACCGTCGCAGTGTCACTTTTTTGATGCTGACAGCCATATATCAGCTGTTTCCAGAATACTCTGTCGTAGTGCAGCATTCCATCGGTCAGGGATATTATTGCGAGGTCAGGGATGCACAGGGAGATCTTTTCATACCAGATCGTGTATTTGTGGAGACGGTGGAAGAACGGATGCATCAGCTGCAGGAAATGGATCTCCCGCTGAAAAAGACAAGCATCCACACGAGAGATGCCCTGAAATTGTTTGCACGATTTCATATGACAGATAAATATCGTCTGTTCCGTTACCGTCGGAGTTCCAGAATGAATATTTACGAACTGGAAGGATTTGTAGAATATTTTTATGGCTCTATGGTGCCGAGTACGGGATATCTGAAGTGTTTTTCCCTTCAGACCTATCAGCATGGCTTTATGCTGATGTTCCCGGATAAAGATACGAGAAAGGCAGAAGCGTTTCATGCCTCAGATAAACTGTTTCAGATCCTGGAAGACGCATCCGACTGGGGCAGCAGCCTTGGCGTGGATACGGTAGGCGCTTTGGATGATACGATTGCATCTGGCAAAGTACAGGATCTGATCCTGATCCAGGAAGCGTATATGGAACAGAAGATCGGAGCGATCGCACAGCAGATTGCACAGCGTCAGGGATGCAAATTTGTTATGATCGCGGGCCCGTCTTCTTCTGGAAAGACGACATTTTCCCATCGGTTGTCCATACAACTCCGGGCGCAGGGGCTGACCCCGCATCCGGTATCGCTGGATGATTTTTATGTCAACCGGGAAGAGACTCCGAAAGATGAATTTGGCGAATATGATTTTGAATGTCTGGAAGCCATTGACGTAGAATTATTCAATGAGATCATGGGAGATCTGCTTGTGGGAAAAGAACGGAATATGCCTACCTTTAACTTTAAAACGGGTTGTCGGGAATACCGGGGCAACAGTCTGAAGCTGGGAGAGAATGATATTCTGGTTATCGAAGGCATTCATGGGTTGAATGAAAACCTTTCTTATCAGCTTCCGGAGAACAGTAAGTTTAAGATCTATATCAGTGCGTTGACCCAGTTAAATATCGACAATCACAACAATCTTTCTACCGCAGACGGAAGGCTGATCCGACGTATGGTACGGGATGCCCGTACAAGGAATACGACAGCCCGTGAGACGCTGGCCCGCTGGGATTCTGTGCGCAGGGGCGAAGAGAAAAATATCTTCCCCTATCAGGAAGAAGCAGATGTCATGTTCAATTCGGCATTGATTTATGAACTGTCGGTATTAAAATTGTATGCGGAGCCATTGCTTTTTGGCGTTCCATCGGATTGCCCAGAGTATCTGGAGGCAAAACGACTGTTAAAATTCCTGGATTATGTTCTGCCGGTACCGAGTGAGACAATCAATCACAACTCTATTTTGAGAGAATTTATCGGCGGAAGCTGCTTTAATGTGTAGTGATTAGATTGGCTGAAAATGTATTAGAAATTCCTGAAAATTTCTTGAAAATTAGATAGGGACATATTATAATAATACATTGTGAGATTTCCGACTATTGTTGGATTTCCTTAAAAAAAGAATTGTTTGCAGCAAAGCAGAATTGAAATATCCTGCTTTTGCATGCAGATTGAATCGAAAGATAAAAAACAAAAAATCGTATATTATAAGTAGGACAGGTGATCGCGGCTGCAAGTGTCGAAAGACCGCAGGTGAGGAAAGTCCGGGCTTCACAGGGCAGGATGCCGGTTAACGGCCGGTGGAGGAAACTCTAAGGAAAGTGCAACAGAAATATACCGCTATAAGAGATGCATCACAGATGCACCTCTATAGTAAGGGTGGAATGGCAGTGTAAGAGACTACCGCCTCGCTGGTAACAGAGAGGGCACATGCAAACCCCATTCGAAGCAAGACCGAAACAAAGCACTGACGTGGCCCGCCAGCTTTAGGTAGGTCGCTTGAGACGGTTGGCAACAATCGTACTAGATAGATGATCACCCAACGACATAACCCGGCTTATCGTCCTTCTTCTTAAGATGTTTTCCGTAAATATCAGCAGTATTCTTTGGAAATTTTCATTTTTCACGTCTATACCATTATAAATTTCCCGGATTTCTAAACACTTTATGAAAAGTGTATGAAAAGAAAATACGTTGCTTGACGATATGATTTCCCATGATATATAACTAATATAAGACACGAAAAATATCGACGAAACACAGAAAAGAGGAATTGTATGAGAGACAAATTGTATCGTTTTATGCAGGGAAGAAATGGCATGGATGAACTGGCACGGATGCAGTCCTGGCTTGTTCTGATTCTTTTGCTTGTCGGTATGTTTACACGCATCGGCCTGTTTTCCTTTGTAGCGCTGATTTTAATGATTTATATGTATTTCCGGGTATTTTCAAGAAATACATCCAAACGTTATGAAGAAAACCAGAAGTATTTGAATTTCCGTTATAACCGCACCGTATCGTGGAACCGGTTTAAAAAACGCATGGGACAGGCAAGGGATTACCGCTTTTTCAAGTGCCCGATGTGTAAACAGGAAGTCCGTGTGCCGAGGGGACATGGAAAGATAGAGATTACCTGCCCGAAATGCAGGGAAAAATTTATTCGCAGAACCTAAATCGGAGGCAGTATGTTCGGATATATTAATGTAAACGGCGCACAGCTGTCGGAAGAAAATAAAAAAATATATCAGTCGTATTATTGTGGACTTTGCCGGAAATTAAAAGAGTTCTGTGGAAAAAAAGGACAGGCACTTTTGAATTATGATATGACATTTCTGGTCGTTCTGCTGACCGGTCTGTATGAGCCGGACACGCAGACTGGTGAATTTACCTGTATGATTCATCCGATGAAAAAACGGCAGCTGCGGGAAAACGATATTCAGAGTTATGCGGCACAGATGAACGTTCTTCTGGCATATTACAATCTGGTGGATGACTGGAAAGATGACCATAATTACACGAAGAAAACCATTGCCTCAATGTTTGAGAAAGATTATCAGCGGATCAAAATAAATTATCCGCGGCAGACCAATGCCATTGAGCAGTATATGGAGAAACTGGCAGCTTATGAGGCGGAAAAACAGACGAATATTGATCTTGTGGCAGGGCTGACAGGCGAGATGCTCGGAGAAATATTTGCATGGAAGCAGGACGAGTGGTATGATGAATTGAAAACACTTGGATTTTATCTGGGCAAATTTATCTACCTGATGGATGCCTACGAGGACCGGGATAAAGATGAAAAAAAAGACAGTTACAACCCGCTCCGGTATCTGGATACAGAAGATGAGCAGGAGTATGAGACGTTGTGCCGTCTGATGATGACCAGCATGATTTCGGAATGCGCGAAGTCTTTTGAACGCCTGCCGATTCTGCTTCACGCGGATATTCTGCGGAATATTCTGTATTCCGGTGTATGGTCCAAGTATGAATACATTCAGTTGAAGAAAAAGAGGAAGAAATCATGACAGATCCATATCAGGTGCTCGGCGTCAGCCGCAGCGCTTCGGATGAAGAGATAAAGAAAGCATACCGTACATTGAGCCGGAAGTATCATCCAGATGCAAATGTCAACAACCCGAACAAAGATCAGGCGGAAGAACGTTTCAAACAGGTGCAGCAGGCCTATGATCTGATTATGAAGGAAAAACAGCAGGGAACTTCTGGAAGCTACAGTTATGGTGCAGGCTCTGCAGATGGCAGATCGGCAGGCACAGGAAGCTATGGACAGGGGCCGTTTGGAGGGTTCAGCGGACAGTATTATTATGGAAATGGAACCTACCGTTCCCAGAGCCGTGCGACTTCTCCAAAATTACAGGCGGCACTTAATTATATTCAGAATCAGTGTTATCCGGAAGCACTCAATGTGTTAAGTTCGATTCCATTTTCCGAGCGTGCCGGACAGTGGTACTATTACAGTGCGGTGGCAAATGAAGGCGTGGGAAACAGTGCAACGGCGATTGAGCATATCCGCCGTGCGGTGGAACTTGAGCCGAGCAATATGGAGTACCGGCAGTTCCAGCAGCATCTTGAATATGGCGGAACCTGGTATACCAATATGGGGAGCGAGTATGAGCGTCCTTATGGAAATTACAGCAATTTCTGCATGAGTCTGCTGTGTGCGCAGGCATTGTGTTTCTGCTGTCGCCCATGTTAATTTTATATAGCTGCTATATTAGCCTTGAAAATAGCCGCAGTTTATTATATGATAGTAAAAATGCGTTAAGCTGAAGGAGGATAAAAATGCGGCATTTAATGAGTCCTTTAGACTTCTCCGTAGAGGAACTGGATCAGCTGTTGGATCTGGCGAGCGACATTGAGAAGCATCCAAAGAAATATGCACATGCCTGTGATGGCAAAAAATTGGCAACCTGTTTTTATGAACCGAGCACAAGAACACGATTAAGTTTCGAAGCTGCCATGTTAAACCTCGGTGGTTCTGTTTTAGGTTTCGCGAGTGCTGATTCTTCATCGGCATCCAAAGGCGAGAGCATTTCTGATACGATTCGAGTTATTTCCTGTTATGCAGATATCTGTGCAATGCGGCATCCGAAAGAAGGCGCGGCACTCGTTGCATCCCAGAAGTCCCGTATCCCTGTAATCAATGCAGGCGACGGTGGACATCAGCATCCAACCCAGACATTAACTGATCTTATGACTATTCGTTCCCTGAAAGGAAGACTGGGGAATATTACGATTGGTCTGTGCGGGGATCTGAAATTCGGACGAACCGTTCATTCCCTGATCAATGCACTGATCCGTTATGAAAACGTGAAGTTTATCCTGATTTCCCCGGAAGAGTTAAAGATTCCGGATTACATCCGGGAGGATGTACTTCAGGCAAATCATGTGGAGTTTGAGGAAGTGGAGCGTTTAGAAGATGCCATGAGCCAGCTGGATGTTCTTTATATGACAAGAGTACAGAGAGAACGTTTCTTCAACGAAGAAGATTATATCCGTCTGAAAGATTTCTACATTCTGACCAAAGAAAAGATGGAACTTGCGAAGGATGACATGATCGTGCTGCATCCACTGCCTCGTGTCAATGAAATTTCCGTTGAAGTGGATGATGATCCGCGTGCGGCTTATTTTACACAGGTACAGAATGGTGTATACGTCCGTATGGCACTGATCCTGACATTACTGGGAATCGAGGTGGAGTAAAGATGCTGAATATTAGTGGAATTCACGAGGGCTTTGTACTGGATCATATCCAGGCGGGAATGAGTCTTCAGATTTATCATGATCTGAAGCTGGACAAGCTGGATTGTTCCGTTGCCATTATCAAGAATGCAAAAAGTAATAAAATGGGCAAGAAAGATATTATCAAAGTGGAATGTCCGATTGAAGCGCTGGATCTGGATATTCTCGGTTTTATCGATCATAATATTACGGTAAACGTGATTAAGGGTGACCGGATCGTAGAGAAAAAGGAACTGAAGCTTCCGAAGCAGGTCAAAAATGTCATCAAGTGCAAAAATCCGCGTTGCGTGACATCGATCGAGCAGGAACTGGATCAGATCTTTATTCTGGCAGATGAGGAAAAAGAAGTGTACCGCTGCAAGTATTGCGAGGAAAAATATACCAATCCGAACCGGCGTCAGATAAAAGTAATGTAAGACAAAGGGGCACATCACGAGAGGATGTGCTTCTTTTTTTGGGAAAGAATATATTCAAAGATCAGCCCGGCGGTGAACCATACAGGAAAATAATCGAGGCGGACAAGACCAGAAATATTGTAGGGAGTTTTGCTATAATCCCAGGGACAAAGGGAGAAAAGCCGCAGAATACTGCCGCTGATAAATTCAACGAGCATGATGCCGGCACCGTAAAAACAGCCGCGCAGAAGCACAGGCCAGTGGCGCAGGCGCACGGAAAGAGGTCCGATGACTGCTGCAAGTCCGTAGATCGGAAACATCCAGATGGATGTGTGTCCGTTTAAAAGCAGATCTCCCCGCAGCAGTCCGCCCAGCGAGGTGAACAGGATTTCCATGCACCATCCGGTCAGACCACAGATAAAAAATGTTTTCCAGTTCATGAAAAGACCTCCCGCAAAAAATACTATGCATGTAGGATATGCGATTATCCGGCAGATATACTTGAAAAAAATGCAAAACAATTATAAGATAAGGGTATTATGGCTTATTTTCCAATGTTTATAGATATCGAAAAAAAGAAATGTCTGGTGGCAGGCGGAGGAACTGTGGCATTGCGCAAAGTCCGGGTGCTTCTGGATTTCGGGGCGCAGATTACGGTGGTGGCACCACAGATTGACCCGCAGATTCTGCAGCTTACAGGAAATGTATGTGTAAAGGAACGTACCTTTGAACCGGAGGATCTGAAGGAATGTGTTCTGGTTGTGGCAGCTACTGATGATGTCAGAGAAAATCACAGGATTGCCCGGATGGCACAAAAGAAGCATATTCCGGTCAATGCCGTGGATCAGCAGGAGGACTGCAGTTTTATTTTTCCGTCCTATCTGAAACACCGGGATCTGGTGGGGGCTTTTTCCAGTGCGGGAAACAGTCCGGTGCTCACACAGTATTTAAAAGAATCTCTGAAAGAAATTCTGACGGAAGAACTGGGACAGATTAACGATTATATGGGAAGTATCCGTCCAGTGGTAAAAACGCGGATAGAAACAGAAAAACTGCGCAGACAGGTATATCAGACCATTCTTGCCAGGCTGCTTGCAGAGAAAAAAACTTCACTGTTACCGGAAGAACTGGAACAGATTCTTATACAGGAAAAGCGTATGAAAGAGTAAAAGAAAAGAGGAACAAGGGAATGGATCGAACAAGAAGATTAAGACAGACTGCTGTTATGCGAAGTATGGTCAGGGAAAATCACGTGAGGACAGAGGAACTGATCTACCCGCTTTTTGTTATGGAAGGGGAAAATATCGTACAGCCGGTGGAATCCATGCCGGGCATCTGCCAGTATTCCGTTGACCGCATGAACGAAGAGTTAGACCGTGTGAAAGCATTGCAGATTCCGGCAATTCTGATTTTTGGAATTCCGGAACATAAGGATGAAGTGGGGAGCGGGGCTTATGATGAGCACGGCATTGTACAGACCGCGATCCGCCGGATCAAAAAGGATTACCCGGATCTGCTTGTGATAGCAGATGTATGTCTCTGTGAGTATACTTCGCATGGACATTGTGGCCTGATCAGAGATGGAATTATTTTAAATGATGAGACACTGCCGCTTCTGGCACAGACGGCGGTCAGCTATGCGCGTGCGGGGGCAGATATCATTGCGCCGAGCGATATGATGGACAAGCGTGTAGGGGCGATCCGTCAGGCACTTGATGCGGCCGGATTTACCTATACACCGATTATGGCATATTCCGCAAAATTTGCATCCGGATATTACGGACCGTTTCGTGATGCGGCACATTCTGCGCCGGGATTCGGGGACCGGAAAACTTATCAGATGGACCCTGCAAACG
>CAJJOP010000018.1:0-45712 GCA_905193415.1 uncultured Roseburia sp.
CCGCAAGTTCCTCTTCCTTCACTTCTCTTTTACCGTTAAAGAGAAGTACATTTACCATGTATTCGATATCTCTATCTCTATTTTATGATTATTACCTGCAAAATTAAAACTTAAACAACGTGTGGCTATTAAAAGAGGACTTACCCAATATAAAAGTTTTTCTGAAATAGCATGGATCATCTGGCTTAAATAAAACTTCTATTCCTCATTCAACTCAAGCGTCCATGATAACCATATTGTTTTCACAATAAAATAAGCCGCTGACAATGCGACTCCCACAAACAATTTTCTATCACTTTTATCTGTATGTCCTACATATAAAACGCTTTATACCACTCCGCGAACTTCCGCAGTCCATCCCGCAGGCTCGTATCCGGCTTAAACCCAAAATCCGCCTCCAGCGCACTGGTGTCCGCATAAGTGACCGGCACATCCCCCGGCTGCATCGGAACCAGCTCCTTATGGGCATCAAAATCATAATCCTCCGGCAGCACTCCTGCACGAATCAGCTCCTGCTGCAAGATATCCACGAACTCCAGCAGATTCTCCGGCTGGCTGTTTCCAATATTATAAACCGCATACGGTGGAACTGGCAGACCATCTTCGCCATTTCGCTTCTCGGGCGGCGCCTGCATCACACGCTTCACACCTTCCACGATATCATCCACATAAGTAAAATCTCGCTTGCAATTTCCATAATTAAAGATCTGAATCTTCTCCCCGGCACGCAGCTTATTGGTAAATCCAAAATATGCCATGTCCGGTCTTCCCGCCGGTCCGTAAACCGTAAAGAAGCGAAGACCCGTAGATGGGATATTATAAAGCTTGCTGTACGCATGAGCTAACAATTCATTACTCTTCTTCGTCGCCGCATACAGGGAAACCGGGTTGTCCACCTTATCCTCTGTGGAATACGGCACTTTCTTATTGCTGCCATACACACTGGAAGAGCTTGCATACACCAGATGCTCCACACCCTTCGCCCCATCATCATAAGAATGACGGCACGCCTCCAGAATATTGTAAAAGCCGATCAGGTTGGACTCAATATACACATCCGGGTTCGTAATAGAATACCGAACTCCCGCCTGGGCAGCAAGGTTTACCACGATATCCGGTTTTTCCTCATTAAAAATAGACTCAATCACAGCTTTATCTGCAATCGAGCCTTTGATAAATCTCCAGGAAGAATCCGGATGTTCCGCTGCCAGATCTTCGATCTGCTTCAGGCGGTATTCCTTGATAGACACATCATAGTATGGATTCATATTGTCAATACCGATGATATGTACAGACGGAACACTGCGGAATAATTCCAATACCAGGTTGGCGCCGATGAAACCGGCGGCACCGGTAATTAAAACTTTCTTGTTTCGTAAATTGATCTGTTGTTTCTTCATTATTGTATTGCCTCTCAATATATTTTTATACAAGCCTACGCTTTATTATTAATATATCCCTTAGTAGCATTATCTACAGATTTAATAACACATGGATTACCAAAAACGATTGAATGATCCGGAATATCGCAATTAACATACGAGTTTGGTGCAATCAAAACATCATGTCCAATATGTATTGCTCCCACAATAGTCGAATTCACACCTATCCAAACTTCATCACCTATTATCGGACATCCTTTTCTCTTACCGCGATTTTCCTGTCCAATCGTTACACCTTTATGAATATTACAATTTCTTCCAATAATTGTACCTGGATTAATTGTAATGCAAAATGGATGGCCTAAATATAACCCTCCCCCGATCTGTATATCAGCAGAAATCTCTACAAGAGCTTTGTTTCTATAGTGTGCAAACAATATTTTATAAAATAGCTTACCTATTTTATTTGATGATTTCTGATATTTTCTCATAAACTTTTGATATTTGGGCATATCTTTTATTATTTTATAACGTTTTAAATCTTCTTCTAATTTATTCATTGTTCTATATATTAATCTCCATTCCAGCCGCCAAGCTACGGCACAAATAGTAATAAAAGTATTTCACAACACTACTCAATTGTTACAGCCCTTTGGTTTATTGTATGGCAGTGCAGTCAATGAACTCTTGTCTTTTTCGAAAGACACTGCACTATGAAAGTTACATATCTATCCCTACAAATCAGCTTCTCTTGACTTTTCTTTCTTACTTAAGATTTTTGTGGTTTTACCAGAGTCATTAATGCGTCTAAAATTACCCACTTCAAATAGATCATTTAGATGACTAAGACTTCCCATATCTAAAAAGAAAATCCTAATCAATAACCTTTACGATTCTTTAATTTAGTCAAAACCTTATGTCCTACATCGTATATTTTGTCATTATAAAAAATCATATTCATTCCAGCTATAATACTTATCCAAATAATTAATATTTTTAAAGAAAATATTATCCAGCCAAAATATGTGACTGTTGAAAACACAACTATTCTACTGATAATCAATCCAAACAACACCGTTACAATATCAACTAATAATTGTTTTATAAAATTTTGTATTGGCCAACATATCAAATACTTTGAGTCATACCATGCCATCCAAATTGTTTGATACATCATTGCTAATAATGTTCCTATGGCTACACCAATTAATCCCCATGCACGAACTGATAAAATTGAAAAAACTATATTAATACATACTGCAATAATATAGCTTTTTTGTGTTTGCTTATAATGTCCTCCAGCTAAAATCATGACATTATAAGGCAGTCTTAAACAATGTCCAGCATTGGCGGTAACTATTAATAAAGCAAATAAAGGTTGACTATACTCAGCATCTGTTATTCCAGATGTATACACCTGAATAAATGGTACAATCAATATTGCTGTACATCCAAAAACAAAGACAGTTCCTGTATGTACAATCCATTCAAACCAACTAAATGTATGTTTTAATTCATCTAATTCCTGTTTTGCCCATAATTCCCCCAATAATGCCTGAAAGCCATTTGTCATAGATAAAAACATCTGTTTTACGCCAGCAATAACTAAATTATAAACCGAATATATAGATACATTTGTTAAAGTAGAAAACAGTGTTAATACAATATTATCTGTTCCATCTAAAACAACTGCTGATACATGTTGTGCCACACCATTCCATTTCTGTTTGATTGGTTCTCCCGTATATTTTATTGTTCTATTAATCTGATAGTGATGATTTACATATAAACGCAGACAAATTGGTCTAATCAAATAAATCAATGACGTTGCTAATTTTACAATGTGTATGGATGAACCCGTCTGAAGCAGGATCACACAGACCACTGTATTAAAAATTAATGTTAATGTCTGTGCTGTATATTGAATATACCCCTTTTGGTTTGCTGTTAAGAACAAGCGATCTACAACCCCAAAATAATATTGTGCAAAAGAGCTAATACTCATCGCAGCAATAAGAGTTGCTGTATAAATCCATCCAAAATTCTGATTAGAAATATATGGATAAATAATCATCAAAATAATAATATATATAAGTAATATTCTTGCTAGTTTTTTAAAAAATTTTCCAGCTGAAACAATAATTTTACTTACCAGTTTTTGATCTTGCTCAGCAAGCGGTTTGTATAGTGAAGACTGAACAACAGCACCAACTCCTAATTCCAAAAACGAAATAATACTTAAAAACTGATTAATAGAATTAACCAAACCATTTATTTCAGAACCAAAACTTTTTAAAATTAATCGCGGTAAAATGAATCCACAAATTACTGTTGTAATCTGAAAAACTAACGATGAAATCGTATTATAAGCTAATCTTTTTTTTCTCATAAATATCCCTTTATATACATAACATTTTTCCAATTTCCTCAAGTCGACACTCATCTGAATAAAAACATGTTTATTAATGTAATATCTTTATCCATATCATCGTACGTAATGACTAATATCATTGCTCCATCAGATCTAAATTTATATGTTTTATTTGCCGTACAGATACACAATACCTAAATGCAATATACTTTATAAGCAAAACTATCATAAAATAAGATCTTACTATCAGTTCAATTAACAATGAAGGATGCCTATAACTTTTTAAATGTTCTCATTCTTCCTACTAATCATACTCATATATTTATCAAATTCAGCCGTATTTAAAACGTTGCCCATCGCACACCACATGGAGGTAATGATATTTGTGCAATTTAATAATTATTTTTAAAAACAAGCCTCCCTCAAAGGGGAGGCTTGTTCCAGAACAATAAACTTATTTTACTACCATTATTCCATCATATCCAAAATAATAAATTCCCGGTTCTACTAAACCGTTAGCTGATTTTTCTGTAATTGTCTGATTTCCATTCGTTTTGACTTTACCACTATAGCAAATAAAATAATATGCATCTCCTATTTGAATCAGGCCTTTATTTTTCTGTACTGCACCATTAATTGTGCAATAATAATTTCCATCTGCGCCTTTTTCAATCTTCGGAACTGCCATTTTTCCATCTGCTCCAAAATAATAAACACCTGCTTTATAGAGACCATTTGCACTTGTTTCTGTTACAGTCTGATATCCATTTGTTTTTAATTTTCCACTGTAACAGATATAATAGTAATCTCCATCAACTTTAATCAGACCTTTATTTTTCTGAATAGCTCCATTTACTTTATAATAATAATTGCCATTCTCAGCCTTTTCAATTCCGGTATATCCGCTTACAGGTAAATCCATTTTTCCATCTGTATTAAAATAGTATACACCTGGTTCTACTAAACCATTTGCATTTTTAGCTGTAATCGTCTGATTTCCATTTGCTTTTAATTTTCCACTATAGCAAATAAAATAATATGCATCCCCTATTTTAATCAGACCCTTATTTTTTTGGATTACTCCATTGATCTTATAATAATAATTTCCATTATCCGCTTTTTCAATTCCTGTAAATCCTTTTTCCGGAATGGCCATCTTTCCATCTGCACTGAAATAGTAAGTTCCAGCTTCAATCAATCCATTACTCATTTCAGCAGATACCGTCTGATTTCCATCTTTTTTCAATTTACCACTAGATACTACATAATAGTAATCATCATTGATTTTAATCACACCAGCATTCATTGCTATATATCCATCACTGTTGATATAGTAAGAATCTCCCTTGGAATCATTATAAATGCCTTCATCTGTAAACTGCTGAGCCAAGGAACCATCCTCGGCAAATTCATACAAATATTTTTTATAAGATGTACTGTCTCTTAATGCCTGAATACCATAAGTAAGGTATCCATTCTCATCAAAATTATAGGTTTTTCCATTAATCTGAATCAATGTCATGTAACCTGGATTTCTGGCCACATAATAACTTGGTCCATAATAATATCTCGTACCTTCGTTAGAATGATACCATGCACCCTCTGTTGCACCCTGTTCATCAAACTGATATGTTACACTTCCAACTTTATATTCGCCAGTTGCAGCAGATTTTGTATAACTCTTGAAATAATGCCATTTATCATTAATCTGAACCCAGCCACCTACAAGCGAGCCAACTTTAGAATAATACCATTGCTGGTCAATCTGAAGTAATCCGGTATATTTTCCGACACATGTTCCGTCTTCTCCAAATTCGTAATAAAACTCACCTGTATTATCCTTGTCCGAAACTTTATGTATACCGGTAATTTTGACTCCGTTCATATAGTAACAATCACCAATCCAACCATCAGATGCGGCTACTAACTGTCCATCTTTATACTCTTTGCCATCTTTCCAGATTCCTGTAAACAAACTGTCACAGTCTGTATTTACACATCTTAAAAGACCATCTACAAATTCATAGTTATGTCCTGTAGCCGGAACCGTTGTTCCCCAGTCTACTACTGAATTACATTCTTTACAAAATGTTCTTCCTGTGTATCCATCTTCCAGACATGTTGCTGCTTTTTCAATAAGAGATGTTGTATGTGTATGACCTCCATTCCAGCTATTGTAATATGCTTTACCTTCCGTTGTAGATACCATGTTGCTATAATTAGCCCACATTTCTGTCCATACAAGGATCTCTTTTCCGGTAAATGTCTCTGTAGTGGAATCCATAAATGTTACTAATCCCTGATCTACCTGCAAATCAATAGCAATTGGCCAGAACTCATTACCAGCTCTGAACTGTGCTAACGTCCACTCTTTATTGGATTTAGGATTTACTTTATTCTCATTGTGTAATGTCCATGCACGAACTGGAAGCGAAGCAAGTACACCTTTTCCTGTCTGGTCTACATCCCCATTACGCTCAATATTAATAGTAGCAATATTTTCATCTTCCTGAATGCTATAATCTGCAACAAATCCTTTTGCAACATTCATATGATCTAATTCCCATTTACTCATATTATCAAGATCTATTGTCAAAGATACTTTTTTAATATTTTCAACATTTTCTGCTACTACATCATAATAATTGAGAGAATCTAATAAGACACGATCTGCAGACGGATCATGAGCAATCAGCTGTACAGATGCCTCTGTGCTTTGAGAAATATTAATAGTTCTTATAATACTTGAACTATTTCCCTGTTTGTCAGAAATAGTAAATTTAACTTTATGCTGACCATTTGTAAATGTTGCTGACTGTTTCATGCTTATAATTCCATTATTATAAGTAGCATCTACTTCATTTCCATCAACAAATGCTTTTGCAGAATTTACATCTATACCTGTATAATTTTTCTTTGACATATCATCTGTTACAGATGCGGAAAAATCTACTTTTGCAGAATTAATATCTGCCCCATCTTTTAAAACAGCTGCATCAGACATATTTGTTGTCGCATATGTCATATCTCCAAAAACAGGAGCCTCTCTGTCTTCTACTGCGTCTGAATAATCAAATGTTATGTCATCAACATATATTGTATAGTTACCATTTACATTATGCTGGTTTTTAAAATAGTAATTATATGTTGCGCCATCACGATCAGAAATATAAAACTGGAATAAATAATATCCATCTCTTAAAGAGGCACCCTGATATTTGCTTAAATCCAGAGAAACATAATGCCAGCCAGATTCATTGAAAGTACTTACGACTCCTGTTGTTCCTGTTTTACCATCCATGTTTCCTCCGGTAATCGTGGTTCCATAGTTAATATTTCCATCATCTGATACACCTGAAATTGGACTGATTACCCAACGTCCCCAAAGACCAACATATTCATCTGGTATATACATCCACATACCTACTGATTTTGCCCCAAGACCAACATAATCTTTTCCATTTTGATATAACGCAATCATCTGATATCCGGATTCCAGAGAATTTGAATAATCGATATTTAATGCCAGAGAATATTTTCCATTGTGTACTTTTCCATTTTCTGCTGTTGCAACAGAAACTTTTGAATTTGGCAAATAGTAATTATAGTCTTTATAAGTTAAACCAAATCCATTTGTGGTTCCATCCTCAAAATCTACAGCTACTTCTGACCCTTTACCAAGCACAATTTTTGCGCTGTCTGATATATCCGTGCCAACAATAGTAGCCATTACCATACTCTCTGTTACAGTACCATCTCCAGCGGTAAACTGCATACCACTAATAGTACCTATTGCAGATTCAGCTAAAGAAAAGTCTATGTCACTATCCTTGATTTTTACATTATTAACGCCATACGTTGCCTTTAATTCCAAATCAACTGTTTTTCCAAATGGCACGGTAATTGTATCCCCTGAAAAAGCGATTTTATCTGGAATTACAACATTTACAGATACACTGCCTACCGCCTGTCCATTGTAATACGCTGTAATAGTATCTGTTCCCGTTTCGTTTCCAGCTGTATATATGCCATCCTGGACTGTACCATGTTCTGCAGAATATGTAATATCTTCAGGAATATCCGCTGCATTTCCAGATGCGCTTACACCTGATACATTAATTTCCGTAGATGTTCCAGATGTAACATACTCATCTGCAACACTCATGGATACATGATCAAAACTATTAGACACTGCTTCTGTTGATACAACTAAAAATCCACTGGAAATACTACGTTCTGATCCATCAGAAGGCTTATTTACAATTGCAAAATTATCTGAGCCTTCTGCTTTGCTTCCGTAAGTAGCAGATCCGCCACCATCTAAATGACCAGCCCATACACATCCCAGATCTAACATAACCTGAGCCTGTTCCATAAGTGTTAATCCCACAGATTCTGGAGCCTGATTTCCATCAGCTGTTAAAATGATTACTTTATTATCTGCTGTTATACCAATTGTCTGTCTCGGATATTTCTGATCGTTTTTCTGATCGCTGTCTGATAAAACAATCTCTCCATCATAAACAAGCATTTTATAAATACCAAGTGCTTCTTTTATGTTTCCTTTATCAGTTGCATAATCTTCTGCCCGTCCAATCTTCACTGATCCATCATTCATAACAGCAAAATAAGCAGATTTATCATTTCCTGTTACGTCATTTCCATTCATAACAAAAACACCGGATGGTTTTCCATTGATCATATTGTAATATGACGCATTGATACCTGCTACTACAGTACCCTGATAATAAGAATCTCCTGCTTCTGCCTTTTGTGTAAATGCAGATACCTGTTCCGTAAGTTTTGACATCCCATATGTATTATTATCCATATCTTTATAAGATGTGTATAATTTTACGGAATCAACGGACATATCCATTGTGGCAGCAAACATTTTTACCTGATTGCCATATTTATCATATACTGTGTAAAGATCCTGTGTTACCCCTTTTGCTAACGTCGATGTTTTATCTGTTACGATTGATAACTGTGCGTTAGCAAACGATTTCTGATTTGTATTCTTTGCATATGCACTCAATGGCATACATGTAGCAACCATTGTAGTAACTGTAATCAAAGAAAACAATCTTGTTATTTTTCCTTTCTTCATACTTTTCTCCCTTTCACTTTTATGCAAAGTTTAATGTAACAAAAAACGATATCTTTCCCCCTTCCATAGTATATCTAGATAAATATCTGACACAGACTTTCAACGCTCTTTTTTCTGTGCCAAATAATAATCTCTTTTTCGTCTTTTTAAAATTTGTATATAAATAAAAAATATTAAAAAATAAAAATACGTTATCTTACTATACATAGAAACCATCGCATAATCTCTAAACAAAAAAATGAGAGCCAGTATTACACATAAGACATAGCTTTCATCTTTATAATTTCTATATTTAAATAAGTTGTAGAATATATATACATAGGAACTATAATAAAGTATAAATCCTATAATTCCTCCACCCGCCAGTATCTCCACAAATCCATTATGAAGATATGCGTCAAAATTTAACACCTGATTTGCAATAACGTGTGGGCAACCAATTCCAATTCCAACTAGTGGATGTTCTTTAAAAATAGACCATCCTAATTCTATTAATTTTTGCCTTGTTGAAAATGAAGCTCCCACTGTACCATTTCCAGTAAACGCGGCAACAATATACATAAGTCTTTCATTAATGCCTTTAAATATTTCTAAGCTAGATAATACATGGATTCCAATAACGCACATTATTAAAATTAAAAATACTTTTAATATATTAATCAGTATTTTCTTATTTGATATATTATGAAAAATTAGTGATAGAATCCCCCCTACAACTAACATTATTAATGCTTTTCTGCTCTGCGTTGCTATTACCATCAAAAAAGATGGAATACAAAATATAATTGATATCGATAACTTTTTTTCTCTAAGCATTTCATCTATCTGAATAACAATACCAATAGTTGCTAGCATTCCAATAGTATTAACATTTGTATACGAATTATCTAATCGTACACCTGAGGTAATCATTTTAATTACATAATCAAATCCATAAAATATTATTGAATATATAGAAATACAATAACTTGCCCATTTTACAATCTCCCATAATGTATTAACACCATAATCTTTTATATAATGGTTATACAAAATTGTCATACAAATTAAAATTTGAACAAATGTAACTGTTTTTGAAAAGATATCTATTTTACTTATAGCCCATATTGATCCAACTAATGTATAGATAATAATTAACATTAAAAACAACTGATAATATCCAATTTTATAAAAATAATGTCCTTTTGATTTCAAAATATCAATAAACAAAATACAAAAACTTACAAACATTAAAATATATTTTCCCCATGTATAGGATTCAAAAATAGTAATAGATGCCACTAAAACTACCGATAACACCCATACTATCTTTCCTGAAATACTATGTTTCATTTTCCACTCATTAATATCCTTTTACTTCTTATTAAGCTGTATCTCATTCCCCAAATCAATATCCCATTTTTCTGGAATAAATTTTTTTAGCCCACTAGCTGGGAAAAAAGTAATTTCTCCAAAGTATACTTTCCCATTAATTTCATAAAAATCTATTCTTACAAATGGTATATTTTCGGATAAAATACGAGCTAGTCTCAACATTAGTTTCAAATTTTTCGGAGCTTTAATCTTATCCACTGAATGTTTACAATTTTCCCTGGAAATATTTAAATGATTCCACTCTATATCAAAAAAATCTTCTGTCAATCCGGTATCAGAAAAACGATCTCTACATACCAAAATTATTTTGGGTATTCCATTAAAACAATGTATCTTATAATCCTGTAATTCCTTTCCTTGATCCGACATATACTTTTCTGCAATAATTTTTTTTTCTACATTTTTATACGGCCACTCTCTATACAACAAATAATAATTTTCATTTAATCCATTACTTAAATCTTGTTTTACTTTTTCAATATTAAGTGTACTTTTATTTTTACAAATACACATTCCCAATCCGGAATTATGATTACATTTTAATACAAATTCATCTGGTAATATGTCAAAATTGATTTCATCCGGGCTGTCCCATACTCCAAGTAATGGAATTAAATACTGTTCTCCTATTGTTTCCGAAATATACTCACGAACCTTATATTTATCTACCATTATGGTATATTCAGATTCACGATTATTTATTTTTAACCATTGTATTTTTTCGTTGAAAGTTACTGGATTCTCAAAATTTAAATTTTTCCCTAATTGTACTCTAAACATACGTTCTAAATACTTTTTATCGTCTAAGTAAGCATAAAAACCTCTATTAGCTAAGATCAAAAAACGATAATCTTTATTTAAACAAAACCTAATTATTTTTTTTACGATATTATTTTTCATCATTCAAACCTTTATTCAAATATTAGCTGTACAAATTCTTTCCAAACTTGTTTAATATCATACCCATGCTTCTGCAAATCAATTTCCGTCTTCCATCTGTTTTTTCCTTTATGTACTAAAATATCTTTTATCCATTCTTTGGGATCTGTTTTAATGGACTGAAATTTAACTGCTTCTGTTATCCCTACTTCTTTTGTAATCGTATCCGAAATCACACAGGAAAGACCTGCTGCCTGTGCCTCTATCACAGTATTTGGCATTCCTTCATAAAAAGACGGGAATACAAAGATGTCCATTGCTGAAAGTAATTCTGGAATATCCGCCCGAATACCCGTAAATATTACAGAGTCCTGCAATTCTAACTCTGTTACTTTCATTCTGATATCATCTTCTTTTTCGCCATCTCCTACTAAAATCAACACAGAATCTTTATCATTCTTTTTTATTTCTGCGAAAATATCTAGTAAAAAAGAATGATTTTTTTGTTTATTAAATCTACCAATATGTCCCACTACAAACTGCTCTTCAGTAATTCCAAATTCTCTGCGTATATTCTTTCGCCCCTGAGGATTATATTTATATACATTCAAATCTACCGCATTATGTAAAAAATAAACATCCTTTTTCTCTACTGCTTTTTTACCAAATGTATATTCTGCTGCCAATATGGATGGTGCAATTTTTACAGTTGCAACTCTATTAAAAAGAGGTCTTATGATATTATTTATTACACGTTTTATTCGACTTTCATCAGAGGATGCATTACAAGATCTTACACATATCCTTTTCGCACCTCCCGCCTTACATGCTAACAAATCAAACAGACCAATTGGCGTATCACATAACTTCAATACTCTTTCATACTTGTTATCTTTAACAATATTTTTTATACTTCGATATGTTTTCAAAGGATATTTTGTTCGTAATGGCACCCTATAAATAATGCCACCTAAATGTTGTACTTCATCTTCGTAATATCCTGTATCAGCAGACACAATAAAATCCAGCTTATATTCTTCTGGAAGGCTTCTAAAAATTTTCATCATGAAAGTTTCAGCCCCACCAGTATCTAATGAACTTACAATGCACAATAATCTTTTCATATTTTTCCTAAACCATTAAATTTCATATCTTTTATCTAGTGTGTTTTATTATTCTTATTATCTTTTCTATATACTCATCTGGCTGATATTTTTCAGATGCCTTTACACAATTTTGTTTTATGCCAATCATCTGATTCTTATTTTCTATCAGCCATTCTATCGCTTCTTCTAAATCTTTTATTTTGTCATTTGGATACAATATTCCATTTACACCATCTTCAATAATTTCTCCATTACAATTCCAGTCAGTACCTATAACTGGAACTCCTGCTGAAAAAGCATCTACAATCGTTCCCGGAAATCCTTCTCCGTTCCAATATGTCGGGAAAAGCAATGCATAGTAATTTTTTATAATAGATACACTCTGATCATAAGCTACTACTCCCTTATATGAAACTGCATCAGATGTCATTGACATAATATTTTTGAAGTGTTCCGTATACCCATCATCTATCTGACCATAAATGTCCAACGTACACAGTATTTTTCCGGCTTTTTTATTTATATCTTCTACTGCCTCAATAGCAGCTTCTATTCCCTTTTCTTTCATTACTCTTGAAAAAGTACAAAAAGAATAAGGTTCTTCAAATTCCATATTCATGCTTTCAACAATTGGAAGTCTCTTAAAATTTGGAATTACCTGACAGTTGTCAACACCAACCATTTCCAATCTTTTCTTTAAGCCATTTGTTTCAACCCAATTGACTACAAAAGAATTTAAATATTTCTTAAAACCAGAATACTGTTTTACATATTTATCTAAATTTCCACCTATGACATCATGATAAATTCTCGTGTGAAAATGTTTCACATAAAAAAAAAGCAATGGGAAATACAATCTCATCCCATTTCTTGATAATAATATAATAATATCCTGTGCCGATTTTAAACACTTCAAAGTATCATGCATAAGTTTGACTGGATTATGTTTTTTATAATATGTATCTACTGTAATGATTTCTAATTCTCCAGTTTTTTGAAGTTCATCATACAAAATCTTTGTTTTTATCGTTTGACCATCAAATACTTTTGTTTTTCCCCCAAAATGCCCTATTATTCCTATTTTTTTATTTTTTTCCATATTTCTCCATCACTTCTGTTATGTCCAACATCTTTCCCCATTCCAAATCATATTTTTCCGGATTAAAAGGCATCATTCCAGCTCCTGGTGTAAATGTTAGTTCCGCAAAATAATATCTTCCATTTGCTAAGAAAAAATCTACACGAACAAATGGGAAATCTGAGGAAAGATCTTTCGCCATATCTAGCATCTCTGGGAAAAAATCAGGTAATGATACCTCTGGTATATCTGTATAATCATCTCTTGTTAGTGGCATTTTACTTCCATCCAAATTAAAAAATCCAATCTGAGCTTGTCTGTCATGAATCAGATCATTTGATACATAGATGCATTTAGGTACACCATTAAAACAAAAGAATTTATAATCAGTAATGTTCTCTCCCAAAAACTCTTCACATATTATCTTTCGTGGTTTTATTTTCGAATAATGCAATTCGATATTAAATGCCCCAAAATCTTCTTTCAGCCATTCATTCAATTGCTTTGTAATTGCTTTTCTATCAGCTTTACTTTTATCAGAAACAACAATATTGTATGCACAGCCATGATTACATTTTAAGACAAACTGATCTGGCAATTTATCCCACTCTATTTCATTGGCATTATTCCAAGACCCGATCAGCGGTGTCAATGTGTTTTCGTATCCCTTTTTCTTAATATATTTTCTAACTGCATATTTATCTGCACAAACAACGACCCGTTTGCTTTTGGGATAATAATTTAATTTACACCATTGTATTTTTTCATTAAATGTTTGTGGGTTATCTAAATTTAATTTTTTTCCTAAAACTATTTTAAAATACAGTTTCGACATTGTTGAATCTGGCAATACCTTATGCCCAATTACCTGCATTTTTCGACGTGCTTTGTATAAAAATGAATCTCGTTCCATATCTCTACCTCAATACATATTTCTTTTTCTTGTAATATCCAAATCCCATATTTTTCATGGTATTTACCAAGCTGCTTAACACCGTCTGGTTTTCTGCCTCTCGAAACAATCGATAATGCCATTTGATCAGATTTGCATAGCTGTGTGTACTGATACTTCCTACTCTGCCTTTCCGATACTGCCCCAGACATTCATCTAACAAATAACAATCCGCCTTCTTGCATACTTTTAACCACATCGCATAATCGTTATTTTTCTTGATGTCCTCTATCTGGATCAGCCCAACATCGTCTGCATCGTACATAACTGTTAAACATCCCGGCCAGCAATAATTGAACATTCCTGTCTTCGTGATCTTCTTCGGACCAGTTACCAGTACTCCTGTTTTATTTCCATCCATATCTATTTCTTCGTAATTTGTATAGGAAAAATGATAGTTATGGTCTTTCATAAACTGAAGCTGTTTTTCCAATTTATCCGGGAACCAGAGATCGTCACTGTCAAGAAAAGCAATCCACCTTCCTTTGGCTTCCCTTAATGCCCGGTTTCTTGATACGGCAGCTCCTGCATTTTTCTTATTTTTATAAATCCTGATCCTGTCATCTGAAATCTTATCCAGTATCTCATCTGTATTGTCTGTAGAACAATCATCTACAATGATAAGTTCCCAGTTGGTATAGGTCTGATTCAGTACAGAACGAACTGTTTCTTCTATATAAGAAGCCGTATTGTAGGATGGCATGATGATGGATACCAGATCATTTTCTCTCTGAACCATATCTTTTCCCACAAGAATATCCCTCGCCTCCTGCTGCTTTCTCTCATACTCTTCCTGCGTTATCTTCCCTGTCCGCAGCAGATAATCTCCAAAGTCTTCTGCCGTTGCCATATCTCCCTCGGTTATGCCTTCTTTTTTTACAAATGCTTTCATAACTGTCTGGAAGATGATCCGCACGTCTTTAAAAAAACTGATCTTCTTAATGTATTTCAGATCCCAGTTCAATTTATCTTCCCAGTCAATGTCATTTCTTCCATTGACCTGTGCAAGACCGGAAAGTCCTGGACGGACACTGTGGCGTTTTCGCTGTTCATCCGTCATAAAGACCATATCCCGTACCAGCTGTGGACGCGGTCCAATCACACTCATATCTCCTTTTAAAATATTGAATGCTTCCGGCAGTTCGTCCAGACTGGTGGAACGCAGCCATTTTCCAAAGGAAGTCAGTCGCACTTCATCTGGGAGCAACTCTCCGTTTTCATCCCGTTCATCTGTCATGGTGCGGAACTTATACATCTTGAAGATCTTCTCATCCTTACCCGGTCGCGGCTGGGTAAAAAGCACTGGGCTTCCAAGTTTTACTTTTACAAGAAATGCCACGATCAGATACAGCCATCCAAAACAGGTAATTGCCAGCAAAGCGCAAGTAACATCAAATACTCTTTTGGTATGCTGTTCATACATAGTTTCTCTATGTTCCTTCTGTGTAATTTTTTTCTGATGTATCTTTTTTCTTACAAAAAAGAAAATGATGCCTGCCACAATTCCTGTGACAAAGGCACCGATCAATACTTTTTTCTTTTTATTCACAAACGTTCCCCCATTTATATGTCATATATTCCTGAAATCTTCTAAGCGAAGATTCCCGAGTTGATTTTTGATATACAATGGCATTTTCATACACTTTTTAATCCTTAAATTTCAAAACCTGTCCAGATAAGTTTGTTTTAAGAACCTTTATTAGACAAATAAAATGCCATTACGCAAAGCACCCTCTGATAATCTCTATAATCACTTCCTGTTCTTCCGCCGTCATCTTATTATCACTCGGCAGACACAGTCCTCTCTCGAAGATATCTGATCCGATATCCAACGGTTTTCCATCTTTTCCAATCGCCCCGCCACTGATATAAGCATTGGTCTGAGCACGACCATTTCCTTCTCTGGTCACAAATCCATTCATACGGTAGATTGGCTGCATGTGCATCGGCTTCCAGATTGGACGCCCTTCTGCATTGTATTTTGCCAGTGTCTCAAGGATCTCTGTCGGGCAGCTTTTTCCAGATTCACTTACATAAAGTGCTTCCTGCTCGCCTCGTACCTGTTTACACATAGCATCTTTGGCTATGATCATGCAGGACAACCAAAAATTTGGTTCTGAATTTTCTGCATCATAAGGGTTCATCTGAACGGGCAAATCTTTGAATCCTTCTTTGTATCTTTCATAGATTGCTTTTTTCTGAGCGATATGTTCTTCCAGATAGGGGAGCTGACCTCTGACCACGCCTGCGATCACATTGCTCATGCGGTAGTTGTAGCCAAGTTCTTCATGCTGATACCACGGAGCGTTTTCCCTTGCCTGCGTTGACCATTTCCGGACTTTGTCTGCTGCATCTTTATCGTCTGTCAGAAGCATTCCACCGGAGCTTCCGGTAATGATCTTGTTTCCGTTGAAAGAGATCGCATTGTATTTTCCGAAGGTTCCTGTCTCGACACCTTTGTAGGTTGCGCCAAGTGATTCTGCTGCATCTTCGATGATGACTGCGCCGTGTTTATCACAGATGGTTTTCAATTCATCTACCTTTCCAGGTGTTCCATAGAGATGTGCAATCACTGCAACTTTTACTTCCGGATAGATCTCAAAGGCTTTTTCCAGTGCTGCCGGATCCATATTCCAAGTATCATATTCCGTATCTATGAATACTGGTTCGCCACCTTCATATACAACCGGGTTTACCGTCGCATCAAAGGTCATGTCAGAGCAAAATACCTTTTTTCCTTCCAGTACTCCACGACCTGCTTTTGGCATTCCATAGATCTCAAGCCCCGCAAGTTTTACAGCCAGATGTAAAGCTGCCGTTCCTGCTGAAAGTGCTACCGCATATTTGCAGCCGACTTTTTCACAGACCAGACGTTCCACTTCGTTGATGTTTTTACCAACGGTTGACATCCAGTTTGTCTCATATGCCTCTGTCACATATTTCAGCTCATCGCCATGCATGGTTGGAGAAGCCAGCCATATTTTCTTCTCAAATGTTTTTACTTCCATCTGTTTTTACTCCTGTAAATCTTTTTTGTTGCTGTTTATCCTAATTTTCCGCACAAAAATAAGAGCCTTTCGGCTCTTATTTCCATACAGGTACGTATACCCACTTCATATCCTATTTTTCTATTGCCATATTTCCTCTGCTAAAATGGTCCATCCTCGTCTTCCGCATCATAATCTCTTCCATTCGGAAACAGTATACTACACTTTCCTCGTTATCTCCAGTCCCACTTCCACCTGCTGCATCCTTCCAAAGAGTTCCAGATCTAGCCATGCCTTTCGTTTGTGGCGGTCGATTTTTTGAATCAGACCTTCCATTCCCATCAATGGGCCACTGGTTATGATGACCTGCGTGCCTTCGATAATTCCTTCGGACATGGATACGATCTGTTCTTCGCCGCCAAAGCGCTTCAGGAATGTGATTTCTTCTTCTTTTAATGGAATGATATCCTGACCGGTTCCGATCAGCTTTGTCATGCCTTCGATGGTCTTCAGATGAAAGAACAGTTTCTCCACATCTTCTGTGATCATGAAGATATATCCCGGGAACAGGACTTTCTGCAGTGTGTTCCAGGTTCCGTTTTGTTTTTTCTTTTCTTCATAGTATGGAATGAAGCATCTTTCTATTATGGCATCTGGTATTTTTTTGTTGCACTGGATACGGATATTATGCTCTGTTCCTGATCTTACCTGGACGACATACCACATAGATTTTCCTCTCTAAGTCTTTCTATCAGCTTCATATTTTTCTGCATATAGAATATGGTCAGATGATTTTCATCATCTGACCAATATTGTTTTACAAGTTTGTTATTCTATTTTACAACACAATATTTCTTTTCATATATGTGCTTTCAGAATCATCTTTTTCCACTGGATTCTGATTTCAATGAAAACTTATGTGTACTTACACAATCGTTTTATTACCTTCCACACTTACTCTGCCTTCTGGTAATGATAGGTCGGCACGATCTCTGCCACGATCTCTTTCATCCGTTCAGATTCAGCTTTGCTTTCCTCATCCAGTTCATGCAGTTTTTCTTCAAACCACTCGTCATCCATCTCGATCGGATGTCCGATATGAATCAGGGCATTTTCGGTATCCTGCATGCCTTCTTCGTCCATAAGCAACTCTTCGTAAAGTTTCTCGCCCGGACGTAAACCGGTATATTCAATTTTGATATCCACATCCGGGATATAACCGGAGAGACGGATCAGGTTTCTTGCCATGTCGTCAATTTTGACCGGATCTCCCATATCGAGGATGAAGATCTCGCCGCCTTTTGCATAATGGGATGCCTGCAATACCAGCGATACTGCTTCCGGAATCGTCATGAAATAACGGATGATGTTTTTATCCGTTACTGTTACAGGACCACCTTCTGCAATCTGCTTCTTAAAGAGCGGAACTACACTTCCGTTACTGCCAAGTACGTTTCCGAAGCGTACTGCTACAAAGTCTGTATTCGGACTTTTGCGGTTCATCATCTGTACGACCATCTCACAGAGACGTTTGGATGCTCCCATGATGTTTGTCGGATTTACTGCTTTATCCGTGGAGATCAGCACGAATTTCTTCACACCATATTTTGCTGCTGCTTTCGCAGTCTTATAGGTACCGATCGCATTGTTTTTGATTGCCTCACATGGACTGTCCTCCATCAGCGGTACATGCTTATGGGCTGCTGCATGGAAGATCACATCCGGGCGGTAATGCTCGATAACCCAGTTGATACGGCTCGTATTTCGTACAGAACCGATCAGCGCTACCAGATCCAGATCAGAAAGTTTCCGTTTTAGTTCCTGCTGAATGGCATATGCATTATTTTCATAGATTTCAAAGATGATCAGCTGTTTTGGCTCTGCATTAGCGATCTGCCTGCACAGCTCGCTTCCGATAGAACCGCCACCGCCGGTTACCATAACGGTCTTGCCTTTGATGGAAGCAAAGATCTCATCATTATTTACTTTGATCTGATCACGGCCGAGAAGGTCTGTGATCTCTACATCGCGAAGCTTGCTGACGCTGACTTCTTCATTGACCATCTGATAGATGCCAGGAACAGTCTGAAGCTTACAGTTAGTCTCCTGACAGATATTCAGGAAATCTTTTTTCATCTGACCGCTTCCGCTTGGAATAGCATAGATGATACGGTCAATTTTATAATGCTCCACTGCTGAAAAGATTTCTTCTCTGTTTCCAACAATTGGCACGCCCAGGATTGAACGGCCTTTTTTTCCTGCATCGTCGTCAATGACACAGCAGACTTTTGCATGAATATGATCTGAGTTGGTAAACTCGCGGATCAGCGTCTGACCTGCTGCGCCTGCTCCGATGATCATAACATGCTCTGCAGTATCTTTTTCTCTGTGTGCTTCGCCCCTCCGTCTGTAACTTCGTATGAAGCGATAAGCAAACCGGCTGGCTACTGTCAGGCAGAAACTAATCAGTATGCCGATCACATAATACGACCTCGGCATATGCAGACGCATAAAACAGCCGCCCGCAATATATACGACGATCAGGATCAGATATGCCTTGATGACCTGATACAATTCTGCAAGACTGACAAATGACCAGATGCTGTGATACAGTCTGCAGCAATAAAATACTACGATGGATGCGATGATCCAATATGGCATTGACCATACATAACCCATGACATATTCCCGGTCAATGCTGGAAAATACAAAATCAAAACGAATCATCAATGCTGCGAAATAAGAAAATGCGATGATCAGTATGTCTGCGATTACAAATGCCATCGCCTTTTTTAGCCAGCTGTATTCAAGCATTCCCGTTTTTCTTTTTTCTTCTTCCTGTTTTTTCTTTTCTCTTATATTTTTTTCCTGATTGTTCCCGGAATTGCCCATGTTTTCTTCTACTTCCTGTTCCTTATCTGTTGCCTGGTTCATCTTTCCTTTATGCCCATTTCCTGTTTCTGATCGCGAAAGCAGCTATGCCAGCTACAATTGCTGCAGCAGCTGCAACCAGTGCCATGGACGGATTTACAGATATTATTGTACTCATTTATTCTCCCGTCTTTCTTCTCATGCTTCTGTTTGGGAACCGTCTGCCTGATCAATCATTTTCCTACTGAATCAAACCCCAGCTTTTGACCCATAAGAAAATCATTGATCTGCAGAATTCTGAGTAAGCTTCGCCACTCAGTCTTCATTCAGGCTGATTCCTTTCCTTCACATCCGATAATATGTATGTGTTTCTTTTATCTTCTGCATTTTTGCAAACAACAAAATCCGTTTTTACTGATGTTTATTATTTTTCAAAAATACTTTATAAAAAAACAACTATCTTCTGTTCTTTTTAACATCCAGCAGTTTTAAACGCGACAAGGCGACGATTTAAACGCTGCTGAAATTTGTATTATGGAATCACAGGCACTGTATATTCTGCATCTGTGATCCGTTGATCATGAATATGGTTAATGATCGTTGTGCTATCATGTTGCAGTGCCTCCCGCTCCGAAGAGCGGGAAGACGTCTGCTTTTGAAACCGCCTCTTTACAGATTAAGCTTCTTTTCTTCTGACTGTTACAGCCATTCCTAATGCTGCCATAGCTGCTACTGCTGCTACTACGCCCATAACCGGAGCTTCGCCGGTTTTCGGAGCTTTGCCATTAGAAGTTGTGTTTCCAGCATTTGCTGCTGTAGTTTTATCTACATAGATTGCTACTGGAGACAGGCTGTTAAAGGTAACTTTTACAGTTCCCTTGCCAAGAGTAGGATTCTCTTTCTGCCACTGTCCGTTTACATAATGTAATACAGTTACTTTGCTGGAAGTGGTAACGCCAGGAACATTAAAAGTAATTGTTACAGGGAATGTAACTGTTCCTTGGATAGATACATCCATTACGCTTACCAGGCTCATGTCTTTTGCCTCGTCTGCACCTACAACGCTTGTAAGTGTATCGATCGGAGCTGCCGCCAGATCCTGTGCAGCTTTTTTCTCAGCTTCGGTTTTGTAATTCTGAGATACGATTACATTACCCTGATCAGAAGTTGCTGTAATGGTTGCGTTTGAGGTGTTTCCGCTTGGGCTCGGTGCTGCAAATGCAGTCATGGAAGCTCCAAGTGTAAGTACACCTGCAAGTAAAAGTGCTACTACTTTTTTCATCTTTATCTTCCTCCTTTCCCAAGTATTCTTAAAATTTATATGAAATAAATTTTAACGTTTTCAATATCCCTGTGGGATGTCCTTCTGCTGACATACATAGACATATAAGTCCGTCCAGCAATCATACTGTGTTTCTGTCTCAATGCCATACTGACAATTTATAGCAACTATATAAAGGATTTTTCAGAATATTATGCCCTACTTTACTTCATTATAGTAAGTATTGATGATCAGATCCTGCAGTGCATCGCCGTCTACCCGATATTCTTCGTAAACGTCGCCCATCACTTCTTCTCCCGGCACGCTCTGCACCTGATCTGTCAGGTATTCGTACCCGGTCAGAGCATTCAGCTGACCAGAATCCATATCTGTCACGATATCAGTATCCAGATATGGTAATAAAATATCATACAGGCTCTTGCCGCCTTTGTTTTTCATGTTGGAAATCAGTGACGTCACATAATCGGTCTGACGTTCCATACGGTTTGATACGCTGTTAAACGTATCCAGATCTCTGTACCGGACAAAACTTTCTGCCTTTTTACCTTCCAGATGTACTGTCGTACCTTTTTTAAAGGAAGGATCAATATTAGTATAATCCTGCTGCATGGTCACATCGACGCCGCCAAGAGCATCGTTGATCTCAGCGATGGATCCCATGTTCATAGAGAAGTAAGCGTCAATCTCCAGTCCATAAAGCAGTTCGGATACTGTCTTTTTCGTTGCCCAGCAGCTACTCTGTCCGCCGATATTATAAGCGTACTGTAAAGCCAGCTGTCCGGTCATGGATTTCAGATAATTGCCGGAAAAATCATACACATCTATATCTGTCATAGTATTTCGGTTAATCTGAAGGATGGTGGCCTGTTTTGTCTTGTTGTTCAGAGACAACAGCATGATACAGTCAGACTGACCGCCATCTCCCGGCTCATTCTCTGCCGCAATTGGGTCTGATTTATCGATACCGAGAAACAGGATATTTGTCAGATCTGTGTTATACGTATATTTCTTGCCTTTCCAGGTAATAGTATTGTCTATCGCCTGACTCTGCTCTGCAGCTGCTGAAACATCTTCAGTGTTTTTTTGATTTCTGCCACAGCCATTCAGTGAAGATACCAGAAGCACTGCTGCTCCAAGAACGATGGCAAGTACTGCTTTTCCATGGATCTGCTTTTGTCTTTCTGTACCCGGATGCAGGCTGTTTCTATTTTTATTCTTCATTGGTCAATACTGCTCCTATAAGGAAACGCTGCGTCTCGTTTCCATTGCAGGTGGACAGAATAATCATTCTGTCATTGGTCGTCACGTTGAAGGGTTCCTCCATCCAGGATGGAAGCTTGCGTTCTGTCTGAAGGGATGTCAGAAAGTTCTGATATCCTTCTGCTGTACTGAAATCATATGTTTTTGGTATATGCCGGTCATCATAAGTTACAGCGAATGCCACTCGGTATGTAAAGATGTGTTCCGGCGTATAGATCCTGATCTCAGAATGCTGATTTCGGAATTCCTCATCCAGATAGCTGTCCAGAATGCCGAACATGGATTTATCACGCATATTGTGACCGTAGATTACGGTTACCGGATCTGTCATATCTTTGCCATTGTATGTATATTCCGTATAGATAGATCCCGGAAGACCTTCTTTTCCTTCAATGGTATGATCCAGATAGTAATCATCTTCTCCCTGACTCTGCACGATTGGATAATCAATTTTGGTATCATCAATATGAATCCATGCATAGATATCCGGGTTCTGTTTTTTTAATGCATCAAAGTCAACCGGTATGGATGGCGCCACCGGCTTTTCTTCGGAGATGTCCGGAAGTGTACTGGTCTGATTCTGTTCTGCCAGCTTATCATATACAGAAGCATTTCTTTTCTGATGCACTTTATATACGACTCCTGTAATGATCGCTGCGATAAAGATGATCAGACAGATCCAGAAAATAATTTTTGATTTTCTGTTTTTCATGCTTATCTGCCTTTTCGTTTGTGATTACTTTTATATTCCAGTGATTTGTCTATCGGGAATACGCCAAGGATGCCTGTTTCCAGATATTTCTCCACATCTTCCGGTGTTTTGATCTTATCATTGGTAAGAAATGGAATCGTAAACAGGATCGCTACGATCAATAATCCCACGATAGCGCCGATTGCTACATTTTTTGTCAATCCCTTGTCCAGCGGTTTGGATGCTACTTCTGCTTTTTCAACCGTTGTTGGCGGATCTGATTTCATAATGCTCGCCATCTGGGAAGCAGTGGCCTCCGTAACTGCATTTGCCGCCGTACATGCTACCTCTGCATCATTATCTTTGACAGAGATTGTCAGGACACGGGTATCCTCCTGATTAGTAAC
This sequence comes from uncultured Roseburia sp., assembly GCA_905193415.1. Taxonomy (GTDB): domain Bacteria; phylum Bacillota; class Clostridia; order Lachnospirales; family Lachnospiraceae; genus Brotonthovivens. Next base: position 23,751 of record CAJJOP010000018.1, read on the forward strand.
GGTCAGCATATTGAGAAGCTGATCTCTGGTCAGTGTCTTTCCTGTCTCATCTTTTACTTTATCAATCGCGGTATCTAATACCGGTTTGCTCTTCGCGATCAGCGCAAAATCCCCACTCAGCGTAGAACCGATCTGCAGATCTGCCACTGAAGTGATGCTTGTCGTCTTGGATAAAATAAACAGCATGGCTTCTGATTCGTATACCGGCGCTTTTGCATAAGTTGCGCCTCCGGCAATGACTGCACCTGCAATAAGACCTAACAGCAGCAGCTTCCATTTTCTTAACAGGTGGAAGAACAGCTCCAACAGGTCGATTTCCATTTCTTCATTCTGATGTTCTTTCATGTTCTTCTCCCTTTATTGTTTCTTCTTTTCTTCATTTTCGCCATAACCATAGCCGTATCCATAGCCATAGCCGTATCCATAGCCGTATTTTTTACCGTAACCCGTCGCTTTTGCATCTACCTGATTCAGCACGACGCCAAGCAGATTTGGATTTGCCTGCACCAGCTGCTCTTTTACATTTTTAGCAGTTCTGCGGCTGATCTTGTCAGACGGAATAACGAGGATGCTTCCATCACATTCCTTTGCAACGACTGCTGCATCTACGACAGCTCCAAGCGGTGGTGTGTCAATGATCACATAATCAAACGCATTTTTGGATGCCGTGATCAGATTGGCAAATCTCTGTTTTCCAAGAAGTTCTGTCGGGTTCTTTGGAAATACTCCGGTAGGAAGGATGACCAGTTTCCGATAATTTGTCGTATACATGACTTCTGTCATATTTTCTTTTCCGGAAAGGTAATGGCTCAGGCCTTTGATTTCTTTGTTATATCCCAGGCGGTTATAGTTATGTGAATTTCTCATATCAGCATCTATGTACAGAACTTTTTTGTCACTTTCTGCAAATATTCTTGCCAGATTATAAGAAATCGTACTTTTTCCATCTGCTGCTTCACAGCTGGTAACTGCGATTACTTTGTTTTCCACTCCGGTAAACTCAATGTTTGTACGAAGTCGTCGGTAAATGTCTTTGATATAAGGAGAGGCGGTTACCTCTTCTTTTAACTTCAGTTCCTGCATTCTTCTTCTCCTGTTATTCTATCTTTTCATTTCTTTTCGGTATTTATTTTAGCACATTGTGGCACATCGTACTATTCTATCATAAAATATTTTTTGTTTTGCTATGATTTTCCAGTATCTGTTTGTATTTTTCAAACAGCCCTGACGCAACACAGTTTTTCATCCTCAGGTCTTTTCAAATATCTTTGCAGGATTCTTTCGGAACAGTCTTTCCATATATAAGCTTCCGAATTTTTTCTCTACTTTTTTCATACATTCTGCCATCTGTACCGGCCGCCGGTCCACATTGTGAGCATCACTGGCAATAAAATCCACGAGCTCCTCCTTCAGAACCTCGCTGCAAAACCGTTTCTTTGTAATTCCCGATTTGCCAAGCACGCTTCCTGCATTGATCTGTATCAATGCTCCGAGATCTTTCAGCATATTTACTCTGTTTGTATCCAGACTCAGACAGACATACCGTTCAATATGGGCAATGATCGGTTTATATCCTACTTTCAATAATCGTGAGATTACATTATGTATGTAAGAGAAATGACAATTTGTAGGGAATTCCATCAACAGATATTCTGTCCCTGCCATCCGGCAACGGACATCCCGCAGATTTGCCATCATATAGTTATGCACAAAATATTCACATCCCAGATAAAAATGCATTTCCGGGAAACGTCTCTGCACGTTTTCACAGACCTGACGAAACACCTCTTCCCTCTCCTGTGGCGACACCTGAAACATCCCCGGGCGGTAATGAGGCGTAAATACGATATTCTCTATACCCTGTTCATATTCTGCCCGGATGAGCTGAACCGTTTCTTCCATACATCCAGAACCGTCATCTACTCCGGGAAGAATATGGTTATGTATATCCCAATATCCATTATTCATACAAAGTCATCCTTATTTTACCGTTATCAGAAAAAATTTTTTTCATCATTCAGAACATGTCCGCACCCGGATGTCTGGTATTTTTCTCTGTAAACGGATTTATTTTCACAATTTAATGTTCTCATGACACACTTTTAGGTTACAGATAAGTTTACCATTATAAATACTATATTGCAAGTCTAGCATGTACTGCATAGAACGATTTTCTATATTTCTACATTTCTTACAATATCTGATATTTTTTTGTCCGTTTAACTACATTTTTCTACAAAAAACAACGACAGCGAGCCACTATTTTTCATCAAATAGCATCGCATGCCGTTGTATTTTTTAGTCAATATATGGTTTTACAATATATTTTACATATGATATGCCATTTCATTGTATCGGATCAATTTCTTAATATTTATAAAGCTGTTATATTTCAGATCTTCCTATCGGGAAATAAATCGCATATTTTTTCTATATTACAAGCCGTCATACTACTTCGTATGTTTTGAAACCAACGCTACCGGAAGCACTTCGTCCATCCGGCTGACAAATACGATCTCCATACCGGATTTGATCTCTTCGGAAATCTCTTCCACATCTTTGCGGTTCTTATCCGGTACGCATACGGTTTTGATGCCTGCTGTCTTGGCTGCCAGAAGTTTTTCTTTCAGTCCGCCGATTGGAAGTACTCTTCCCCGAAGCGTGATCTCGCCTGTCATTGCCACATCTGCCCGAACCGGACGTTTGATGATGGCTGACAGCACGGCGGTCGCCATAGTAATACCGGCGGATGGGCCATCTTTTGGTACGGCTCCTTCCGGAATATGGATGTGGATATCGTTTTCCTTGAAGAATTTCGGCTTCACATCATACTGGTCCGCGATAGAACGAAGATAACTGATGCCTGTCTGCGCAGATTCTTTCATGACGTCTCCCAGCTGACCGGTCAATACAACTTCACCTTTGCCCGGCATAATATTGACTTCGATCTCCAGTGTATCGCCGCCAACACTGGTCCATGCCAGTCCGCGGACGATTCCGATCTCATCAGTCTCGTTTGCTTTATCCGGTGCAAATCTCTCTTTTCCGAGATAGTCTTCCAGATTCTCATCGGTCACTTCGATGGATGTCTCCTGATCCTGATAGATCTTTCTGGCTGCTTTTCTGCAGATCTGTCCGATACGGCGCTCCAGATTACGGACACCGGCTTCTCTTGTATAGCCGTCAATGATATGCTGCAGCGCATCTTCGCTGATGGAAAGCTGCTCCGGCGCAATGCCGTTTTTCTCTTTCTGCTTTTCTACCAGATGCTCTGTGGCGATATGCATCTTTTCATTTGCCGTATAACCGGAAATCTCGATGAGTTCCATACGGTCAAGAAGCGGTCTCGGAATGTTGGATGCATCATTGGCTGTAGCAAGGAACAGTACTTCGGACAGATCTACCGGCATATCAATATAGTGGTCGATAAAGTGGCTGTTCTGTTCGGAGTCCAGCACTTCCAGCATTGCAGAGGATGGATCTCCTTTGTAGTCGCTGCTCATCTTGTCGATCTCGTCCAGAAGCATCAGCGGGTTTTTCACGCCTGCGCTGCGCAGTCCCTGCACAATGCGTCCCGGCATAGAACCGAGATAGGTTCTTCTGTGTCCGCGGATCTCTGCTTCATCTCTCACGCCGCCAAGGCAGATGCGCTCGTATTTTTTCTCCAACGCTTTTGCGATGGAACGGGCGATACTGGTCTTACCGGTTCCCGGCGGTCCTACGAGACAGATGATCGGGCTGTCGCCTTTTTTTGTCAGGTTGCGGACTGCAAGGAATTCCATGATGCGTTCTTTCACATCTTTTAATCCGTAATGGTCTTCGTCCAGAATCTTCTGGGCATTGTCCAGATCTGTGTTATCTGTGGATTCTTTGTCCCACGGAAGATCCAACAGGGTCTCGATATATGTACGGACGATGGTTCCTTCGGATGGATTTGCCGCTACGCTCTTATAGCGCTCAATCTGTTTTTTAATCTTCTCTTTGATCTCATCCGATGCCTGAAGTACTTCTGTCTTTTTATAAAATTCATCAATATCAGAATCGGCATTGTCCTCGCCCAGTTCTTCCCGGATCACTTTCTGCTGTTCCCGCAGGATATAATCTTTCTGGTTTTTATCTACCCGGTCTTTGACTTTTTTCTGGATGTCATTTTTGATCTGGTTGACATTCGTCTCTTTCAGCAGAAGTTCCATCAGCACTTCATAATGTTCTGTAGTATTTTTTGTTTCCAGAATCCGCTGACGGTCTTCGTAATCCAGCGGAACATTGCTGCTCAGATGCCTGAGCATCTTATACAGGTCGTCATAATCGTCTGCCTGTTTTGCCAGCTCTTTGCCTACTTTTACGTTTGCTGTGCAGTATTCCACCAGTGCTTCCTGCATGGCACGGACCATTGCCTCTTCCACGCCTGCCGGAAACTCTTCTCTCTCTTCTTCTGTTTTTACAACTGCTGTCTCCAGATAGTTCTCATTTTCTTTTACAAAAGCGAGTTCAGCCCGGTCAATTCCTTCTACCAATACGCGTATGATATCGTTTTTCATTTTTACGATCTGCTTGATGTTGGCGATCACACCGATCTTATACAGATCTTCCATGCCCGGTTCATCTGTCTCCATATCACGCTGGGCAATCAGAAAGATCTGATTGTCCATCTGCATACTGGTCTCGATTGCCTGAATGGATCTTTTCCGGCTCACATCAAAGTGTGTGACCATACCCGGCAGGATCACTACTCCACGCAGGGCAACTGCCGGAAGCTCTCTCAGTAATTCACTCATGATTTTCCTTTCACCTTGTGTGGTTGTGTTTTTTATGCTGTCTTGTTATCTTTCTTTTCGTCACTCTCTTTGTACTCCAGCAGAGCGTCTGCTTCGCCGTTTACAAATTCTTTTGTGACGGTACATTTTGTAATATTCTCATTGGACGGAATGCGGTACATCAGATCCAGCAGTGTCTTCTCTACGATGGCACGGAGTCCGCGGGCTCCTGTCTTACGCTGCAGGGATTTCTCTGCAATAGCTTCTACTGCATCCGGTGTAAAGTCAAGCTCTACGTCATCCAGTTCAAACAGTTTATGATACTGTCTGATCAGGGAGTTTTTCGGCTCTTTCAGGATACGGATCAATGCTTCTTTATCCAGCAGATCCAATGATACGGTTACCGGAACTCGTCCTACAAATTCCGGGATCAGACCGAATTTTACCAGATCCTGCGGCAGTACTTCTCTGAGAAGCTCTCCCACATTTTTCTCTTCTTTGATGGACAGTGCGCCGTTAAATCCGATGGATGTCTGATCCATGCGGGCTTCTACGATCTTATCGATGCCTTCAAATGCGCCACCGCAAATGAAGAGGATATTGGTGGTATCGATTGGGATCAGCTCCTGCTGCGGATGTTTTCTTCCACCCTGTGGTGGAACGGATGCAACAGTTCCTTCCAGAATCTTCAGCAGCGCCTGCTGTACACCTTCTCCGGAAACATCTCTGGTAATGGATGCGTTCTCGGATTTTCTTGTGATCTTGTCGATCTCATCAATATAGATAATGCCGTACTGTGCTTTTTCAATGTCATAATCTGCTGCCTGAATGATCTTCAGAAGGATGTTTTCCACATCCTCGCCTACATAACCGGCTTCTGTCAACGTGGTAGCGTCTGCGATGGCAAACGGTACGTTTAAGATTTTTGCAAGTGTCTGTGCCAGCAGTGTCTTACCGGATCCGGTCGGTCCCAGCATAAGGATATTACTTTTCTGCAGTTCTACTTCCGGATCCGGATCTGCAAGGATTCTTTTATAATGATTGTATACAGCTACGGAAAGCACTTTCTTTGCATCATCCTGTCCGATGACATAATCATCAAGGAAGGATTTCAGTTCTTCCGGTTTCAGGAGATTGATGTCCATATCCGGCGCTTTTGCTGCATTTTCTTCAAATTCTTCTTCTATAATGTCTGTGCAGATCTCCACACAGGAATCACAGATATAGATTCCTTTCGGTCCCGCGATCAGTTTGCGAACCTGTTCCTGGGGTTTTCCGCAAAAAGAACAACGTATTCTGTCATCACCGTTGTTTTTTCCTGCCATGTTTTTACCTCTCTACTTCTCTATCATGATCGGATATCTATAAAATTGCAAAAGCATTTTTCAAAATATCCAAAGCTAACTTAATAATTACTGACGTTTTGTAATAACTGCATCGATCAGTCCGTACTCCATCGCTTCCTGTGCTGTCATGTAGTTGTCACGTTCGGTATCTGCTGCTACAACCTCGATCGGTTTTCCGGTGTTCTCAGACAGAATGCGGTTCAAACGTGCTTTTGTCTTCAGAATGTTCTCTGCTGCGATCTGGATCTCGGTTGCCTGTCCTTTTGCTCCGCCGGATGGCTGATGGATCATAATCTCTGCATTCGGAAGTGCAAAACGTTTTCCTTTTGTTCCGCCTGCGAGCAGGAATGCGCCCATGCTGGCAGCCATGCCAAGGCAGATGGTGGATACATCACATTTGATGTACTGCATCGTATCATAGATTGCAAGTCCACAGGATACGATTCCGCCCGGTGAGTTGATATATAAATGAATATCTTTGCTCGGATCTTCTGCTTCCAGGAACAGCAGCTGCGCTGTGATCAGGCTTGCAGTTGTCTCATTTACTTCTTCTCCAAGGAAGATGATTCTATCTTTTAACAGACGTGAATAAATATCGTAGCTGCGCTCTCCTCTACTTGTCTGTTCAACGACGTAAGGTACTAAACTCATTTTCTTGACCTCCATTTTCTACATAATTTAATTTTCACTCTATATTTCAGCATAGCAGTAATATAATTTTTTATATCACTTATCATTTTATCAATTTTCCAGTAACACACTAATTGTAAAAATTATATTTTACTCGATTTTGCAAATTTCTTTTCTATATAAAGTTCTTTATTGTAGTTCCAGAAATTTCAGAAATATAGATTCCAATATCAATCAGGAATACTTCTACTTACAGCATTTATCAGTAAGTAAACAATATGGGAGATTTGCATTGCCAAATCTCCCATATCTCCTCTCCACGTAACGTGTGCTTACTCTTCTGTTGCTTCTGTCTGCTCTGCGGCAGCTGCTTCAGCCTCTTTCTCTTTTTTTGTTTTGGCTTTTGCTCTGTATTTTACGCTGTCCATTACATATGTAATGGCTTTCTGAATAGCCAGATCTTTCTTGATGTTATCTTTCTCTGCATCGCCCATGTAAGCGGTAAGTTTGTCAAGTTCCATCTTGTAAAGGTCAGCCATCTTCTGAAGCTCTTCATTTACATCTTCATCAGTAGCTTCGATCTGCTCTTCTTTTACGATCTGCTCTAATACAAGGTCGCTCTTGATCTGTGCAAGCGCATCCTCGCGAACCTGCTCTTTGAGCTGGTCTACAGATGAACCTGTGAACTGGAGATACTGCTGAAGGGAAAGTCCCTGCTGCTGCATCTGACGTCCAAACTGATCGATCATATCTTCACAGCGAGTCTCGATCATTGCTTCCGGAATCTCCATCTCGGATTTGTCTACGATCTTTTTGATAGCCTCGTCTGTCTGCTCCGCTTTTGCTTCTTTTGCTTTTCTCTCTTCTACTTTCTCTTTGATGCTGTTTTTGTACTCTTCTACAGTATCAAACTCGGATACGTCCTGTACGAACTCTTCATCAAGCTCCGGAACTTCTTTTCTTTTGATCTCATGGATCTTAACTTTGAATACTGCAGGTTTTCCAGCAAGGTCTTCTGCATGATACTCTTCCGGGAAAGTAACGTTTACATCTACTTCGTCTCCGATGTTTTTGCCGATCAGCTGATCTTCAAATCCCGGGATGAAGCTGTTGGAACCGATCTCTAACGGATGGTTCTCTGCTGTGCCGCCTTCGAATGCAACACCATCAATGCTTCCAGCGTAATCGATCACTGCGATATCTCCGCTCTCGATTGCTCTATCTTCTACTGCAACTGTTCTGGAGTTTTTCTCTCTCTCAGCATCGATCTCTTTCTGGATATCTTCTTCTGTTGCGGTTGTATCAATCTTAGTAACAGTTACACCTACATATTTGCCAAGGGTAACTTCCGGTTTTACAGCAACTTCAGCTGTGAAGATGAAAGGTTTGCCTTTCTCAAGCTGAACGATGTCAAGAGCCGGTCTGGAAACGATATCCAGTTTGCTCTCTTCTACTGCTGCCGGATATGCAACTGGTAAGATAGCGTTTGCAGCATCATCACAGAATACGTTTGCACCATACATTTTCTCTACCATTACTCTCGGAACTTTTCCTTTACGGAATCCCGGAAGGCTGATGCTCTTTTTCTGTTTGTTATATGCAGCCTGAAGTGCTTTCTCCAGTTCTTCTGCAGATACTTCAATTGTGAGTTTGGCCATGTTCTTTTCTAAATTTTCTACCTGTACACTCATTCTAATGATTTCCTCCTTCATATATGTCATGCAGCGAAGTACTTTCCACATAAAAATACAAAAAGGGCGTACTTTGGCTACTTACAGTCATTGAGAGATTATAGCACAGTCATTTATAAATTTCAAGGGAAATAAAAAGGGATTTTCCACATCACTTCTGTGATATAGAAAATCCCTTTCTGTAATTTCCCGGATTTTACAGCTGTTTTCCACTTTTCTGTGGGTTTCTTCATTTGTTATCCACTTTTCCGGATAACGAAATACACAAGATCAGCAGCTATCCGTCCGGTATTATCCGAGAGTATCTTATTTACCTGACATCTCTTCTTCCTGTCTCTGGATCATTTTGCGCACCATCTCGCCGCCAATGGAACCTGCCTGACGGGATGTGAGATCTCCGTTGTATCCCTCTTTCAGAGAAATGCCCAGTTCAGATGCAACTTCCTGTTTAAAACGGTTCATTGCGCCTTTTGCCTCCGGTACGCTAGTTGTGTTTGAGTTAGAAGAACGACTCATGCTTTTCACCTCCGTAAAATTATGACTTTCTGTATCTTAAGAGCAAGCGTTTTGCTTACCCTGATACTAGTATTTACGAAAGCGGCCAAATTATAATGGTAAGTTCTGTCAGTTTTTTCATAACAGTTTTCTCTATCATTACTGTTCCCAACAGCAATCCAGTTCTGACTTTTTCATTTTCAAATCAAAAAATCTCTCCAGACTTTTTCTAAATCATCTGCATCTCGGCGCGGAGCTTGTCTGCTTTTTCTTTTCCTTCCAGATATTCCACCAGTGCAAGGGCAAATTCTGCTGCCACGCCCGGTCCTTTTCCGGTAATGATATTGCCGTCTTTTACGACAGCTTCGCCGGTCCAGTTCACATCCGGCGTCTCAAATCCCGGATAAACGGTTGCATTTTTGCCGTCCAGCACACCTGCATTTCCAAGTATGGATGGCGCTGCGCAGATTGCTGCCACCAGTCTGCCTTCATCTGCAAATTTCTTCACACACTCTACCACATGCTCATCGTCCTGCAGATAACGGGTTCCCGGCATTCCGCCCGGAAGCACGATTCCATCCATCTGCGAAAAATCCACATTGTCATATACTTCATCTGCGTGGATCGCAATGGCATGCGCTCCGAGGAGCTGTCTGCGCCCTGCGATAGATACTGTAATGATCTTGATATCTGCTCTGCGGCAAATGTCTACAACTGTAAGAGCTTCAATTTCTTCAAATCCATTTGCCATAAAAATGCATATATTTTTCATCTTTTTATTATATCCTTTTCTGTGTTATAATTTCATGTAACAATTTATGATTGCTTATTTTCAAATACAGCATTGTATTTTATCACAGTTTTTATCTTTTTTTCAAGGAGATTCTTTCATTATGGAGATTGAACGTAAATTTTTAATTTCAAAACTGCCGGAAAATCTTTCTGATTATCCTTTTCATCAGATCGAACAGGGGTATCTGACCACCAATCCTGTTGTACGCATCCGCAGACAAGATGATGATTATATACTGACTTATAAGGGTAACGGCATGATGGCGCGGGAAGAATATAATCTGCCCCTGACAAAAGAAGCTTACGAGCAGCTGCGGCCAAAGATTGAGGGAGTCCTGATCGCAAAGCGCAGGTATTGCATTCCGCTGGAGCCATATACGATCGAACTGGATGTGTTTGAAGAAGATCTCGCTGGAATGATTCTGGCTGAAGTGGAATTTTCAAACATAGATGAAGCAGAAGCATTCTGTCCACCGGAATGGTTTGTGGAAGATGTGACGTTTTCGCCGGAATATCACAACAGTTATCTGGCAATGCATGGTCGAAAGCCAGTGTCCAAATAAAATCGTATATGATTTAAAGAAAAACAGCCGGAAATCGAAACATTTTTTCAAATAATTGTTTACGGATTTCCAGCTATTTTTTTACATATTAATTTTCATGCCACACGTTTTCCAGCGACACAAATCGTCATATTTTTTACCTATCCCTGTCTCAAATGGGGGATGAAACATTTTTCGTTATACCATCCGGCTGCCTTCGTATTTCTGGCGGGTGCGGATGCAATGTTTCAATTCCATATATCGGTCGGTCAGTTTGCCTTCCGGGATGACGACATCCAGGCAGACAGCCAGATCATCGATCAGCTTATCGTCAATATCAGCATACATCTCGGATACGATCTGATATTTTTCATCAAAGCTTTCTGCATCAAGGAATTTCATCAGCCATGGATTTGCCTGTTCTGATTCTAAATCAGGATCTGCTGATGCTTTTTCTGATTCTTCTAAAGGTACTCCATCTGATAATGAATTCTGTTCTGCCTCTGAAATCTCCGGTGTATTTCCCATAGAAGTCTTGTTTTCTCTGTCAAACACGGACATCTCATCTAAAGCTCTATTTCTTTCAGGAGCTTCTGTATATGTAACGATCTCCGGCAATCCTACTTCCAGATCTTCCATATATTGGAAACGGTATTTTTGTGTGACTTCCGGATATTTTTCATGATCTACTTCACTGATAAACATATCGAACGGACGGATGTAGATTCCAAAGTCTCCATACAATGCCTGATATACGACCATTTTTTCGTCTGTTTCAGAATGTTTTCCAACTGCAACGATCTGATATGGTTTCTTTTTAAAATGTAAATATTTTTCTCCTGCTTTCGGATTTCCCTGTGGCATATTATACTCCCTTCTATGCGCTATTGCTGTCTTCAAAGACACTCCCCTTCATATCTTCCAGACAAATCATATCATGAACAAAAGCAGTTCATGACCAACATTCGCCGTTCGTCAATCATACGAGTATGTTGACTCTCTTGCGCTCATTATATTACATATGGGCTGTCAAAATCTGTCGTTTCCAGACAGCATTCATCAATAGCACCATCTGGCTGGATGCTGTTTAGCATGTCGGTCGCTTCTCCCACAAAATCCCTTTCAAATGTGATGGATGTATCAGGACCTTTGATCATAAGATCATACACCGGCAGCATCAGGTCTTCCTGACTGTCAGAATCGTTGTCAAGCTCTGTCATAAAAGAATGGACTTTCGCTGCTGCAAGGATAGCGCCGTCGTCTGAATCCACACCGGCTGCTTCCAGAATCTCCCGTTCACTCATCTCACTTTTGTCTGATGTATATATCTCTTCCGATTGACCCTGTTCTTTTTGTCCGCCGGCAGCATTGGTCTGGTTCTGCCAAAAAGCAGATGCTGTCTGTTGATTCATTTTATGTTTTTTCTGCATGCTGCTTTGTGATGTCTGATTTGAATGATAAATTTCTGCATGCTGACGTAAGACTTCATTCGAATTATGTTTCTCCCGATTCTGATTGGCCTGCTGCTGTTTTTTGGATGCACATACAACAATCGCTATTACGATGATCAATATAGCCCACATATGGCAAAACCTCCCCTTTTTCGCAAAAACTTTTCACAACAACACTTTATCACAAAACACGACTTTTTGCCAGCTTAAGCCAAAAGCAAAACATCAGCAAAAAAATCCCGACAGGAATATTACCATTTACCAAGTTCCCAAATCATCAGAATTTATATCTGACATTCAAGAAACGGTACATTTCCCATCAGGATCTTCTTATGTTCTACTATACTTCTATTCTGCAGTTATTTTAACAATATTGCTACCATTTTCCAAATAAGATTCTACCAGATTCGGATACCAGACTTATTTTATGCTTCTTCGATCAAAGTAAACTCATCGCCATTTTTTACAGTGCCGCCATGAAGGACTTTGCAGAATACACCTTCTCTTGGCATGATGCAATCGCCCATTGTCTGATAGATTGCACAGCCCTGATGACATTCTTTTCCGATCTGCGTCAGCTCCAGAATGACATCATTGCATTTGAAACGGCTTCCGATCGGCAGTGTCTTGAAATCATATCCTTCTACTACAAAGTTCTCGCCGAATGCACCAAATTCTACCTGTGCGCCACGGTTTCTGAACTCTTCGATCTTCTCATAAGAAAGAAGGCTTACCTGACGATGCCATTTTCCTGCATGCGCATCACCTTTTACACCATAATCTTCAATCACTTCGATAGTGCCTACGTCTTCTTTCTGTGTTCCTTTTTTCTCGCTTGTACATACTGCTAATACTTTTCCCATGTCTGCATTTTCCTCCGGATAATCCTTAATCTTTTCCCTTTATAATCTGACGTACACTTACATAAAAATAAATGTGTCATCAGCTTTAGATAAGAATAACATACCATCGGAGTATGCTTCAATGCAAAAAAATACCGTACCTATGCAGATCCTGCAACAGACCAGTGATTTAATTCTTTTTCTATCTTTCGTTCCCGGTCGAGCAGGGAAAGTTTTGCCGCTTTCAGGGCGGAAATGACACAATCAATCTTTTTCTCCATGCCCATAACCTGTTCTTTTGCCATTTTGACGCGGATATGAAGCTCCTGATCTGAAAACAGATTATCAGGAAAAATATCTGCGTACTGACGGAATCCATAGATGCTCACGTGCAATTTTTCCTGAATCTGAAATTCAGCAAGCTGTGTACGGAAACGTGAAATCATAACCTGCAGATTTTCCATCCGTTTCTGCGCCGTTTCCATATGGTTATATTTTACAACGTCTGAGATCAGACTGCCGCCTGACAGTTCTCTCGTTCCCCAGCGCTCTGCCATGCTCAGGCTCTCATATACGCTTCGTGCAGCAGCCATGGCAAGATTCCCTGCGTCCATGGCTTCCTGTAATTCTGTTTTATCAATATTCATCTGTTCCAGCCGGATCTCTTTTTGCAGGATCTCATTTTCTTCGGCATGAATCTGTTCTAATTTTTGCTGATACCGTCCTTCACAGCCGGAAAGTGCTTTTTCCTCTGTTTCATATTGCGCGATCCGTTTTCGCACATCTTTCAGTTCACACTGTGTCAGGCGCATCCTTGCCAGCATTTCCAGTATTTCTCTTTGCTGTTCCTGAAATTCACGATCGCCATCGCTTCGGATCTGACGATAATAGAAAAGCATATCCTGTGTTTCTGTATCGGACGTATTTTTCTGCCACGGACAAAAGATTTTTCCCTGTGCTCCCTCTCTGACAGAGAGCATTTTTTCATCCCCATACAGACAGGAAAGCATACGTCTGATTCTTTTTTCTCTTCGGGCCTGCCCCATCAGTTTTTTTAATTCTCTGTCCAAAATAATCCCCCTATCACAACGAATGTACCCCGGAATAAAAATCGCTTCCGGAAACACTCGAAATATCCATATATTTTGTCATACGGATATTTCTGTCAATCAAATTATACTATATGAGACAGAGGTAAAACTATTCCCTTTTCGTTATTTTTATTGCAAATTCTGAATGACTAAAATTCTCTGTAACCATAACCCTAAGAGCTTCAGAAGTCTGTTAAAATACGTCCTCCCCATTATCCCAGACCAAACCCTATAAAGAATCTCATCATGAACGATAATGAAGCATCATGTATTACTTCTCCCGCAATTTTTCCACAAGAGCATACACCTCCGGTCGATGCTGCTTCATATGTTCATCCAGACGGTGCCGCCGTTCCTGAAAACGCTGCGCCAGCTCCGGATGTTCGGAAGCGATCCGCTGATGCACTTCTTTTCGGTGCTCTTCAAAATATGCAGCCAATGTCTGTTCGTCTTTTCCGGAAATATTTACGATTTCCTTCAAATGTTCTTCCAGATGCTCCAGCCATTCATCCTCATCAAAAGCGTCCATATGCACCCACCGACCATGGAACAATTTTTCTACATCTCCGGTTTCTTTTAAAAGTTCAATCTGACGACGGATCTGCTTCTCAATCTGCACCTCTGTCTCTGAACCAAACGCCCACACAAACTCCTGCACCCGATTATCTATCCGTTTTCGTAACTGGCTTCGCTGTTCGTTTTCCACACCGCCTTCCAGTGGATATGGTTTTTGGATACCCATATCTTTCAGCGCGATATGGATCGTCCGACGCACGCTTCCCTCTTCGATCATATATCCCAGTCCCAGTTTTCGCAGCTGTTCATTCAGCTCTGCGATATGCTCAGTAATGTAAAAACGGATACCTTTTTCTTTCAGAGAACGATACAGGTTTTCCAGACGTTCTGCCGCTGTGATATCCAGACTTCCGATACCGCCGGCATCCAGGATGACTGCCCTCGTATTTTCCTGAAGCTCATTTTCAATCTCCCTCTGCATTACCTGCACATTTGCAAAAAAGAGACTGCTGCTGAAACGGTAGATCAGTACACCTTCTACCGCATGCACCTGTTGTCCTTCTTTCAGATCACGGAAATGTTCATGCCCCGGCTGCACGCCCAGGAAACAGGTGGAAGGTCTGGCAGTTCGGATAACCATCTCAGCAAAGGACAGAATGATGCCGATCAGTACACCGTTGATCGTACCGAGGAACAACACGCCAAAGAAAGCCCCTAGGAAAATGAGACATTCCGTGCGGCTGACTTTCCAGAGCTTTGGAATCAGTTCAAACTCAGTAGCGCCAAGCAATGCGGAGATGACGATAGCCGTCAGCACCGGTACCGGAAGATAGCCGATAAATCCGGTTCCGCACAGGAGCAGAACAATCATAGAGCCACCTGCCACCAGACCGGTCAGCTGTGTCTTTCCCTGATACTGCTCGCTCATGGCAGTACGGGAAACAGAACCGTTCATCGGGCAACAGCCGGTAAATGCCGCCATGAAGTTTCCAATGGAAAATGCCAGGATTTCCCGGTTGTCATCAATTTTATACCCATTTTTCTGTGCAAAATTATTTTCCGCCAGCAGGGTCTCCGCCATAATAACGACAGCAACAGAAAGGCTGATAGTAATCGCTTCCTGCAATGGCACAGCCGTAAAATCCGGGATTCCCCATTTTGGCATCCCCGGCTGAACGGCTGTCAGCGTCTGAATGCCCATTTCCCGCAGTGGCAGAACGCCGGTCATTACCGCGCCGGCCGCCATCAGAACAACAGCCATAGGGAATTTCGGAATCCATTTTTTTGCCGCCAGAAGGATCACAAGGGATATCGCACCAAGAAGCAACGACGGTATGCTGATATGCGCTGCGGTCTCTCCAATGTGCTCCGCAAGCTCCAACAATTCTCCAGTTCCTGCCGTTCCACCCAGGATCTTCGGCACCTGCATAAGAATAATCGTTGTACAGATACCGCTGATAAATCCGCCCATAACAGGTGTGGAGATAAAATTAACCAGTTTTCCTGCCTTCAGGACGGAAAATGCCAGTAACCAAAGTGCCACAAAAAATGTCAGCATACCTACTGCCGCAATCGCCTCTGATGTCCCGCTCTCGATATTCAGACTCAGCAGCGCTGCACCTACAAGAGCTGCCGGTGCTGCATCTACGCCAAAGATAAACTGCGGCGATGTGGAAAATAACGCAAATGCCAATATCGGGAATACCGAACCATACAGACCATACACTGCCGGAAGTCCGGCAATCTGTGCATATCCCATAGAGATCGGTATGGACACAGCCATAATGATGATTCCAGCCACGATATCTTTGGACAGATTTTTCTTATCGTAATGCCGAAGTGTCGGCGCAAGTTTTATGTTCATATAATCCTCCATCCGTTTTATTGGAAACGGTAATTTTTGCATTCCTATCCACTATTATATAACGAAAACGGGAAAGCGCAAAATTTTCTGCCTTCCCCGTTCATTTTATTTCTTATGACTTTATTTCTCATGCATGCATCAGCACCGGTTCTTCATATTTCTGAACACTGTCTTTGATATGACTGATGATCTGTTTTTCCTCATTCTCTTCACTGCAGAATGGACTGCTGAACATGAAAAGTTTTCGTTTACTGTTCTTCTTACACAGCCAGTAATCCCGTCCCGCAATAACCGAATTTTCCTGTGATACCTCTACAAAATATCCTGCTTTGTAATGATAACGTGCAACGACCCTGATACTTTTTTCCATTTCATCCACCCCTGTACTTTATTATGCATATTTACAGTTTCTGTATACGATCCGGCATGAGATTCCACAAAATATCTTCAACATTCTGGTTATTGTTTTTCACGATTTCAATCAGAAATAACCCACAAAAATTCCGACAGTCATCTTTCCTCTCAACCGTCACACACACGACCTCTCACATACTAGCACACATAAATTTTAAATACAGTCTTGATTTTTTTAGACCATGTGTTCAAGCCCTGTTTATACGGAAATAATCTTCTGCTATACTGTCCAGCTGTTTACGGATCTCCGAAAAATCCTGATTCAGATCTAATGTCTTTGCCCCGATCCAGTTGCCATCCATATTGTACCGACAATCCGGCAGTAACGGAGCATCTGTCTGCGCATACAACAACAGACCGGCTACATTGCCGGTATGTTTCCTATCCCAGTTTTTTACATAAGTGTAGATCTGATACATATTCGGAGACTGCAGCGTACTCCTGCCATTGACATGCTGCAGGATACTCTGATAATATTTTGCATCTATGATCAGTGTCTTATCGTTATATTCCAGTGTGATATCCGTCTGCATACCCGGCAAAAACTGCAGCATACCCGGATCCTGCGGGCCAACAAGATTCCAGTAGATCTGCGCCGGGCTTACTTTTGTCAGCCACGGGTGCTCCTGCCGGTAATATTCCAGGATGAATTTTTCATAGAGCCAGTGCATAGGCTCTTCCTCAAAAAATCCCGGTATTTTCCGGTCGCCGGATGCGGTCGTCATGAGCAGACCATGCAGTGCAAAATAACAGATGTTTAAAAGCATCTCATAATTCTGATTGCTCCTCTGATAAGTAACCTGATGCCACCGGATCTCACTGACTTCCAACAAGTGAACCTGATCAAAAAAGGCAAGAACCTTACGCAATTCCCGTTTGCTTATATCCGCCACTTTCGGACTGCGCAGCAACGCGCACATAGTCGTCTTTAAGATCTGGTTGCATAGATTATCCTCCGAAAGTTCCTCGTATTCACAGCAGATCTTTTTCTTATGCTGCATACGATTCTGCAGTGTTTCCTGAAATGCGATCTTACCCCGGATCGTGGTCAGATCCTCTTTCTGAGACACATATTCCCGATACAATCCCTGCTTGACCTGCTGCGCCACACCGATGGACAAGATCGCTGCCATCAGGTCTTCCTCATGTTCGAAAGATTCTGCGGCAACTCTGTCATAGTTTTTCTGCTTCAGCACATGGAAGGCATAAGCGAGCATATAGTAAATATTTTTTATGTAGATCCTTCTATCTCTGGTCATCACATACTCCACGCAGACACTGTTTCCAGTAAGCGAGTTTTTCCCGGTTATCAAACCAGTATTCGGAGATCATCGGAATCAGATCAAATTCAACAACGGAACGTATCCAGTCTAACGTACAGGTTTCCTGTGTTTTTCCACAGAAATAACTGTGACCGATGCAAAATCCGCTTCCCAGAGATTCGTCTGCTTCAATCTCAGCGTTTAGCTGCTGCACCTGTCGGATCAGTTCATCAAACCTTGCATTTTCCAGACTTCTCTCATAAGACTGAAATCCTTCGGATAAAAATCCCGGAACGACTTCAAAGAAACTGAACCGTCTGCGCAGGGCATAGTCGATCATTGCCAGACTGCGGTCTGCAGTATTCATCATTCCTATAATGCAGAGATTATCCGGCACGCAAAACGGTTCGCCGGTATAAGCCAGCTGGGCAGATGTGCCACGATAATCTTTTTCAATGAGCATCAACAACTCGCCAAAAATCTTGCTTAAGTTTCCACGATTGATCTCATCGATCAGGAAAAAGTATTCCCGGCCAGGATCCTGCGCCGCTTTTTCACAAAACTGCAGAAAAATGCCTTTTTTCAGCTCATAGCCTTCGCCTTCTGGCCGATATCCCATGATAAATTCTTCATAAGAATAGCTCTGATGGAACTGTACAAAACCGATACGGTAATCATCCTTCTGTCCCATCATGGCATAAGCCAGACGTTTTGCCGTAAAGGTTTTTCCTACACCCGGCGCACCTTGTAAGATTACGTTCTTTTTGTTTCGCAGCAATCCTGTCAGCAGATCATACCGTTCCTCTGTCATATAGACTTCTGATAGAAACGCTTCTTTGGTGTAGCTCGGAAATATTTCTTTCCATATATCCAGTTCTGATTCCGGCCGTGCTTCGTTCCCTGCCCGATACCATCTCTGTTCAATATAATCCGCAAGTTCCCAGGTCAGTGTCTTCAACTGTGGATCTGAATAACATCCATCGGCACTCAGTCCTCGAAATGTTTCGATGAGTGCAAGATCATCCCTCACAAGACGATTAATCTCATTAAACAGGCCGTATCCCTCGCTCATGCTGGAAAAATTTTTCCTTTGACTCAATTCATAGACATCATCTTCCAGCACAGTGGAAACTGCTTTGTACAGACTGTACTGATATACATAGTACTTGTCCGGGTAACGCATCCACAGATACACACTAATGATCATAACGTTCTGATAATGTTTCTGCCACTGATCCGCCAGATATTTTCGCCGCAGAAGCTCCATTCCTTCCATAAAATCTTCACTTCGCTTCGTGAGATCCTGGGATTCATCAAACAGGTTCCGAAACAGCCGTCGTACGCTTTCCGCCTCATGAGCCGACAACAGTCGGACAATTTCTCTTGGGTAAGCGTATATTTGAGACAGCAGACCGTTGTGCTTTCTTGTGGCCTCCATATACATTGCACCGAAATCTTCGGCATCGATGTCCCAGTATTTCTGGAAATGTGCGATCGACTCCCATATTGGTTTCATATCATCCCAGTGCTGTGGGAGATAGGTAGTAAATGAAGTCAGGATTTGTTTTAATTTTTGTTCATTAAGCATGAATTTTCTTCCTTGTATTATTTATCTTTGTAATCTACACTCGTAGCATACAAATCAAGAACCTGACGATACAATACCTTTTCTGAAGATCTTATATCCCTGATTCTGTCAAGTAACTCTTGTCCCAACTAAATCTTATCATCACTCCAACCTCTGTTCAACCAAAACTTTTTCCATTATACAGTGCAAAATAAAAGAGACTCCACTCGCCATGAATGAAGCCTCCTGATATATGTATACATCCTACAGCATATTATCTGCAGGATGCCGGCTGCCTACGCAGCCTTTTTGTCCAGAAGCTGTTTTACCCCACCTAAGTAATAACAGAACCGGTCAAATTGTTTCTGCCTGCTTACTTTCTCGTCATCAATTGAATCCTTGATCATCATACACACCTCTTATCACAAATCAATTCTTTCAAGGCACATATCCTGCGATATAGCCAGAGTCTTCTATGTCTTTTCCTGCTCAAACAATATTCCTTCTTATATATCAGTCCCCAGCGACGGCTAGATACGCATTAGAGATGTCTCCATCCAAATGCTGTTCTAGCAAGGGACTTTTCCCTTGAACCCTTTGTTTATTATATGTGGTGGCGCTTTTTGCCCCCATTTTATCACTTTGGTGGTGCTTTCTGCCCCCACTCAGGAAATATTGCTAAAATACAGTTTAGATTTACCATACATACAAATTGGAAGTTATCTATTTCTCCTCTTCGTTAAGACCTAGTTCATTACATATTACTTGCTATCCCTGATACCTTATTCTTTCTACCAGCGTTTCCTTTTTCAGATTACTGCTTAAAACACAGGAAAGCACAATTTGTAGAATACCAACCAGAAGAATCATAACAAGAATCGGGATAAGAGGAACGTGATAAACGTTCATTCCAAAAATCCCATTATGCTTCGCATAGGAAAACAGTGCATAGCCAAGGGGCAGACCGGCAGCAAGTGCGACGCAGATGGTGCCAACCGTAAAAATCAAGCCCTGTATTTGTAAGCACAGATTCAACTGCTTATTGGTCATGCCTACCGCTTGCAGCACACCGTATTCCTGCTTCTTCGTGGTGATATTGATGATCATGGTGTTTGCCAGATTCATAAACCCAATGAGACCGACAATTGCCATGAACAGATAGCAGCCAAGCTTCATCATACGGCTTGCGTATTCTGCGGTTTGCAATTCTGCGTGATAGGTGTTCAGCTTGATATGAGAAGTATCGGAGAGCAGGTCATTCAGGCTTTGCTCTACAGATGCCACATCTTTTTTAGCACAATCCACCCACAGGTATCCATAAGATGTCCCTTTCGGATTTACAGAACGGTATACTTCTTCCGGAATGACCAGATAAGTGTCCGCGCTTACAAAGGATCCTGCGATTTTTCCCTGATAGGTATAGGTTCCGCTTCCGTTATCAAAGTTGAATGTAATCGGTGCACCCGCAGAATACCCGTCAGCTTCCATCCACATGGACCAGCCAAAGAAAACATCCCCGTTTTTGACAGCCTGTGCATAGTCCATGGAACCGATATCGCCATCCCCGCGCATCATTTCAAAATCCTCTTGATTTACGATTGCAACCGGAAATTTTGTTCCGTTCAAATCTGCAGAGACGATTTCTCTCGTCAGTACATCCGTTACACCGGGGATGGATTTGATTTCTTTAATCAAAGAATCATTCAGTGGGTCGTTCTGTAGGATTGTGTCCAGATTATTCTCCGAATAGGCTTCATCATAATTCTGGGAATAATCCAGCTGCAACTCAAATTGTCCATGGTTGATTGCAATCCGCGCCTCGTGCTCCGTGTCAATATTCCCAACATAATTAGAGATAATTACAAACAATACACAGGAAAGCCCCATGGTAAGAATCGTAGCAATGGTTCTTTTCGGATTGCCTGTCACATTTGCCATTGCCATGGAGAAAACGGTGACATCTTTTCTGCCTTTTCGTCTGCCCTGTTTTTGCGTTTTGGAGCCGCCAAGATACCGTGTCGCTTCGATGGGTGAAATCCGGGAAACAATTTTCATGGGTTTGCGCAGAGCCAAAACGACCGTAAGAAACGATACAAAAATGCAGATGAGCATGATTGTCAGTGAAAACAGAGGCACCTGATGGTTCTTGATTCCGGACGATACCAGATTTCCCTGCTCCACCAGCCAGTTGAAGCTGACTTTTGCAATCAGGAAACCAAACAGCAGCCCCAGCGGTATCGAAGGAACCGCCAGAAGAATGCCCTCACGAAAGATCAACTGCTTCATCTGCTTTCTGGTTGCACCCAGCGCCTTGATTTTTCCGTACTCCTGAACCTTCTGGGCGATCCCGACCTGGAAGATATTATAAATGACCACAACGGAAAACAGCACGATTCCGAGGATCAGGGTTCCACAAACCACAATCATTTCATAGCTCGGCTGCAATACCCACTGCAGGTAGAGGTCATTGATGATCACGTTTTTCTGGTCAATGCCGCAGGAATCCGCGATTTCTTTTATAACAGGCGCAACATTATTCATAGATACATTTGTAGAATCGCTCAAGGTAAAATAGATATTATATTGCCTGTCACCCTCCGCAACACGCTCATTATAAAAATCCTGCGAACCGAATACAACATAGGAAGCCTCGATGGTATACTCATCCCGATCATATAGGATTCCGCTGACAACAAATTCTT
>CAJJOP010000019.1:0-44617 GCA_905193415.1 uncultured Roseburia sp.
CATTCGCCGTTCGTCAATCATGCGAGCATGTTGACTCTCTTGCGCTCATTATATCCTCAAAAATAAGATACAACTCTTTATTCCGCCATCTTTTTTAATCGTGTAAATAATGATAAAAATAAAAACCGGAAGGCATGTCCCCCCGGTTTTTATACAGACATGAAAATCTCTTCACATCTTATCATTATTCTTCAATAATTTTATTTTGTCATTTCCCTATTTTTCTGTTTTGCAGATGGAAAATAATAATCATAGAATTTTCAAATCTATGGATTATACACGAGACAGGTACTCACCTGTTCTTGTATCAATCTTAATCTTGTCACCCTGCTCTACAAATAACGGTACGTATACGATAGCACCAGTCTCAACAGTTGCCGGTTTTGTAGCGCCTGTAGCTGTATCGCCCTTGAATCCAGGTTCAGTCTCTGTGATCTCAAGCTCTACAAACATTGGCGGCTCAACTGCGAATACATTTCCTTCATGAGAAAGGATTGTAACGTTCTCATTCTCTTTTACGAATTTCAGAGTATCGCCGATATCGTCTGTGCTGAGAGCTACCTGATCATAAGTCTCTGTATCCATGAAGTAGTAAAGCTCGCCATCGTTGTACAGATACTGTTTTGTAGTTCTGTCGATACGTGCGGTCTCAACATCCTCTGTCGGACGGAAAGTTTTCTCAACAACACCGCCAGTCTTAACATTTTTTAATTTGGTTCTGATGAAAGCAGCGCCTTTACCAGGTTTTACATGCTGAAAATCATCTACTCTGTATACGTTGCCTTCCAGTTCAATCGTAACTCCTTTACCGATTACCTTTCCTGCATTAGCCATTATTAAAAATCCTCCTTGTATATTATGACTCAATCTGTCTATTCTTTATTTCTCTCTATTTTATATGAAAAACTGCCATATTTCAATCTTTTTATGTATTATGACTGTTATTTCTCTTCAATGGCATGGATCATGTCGATTCGTTTCTGGTGTCTGCCCCCCTGAAATTCCGCGTTCAGATATGCATCCAGAATTGCTTTTGCAGTCTCAGAACCTACGATTCTTGCGCCAAAAGCAATAATATTCGCATTGTTATGTTCTTTTACAAGACGTGCTGTTACCGGTTCCGAACATACAGCCGCACGCACGCCTTTTACTTTATTTGCTGCGACGGAGATACCTACACCTGTGCCACAGATCAGCACGCCACAATCAGCTTCTCCTGCTGCTACCATGCGACCAGCCTTCTCTCCGTACTCCGGATAATTACAGCTGTCAGAAGTATCTGTTCCGATATTGATCACTTCATGTCCAAGTTCTGTTAAATATGCTGCCATTTCCTGCTTTAAAGCTACAGCAGCATGATCATTTCCAATCACGATCTTCATTTTATACTCTCCCTGTTCTTTTATTATTCATTATTTTCTTTTAACCATTTAAGCGGAGCCACACGTGAGACGTTGTTTGTAATTATGATCAGAATGATCTGACATCTTTCTGATACCGTTCCCTGAGATATCCCGGCGTATCTGGCTTACCTGTTCCCTGCCGGCGCGCATATCGTCTGTATTCCATAAGAACAAATGCCTCCAGACGTCGTTTTAACACAATCTGTATTTCTTCTTTCCAGTGGATCTTGCGAACCATGATTGTACGAATGCCGGTTCTTTTTGCACCCCAGATATCCGTAAAAATCTGATCTCCGATAAATACGGTACTGTTCTTATCAGTTCCCATGAGCTCCATGGCTTTTTTATAATTCTGCACCGAAGGTTTATGCGCATCGTAAATATAATTTACATGCACGCTGTCATTAAACATCTTTACCCGCGGCTCTTTGTTGTTTGACAACAGACAACATTGAAATCCAATACGCTTTAATTCTGCAAACAGTGCAATGGCACGGGTATCCGCAGGAGCCCCATGTGTGACCAGCGTATTGTCGATATCAAATATAATGCCCCGATACCCATCCTGATACAGCTGCTCAAAATCAATCTCATAAGTGGAATCCATATAAACGTCCGGATAAAATTTCTGAAACATTCATTTTCCTCTTCTTTCTTCCGGATCTTTATTTGTCCAGCATTTTCTTCAATTCATTCATAAATGTATTGACATCTTTGAATTCCCGGTACACAGATGCAAATCTGACATATGCAACAGGATCTATCTCACGAAGCCGATCCATGACCAGTTCTCCGATCACGGTACTTGGAATCTCTCTGGCTTCCATATTAAAAATCTCTGTCTCTACACTGTTGACCAGCTGGCTGATCTGTTCTGCCGACACCGGACGTTTATGACATGCCCGCAGTACACCGGCTTCCAGCTTCGCCCGGTCGTACTGCTCTCTGTTATCATCCTTTTTGATAATGATCAGCGGAATCGTTTCTACTTTCTCATATGTAGTAAAACGCTTTCCACATTCATCACACACTCTCCTGCGTCGGATAGAAGTATTATCCTCCACCGGTCTGGAATCAATGACTCTTGTATTGTCGTTGCCGCAAAATGGACACTTCATTCAAAAAAACCTCCGTGTTCTTTGCCTTGTCTGTTGTTATGTTATTCGCCAAATATCCACAGATGTTGGCTCTCCTGTACTCGTTCTATCTTGAATAAAATCTGTTCAGGATAGACATTCGCCGTTCATCAATGCTATACATATATTGACTCTCCTATGCTCATTCTATCCTGTATAAAATATGTTACAGCTTCTGCCGGACCTTATCTGCACAGACGTCCACCATAATGATATCCGGACCGATCTTTACGATCTTATCCCATCCGATCACATATTCACAATCACAGCCGATCATACCGAACCATCTGCCATGTCCCCGGATGACCAATGCACGGATCTTTCCGGAACATTCATCAAATTCCAGATCATCTACACAGCCCAGACTTCTGCAGTCACAGACATTGATGACCTCTTTTTTCCTGAATTCACATAAACGCACAGACACTCAACTTCTTTTATCTTTTTTCTATAATATGCGATTATACGTTGAAACGGAACAGGATCACATCGCCGTCCTGCACAACATATTCTTTTCCTTCCAGACCAACCAGCCCTTTTTCTCTGGCTGCTGCAAGACTTCCACATTCCAGAAGGTCTTTATAATTTACAACCTCTGCGCGAATAAATCCACGTTCAAAATCTGTATGGATCTTTCCTGCTGCCTGCGGCGCTTTCGTTCCTTTTTTGATGGTCCATGCTCTGGTCTCATCTTCGCCTGCTGTCAGATAACTCAGCAGGCCCAGAAGGCTGTAGCTTGCCTGGATCAGCTTCTCCAGACCGGATTTTTCAAGACCCAGTTCCTCCAGGAACATTGCCTTCTCGTCATCATCCAGCTCTGCGATCTCCTGCTCAATCTGCGCGCAGATTACAAATACTTCAGAGCCTTCTTCTTTTGCCATCTCGCGAACATTCTGAACATGGACGTTTGAAGCACCGTCATCTGCCAGATCATCCTCAGATACATTGGCTGCATAGATGACCGGTTTTGCTGTCAACAGATTGTAGGAAGCAAACCATTCCTGATCATCCTCATCTTCTCCAACTTCAAAGGTTTTTGCCAGTTTTCCATCTTCCAGATGTGCTTTGATCTTTTCAAGCAGATCCAGTTCTTTGGCAAGTTTTTTATCCATTCTTGCGCCTTTTGCAGTCTTGGCGATACGTCTCTCCAGAATCTCAATATCAGAAAAGATCAGTTCCAGGTTGATCGTTTCGATATCTCTTGCCGGATCTACACTGCCATCTACATGGACAACATTGGTATCTTCAAAGCAGCGTACTACATGCACAATGGCATCCACTTCACGGATATTGGCAAGGAACTGGTTTCCCAGACCTTCGCCTTTGCTTGCGCCTTTTACCAGACCTGCAATGTCTACGAATTCAATTACCGCCGGTGTCACTTTCTTGGAATGATACATATCTCCAAGAAGTTTCAGACGCTCATCCGGTACTGCTACGATACCCACATTCGGGTCAATGGTACAAAACGGATAGTTAGCTGACTCTGCTCCGGCTTTTGTCAGTGAATTAAACAGGGTACTTTTTCCCACGTTTGGGAGTCCTACAATACCAAGCTTCATAGGTTCTATTTCCTCCTTACAAGTCCTTGTTTATATGGACTTTTTCAGACTTTCTATCTGTATATATTCTCATTTTCCGCTCTTTTAGGATAAAAGAGCCTTAAAACTCAAAATGAATGATACCACATAGTGCCGTAAAAGTAAATTCTTAATATAAGGAAAATCCGAAAACCACCTCACTTGTAAAATCAACTTCCCCTTCTATAAAATTAACTTTGCAAGCGTGTAGGAAACATCTTAACCAGATTTTATAAAATACTTGATTGACATTTTTTATCGGACTTTTATAATATTAGTGTTGCTTTTTCATTCGTTTTGAAAAAATGATTTCTTTATTATTATGGCAATAAATGTCTGGTTCCGTCTTTCCGATATTTACAGGGACGGTTTTTCTGCAACTTTGCCATAAAAAGCTTGTATTTTTTGCAGGATTATTGAAGCAAACTACGGCACATATATAGAGAAAATACAAAGTAAAAAATCACTGATAAACAAATAGGAGTATGTATCATGAAAAAAATACTGACGCTTCTGCTGAGTCTGACGCTGGTATTTGCAGCAGGATGCTCTTCTTCCGGCAGTTCCATCCGATTTGGTTCCGCTGCCGTGGGAGGCGTCTATTCCTCTTTTGCAAATGCATTTACCCAGGTCGTTTCTCAGGAAACAGAAGATTATGAATTCACAGTAAAATCAACAGCCGGTTCTGCGGCAAATCTGCGTCTGCTTTCTGATAACTACATTCAGATGGCGATTGCCCAGGCTGATCTGACTGCAGATGCCTGTGCAGGCAAAGGACAATTCGAAGGGGATCCACAGACAGATTATCGGGCAATCGCCGCACTGTACACGGAAGCCTGCCAGATCATCGTTCGTGCAGATTCTGACATCCAGACCCCGGATGACCTGTTGAAAAAAAAGATCAGTGTCGGCGAGACTGATTCCGGTTCCGAAAAAAATGCAGAACAGATTTTACAGATCTATGGACTGTCCGATAATCTGATCGAAACTGTTAATATGAACTACACCGAAGAGGCAGAAGCTCTCAGTTCCGGAAGAATTGATGCCATTTTCTGTACCGCAGGAACTCAGACTTCCATGATAGAAGGACTGGCTCAGAAATGTGATATCCGGTTGCTCTCCATTGACGCAACCCATATGGAAAAGCTTCTGGCTGAATCAGATACTTACAGCAATTACACCATTCCTGCCGGGACTTACACCGGTCAGCAGGAAGATGTCACTACCATTGGTGTCAGTGCACTTTTACTTGCACGAACAGATCTGGATGATAAAACTATAGAAAAACTGACTGGAATCCTTTTCAATCATGCGCAGGATATCAGCTATGCTACTTCCCTGAACCTGACATTGACTCCGGAACAGGCTGTGAAAAATGTGCCGGTTCCGTTCCATAAAGGTGCTGCTGCCTATTATGAGAAACAGGGACTTTCCGTAACGACTGAATAAGGAGGACAACGTTATGCATTTGGAATTAAATATGTATCAGACGCTGGCCATCGCTGTCCTTGTTTTGATACTCGGTAAATTTTTAAAGAAAAAATTCAATTTTCTGGAAAAATTCTGTATCCCGGCGCCGGTTGTCGGCGGTCTGATCTTTGCGATCATGACTTGTGTACTGTATGGTCTGGGAATCGCAGAACTTTCCTTTGATGATACACTCCGTGAAGTATGTATGGTATTCTTCTTCACATCCGTAGGATTTCAGGCAAATCTTAAGGTCTTAAAAAGCGGAGGAAAATCACTGATCATTTTCCTTGGAATTGTCATCGGTCTGATCCTGGCACAAAACTTCCTGGCAGTGGGAATGTCTCAGGTATTAAAACTGAATCCGCTCATCGGACTTTGCACAGGATCAATCCCGATGGTCGGCGGACATGGTACGGCAGGAGCTTTCGGACCGGTTCTGGAAGATTTTAATGTAGCCAGCGCCACCACGCTCTGTACCGCAGCTGCAACCTTCGGACTGATCACAGGAAGTCTGATCGGCGGTCCGATCGGTAAACAGCTTATTGAGAAAAAGGATCTTCTCAAAACTGCTATCACAGAAGACGACAGCCTCCTGGTGGAAGAAGAAAAGAAACACACCAGACATACGACCATGTATCCGTCTGCTGTCTTTCAGCTGATTCTTGCCATTGGTCTCGGCACGATCTTCTCCTGGCTTCTGACAAAAACAGGGATGACATTCCCGGTCTATATCGGTGCGATGATTGCTGCCGCCCTAATTCGAAATGTAGGAGAATACTCCGGTAAATTCACGATCTATATGGGCGAGATCAACGATATCGGCGGTATCAGTCTTTCTCTGTTCCTTGGAATGGCCATGATCACACTGAAGCTGTGGCAGCTTGCTTCTCTTGCTTTACCACTGGTCATCCTTCTGGGCGCACAGATACTTCTTATGTTCCTGTTTGCACGTTTTGTGGTATTTAATATTATGGGACGGGATTACGATGCAGCCGTCCTTGCAGCCGGTACCTGTGGTTTCGGTATGGGTGCAACCCCGAATGCCATGGCAAATATGCAGGCAATCTGTGACCGTTATGCGCCTTCCGTAAAGGCATATCTGATTATTCCTCTGATCGGCAGCCTTTTTGCAGATTTTTTAAACAGTCTTATTGTTACATTTTTTATCAATCTACTTTAACTACTGGAGGTTTTTATGTTTGGAAAAAAACGTGAGAAAAAAGATGAAAAAAAGAAGTCCACTTATGATGTAAGCTATGAAAATCTGGCTGTTCCTGAAATACATACGGAACCGGAGACAGAGAATGAAGCCACGGAAGATAATGGCGAATCCATTACCTATGAATCCGTAGCGATCCCGGAGATCCACATCCGGCGGAAAAAATAATGAAACGTTATATACTATAACAAAAAACCGGAAGGCAGATTCTGAATCATGAAACAGAATTTATCTTCCGGTTTTTTATTAATCATTAATCAGTAAATAAGTTTTTATATATCTTTCAGTCTCTAGATTCCATGACCAGCAACAATCCCTCTTTCAGTGAAATCTCCCCCTGCTGCCCGGTAATCTCATTGCTTACTCCCACGCTCCTGCCCTGCATAAGCGTATAATCCTGCACCGGATATGAAAATCCACACAGCGTAAGTCCGGTAACTTTTTCCGTAAAAGGAATCAGGGAGACATACGTTCCAAACTGCTCCTCTTTTGAAATTGTCACAGCAGTATCTGTCATGCGAATCCGATTGTGGGAATCCACAAGATAGGTCATTATGCCACGATCCAACGTTTTTTTCAGAATCTGGATATTTCCCATGACGTGATCCAGCCGCGTTCCTGTAGCCCCCAGGATCGTAATCTCGGTGCTGCCCATGTCCATAGCAACGGATACCGCAAGTTCTGTATCTGTATCATCTTTTCTGGACGGATACTGACGGATACGCTCCGGCACGGTTGACCGGTAATATTCCAGCGCATCTGACGTTGTGGAATCAAAATCTCCCAGGATCAGATCTGGTATAATCCCAAGCTTTTTACAAAGGACCAACCCTCTATCAGCTGCAAGGATCCTGTGAAATTTATGCTTTTCCATATAGTCTATGATAAAATTTTCTTCTAACATACCACCGGAAATAATTAATATATGCATCGTTCTTATCCATTCTTTCTATTTTTCTCACTAATACTCATGCCGTAGCCGTCAGCTATCGGCATAAATAGCTATGAAAATGTATTTTCATACTAATGATTGATACCATCAAAAATATATTGCTACAAATTTCTCTCATAATCTCATAGTTACCTTGCGTCCAGAAAACAATTTCTTTTTCCTGCCATCATATAACTGTATAAATGAAAGATCAGCACAGCTGATATAATCTACTGTGCTGATATAAAACAAACCAATTTACTCATCCATAATCTTCAGAAATGCCGCTACATTCCCTGCAGGATCGCCTTTAAATACAGCGCTGCCTGCCACGATGATATTGGCGCCTGCTGTCATGATTTCCCGGAGATTCTCCAGATTTACACCACCATCTACTTCAATGTCAATCTGCTTTCCGGTCTTTTCGATCATCTTTCTGAGATCACGGATCTTCTGCGTTACATATGGAATGTATTTCTGTCCACCAAAGCCCGGATTTACGCTCATGAGTAATACCATGTCAAGCTCCGGTAAAATATAATCCAGCACAGAAAGCGGAGTGGATGGGTTCAATGCAACCGCAGCCAACACACCTTTTTCTTTAATCGACTGGATGACACGATCCAGATGAACAGTACTTTCTGCATGCACAGAAATCAGATCTGCACCGGCTTCTACAAAACGGTCGATATAACGCTCCGGCTCTTCAATCATCAGATGGACATCAAAGATCCGTTCACTGTATGGGCGGATAGACTCCATGATTGGAAAACCAAAGGAGATACTTGGCACAAATTTTCCATCCATCACATCAATATGGACATACTGTGCACCTGCTTCATCTAATAATTTTACCTGTTCTCCAAGATTTGCAAAATCTGCGGATAATATCGACGGTGATAAACAATTCATTTTCATTCAGCTCCCTTATCTTTATTTTATAATCCCCTGAATCTATACAACATACGCTCATTTTTTTATGAACCATTTGATATATTTCTGACATATCGCTTCTATTTCTGACATATCGCTTCTATTTCTTACCGTACATGCCATATATACACTGTGAAAATATCACTATACACATCATGCATGCACTGTAAAAATATCACTGTAGACATCATGTATGCACTGTAAAGATATCATTGTATATCAAAAATCTGTCTCCGGAATATTTTTTTAGAAGATTCCGGACGTATATTACTTCACTTTAATATTTTCTACGATTCTGTACTTCCTGATAAATCTCTACATAATCGTCATAACGGATCTTACTAATCTTACCTTCTGCCAGCGCTTCTTTTACCCCACAGTCCGGCTCACTGATATGACTGCATCCCCGGAACCTGCAATACGGCTCATATTGCTGAAATTCCGGAAACAGTGTTCCCAGTGTCTCTTTTTCGTAAAATTCTACAGAAAGAGAACTGAATCCCGGCGTATCAATGATGTAAGTATCTTCGCTTCCGTCTTCCATAGGAACCGGAATGACCTGCGCATGTCTCGTTGTATGGCGTCCGCGCTCGATCTTTTCACTGATCGCCCCGGTCTCCATCTCAGCCTGCGGTGCAAGAAGATTGATCAGTGAAGATTTTCCAACACCAGATGGACCTGCTACTGTAGAAGTCTTTCCCTTTAAGATCTGACGTATCTTCTCCACTCCATCCTGCTCTTTGGCACTGGTAAAAAGAACACGGTATCCACTGGTTTTATATGCACGGATCAGGTTCTCCATCTCCATTTCATCGATCAGATCCGTCTTATTAAAACAGATAACTGCCGGAATATGCTGATATTCCATCATGATCAGAAAGCGATCTAGCAGATTAAAGTTTGGATTCGGCTTTGCTGCTGCAAAAATGACCACTGCCTGATCCACATTTGCCACAGCCGGACGAATCAGTTCATTTTTTCGTGGGAGAATGTCAATGACATTTCCCGTATGTTCCTCCTGACTGATCACATCGATTTCAACATTATCCCCCACAAGAGGTTTGATTTTCTGTTTGCGAAATGCTCCTTTCGCTTTACATTCATAGACACCGGATCCTGCCACGTGAACGTAGTAGAATCCGGCAATCCCCTTTATGATCTTTCCCTGCATAAATCTAGTTTACCTGCGTAAATTTCACTTCCTGTGTCTGTGTAGATGTCTTCTGGGTTCCATCAGAAGTCGTATAATGCCATACGATCGTAATCGTACCCTCTGATGCTTCTGTAATATTAGAAACACTTACCTGAAACGGGAAGGAAGTTACACCATTCCAGCTTTTTAATATCTCATCACTTTCAGATGCTTCCAATGTGATGTCTGCACTGTTTACCGTATTTCCGTCTGCTACGATACGGTCTGTTTTGATCGTAGTTTTATAGGAATATACCGGTGTAGTATTCTCTTTTCCTTTACTTACCACAAAGCTTACGGTATCTCCTTTTGGAAGATATTTACCCTCGCCGGTACTCTGGCTGATAACCTTTCCTTCTGCCACAGTATCACTGTAATCCTGAGTTACAGTTCCAACGGAAAGTCCGGCATCTGTAAGTGCCTGTTTTGCTTCACTCTCTGTCTTATTCAGAAGGGAAGGAACTTTTACGTTTTCACTTTCTTTTGCAACGTAAATTGTCACTGTTTCGCCTTTAGCCAAAGTTTTTCCACCTGCCGGAGACTGATCGATAACAGTTCCTGCTTCTTTGGAATCATCTGTCTTATATTCTCTTGTTACTTGAAATCCTGCGCTTGTCAGTTCTTTTTCCGCTGCTGAAAGCTTCTTTCCGGTCACATCTGGAACATCTACTTCCTCGCTGCCGGAAGATGAACCACATACAATAACTTTTACAACGGTACCTGTCGCTACTTTTTTGCCCGCATCCACATCCTGACTGATGATCTGTCCTTCTTTGTAACGGTCAGATTCTTCGGTACCTTTCTGTTCCAGTGTAAGACCCAGTTTCTTTAATTCAGCCTGTGCCTCATCATAAGTCTTTCCACGAAGATCCGGAACCGTCGCTGTCTCTGACTGAAGCTCTGATACTGCAGAGGTATCATTTTTATTTTTTGAGCCAAAATGGAACACACCGGCAAAAGATCCGACAATACAGATGACAAGAATAGCAATGACGATCGCTGCCACGATTCCCATGATCGTTACAGCCTTTTCCATCTTTTTATTCAGGAAACGCCCCCTGCGATCACTTTCATCCACATCATCCTCTTCTTTCTCTTCCAATTCTTCTTCCGGTTCTTCCTCATAGGTGCCTTCTTCCTCATCCGGAGTGACACCAGAAGTTTCCTTCTGAATCTGCTCTACTTCCTCTTTACTGATGACTCTCGTCTTGTCCTGTACCAGAGGTGCGATGGTTACAAAGTCTTCATATGGCGTAACCAGTGATTTTTTCAGGTCAATCAGAAGTGTATCCATGGATTCGTATCTTCGATCCGGACTTTTCTGGGTACATTTCAAAATGATCTTTTCCAGACTGATCGGCAGATCTCTCGCATACTCACTGGGATTTACCATCTCATCCTGCAAATGCTGGATCGCTACAGCTACTGTATTATCTCCATCAAACGGTACTCTTCCGGTAACCATCTCATACATGACGATACCAAGGGAATAGATGTCACTTTTATTGCTGACATAACCATTTCTTGCCTGTTCCGGAGATGTATAATGCACAGATCCCATAACATCAGAGCTGATCGTATTTCCAGATACCGCTCTTGCGATTCCAAAGTCTGTTACCTTTACTTTTCCCTCTGTAGAGATAATGATATTCTGAGGCTTGATATCTCTGTGGATAATACCCTTTGCATGTGCCGCCTGAATACCACGACCTACCTGAATAGCAATGCTCAACGCCTCTTTATATGCAAGCTGTCCTTTTGTCTCTATATATTTTTTCAGGGTAATGCCTTCCACATACTCCATTACAATGTAATAATTTCCTGTCTGGCATCCCACATCATACACATTTACGATATTTGGATGTTCCAGTCCGGCTGCTGCCTGTGCCTCTGCACGAAATTTTGACACAAAGCTGCTGTCCTCACTGAATTCCGATTTTAATACTTTAATCGCAACATAACGACCAAGTGTATGGTCCTTTGCTTTATATACGTCGGACATTCCGCCCGTACCTATCTTACTGACAATCTCATATCTGTCAGCGATCATATTTCCAATTTCTATCATTCTGCCACCTCATCCATCGGTTGATATACTACCACGGTTATATTATCCGTACCGCCATTTTCATTTGCCTGTCTTACCAACTGCTCTACTTTTTCCGATAATCCAGACCGTGCATCATTTAAAATTTCAAATATAGCAGTATCTTCCAGCATATTTGTCAATCCGTCTGTACACAGAAGAATCTTATCGCCCGGTTCTATCTGTTCCTCAAATACATCAATCTTCAGATTTTTATCAGCACCAATCGCCCTTGTTATAATATTTTTATCCGGATGACTCCTAGCCTGCGTTTCATCCAGTTCGCCAATCCGTACCATCTCCTGCACCAGTGAATGATCTCTGGTAACCTGACGGCTGTTTTTTCCTACAATATAAAGTCTGCTGTCCCCCACATTTGCCACATATAACTGATTCTCTGTTACGACCGCAGCTACAACCGTAGTTCCCATACCATGCATCTGTGGATGTTCTCCAGCATATTCGATCAATGCCAGATTTGCATTTCTTATGGCATCTCCTAATATTTCAGGAATATCTTCCTTTTTACTTCCTGTAACCGCCTCTACAACCTTCTCTACGGTAAAGCAGGAGGCAAATTCTCCTGCTTTATGTCCTCCCATTCCATCTGCGACAATGAAAAGTGTCGGCAAATTGCCAACCGGTTCTTCAGAACTAAAGAAATAATCCTGATTCATTTCCCGGGTCTGTCCGATATCTGTCAGGGAATATGTTTCCATATATCTGAACCTACCTTTCCGCATATCTCTTTCTCAATTGTCCACAGGCCCCGTCAATATCACGACCCATTTCTCTTCTAATAGTAACATTTATTCCACATTTTTCAAGTTTATTTTGAAACTCCCGAACTGCCTTTGTATCCGGCTGACTGAAATCCCGCTCCTTGATCGGATTGACCGGGATCAGGTTGACATGACAGTTCATGCCTCTGAGCAGGGAAGCGAGATTTCGTACATCTTCTGCAGAATCATTAACTCCCTCGATCAGACTGTATTCAAAACTGATCCTGCGACCGGTCTGTTTAAAATAATATTTACAGGCATCCAGCACCTGTGTCAGATCGTACGCTTTTGCCACCGGCATGATCTGTTCCCGCTTTTCCTGTGTGGAAGCATGTAACGATAATGCAAGTGTGATCTGCAACTTTTCATCCGCAAGCTGCCGGATCCTCGGTACGATTCCACAGGTGGAAACTGTAAGATTTCTCTGACTAATATGTAAACCGCCTTCTTCTGTTAAAATATGGATAAACTTTAACAGGTTCTCATAATTATCCAGCGGTTCTCCCGTTCCCATGACGACCACATTGGAGATCCGTTCGCCAATATCTGCACCGATACGGTAAATCTGTTCCAGCATCTCTGCCGGTGTCAGTCCCCTTACCAGACCGTCCAGTGTGGAAGCGCAGAATTTACATCCCATCCTGCATCCCGCCTGTGAAGAAATACAGACAGAATTTCCATGATGATAACGCATGAGAACGCTCTCCACCATATTGCCATCTTCCAGTTCAAATAAATATTTTTTTGTACCATCCAGTGCAGATGTCTGCACCGTTACCTCTTTCAGCACGGTCAAGGCGGCGGTTTCTTTTAATCTTTCCCGCAGTTTTGCCGAAAGGTTTGTCATTTCATCAAAGGAAGTGACCTGCTTTTCATGCAGCCACTGATAGATTTGTTTTCCACGGAACGGCTTCTCCCCGATTTCCGTAACAAACACTTTCATCTCCTCCTGTGTCAGCGACCTGATATCTGTTTTACTCATGTCAATCTCCACTACATTGTCTTTATCTAATGCTATAAATAAAATCGTTATGAAAAAATATTTTCCGTACTAATCCCCATACCGTAGCCTTCAAAAATTTCGTATCTTATACTGTCTGTTTTTTCCACTTGGCAATAAAAAATCCATCGTGTCGGCCTTCTCCCGGATAAAGCTGGCGCATGTTCTCAAACTGAAACTCCGGATACTGTTCCCCAAACCACTGTACATTCCCGTCATTTTCTGCACGGGTCACGGTGCAGGTACTGTATACAAGGGTTCCGCCCGGTTTTACATATTCCTGTACCGCAGACAGGATCTTACGCTGCAGGGCTGCCAGTGCCTGCACATCTTCCGGTGTAACACGATATCGGATATCCGGTTTCCGTCCCATAACGCCAAGACCGGAACAGGGCAGATCAGCAATGACCACATCTGCTTTTTCTACCGAATCAGCATCTTTTATCGTGGCATCCCACTGTACCGCTTTCATGTTTTTCAGCTGACAACGGGCAATATTTTCCTCCATAAGATCGACTTTATATTCTGTCAGATCCCTGGCTTCCACCATGCCGGTTCCCTGTAACTTTTCTGCAAGGTGCATGCTCTTTCCACCCGGAGCTGCGCATACATCGATCACATATGCCCCCGGCTGTACATCTGCTGCCTCAGCCACATACATGGACGCCATATCCTGTACGGAGAACAATCCTTCGCAAAATGCTTCCAGCGCATCCAGTCTGTCATAACCGGAAATAAAGAAGGCATAGGAAAATTCCGGATTTTCTTCTACAGACACACCTTCTTTCTCCAACTTCTTTTTTAAGTGCTGCGGTGTCGTCTGCTGCAGATTTGTACGGATAGACAATGGAGCAGATTCCAGGAATGACTGGCACATCTGTTTCGTCCTGTCATATCCATACTCCTGCGTCCACTGCTGCACGATCCATAATGGTACAGAGCAGGTTACCGACAGATATTCTTCCGGTTCCTTTTCTTCCAGTGGATAACGGATCTGGTCTTTGTTCCTGCTGATATTACGCAGCACACCATTCACAAATCCTTTCAGCCCGCCAAGTCCGCGGCGTACTGCCAGCTTTACTGCCTCATTGCAGGTTGCACTGTCCGGAACACTGTCCATATATTTGATCTGATACACACTCATACGCAGAATATTACGGATGACCGGTTTCATTTTTTTCACTTTTGTTTTTGAAAACTGATTCAGGATCATATCCATTTCCAGCATCCGTTCCAATGTTCCCTCGCTGATCCTTGCGATAAACGCCCGCTCCTGTCGGGAAAGATAGGCATATTTGTTCAGCACATCCCTTAGGATAATATGACTGTATCCCTGATGTTCTGTCACTTCCATCAGAATATCCAGTATCAATTCTCTTGTATTGACAGAATCACTCATTTCTGCGTCTTCCTCCGTATAATATGATCAGTCGCAGCAGCTGTAAAACAGCAGATGCTGCACTGGCAACATAAGTCATTGCGGCTGCACGGAGTACTCTTCCTGTCATTGGAAGTTCCTGACTGTTTAAGATTCCTGTTTCCCGCAATATACGCATCGCTCTGCCAGATGCATTAAATTCCACCGGCAACGTGATCAGCTGAAAGATCACGGCAAATGAAAAACAGATAATACCAATCTCAATAATGATCTGCCCCCGCATCATCAGACCGATAATGATCAGCGGCCATGCAATAGAAGATCCAAAGTTTGCCACTGGGACAAATGCGCCTCTTACCCGAAGCGGCACATAACCTCTCTGATGCTGGATCGCATGTCCGCACTCGTGGGCAGCGACACCTACCGCCGCTACAGAATCAGAACCATATACGCTGTCCGATAAACGCAGCACTTTTTCTCTAGGATCATAATGATCCGTCAGATTTCCGGACACATGCTGAATCTGTACATCCCGTATTCCTGCATGGGCAAGTATGCGCTGCGCAGCCTGTGCACCAGTCATTCCAGACATACTTCTCACAGAAGAATATCTGTTATAAGTAGAACGGACTTTTGCAGAAGCGATCAGGCATACAATAACGCCTGCCAACACCAGAAGATATGTCCAGCTGTATGCCAGACCATATCCACCATATCCGTAGCCATATCCATAATAAGGCATTTGTATTTCTTCCTTTCTGATATCTCTTATAAAATCTATAAATAACGTAACCTTTTAACCAAGAATTGTGTCCGGTTCCGCATGGTTTCCACGCAGGAAAGCATCTGCTGCCATACGTTTTTTGCCTTCTAACTGCACCTCACGCAATGCCAGACATCCGGCTCCGGTCTGTACAAGGAAACGGTCTGCCTGTGTTTCCACAACAGTGCCTGCTTTTTTGCCTGATTCCGTTTCTACAACATCTGCATCCCAGATTTTTAATGTTTTGCCATTCAGCCTAGTATATGCACTTGGCCATGGATTTAATCCACGGATCAGACATTCAATCTCTTTTGCTGTCTTTGTCCAGTCGATGTCGCCAAGCTGCTTTTTGATCATGGTCGTATGTGTGGCCTGTGCTTCCTCCTGCTTTGTATAGACAGCCGTTCCTGCTTCGATCTCCGGGATCACTCTGACACAGAGCTGTGCGCCTACTTCACTGAGTTTATCAAACAGGCTTCCACCTGTCTCTTTCTCATCCAGCACTACTTCTTCTTTTGCGATCATATCGCCGGTATCAAGTCCAACGTCCATACGCATGATCGTAACACCACTCACTTTGTCTCCGTTGATGACTGCCCACTGGATCGGTGCAGCACCGCGGTATTTCGGAAGAAGGGAAGCATGTACGTTAATACATCCATACTTCGGCATATCCAGAATCTCTTTTGGCAGGATCTGACCAAACGCTGCCACAACGATCAAATCTGCATCATACTGTCTCAGATATTCCACACATTCCGGCTCCCGGATTTTTTTCGGCTGATACACTTCGATGCCGTGAGCCACTGCACATTCTTTTACCGGTGGAAACTGCACGGTTTTTCCACGTCCCTTTGGTTTGTCCGGCTGTGTGACCACAAGTTTCACATCATGTCCGGCATCGATCAGAGCTTCCAGTGTTCCCACTGCAAAATCCGGTGTTCCCATAAAAATCAGATTCATCTGCTCATCCATCCTTTCTTACTTCCATCCTTTTCACTGACAGGCTTTTTCGTGTTCCATATCTTAGATAGTTTATTTTCGTCTCTCATTACTCTTCAGATGCAAGCTCTTCTCCATCCTCTTCCGGATCTTCATAGACTACATCATGGATCTCGCCTTCTACTTTTTCCACATACATGTGTCCATCCAGATGATCCAGCTCATGACAGATCGCACGGGCAAGAAGCTCTTCTCCCTCGATCTCGTAAAGCTCCATATCTTCATTATAGAAATGGGCTTTTACATAATTTGGTCTTGTTACCACACCACTTTTTCCCGGAAAACTTAAACATCCCTCTTCTCCGGTCTGGCTTCCGGAAGACTCAATGATCTCCGGATTGATCATTACCAGCGGACCGTCCCCTACATCAATTACGACGATTCTTCTGAGTACACCTACCTGCGGTGCAGCCAGACCTACGCCATTTGCCTCATACATGGTTTCCAGCATATCAGAGATCAGCTCCCGGATTCTCGGTGTTACCTCTTTTACCGGTCTGCATGTTTTTGTCAGCACTTCATCTCCTAAAATTCGAATCTCTCTTAAAGCCATTTTTATTCTTCCTCCCGTAACCCTGATTTTCTCATAATTTGTTAAATTCTGTTGATTTATTTAAGATTTTTTGTTTTTCTTATTTTAATATCTATTCTGCTGATTTTTCCGGTAGTTATGAAAAAGCATTTTACATACATTTTTCCTAATTTCACATACTTTCGTAGAAAAATCAAAATCCATTCATCGGATTAAAATCAAACTGCACAGTTCCTGTGCGGAATGCCGGATCTGCCATAATCTGCTTTTCCAGAAAATCCTTGATCCGGATCAGCCCCTCATAATCTGCACTTTTCAGATAAATGACTTTCTTATACACATCATTTACTTTTGCGATTAGCGCATCTGACGGTCCGATAACCTGAAGCTTTCGTCGGTCGATCCCGAGACTCATGATCCTGTCATGAATCTGTTTTGCCAGGTTTCCTGCTTCTTCTGCATCCAGCGCAGCAATATGAATGACCAACATATTCCATACCGGCGGATAACGCAACATCTTCCGAAAGGAGATCTCCTCTTCAAAAAATGCCTGATAATCCTGCCGCTTTGCCGTCTGGATACTGTAATGTTCCGGCTGATATGTCTGTATCACGACTTCCCCCGGTCTGTTTCCCCTGCCTGCACGGCCTGCCGCCTGAGTCAGCAGCTGAAACGTCCGCTCCGATGCCCGGTAATCCGACACATGCAGCGACATATCCGCTGCCAGCACACCTACCAGCGTGACAGCAGGAAAATCATGTCCTTTTACGATCATCTGGGTTCCCACCAGAATATCCGCTTCCCGATTGGCAAATGCCGACAGAATCTTTTCATAGCTGTCTTTTTCCCGTGTCGTATCAAAATCCATCCGGAGAACTCTCGCTCCCGGAAACTGTTCCTTCAGATAAGTCTCCACTTTCTGCGTTCCTGCATTGAATGTACCGATCAGCTTGGAACCACATTCCGGACACTGTTTTACTGCCGGTTCCTGATACCCACAGTAATGACAGACCATTTTCTGATTGCGATGCAGACTTAAAGATACATCACAATGTGGGCATTTCAACACATGCCCGCAGGAACGACAAGACACAAATCCTGCCACACCACGGCGGTTTAAAAACAGCATGATCTGCTCTTTTTTCGCAAGACGATCCTGCATCAGTTCCCGAAGCTTATCGCTTAACATGGAACGATTGCCCAGACGCAATTCTTCCCGCATGTCTGCCACATATACCTGGGGCAAGGGGCGATTTTCCACACGCTGATGCATTTCGTACAGATGATATACACCGGTCTTCGCCCGCTGGTAACTTTCTATAGACGGTGTTGCCGATCCCAGCACCACACAGGCATTCTGTAAAGAAGCTCTGTAAATGGCTGTTTCTCGGGCGTGATACCTTGGCACTGTCTCACTCTTATACGAAGCTTCATGTTCTTCATCAATAATAATATACCCGAGATTTGAAAACGGTGTGAACAGGGCAGACCTCGGTCCGATCATAACATCCAATTCCCCCGACTCCGCTCTCTCATATTGATCATAACGTTCCCCGGCAGACATTCTGGAATTCAGAATGGAGACCCGGTCGCCAAACCGATGATAAAACCGCATTACTGTCTGATACGTCAGCGCGATCTCTGGAATCAGCACGATTGCCTGTTTTCCCTGTGCAATGGCAGATGCAATCAGTTCCAGATAGACTTCCGTCTTTCCACTTCCCGTTACCCCATGGATCAGACAGGGACGATGATCTCCAGCTACTTGATTTTGGATAATGGAATCTGCAATATGCTGCTGTTCCGGATTAAGCTCATGGAGTTTTCCCTTTTGTTGCAATTCTTTCAATGGATTTCGATACGCTCTTGTCCGCTCAATCGTAAGGATCTGCTGTTCTTCCAACCCTCGTATCACGGCGGCAGACACGTTCAGCTTACCTGTCACGGTCTCATACGGAAGCTGTCCATTCTCGATAAGTTCCCGTAACAGCCGTGCCTTTGCCGTATGATGCTTTCGCTCCATCTCCGCCAGACAGGTGCGTGCCTGATCTGCCGGCATCTTCAATACAATGGTGCGATGCTCTTTTTTATTCGCTCTTCGCTTCACAGGCAGAACTGTTTTCAATGCCTGGTTCATCGTTCCGCCATAATTTCTCCGCATCCATGCCGCCGTCATCAGCATCTGATTCGGTGCCTGAATGCTCTCCGGCAGGATTTCAGCTACCGGTTTTATCTTTTCCGGATCAAACTCCGGCTCTTCTGTAATCTCGATCACATATCCTGTCAGAAACCGGTTTCCTTTACCAAATGGTACTTTTACCTGCATCCCCGGCTGAAGCAGTTGCTGCATCTCTTCCGGAATCTCATACTGAAACATCCGATCCAGTTTTTCTAGGGAAATGTCTATAATGATATTTGCATATAATTTCATTATGTAACACCACCTTTCCCTGAATCTCTTGCAGTATCTTCCACCAGTCATTCGTCTTCTTATCGTTTTTCAGACGTTTCTGTTTTTAGATACACTTCTTATTAGTGTATCAGTTTTAATATTCTTTGTCAAAAAATACTGCTCCGCTATCATTACCTTATAACTATATACAAGTTATACTTTCTTCTTATCATATTTTTTGAAATATCCATTGATCAGTAACACAAAAAAGACGATACACTATTTTCACAGTATACCGCCCTTTCTATATTCTTTTTTTACAACATCTCAATCATATGAATAAGTTAATATATTTACATATTTTCTGTGATATACAAAATAATATATCATTTGCCATTCGGGAATCATATAACATATTTGTACATTTACATTCATTATACGAACATGTTAATACTTTTCATTCTATTACGAACATTTTATCGATACTATTTACTGTTCACACATATCGATAGTCTTTTTAATAAGCGCTACGGTACTTTCCACCGGGTAGCCAAACAGCAGTCCGGTTATTGCCAGTTTCTCGTCTCCAAGACAATTATGTATCTCGATATCACACTCTTCTTCATTTCCGAACCAGGAAAGCTCCTGTTGGAAATAGAATTTCATCTTCTCTTCATCCAGTGATACCCCACTGTTTTTATAAACAGAAAGAATCTCATCCAGATTAAAATAATCTGCCAGTGTTCCTTTTTTGCTCACATACAGCATATATTCATATTCTCTCGGGTGGAACGGAAAACAATAATAATCTTCCTCTCCCAGTCGTGCGATTAGATCCATATACTGTAAAGCATCATCAGGATAAACCGTTGCTGCGATCTTTTT
Organism: uncultured Roseburia sp.; assembly: GCA_905193415.1. Classification (GTDB taxonomy): domain Bacteria; phylum Bacillota; class Clostridia; order Lachnospirales; family Lachnospiraceae; genus Brotonthovivens. The sequence goes on from CAJJOP010000019.1 coordinate 20,685, forward strand.
TCCGTTCTGTACGGACTCATTCATGTAGCTGACAACTGGAATTGGTCCATAGTTGTTGCTGCAGCAAATGAGATTATACCAGCTCAGATAAGGATTCTGGTAAACTTCCGCACAGACCGGATAAAAAAATCGTTTGCATACCACTTCCGGTGCTCCGGCAAACTGATATGCCAGCGTTACGGTCACATTCCCATCTTTCTGTTCCCGATACAGATGAAAAGTTACGATTTCTCCCACATTGTAATCCTGGGAGAATAATAATTTCTTTTCTTCATCCATTATAAATTATACCTGCCTGTTACAAGTTTGTTGATATAGTACTGTTTGATATACTGACTGTGCTCTTTAATCGCAGCAATACACGCTTCCTGATCTCTTGCAAGGATTGCATCATAGATCTTCTGATGCTGTTTCGTCGTCATCTCTCCATGCTCCGGATCGTGAAATGATGTAATATCAAATCTGCGCTTCTGGTTTACCAGAAGATCAAAAATCATATCCAGACGTTTGTTGGACACATGATGAATTATGAACTCATGGAATTTCACATCCCAATCCATACGCCGGATGAGATTTTCATCTGTCATGGATTTCCTCATCTGTTCCATAATCTGTCCCAGCGTTGCATCAGCGATCATATCATAGTTTTTCAGTGAAACCTGAATTGCATATACCTGAAGCACCTCCAACAGGTCATACACTTCCAGAATATCTTCCAGTGTATACACAGGAACGATAATTCCTTTTCCCGGTTCATCTGTCAGCAGCCCTTCTTTTGCCAGCTGACGAAGGGCATAACGAACTGGAGAACGACTTACATCATAAATTTCTGAAAGCTTTCGTTCTACCAGAACCGTTCCCGGTTTAAATTCATTGTTCAGGATAGCTTCTTTGATCTTGTTATAGACCATCACTTCCTTTGTTGTCATTCCAGTGTTCACATATTCTGACTTGTCAAGTTTCATGCTCTGTCTTTGCCTCCATTATCTATAGCAGATAGGCCTCCAGTCGACAGCCTTTTTCCAAAGCGCCGCTTCCGGCAGGAACTACTGCAAATACCTCTGCATTGCGCATAGCGCTGACCATTCCATTTCCCTGTTTTACATTCAGAGAAAAGACTGCTGTGCCATCCTGCAGGCAAAGGTGTCCTTTTAGTATTCTTGTATTCGGACTTTTTTTCGGATAGTCACTTCCAAGCGTAACTGCTATTTTTTCCGGAAGATAATCTGTTCTGCCGGCCATCCAGCGAATCGCAGGCAAAGCCACAAGATGAAATGTAGTCATTGCTGCAGATGGATTTCCGGACAGACCAAATATCGGTACTCCATTTAAAATACCAATACAGCAGGATGATCCAGGTTTCATCTTTACCCGGTCAACAAGGATCTCTGCTCCGGCCTGTTCCATGGCTCGTTCCGTATAATCGTAAGTACCCACAGATACGCCACCGGTCATAATCACTGCATCATATACACAGGATGCTTCTTCCAGAATCCGTGCGATCTCATCCTGATCATCATTTACCTTACCAAGATAAATGGAGGAGATGTGTTCTGTCTTTAATGTCGTAGATAACATATACCTGTTGGTATTATAAATCTTGCCAGGATACAATTCTTCTCCCGGACTAATCAGTTCATTCCCCTGAGAGATGATTCCGATCATCGGTTCTTTATAAACACTCAATGAAGAAATACCCTGGGATGCCAGCGAAGCATGTACTGCTGCATCAATAAACGTACCTTTCCTGGCAATTATTTCTCCTTGCAGGATATCCTCTCCCATTTTAATGATGTTTTCCTGATTTTTGTATTCCCGAAACAACGTAACTGTTTTTTCTGTCTCTTCTGTCTCTTCGTATTTTGCAACAGCCGTAGCTCCCGCAGGAATTGGAGCTCCGGTAAGAATCTTTACAGCCTCCATCGGCTGTACTGCCCGGTCAGAATGAGCGCCTGCTGCAATTTCTTCCACAACATTCAGACAAACCGGATGTTCTCTGTCTGCTCCTCGTGTATTATCCGCAAGAAAAGCATATCCGTCTAAAGGCGATTTGTCAAACAAAGGTACATGATACTGTGCCTGTACATCCTCCGCAAGAACCCGTCCTGCAGCTTTATCTAAAGAGATTTCTTCTGTTCCCAGCTGAGAACAATGCTCCATGATCTTTTCTCTTGCTGTTTGAAAATCATACGCTAATTTCTTCTTCATAACATCCTCTTATTTACCGATATTTGCCAGCATACGACCAACTTCATATGCATTCTGTTTTAACTCTCTGTTATTCTCGGCTGTCTCCGGATTATTACCATTTACACAAACGATACGATGCTCGTCTACAAATCCGAAGCTTGGGAATGCAGTTGCAGCAAGGAAATCAAAGTATGTATCATACATATGTGGATCATCCAACTCCTGTGTATAAACAGTTACGATCTTTTTCTGTCCATATCTTGGCTTGCCTTCTGTACCAAGCAGAGGGAAGAAACGGTCATACATGTTCTTAACCATTCCGTTGATCTGCATAAAATAAACCGGAGAACCAACTACGATTGCATCTGCTGTCTTCAGTTCATCGATTGCTTTCTTCAGCTCATCGTTCAGTACGCAGTCTCCATCGTTGATACGACAGCCAAAGCAGCCCTGACAGGCAGACATTTTCATTTTAAACAAAGTATAGTTACGAACTTCAGCATTATGCTCTTTTGCTCCACGCTCGATCATCTGTAAAATTGTTGATGTATTTCCATCTTTTCTCGGACTTCCGTTAAAAATTACAACTTTGCTCATTCTTCTTCTCCTTGTTATGATAAGACTTCCGTACCACCATAATCTGCAGTACAGTACACATTTGTTCAGGCTCACACAAAAACAGCATCTCAATCTATATTTTGATGCTGAATCCGGCCCATTCAGCTGCCGCCCGCAATTCGGCAGACCATCTTTGACAGATAGTAAGTGTGCCCATGCCTGTGACAGCATGGGCACACAGCTTAACGTTATATGTTTTCTAACTGTTTTTAGAATTCAATAAAGTCAAGGTTCAGTGATTTTCCTGCGATTTCAACATCGATATCTTTTGTTTTGCCTGCAGCGTCGATGGTAAGAACATATTTTCCATCATCTAAGCCGTCAAACTTGAAGTCGCCAAAGAAGTTTGTTTTCTGAATTTCAACAACTTCGCCCTCTGCGTTTTTCAGAGTAGCAGTTGCATTTTCGTAGCAGTCTCCGTCAACAAGTACGCCTGCTGCAACAAAGTTCTTTGTAAATCTGTGAAGGTTTTTGTAGAATACATGCGGATTGGTTCCCAGCTCCGGTCTGTAAACTTCAAGTCCTTCTGTTTTGATCATCATTTCCATTTCTTCCGGCTCAAGATGGAAAGCTTTCAGAGCTTTTGTCGGGCAGGAATGAGCACATCTTGGGATTCCTGGAATCCAGTCTGGATCATCAAGAAGGTGTGCACACATTGTACATTTCTGCGGTACATCTGCCTCTTCGTTGTAGTAGATTGCTCCGTATGGGCAGGAATCTACTAAAGCTTTGTTTCCTTTAGCTTTGTTCATATCGATCATTACGATACCATCTTCACGTCTTGTAACAGCACCGTCTCCAGCTGCGATACAAGGAGCGTTCTCACAATGCTGACAAGGCATTGGAAGATAGGAATAATCATTACGTGAATATCTTCCACGTTCTCTTCTAAGAATGTTCATCCAACGATGTCCATGACGTGGCTGAGCGTTTGTATAACCTGGCCACTCATTTCCTACATGTTCGTCTTTACAAGACATAAAGCAGTTATTACAATCATGGCACCATCTGACATCAATAACCATATACCACTGTTTCATCTCTAATTCTCCTTTCGGGCTTTATCTACGAATTAATAAATTTCGTAAATACCGCCATCCCATTTTTCTACTTCAACCTGAGCACTGTTTGGTGCCATACCACATGCGTATTTAGACATGTAACGATCCGGTGTAAGGATATTTACACAACCACCACGGTCTGCGGAGCATCCCGGTTTACCAAGTGGTGCATACTCTGCACAGGACTCATAAGAGTGAACAGTACCTGGCTGAACACGCTCACCAACCTGAGCACAAAGGATTACAGAACCTCTGTCGTTGTATGCGCGTACCAGATCGCCGTCTTTGATTCCACGTGCTTCTGCATCAACAGTATTCATACGGATAATCCAGTAATACCATCCATCTACAAGTACACGGTGGTCTTTGATATCCAGCATGAAGGAATCTTTTGCATCACCCATGGTGTGCATTGAGAATCTTGGATGAGGTGATAACATACCAAGCGGGTATTTCTTAGCAACCTCTGCGTGCCAGCTCTCCCAAGCCGGAACGTATTTATGCATTGCAGGACGATATTCGTCTACAAATCCCTGCTCCTCAAAACGTTTCAGAGAAGTTGAGATAAACTCTACTTTACCTGTAGTTGTCTGTAATCCTTTAAGATGTACAGTCTGGTTTGGAGCCGGACCCCAGTCTGGAGTATCGCGTTCACGATCTTCAGCAAACCAACGAAGTGCAGGTGTTTTCTTTCTGTTTGGATTGTCCGGTACTACCAGATATCCTTTCTTGAAGAAGTCTTCCCAAGGCATGATCTTCGGACAGTCAGTAGCATTGTAGTACTGCTCTACCCAGTCAAGCTCTGTTTTGCCTTCTGTAAAGATGTCATATAAACCAAGTTTCTTAGCGAACTCTACATAAATATCGTAGTCAGATTTGGACTCACCAAGCGGCTCGATACATTTAGCCTGTAAGGAAATTACACGGTTGTTAGCCATCTGGAAGTTATCCGGGATGTAACCGGAGCAGTTAGCAAACTCGGAAATATCCCAACGCTCATAGTTTGTACAAGCCGGAAGGATAATATCTGCGAACTGAACCTCGCCCTCGAACCAGATAGACTGTGATACTACGAACTCAAGAGACTCAGATGTGTACATCTTAGCATATCTGTTTGTAGCAGTCATAGTACCGATATGCGGTCCGCCGTATTTCCAGTACATTTTGATGCTTCCATAGCCTGGAGCCGGATACTGATACGGATGCATCTGTGCTTCGATAGTAGCACCACAGAATCCTTTACCATACCACTCGAATTTTCCGTTCATGATACACTCCGGAATTTTCAGACGCGGAATATGCTGACCTGCTTCCCAGTTTACTTTTACTGGAGCCGGGAAGGTTGTCTTACCATCGAACATTCTCCAAGCAAATTTGAATCCTGCAGCGGAGTTTACGCAGTCACCAGAGATACCACCCTCTGCGTAACCCGGGAAGTAGAATTCGTAATCGGTCGGAACACCCTGTGTTGTTGACCAGATATTGGATCCTGGTTTACCAAGTCCCTGCATAGTAGCAAGTGCGATCATACCACGAGTCCACTCAATACCATGGGTAGCACGGCAAGCACCACCCCAGCCGCCCATACCACCGGCAGCAAGGTATGTATTTTTCTTAGCCCACTCACGAGCAAGTGCACGGATATCGCAAGCCGGAACGCCTGTTTCTTTCTCAGCCCATTCACAGGTCTTCGGAATTCCGTCTTCGCCTTTACCTAATACGTAATCAGCCCACTCTTCGAATCCGTAAGCGTGAGTTGCAACGTACTCTTTATCATAAGTACCTTCAGTCAGCCATGTATAAGCGATAGCGAATGAAAGTGCATGGTCTGTACCAACTTTTGGTGAGAACCATTTAATTCCCCACATATTTGCAGAATGGTTGAAGAACGGATCGATGAATACCATCTTAACTCCCAGTTCATCTAACCAACGACGTCTGATATGTGACTCGTATGCAGCGTAGATACCACTGTTAACCTCTGGGTCAGAAGACCAGAATACAATCAGTTCTGCATATTTCAGACCATCCTCAAGCAGGTCATACTGCTCCGGACATCCAAGTCTCCAGGAGAATCCCCACATATGCATTCCGCCCCAGTGCCAACCTTCCCATGAATCCGGGTTGTGATCAGCATAAGTGAATCCCATTAAGTTCATGAAACGGAAATATGTAGAATGACGGTAACCTACATTACCCCATAAGTGGTGAGATGATGGTGTGGACATGATAGATGCCGGACCACTCTCTCTTTTAATTCTGTTGATCTCATTACATGTGATATCAATAGCTTCATCCCAGCTGATTCTCTCATATCCGGAAATACCACGGTTCTGGATATTTCTTTCACCGTTTGGATCAAAGTCCACACGTTTCATCGGATAAAGGATACGTCTGTCAGAATAGATCATTGATTTCTGACCAGCTGTAAATGGTGCGATTGTTGTGTATCTAGGTGCTTTGAACACTCTACCTCTTGCTTCGATTTTCCAGCCTTCCGGATCTGTCTCATCAAAGTCCATCGGTGTAATACGAACGATTTTTCCATCCTTTACGTATACGAACACAGGACCTCCGGTACTGGAGTTAGTCAAACGAATTTCGCCTTCCATGAATATACCTCCTTGATTTGTGTTAATCTTTTCCAACATTTTACTTTACACTGCAGCTTTGAGTAGAGGATTATACTACAGTGCAGTTTGAAAATGTTTCTTCTTAGAAGAGTGAATTGATTCCATCGTTCCCTTCCTGTTATACACTATAACGTGTATTGTGATTATACAGTCAATCACTTTTTTCATTTTTCAGAAATCTTTTTTCTCATGGAGATTCGAGTACTTCTGCGCATAGGAATATAAGTCTTTCAATGCAGGATTATGATTCTTAGTTTTGCGGGTAAGCTGCATCGGCAGATACTTCTGCGGCACATCATCCTCAATCGGTATAAACCGGAGATTCATGTTTGAAATAACCTCTGTCTCCTCAAATACGATTGACACACCTTCTCCCATTTCGCAGGAAAAAAGATATTCTTCAAAATCGTCAAACTCTGCAGCAATCTTTGGTTCAAAGCCATAATACCTGCAGATGTTAAACAGGTAATCCTCTTCTTTTTTAATCTCCGTCGGAAGATATCTCAAAAACAGACTGTCTTTAAAATCTGCCAGTGTAACTTTCTTCTTATAAAAGAGAGGATGATTTTTATGTACCACAATCCCGACCCTGGAATAATACAGTGCCAGTTTTTCCACATCCTGCATACTCTTTACATCATGATCAGCGATCAGTATCGCATCATAATAATCGTTTTTCAGACCTTCCAGCAATTTTTTCTGGCTGGCACGTTCCTTGATGATCTGTATCTCCGGCCGGATCTCACGAAAACCTGAAAGCACCTGAGACATATAGCTGTTGCATTTGATATGCGGCTGGCATCCCACCGTTATACATCCGCTGAATTTTTTCACAGAATTTTTTGCCCTAAGAAGAACCGTCTCCCATTCGGAAGCCATCTCTGAAAGCGTCTCCGCAAGCATCTGACCCTGGGGTGTCAGTTTTACTCCCTTTGTATTTCTGTCAAAAAGCGCAAGAGCAAGTTCTTCTTCCAGAGAAGCGATCTGCCTGCTGATGTTAGATTGTGATATAAACAAGTTTTTGGCAGCCTTAGTAAAATTCAAGCATGAGGCCACCTCCAAAAAACATCGAACCTGTAAATCTGTCATAACAATTCCTCCAAAACCTTTTCCATAAAATACATATTGCCCAATAATCTTTATATACTACTATAACGAATTTGAAAAATTTTTTCCAGTAGTTTCACAAGATGTTTTTCATTTTTCCATGGAAATTTGCATATATCAGTTTTATATTCCTGCAAATCAGTTTCAGAAAGTCGTTTTTTCTGTTTATCCATTTATTTTTTATTTCAGAAAATGTAGTCTGTGTTTTACAGAGATATTTTTTGTATATTAAAATTATACCAATGTATCCCATGCTTAGTTATTTAAAAACCATGTAAACTGATTTGCAATTTGCATAACTGATTTTTAAAAAGTTCTTATAACAAAAAATCCGCGGGAATATTCCCGCGGATTTTCAATAAGACATTTTAATTTTATAATTTTATTCTTCTTCGTCTTTGATGTTATTCTTTTTCGCACCTGTAAAACAAATAGCGATCAGAATAATTGCCACGCAAAGAAGATATACTGATACGATTGTAATTGCCATAAAGCAAAACCCTCCTTATAACTTCTGACCTTTATGTGTTGCTTTCCAAATTCCGAAAATAATAGCGCAAAGAACAATGCCAATTACATACTGAGTAACAATATCCTGAAGAACCCACATATGTTTTACCTCCTTTATTATGCCTTCTGAGCCTGAGCTGCCTCATTAGCTGCGATTACATCTGCATGAGATTTTTTCCAAGCTTCTTTTCCCGGGAAGATAAGGTGGAATACGATGCCAAGTACTACAGATGCTACCATCGTAGCGTACATGTTCATACTCCAGATGCTTCCGTCCGGAAGATGGAGGATTTTACCCATCGGGCAGAATGTCCAGATACAGTTAATGATGTAAGTAACAATAACGGTTGCCCATGCTGCTTTCTTGCTGACCTTGAAGTTGTATCCAATGATGAATACGACGAAGATCGGCATACCAAATGAGAATACCCATAAGAACAAGTTGAATACGAACTCATGAGCCATAATGATAGCACCCGGAAGAAGCAGAGCTGCTGCAATAATGATGCAGATCTTGTTGATGCGGAGTTTTTTCTTAGCATCAGCATCCGGGCAAGCGCATCCGATTACGATATCGTTTGCAATAACGTTGGAGTTTGCCAGTACAACACCGCCACCTGTTGAAAGTGTAGCTGCCAGAAGAGCAACCATCAGGAATCCGATTGCCGGTACCGGAAGTCCAGCCTGTGCGATAGACGGAACTGCTTCCAGACCATTCGGTCCTACTTTAGAAGCGATAGCCGGAATTGACATTGCTGCAATACCAAGGAAGATCCATGGCAGTGATGACATAATATTGAAAGAGCATCCAAGGAATACACCTTTGCGGCATGCGCTTTCGTCTTTAGCTGCGAAGAATGGCTGCATCATTGTCTGAGATACAGCGCCAGCTGTTGTATGTAATACGATAACCGGGATGATAACGCCGAGCCATACCGGAGGCATTCCCAGTGTTCCTGTCTGTGTCAGAATATTGCTATAACCTGCTGCGTCATAAACCTGTCTTACGCCGTCCCATCCGCCAAGTGCTGACAGATAATGAACTGCGATGATAGCGATTGCAGAGTAAGAAGCCACGATCATAACGATAGCATTGATACAGTTCAGCCAAGCCATCTGTAACATACCACCAAAGAATACATAACATACAATCAGGACGAATCCTAAGATAATAGCACCATAGATGCTTAATTTAATACCACTTGCATTGCACAGTGTATAGATAGCAGTACCTGTAGCTACCAGCTCGGAACATCCGATACCGGTCCAGGTCATTGTCTGGAATCCTGCATGGAACCAACCCATGCGTTTGCCAAAAATTTTTGCGAGTGCTGCCGGTGCGGAAGGCTCGCCGATCTTTTTGTACAGCGGTCCGATCCAGAGCATTGCAATTGGAAGGAATACAGCACCTGCGCCGATTGCCCACCAGCATGCACCAGTACCAATACCGGTAAATGCTGACCAGTCAGTAAATCCACCACCGGCTGCTTTTTCCCAAAGTGACATTGTGTGTCCAGAACCAAGAGGCGCAAGAACGAATGAGAATGTAACCATAACCCATCCAAGTCCGCCACCTGCGTTAGCAAAGTCTTCTGCTGACTTTACTTTTTTCTTTGCGTATACCGCACCCATGATAATCAGGATCGCAAAATACGCAACTGCAATTACTAAAGCCATAAATTTGTTCCCCCTTACTTTAGAATAAGTAAATGTGTTGCCTCTACTCTATGGTTATGTTATTCTGTATAGTCGATATACAGTCAATTAAAATATTAAAAATATATAAAGAAAATTAATGTTTTTTAAAATTATGCAACACTTTTACCAATGCCATGGTATACCAACATTTTACTTTTATGTACTTTGCATTATTTTTGGTTCTTTTATTAAATATTCTTGTACTTTTTCTTGATGTTTTTTATTATCATGTAAATTATATAATATTTTATATTTTTTTTATACTTTTTATATTTATTTAAAAATCTTCATTCAAACTTATATTTGCAATAAAACTGAGGGGAAGTTAAATTTATTTTTATCAAATTTCCTATTAATCAGACCGTTATAAACTCTATTTCAAATCTATAACAGTCTGTATTGTTTGATTTACTTATTTAAATATTAATCTTCTTCATTTTTTGCTGTAAAGAATGGCTGAATACAGCACCTGCTGTAATTCATCCGCCACCTAAAACATTTTTTCACAAAAAACAGGGACATATTACAGCAATGTTTTTTCATTACCATACACATGTCCCTGTCTCTCAGTTCCTTATAATATTTTTAATCCGTGCTTTTCATATCTAAAAAAACACAATTCCTGCAATGCATTATTTATCGTTCTCTTCTCTCTGGCGGATAAAATGTCCGGATTTTCCTCCATCTTTCTCCAGAAGCATGATATCCACGATCTGCATGCCGCGGTCAACTGCTTTACACATATCGTAAATAGTCAGCAGTGCAGCGGAAACAGCGTGCAACGCTTCCATCTCGATACCGGTCTTTCCTGTTGTTTTGACGGATGCAATAGCCTCAATCTCCCATTTGCCCGGATATAACTCAAAATGAATATCCACACCAGTCAGAAGCAGCGGATGGCACATCGGAATGATATCCCACGTCTTTTTCGCAGCCATGACACCGGCTACCTGTGCAACAGCCAGGACATCGCCTTTTTTAATCTTGCCTTCTGTAATCAGTTCAAATGTCGCCTGCTGCATACGGATACGACCGGATGCTACACCGATACGATGCGTATCTGCTTTTTCAGAGACATCTACCATCTTAGCACGTCCCTGATCATTTATATGTGTAAGTTCCATTTCCATAAAACTTTCCTCCTAATAAGTTCATATACTCTTAACGTCTTTTATAATAAATTAGAGAAACAAATTTATTATAAGAGATTTCAGGCATACATACTAATACAGTACTTCCCAGTCTGTCGGAAATTTTGACATACCGATCAGCATATCATCTGTAACTGTCTTACGGGCATCCGGAATGGTATATCCCATTTTGTTCAGATCTTCTTCAATATACTGGATCAGTTTATGATTACCCGGTTTTGCCTGATAAGTTCCAGGCGGAAGCACGCCGTGTTTATCATTTTCACTGTAAAATGCGATATTCTCTGTCTCCGGATCGTGCCAGATACGATAGTATCCCAGTACTTCTCCATCACATTTTACTTCAAAACGCATAATCTTAAATGCAATATATTTTTCAACTTCTTCCCAATGGAAGGTTACGGTCTTTAAATCAGCCATTTTATATTCTCCTATAATCTTTATTTGCCAAATCCGCAGTTCGGGTAAGTACATACATCACAGTTCAGGCAAAGACCGCCTTCTCCCAGTCTGCAGATATCTTCCCTTGTCATGATGTCATCTGCCATTGCGCGCGGCAGTACCAGATCAAAGATGGTACGTTTTGCATACATAACGCATCCCGGCAATCCCATGACCGGAATCGTCTTTCCGTCTTTTTCATAATAAGCAAGCATCATCATTGCACCCGGAAGTACCGGAGCTCCATAAGATACAACCCTTGCTCCTGTATTTGCAATCGCGCCCGGTGTGCAGTCATCCGGATCTACGCTCATGCCGCCGGTGCATACAACCATATCTGCTCCCTGCTCGATAAATGCAAGGATTGCTTCTGTAATATGAGCTTTCTCATCATCCACATAGGTCTGTCCAAGTACTTCTGTCGGGAACTCTGCCAGCTTATCTTTGATGACCGGTCCAAAAGTATCTTTGATGCGTCCTTTGAACACTTCGCTTCCTGTCGTAACGATTCCGACTTTTTTCTTTTTATATGGAAGAATATTGAATATCGGCTGATCATTTCCTACCTTGCTTACAGCTTCCATTTTCTCTTTTTCAATAACAAGAGGAATGATACGGGTTCCAGCCAGTTTGTCACCGACTTTTACCATGGTATCTCCGTGTCTGGATGCGATCATCATCTGTTCAAAATTATTGACAGCAAGCAGACGTTCTCTGTTGATTTTTAATACGCCATCTGCATCAGCAATCAGTTCGATTTTTCCCTCTTTTACATCAGAGCCATGCATGTGATTGCCCTTACACATGCTGTATAATACCTGTGCAGCCTCGTTTTCATGAAGCATTGTATCATCATTTTCCCAAACATAGAGATGCTCTTTTCCTACGGAAAGCAGTACCGGAATATCCTCTTCTGTCACTACATGTCCCTTACGAAAGACCGCATCCTTTGTCACACCTCTGATGATCTGTGTGATATCCTGACAAAGAACATGTCCTACTGCATCTTCTGTTCTGATCAGTTTCATACCCAAAAACCTCCATTTAATCTAAACCAATTCTTCTTTCGACTTGCATACGCTTTTCCACTCCATATACAGAGTCGCTTAGGTTAGATTATAACAGTCTGGGATTCCATTGGCAATCCTAAGAACTCTCTCACATATGCTAAATCATAATAACTGCAACAGCCGCATCCAGTATCTTTCTTGCCTGCTCCGGCGTATTTTCAGAGATTACCTTACTGACCATGTCATATCCAAGCTTTTCTATATAATCGACGCTGTAATAACTGGAAGCATTCAGAAGTTCTTCACATCTCTGTTCATCCGCGCACAGAACTTTTACGCAGCTCTCCCGGAAAATACGCGTAGCATTATTCAAAAGATCCAGACTTCCAAGAAGGTTATCCGCAATAAGAGGTAAAAATGCATTCAGTTCAAATTCGCCTCTGGATGCGGCCATAGAAACTGCATTGTCATTGGCCATGACCTGAATCGATGTCTGAATAACCATTTCCGGGATTACCGGATTGACTTTTCCCGGCATGATCGTGCTGCCCTGCTGCATAGCCTTCAAACGGATCTCTCCAAATCCACCATGTGGCCCGGAATTCATCAAGCGAAAATCTCCGGCGATTTTGGACAGATTAACTGCAAGCGCTTTCAGCAATCCTGATACTTCTACAAACACATCATTATTCTGTGTGATATCCATAGGATATTCTGCTGATGCAAGACCGATTCCCGTACTTTTCCTTAATTCCTCAATGATTCCAAACCTGTATTTTCTGGATGCCGTATCAGAAAGTCCTACTGCAGTACCTCCAATATTTACCTGACGAAGCCGCTCTTCAATTTTATAGATCCTCCACCGGTCTCTGGCAATTGCCTGTGCGTATGCGCCAAATTCCTCACCCAGCGTGATTTCCACTGCATCCATAAGTTCGGTCCTTCCCAGTTTTCGGATCTCACTGTATGCATTTTCTTTCTGTTGTAATGCTTCCTGCAATTTTGCACATTCATCGCTGAGTACTCTTAATTTCTCGATTGCTGCAATACGAAGCGCCGTAGGATACACGTCATTGGTAGACTGTCCACGGTTAACATCGTTCAATGGATGAATTTTTTCATATGCTCCGGGCTTCTCTCCCAAAATGATTAAAGCCAGATTTGCCAGTACTTCATTTGCATTCATATTTGTAGAAGTTCCTGCCCCGCCCTGCAGGGATTCCAGGGAAAAATACTGATCATATTTCCCGGAAAGCACCTTATCACAGGCCTGTATTAGCGCCTCATAAATATCTGGTCGGATACCCATTTTTTTATAGGTTACAGCTGCTGCCCGTTTTACTTTTACGATTGCATATATAAGACTTTTATTTGTTTTTTTATAATGAAGCGAAAAGTTCTCGATCGCCCGCAGGGTGTTAATTCCACGCAGATCGCTCTCACTGATCTGCATACTTCCTAAAATATCTGATTCTGTTCTCATAATCATTCCTATACTACTTCTCTGATTCAGGATTATTTCCTCTCTGAATCAGATCTTCCTGTTGATGTCATCCTGCATCTGGTCTGCCATTTGTCTTTAACGCTGACAACTGCCAGATTCAGCCTTCTTTCCGTTACTACTCTTCCAGCTCCTGCAGCAGATATGGGAAAATCTGAATGCTCCGTTTCAGGATTCCCTGCATATACGCGATGATAATGCCATAATTTGTAAAAGGCACATTCTGATCCATGGCACACTTCATGCGATATCTCATTTCCCGTTCATTTAACATACATCCACCGCAATGAATGACCAGCGCATACGGAGAAAGATCTTCCGGAAATTCTGTTCCTGAACTGGTCGCAATCTCAATCTTCTTTCCTGTATAATTTTTCAGCCAGCGCGGAATCTTCACGCTTCCAATATCATCGCACTGCCGGTGATGGGTACAGCCTTCAGATATCAGCACCTTATCTCCATCCTGAAGGTTTTCAATAGCCGCAACACCATGTACTGCAGCATCCAGGAATCCTTTATACCGCGCCATAAGAATCGAAAACGAAGTAAGCGGCACATCATCCGGAACATCTGCTGATACTTTTGCAAATACCTGACTGTCCGTAATGACCATAGACGGCTTCTTTCCCAGATGTTCTAACGTCTCACGCAATTCGTATTCTTTTACAACAATGGCTGTGGCATCGGCCTCCAGAATATCACGGATTGTCTGCTGCTGCGGCAGGATCAGGCGACCTTTTGGCGCAGCTTTGTCAATCGGAACCACCAGAACTACAAAATCCGACGGGGTAATCAGATCTCCTACAATCTGCAACTTCATCTCATCCGTTGGAGCCAGTTTTCCGATATGTTCTTTCAGTTCCCATATTCCCGTTCCCTGCATGGCACTGACATATTGCTCATTCTGATAAACTTCAGGTATCTTCTCCAGTAAATCCGTTTTATTATACACAATGATATAAGGAATCTCTTTTTCTTTGAATATTTTTATCAGCTCCCGATCGCAGGACTTTAATCCCTCTGTAACATCTACGATCAAAACAGCGATATCAGTCTTATTCAGCACCTGTTTTGTCTTTCTGACACGCAGTTCTCCCAGTGCCCCCTCATCATCAAATCCAGGTGTATCAATGATCATGACCGGACCAATTGGCAGTAATTCCATCGATTTATAGACTGGATCTGTCGTCGTTCCTTTTGTATCAGATACAACTGCCAGTTCCTGTCCTGTTACTGCATTTACAACACTTGATTTGCCTGCATTTCTTCTTCCGAAAAAACCAATATGTACCCGATTTGCTGCGGGTGTATTATTTAATCCCATGTTTTTCTCCTCCGTCTCTTTTTACGAATATCTGAATTTTCTACTGTAAGACACTTCTCACTGTTTTTATCATTTTTTGTATTCAGCTGCATATTCCTCATCTTGACTGTTCACATATATTCTCAGTTCTACTTATAATATACTTATCATCTCATCTGCCATTTTTCTCAATATAGCAATCAGTATATCATATTTTTTTCAAAGATTCTTATTCTTTGTACACGAAATCTACTTTTATTTTTGTGCACAACAGCACAATTTAATCTGTTTTTCCATATAAAATAATTTCTTTAATGTGTGTATATGGCATGATAACATCTGTTCTTTCAAAAATTTTATCTCTAAAAAATAAAAAATGCCCTGAACTTCCTACTAAGAATAGAAATAGTTCAGGACATCTTATTATGGGATAAGATATAATTCCTTTTGTTTAAGTATTTGTTTAAGCAATTGATGGCAAGTTTAATTTATGCCTGTTTAATCTTTTTGATCTCTTCGATCAGAAGCGGCAATACTTTCATGACATCTCCTACAATGCCTACATCTGCCACATCAAAGATTGCCGCATCTTCATCTTTGTTAATGGCAATGATATAACCAGAACCGATCATACCGGATACATGCTGTGTTGCACCGGAAATACCACAGGCGATATAAAGCTTCGGCGCTACAATCTTGCCTGACTGTCCTACCTGATGGGATCGACCGATCCATTCTTCTTCGATTGCCGGTCTGGTAGCGCCTACAACACCACCACATACATCAGCCAGTTCCTGTACAAGAGCAAAATTTTCTTTGCTTCCCATACCACGACCACCGGATACGATAACATCTGCTTCTTCCAGGTTTACAGTCTCTGCTACTTCTTTTACAATGTTTGCAATCTTTGTAAATACCGACTCTTCCGGAATTGTTACGGTTTCTGTTATAATCTCTCCGGTCTTTCCAGACTCAATCTCTTTTGCAAAAGAACCGCCACGAACGGTTGCTACTACCGGAAGTGTTTTCAAAACGACATCATTTAAAATATTTCCACCGTATACCGGACAGGTAAGTATGTACTTTTCTCCATCTGCAACAATGTTCATAACATCAACGGCACAACCTGCATCAAATTTCTTTGCAGTCAGCGGTGCAATATCTTTGCCTTCCTGTGTAGCTGCTGCCAATACCACTGCCGGTGTATATTTTTCCACCAGTTTTGCAAGCATCGCTGCACGCACTTCAGCACGTTTTTCTTCTGTTTTTACAATAACTGCTTTATCTGCGCCGGCCTCAATTGCTGTTTTTGCCGCTTCTTCCGGCTCTTTTTCCAGTACTGCTGCGATAACTTCCTCGCCTTTTGCATGTGCCAGCTCTTTTGCTTTTGCCAGAATCTCAAGTGCCGGACCTGCAGGAGCGCCATCTGCAGTCTCAACATATACTAAAATATTTTTTCCTTCTGTCAGACTCATTTTTACGACCTCCTACAATACTTTGGCATCTGTGATAAGTGCCATTGCCTGAGCAACTGCCTCTTCCGGTGTCTCAGCTTTAATCTTTACGCCGGCCTGACGTTTTGCCGGTGCATATACTTTTATAACTTCCATAGATGATACAGGAAGTTCTCCTGCTTCCAGTTCTGCAATTGGTTTCTTTCTTGCAGCCATTTTACTCTTAATCGTCGGGTATCTCGGATCATAATTTGGCTTCTGAACTGTTACGACACATGGTGTGGAAGCTTCAATCTCATTGTATCCAATCTCTGTTTCCTGACGGATTACAGCTTTGCCATCTGCGGTTTCCACTGCGATTACATTGGCAACTGCCGGAACATTCAACTCATCTGCCAGCAAAAGACCTGTCTGGCTCGCTGCATAATCCGTAGATTCTTTTCCGCAGAATATGATATCAAAAGTTTTGCCTTCTGCTTCTTCTATATCTTTTTTAGCTTTTGCGAGAAGTTTTGCTACTGCAGCGCTGTCAAGGCTTTCCGCATCCTCACATTTTACAAGGTATGCATGGTCTGCACCTACTGCAAGACAGTTTTTCAGGGAATTTTTTACACTGTCATCGCCAATGGATACAACAGTTAC
Source organism: uncultured Roseburia sp. (assembly GCA_905193415.1). GTDB lineage: Bacteria > Bacillota > Clostridia > Lachnospirales > Lachnospiraceae > Brotonthovivens. The sequence goes on from CAJJOP010000019.1 coordinate 38,004, forward strand.
TTCTCCTTCCACTGCTTCTTTTAAACGTACGGCCATCTCTTCTGCATAGGTATCAAATGCATTGACAACAGGTGTAACGTCATCCAGCGCCGGTTTTCCTGTAGCTTCATTCAGGGAAATTTCTACAGAATCATCCGGAACCTGTTTAATACATACTAATATTTCCATAATGATTTCTCCTTGTTGCTCTATGATTGCCTTTCCTGTGTTACTTTTTAGTTTGCGTGGAAAGGCTTTTTACTGCTATTGCAGTTGTAGATATGCCCAATATTTTCTTATTCCTGAAAAATACTGAGCATATCCCTTTGGTTTATTTACCAATTCAACTTATTTACCGATCACGCTGTTGGAGATGACAATTCTCTGTACTTCATTGGTACCCTCAAAGATCTGGAAGATTTTAGCATCTCTTAAAAGTTTTTCTACCGGATATTCACGGCTGTATCCGTAACCACCAAACATCTGAATTGCTTCGGAAGCAACTTCCATTGCAATATCGGAAGCATAACATTTTGCGATAGCAGACTCTTTTGTATACGGAAGTCCAAGATCCATTTTTGTCAGTGAATGGGCTACCATCTGACGTGCTACCTCTGTCTTGATTTCCATATCAGCTACTTTGAATTTTAATGCCTGATTTTTGATGATCGGTTTACCAAACTGAATTCTCTCTTTGCCATATGCGATTGCTTCGTTGATACCTCTCTGTGCGATACCGGTTGCTACGCATCCCATCCAGGTACGAGCCTGATCCAGTGTTTCCATTGCGATATTAAATCCTCTTCCTTCTTCACCAATCAGGTTGGAAGCCGGGATTCTGACATCTTCCAGAACAACATCGCATGTATTGGAAGTACGAATACCCATTTTATTTTCTTCTTTACCTGTACTTAATCCCGGTGTTCCTTTCTCTACGAAGAACATGGACATGCCTTTGACGCCTTTTGTTTTATCGGTCATAGCTGTTACACAGTAGAAAGAAGCAATACCACCATTTGTGATAAAGCATTTTCTGCCATTTAATACATACTCATCGCCATCTTTGACAGCTGTTGTCTTTCCTGCACTTGCATCAGAACCAGCTCCTGGCTCAGTCAGACAGAATGCGCCGAATCCGCCTTCCAGAATCAGATCACATGCTCTCTGTTTTAACTCTTCAGAACCTGCGATCAGAACTGGCTTCATTCCAAGTCCGCTGGCAGAAATCGTAGTTGCAAAACCTGCATCAGCGATTGCCATCTGCTCGATCAGTGCAGCCACATCTACACGGGAAAGTCCAGGTCCGCCGTACTCTTCCGGTACTTCCAGTGCCTGATAACCCTGCTCGATTGCTTTATCATAAATCTCTTTCGGCCATTCGCCTGAAACATCATATGCCTTACACTGTTCTACAACTTCTTTATCGCAGAAATTTTTTACATCCTGTAACAGATCCTGTGCTTCTTCAGAAATTAAATATGCCATTGTTTTTTCCTCCTGTTTATTCGATGTTTTTTTTAAAGTTTATAGCAGATTTTGCCTGGATTTAAGATCATCTTCGGATCAAATACCTCTTTGATTCCTTTCATCAGTCTCATGCTGGTATCCCCTGCAAACGCTGCCAGATAATCCATCTTACCATGACCGATTCCGTGTTCGCCGGAAATCAGTCCACCGCACTCTGCTGCTTTTTTATAAATGATATCCATGAAATCAGCCACCTGTTTTTTAAATTCGGCTTCATCCATTTCATTTGCACACGCATAAATATGTAAATTGCCATCGCCTGCATGACCAAAACTCTTGATCTTAAAGTCATAATTGGACTCCAGAGATTTTACGAAAGTAAGATATGGGGCAATCTCAGTAACTGGTACAACGACATCGCATTCATCCAGAAGCTTGGTCTCTGCTTCAATTGCTTCCAAGAAAGAACTTCTTGCTGCCCATGCATCTTTCTTTTTCGCCGGAGTATCTGCGATCAGTACATCGATTGCGCCAGCTTCCAAAACAACTTCTGCTGCTTTCTCTGTGATTTCTTCCAGAGATTCCATATCATCGCCATCAAAGGTTACCAGCAGGTAGGCGCCAATGTCAGTTCCTTCCAGTTTCTGTGGGAATACGCTCTTTCCAAGATAACGCTCGGATGCAAGAACAATTTCTTTTTCCATAAATTCGATTGCCTGTGGCTGCAGATGCTCCATGGAGAATTTCGGAACAGTTGCGATACAATCCTCGAGGTTTTCGTAAGGAATGATCAGGCTGATGGTCTCTTTCGGAGCCGGAATCAGTTTCAATGTCAGTTCTGTAATGATACCCAGTGTTCCCTCTGATCCGATCATCAGATTTAACAGGCTGTATCCGGTAGATGTTTTGGAAACGGTTGCACCCAGTTTTACGATTTCTCCGGTAGGAAGTACTACTGTCATTGCTCTGACATAATCTCTAGTACAGCCATACTTTACAGCTCTCATGCCACCTGCATTGGTAGATACATTTCCGCCGAGAGTTGCAAATTTTTCACCCGGATCTGGCGGATATAAAAGTCCCTGCTTCTGTGCATCCTCAGCCAGCTGGTTAAGCAGAACGCCTGCCTGTACATGTACAACGAAGTTTTCTTTGTCATATTCCAGAATCTTATTCATCTTGGACATATCAATCATGACACCGCCATGGAGTGCTACAGCTGCACCGGTAAGTCCGGTTCCTGCACCTCTCGGAATTACAGGAATGCTGTTTTCATAACACAGCTTCATGATTGCTGAAATATCCTCTGTTGTAGTAGCTTCAATCAATACACTTGGAGCTCCTTTGCCATAGATTGGCATCTCATCATGGGCATAATCATCATTGATCTCATCTCCCACAAATACTTTGCCCGGAACAATCTTTTTAAATTCTTCCACAAGTTCCGGTGTTACTTCATTGTAACTGAACTCTGCCATCTTCTTAATCCTCCTTAAATCATGTTCTCTATAGGTATGGCTGATTCCTACGAATTGCCCTTTTTCTGTCCACTGAATTTTTATCGCATGCATTGGTACTACCACTTGTTTTAAAAAAATATATCAATTTTTTTCTGCTTTATGGCATAAGATTTCTCCAGTTCCAACTATCATTCCGCAGATTTTCAGCTAGTTGAATAGTGTCCAAATATTCATGAAATCTATGTACCATTTTCATTCTCGAAATTGGTTCTACCATTTTTGTTCCTCTTAATTATAGTACCCTGAAATTAAATCGTCAATATTTATTTACAAAATTTGTCAATTATTTTTTCTACTTAAGTGAAAAGTTTATTTCCACTTCGGACAATTATTTTCCTGAAAATTTTTCGGCGGGAACTGCTCCCTGTTGCAGTTGCACTGAATACTTAATCGCTTTGCATTTTCTTCCAAAACCTCTTTACCAAAGTTTTTGTTTTCTTTTCTTCGATCTAAATAAACATTGATATTTTTCTACAATTTTCTAACTTTTTCTTCCTATTTGCAAAATTTTATGATAAACTTTTTATATATTAAATAAATAGGATGTCAATTCGCACAATCTATCAGTTTAACGGTAACAGTTGTTATAGAAAATCCATTACGTTTATGAATATGCAAATAACAGCTTTTTATCGAAGATTCGCGTTTGCTACCATATGCAGCGTAAAATATCTTATGTTTTTCTGATAGTAGCGAATCAACACGAAATGGAGGAAAATTATGAAAAAGAAACTTGTTAGCTTATTGTTATGTGGAATTATGGCTGCTTCTGCACTGACATTTACCGGATGTGGAAACAATAGTGATGCAGACCAGAATACACCTGCTACAACAACAGAAGCAAGTGCTGAACCAGAAGCAGATGTCAGTGCTACAGCAGAAGCAGAAAAAGAAGCTACAAATCTCCCATCCGAGTCCGGTATCACTTCTGTTTCTGAATTTCTCGCAACTGATGAAATGAAAGCAGCTTATGATGAATTAAAATCTTCTCTTAACGATCAGGGTTTAGATTTCAAATTGGAAGGAACTGACAACACTCTGACTTATATATATGCATATCGGGAGACAAATATCGATAAAAAGGCAACTGCTGCTGCACTTGCTGATGCAAAAGACAGCACAGTAAATAATCTGAAAACAGCCTATGATTCACTCAAAGGAGCAGGTATTACAGATCCAGTCGTAGAAGCGCGTTTCCTGGCTGCTGACGGCGATGTGATTTACAGTGTATCATATCCGGAAAAATAAAATAATACGATTCGTAAATTAATTTCTGCGAAAGCTATTTTTATAAGCCATATCAGTTCCCTGACTGATATGGCTTATAATATATTTTACTTTATATCGCAACAGAACAATCCTGTTTACAGACTTTTTACAGTCAAAAACAGAACCGCTACCTAAGATACTTCTTTAAAATATCATAGGTAACGGTTCTGTTTTTCATTATTCAAATCAATACCAGCTCTTGACATTAAAAGGTTATGTCAAACGCAACTATCTTTTTACGAATATCATACTGATACCTGCTTTAATAACTTTCCAGCAATCTTATGCCTTCTGCTCTTTTGGAAGAATCAGATTCAATAAAACTGCCACACAGGTAGCGATAACGACTGGTGTTTTTCCAAATACAGTTGTTACCCATGCCGGGAACATTGCCAATGATGCAGATGCCTGTGTCACGCCTACACCCAGGGCAACAGACAGACCAACAACGGTTGTGTTTCTGAAGTTCATCTGCTGTGAAGTGATCAGACGGATACCAGTCATAGCAATGGATGCAAATACGGAGATTGTAGCGCCACCCAGCACACAATGCGGAATCGTGGTCAGTAAACCGGAAAATTTCGGAACCAGTCCGGCGATCAGAAGAATCGCTGCCGCCATTCCCAGTACGACTCTGTTGATAACTTTTGTCGTGGTTACGATACCTACGTTCTGGCTATAGGAAGCCGTTGGAAGTCCGCCCAGGAAAGCGCCTATAATATTCATGCACCCATATCCTACGATCGCGCCTTTTAATTCCTGATCCGTCGGTTCACGATCCATACTTCCTGTTGTAGTTGCTGTAAAATCTCCGATTGCCTGAATCGCATTAATTGCAAACAATAAACCGATTGCGATACAACTTGAAGGTTCAAATTTGATGCCAAAATGCATGATCTGCGGAATCTGAAAAACTTTTGCCTGTGCAACAGCTGCCAGATCTACCATTCCAAATGGAATTGACACGATATATCCAACGATAATACCGATCAGGATAGATGCCAATTTTAAAAATCCTTTTGTAAAATGATTCAGAAAAATTACTACCGCCAGTGTAATAAATGCCACCAGCCAATTTGACCAGTGACCATAAGTGTCATTGGATGTTCCTCCCGCCATATAGTTTACGGCAGTCGGATACAAAGAAAGACCTATCGTAAATACAACCGTGCCTGTAACAAGAGGCGGAAATACTTTTCGTATCTTGTCAATAAAAAATCCAATAATCGCCGCTATAATACCACCGATAATCTGTGCGCCAAAAATCGCTGCAATTCCAAAATCCCCAGCGATTGCCTGCATGCTTGCCACATACGCAAAACTTGCACCCATGATGACCGGTAATCCAGCTCCCAGACGGAATCCTTGTTTCTTTCCAATCGGAAACAACTGCAAAAATGTGGATAGTGCAGATACGACCAGTGATGACTGTATCAACATGACACGATTTGTGCTGTCCAGTCCTGCTACACCTGCTACAATAATTGCCGGCGTTACACATCCCACAATCATTGCTACAACATGCTGCAATGCCAGCGGCACTGCCTGATCAAACTTTGGAATGCCGTTTAATTCAAAAATAGATGCTCTGCTTTTCTTACTCTGATTCATCTTTTTGAATCTTCCTCCTCTTTTTTCTTGTAATGTTCTTCCGGATTCTTCTTTTTTAATAATCCATCAGTTATTTTTTGACTCTTTGATCAAATTCTGTACATAACAAAAGAGAAATAAATACCAGATAAAGCTGATATTTATTTCTCTTTTAATTATAACAGGGACAGAAGGACTCGAACCCTCGACATTTGGTTTTGGAGACCAACGTTCTACCAACTGAACTATATCCCTATTTATGAAAGTATTTTGTACCTTCAAAACTTCATACAGGTTAATCAAATGCCGTCACTATGCTATTTCTCACTTTCGTTTTACAAGGAAGTTCGATTCACTAAATTCGACCTTCGCCTTACGGCTCGCTCTCATTAAGTTCCTTCGAACGACCATCGCACTAACCTCGAACGGCGTCTTACGACTTGTTCTCACTAAGTGCTCTTGGTCAAGCCCTCGGACGATTAGTATCAGTCAGCTCCATGCATCGCTGCACTTCCACCCCTGACCTATCTACCTCATACTCTCTAAGGGTCCTTACAACTTTCGTTGGGACATCTCATCTTGGGGGGGGCTTCACGCTTAGATGCCTTCAGCGTTTATCCCTTCCAGACTTGGCTACCCAGCTATGCCATTGGTATGACAACTGGTGCACCAGCGGTCTGTCCAGCCCGGTCCTCTCGTACTAAGGCCAGCTCCCCTCAGATATCCTACGCCCGCGCCGGATAGGGACCGAACTGTCTCACGACGTTCTGAACCCAGCTCGCGTACCGC